>CACWSX010000004.1 GCA_902763615.1 uncultured Prevotellaceae bacterium | reverse complement strand
AAAGTTTGCAAGCAAACTTCATGCTGCCCCTCGACTTGCATGTGTTAAGCCTGTAGCTAGCGTTCATCCTGAGCCAGGATCAAACTCTTCATTGTAAAATGTATCCTAATTCCAATAAAGGAATATAATCTCTGTCACAGAACGACTATCCAGTATTTCAAGAATCAAACGGTTCGTTTCTTATACCCAAGCACTCATACATTATTATAATATACAAGCACTCGCTTCTTGTACTACTTCTGTCTATGTAAATCTTTCAAAGAACTCTTTCTTCATGCTCAGCGCTCATTTTTTGGGCGAAAGCGGGTGCAAAGGTACTGCTTTTTTCCGAACCAACAAAACTTTTCCGGGAAAATTTTCAGTTTTCAGGTGTACTTTTTCCACTTCTTGATAAAAGTCAAGCCAAAAACTGCCTATACATTATTATATTATATAGAATATTGACAGTTTTATGTACAAACGTAAGAAAAAGTGAGGAAAAAAGAGGGATTTGTATATAAAAATTAGTACCTTTGCAGCTCATTTTAAAAGCAAGTCATATGAAGAGAAGCGTCATCACCACCCTACTTGCCCTCGTCGTGCTGACGGGACAGGCCAAAGGCATTCCTGGGGAAAATGGATGGCAGGTTCTACCGTCAAAAGCGGAATGGACAAAAGCATTAAACAGCAGCAAGAAGGCATCTTCTAAACAGTGGTGTTTCCCGTTGCCTGGGGCAAAAGTCATCAGCCCTTACGGAAAGCGCGGTAAACGGCGTCATTCTGGCGTGGATATCAAGACAAAGGACAGGGACTCCATCTATGCCGCCTTCGACGGCGAAGTAGTGTTCTCGAAACCTTATTACGGCTACGGCAACCTGATACGCATCAGGCATGCCAACGGACTGGAGACCTGTTACTCACACAATTCCGAGAATCTGGTCAAGGAAGGGCAGCATGTAAAAGCGGGGCAGGTGATAGCGCTTGTAGGACAGACAGGCAGAGCCACAACACCCCATCTGCATTTTGAGATTCGCGTGAACGGAAAGGCGCGCAACCCTGCCAACTACTTCGATTTCAAGAAGTACGTCTACCGCAAACGATAGCAGTGGCCCACTTTTTACGAGGCCTTCCAACACTTTTTCCATCCCCTTCTAAAAAGTGTTACGAGGCTTCGTAACAAAAATTCCATCGTATCGCAGAAAAAGCATTGTCTTTGTAACAAAAGGTGCAATAATCTCGTTAGTTCAAATAGAAGGATGCATCTTCAGATTAAAATATCAAATGTAAAACTAAAATTGTTATGAAGCATACATTATTAATAAAGGTGGCACTCTGTGCTACTATCCTGCTCACTTCAACTGGTGCGAATGCATCAAACAAAGATTTCAAGAAGTTGGCTAAGATTGATGGTGTGGAGCATGTCCACATTGGCAAGTTCCTGCTGAGTCTCGCTGCAAAGAATGGGGAAAGCGTCAACTTTGGTGATAATATCAACATCGGCGACAAGTCAGGCAACATTCTCAAAAAGATAGACGCAATTGATGTTTATACCAGTGAAGAGAAAAAGACTGTAGATCAACTGAGCCAGCATGTGCGGAGCATTCTGGACGGTAACGGCTGGGAACCGCTCATCAATGCAACAGACGAGGATGGCGAAAAGGTGAAAATTTATCAGAACCAAAAGGGCAAGCACACCACCGTCATTATCTTTGCTGAAGAGGATGGCGAGGCTTCGCTGGTGGTCATCGACGGCAAACTCGACATGGCCCAACTGATGGAGCAAATGAGTAAAGAGAACTAAACCCCATACAAATATGAAAAAGATTATCTTATCATTTATCGTACTGCTCTCAGTGGGCAGTGCCTATAGTCAGACCGCAGAGAAACTGATGGAGAAATACAAAACGTTCCCTAATGCTGAATATACAGATAACACGGAAGAAAGCCGTCTGGGTCTGTTGGAAAGCGAAGCAAAAGGGGAAAGTGGCCTGAGCGCAGAAGACTACGACTTTATTCTGAAGCATTTCAAGAAGTCGGAGCAAGTGCAACTGAAATTGGATGAAGCCCAGAAAGCACAACTGGAAAAGGACATTCAGGCGCTGGAGGGCTACGAGATGCTCTTTACGCAGAACGACAATACAGAACCTGAGGAGGGCAAAAGCCTCGCTCAGAGCATGATTAACTCGATGTTCAACCCTGATTTCCAACTCCGTTTTTATGGAAAGGTGAAAGAAGACATCATCGACGGCTTAGTTGTCCGCTGGGACATTTGGGGAAAGGTGGCGTTAGCCTATATGGACTGTAAGCTTAAGAAAGAACACTTGATGAAGGCTTTCTTCGAAGGCTACAAGGTCAATTTTGAGAACGGTATCGAGGTGACGGACATGAAAGATGTCGTAAAGGATGCGAAAGACGGCAATGTGCTGTTTGTCATCGACGGTAAGGAGGTTCCAGAGCTCCGATCTTTTGAAGAGGCTAAAGAATATATGGAGAAAAACAATTTCCACTTTAATCATGAATCGTGGGTAGTTGGTGCTGCCGTGAAAGAGAAATACCCCAACACCGACAGGAAGGTGGTTATTGAATATACGGACGAGCCGAAAAAATAACTGAATGGACGCGAGGGAGTTCAAGCAACGGTTCATGCCTCACTATAAGCTGCTCTACAGAGTTGCTTATTATCTGACAGGCAATGCGCTGGATGCCGAAGACCTGCTTCAGGACATGTATCTGAAACTGTGGCAGAAGCGCGACGACCTGAAAGAGGAGGCAGACATGCAGGCTTATCTTGTGACCATAATGAAAAACCTGTTCGTCGACCAACGGCGCCATAAACACATTGACGCCTCCGAGGATATAGAAGCCCATGCGTCGCCTCCTGACGAACGGAGCCTCGACGAACAGATAGGCTCTCGAGACGAGGTCCAACAGGTGGAAGGACTCATCCGGCAACTGTCAGAACGAGACGCGAAGATTATCCAGATGCACCTGATGGAAGACCGCTCCTACGAAGAGATAGAAAGCGACACAGGACTCTCGCAAGGCAATATCCGCATCATCGTGATGCGAGCGAAAAAGAAACTTAAACAACAATTCCAAAATATCACCAAGACATGGACGAACTGAATGATAAAGCGTTAGAACAAATCCCCATCCCTGAAGGTCTGGAAGAACGACTGTCGGCCAAGATTGACGAGTGGGAGCAAGAGGAGAGGAAACAAAGGGCCCAGCGCCGTCGCCTGCTGCCCAGCGTCGTGCGCTATACAGCTGTTGCCGCCAGCGTCGCCCTCGTCATTGGTGTGGGATATCACTATCTGCGACTGGACGAGCCTGTGAATCTTGCTGAACAGGACACCTATCAGGACCCTGTGCTGGCACAACAGGAGGCAGAACGCGCCTTGAACCTTCTGGCAGCCAACCTGAACAAGGGCATGGGGCATCTGGAAAAGGCAAAAGCCCTGAGCGACAAGGCCGAGAACACATTAAACAAACAACTAAAAGTATTGAAATAACATGAAACAGAAAATGATAAGAACACTGCTTTGCATCATGGTGGCAATGGCAAGTCTCACCGTCAACGCCCAGGTTAAGGCATTCGAAAAATATGCTGACATGAAGAACGTGTCGTACGTGTACATTTCCAAATATATGTTAGGGATGGCCAGCAAAGCATCTATGCCTTCGGTGCCTGGTGTGGATACGAAAAGCCTGGCCAGCAAACTGACAGGCATACAGATTATCAGCTCAGAAGAAAAGACGGCACGTGCCAAACTGAGGAATGACGTGAAGGACATTCTTGCGCATGACAAGTATGAAGTGCTGATGCAGATCAGAGAAGATGGCGACAAGGTGGATATCTACCACTGCGTAGGCAAGCAACAGTCCGTAGTTGTCATGTTAATGGACGAAGATGACAGCGCAACAGTGATGATCTTCTCAGGCAACTTTACCTTAGACGATGTCATGAAAATGACGAAATAACCAAACCTGATATTAAAGAGGCTAAGGGGCATTTCTTTGTTAATTTCTGATAAAACGGTTGTAATTGGGGGAAAAGTTCGTAACTTTGCAACGATTTGAGGTCAAAAATAACAATCATTAAATAAAGACATGAGGAAAATACAATTTTTATTTGTAGCGGTTGCTTGCACGCTGATGACCAGTTGTGGAAATATGAACCAGGTACTCAGTGCCATCCAGAACGGAAGTGTTATAAACGCCATTACCAGCGTTATTGGTCTTGACAAGGTATCAGCCCAGAACCTTATCGGCTCTTGGACCTACAATGGTCCTGGCTGTGCATTTACCAGTGAGAATCTTCTAGCTAAGGCCGGTGGCGAGGTCGCTGCTGCTCAAATTGAGGAAAAAGTAAAGCCTTACTATCAGCAGGTCGGCATTTCTGCCAGCAACACTCAAATCACCTTCAATCAGGACGGGACCTTCTCATCGAAGATTGCTGGCACAAACTTCAGTGGTACTTACACCTTCGACGAAGCATCGCAGCAAATCAAGTTAAAAGGCCTGTTGCTATCTATCAACTGCTACACCAAACGGGAAATCAATGGCATCTCCATTCTGTTTGAAGCCAAGAAACTGCTGACCGTGCTTCAAACGATGTCAGCTCTTAGCGGCAATGCCAACCTTCAGACCATTGGTAATCTCAGCAAACAATACGATGGCGTACGTATTGGCTTCGATATGAAGAGATAGTAAAACAAAAACATTCAGGAAGTTCTGCAAAAATATGCAGAAATATTTGGTCGGATGCAAAAATAGTTGTACTTTTGCATCCGATTTTTGAATAAATATACCAAGATGAAGGAAAAGAACAACCGTTTAGAGGCGCTCCGACTTATCATTTCAAGTCAACAACTTGGCAGTCAGGATGAGCTGCTCAATGCGCTTCAGAAAGAAGGTTTCAAACTCACGCAAGCTACACTCAGCCGCGATCTCAAGCAATTAAAGGTGGCCAAGGCTGCCACAATGGGCGGCAGTTACATCTATGTTTTGCCCAATGACACGATGTACAAACGCATATCCACACCAAGCAACATTAAAGAGATGATGCAGGTGCCAGGGTTTGTCAGCATCAACTTTTCTGGCAACATGGGTGTCATCAAAACACGTCCTGGCTATGCCAGTGCTATCGCATGGAACATTGATAGCAGCGACATTCCCGAAATCATTGGTACCATTGCTGGCGATGACACAATCTTCATCGTTATCAAAGAAGGCATCAGGCACAAGGAAGTGATTGAAGCCCTGCATGACATCATCCCCAACATGAGATAATTCACTCTTACGCAATAATCGACTTATACGATAAATTCCATGGAACAAGAAATTGAAGTATTAATTGCTGGGCCGGAGCACGAGAAGTACGTCGACACCATCTTAGAAACAATTGCTGACGCTGCAAAAGTTCGAGGCACCGGCATCGCAAAACGCACACATGAATATCTGGCGAAAAAAATGTTAGAGGCAAAGGCGGTCATCGCCTTGACGAAAGACGGCCGGTTCGCAGGATTCAGTTATATCGAAACCTGGGAAAACCAGCAATATGTGACAACCTCTGGTCTGATTGTACACCCAGACTTCCGTGGGCACCATGTCGCAAAGCGCATCAAGGATATGACATTCACCTTAGCCCGAACCCGTTGGCCTCATGCCAAGATTTTCTCTTTGACAAGTGGCGCTGCTGTCATGGCGATGAACACAGCCTTAGGCTATCAGCCCGTTACTTTTGCTGACCTGACAGAAGACGAAGCCTTCTGGAAAGGCTGCGAGGGCTGCGTCAATGTCGACGTGCTACATCGTACAGGTCGCAAATACTGCATCTGCACAGCGATGCTCTACGATCCGACAGAACATCTGCCTGCTAAGATTCCCGATGAAGCACTCTCACGCATTCGTCATCTGCAAGAATTAGAAGAACAATAATAATAACAAAAATATGGCAAACAAGAAAGTAGTAGTCGCATTTTCCGGAGGCCTCGACACCTCCTACACAGTCATGAAGTTAGCCCAGGACGGCTGGGATGTTTACGCAGCCTGCGCCAACACGGGTGGATTCAGCGCAGAACAGTTGAAAACCAACGAAGAGAACGCATATAAACTGGGAGCCGTTCAGTATGTAACCCTCGACGTAACACAAGAATATTATGCCAAATCACTGAAATATATGATTTTCGGCAATGTGCTGCGTAATAATTGTTACCCCATCTCAGTCTCCAGCGAACGTATCTTCCAGGCCATTGCCATAGCCCGCTATGCCAAGGAAATCGGTGCAGATGCTATCGCACACGGAAGCACAGGAGCTGGCAATGACCAGATCCGCTTCGACATGACTTTCCTTGTGATGGCGCCAGGTGTGGAAATTATCACTCTGACACGTGATAAGAAGCTCACGCGTAAGGAGGAGGTGGATTACCTGAACGAACATGGATTCTTCGCCGACTTCACGAAACTGAAATACAGCTATAATGTCGGTATCTGGGGCACCAGCATCTGCGGCGGCGAACTGCTTGATGCCACACAGGGGCTACCCGAGGAGGCCTATCTGAAGCATGTCACTGCGAAGGAGCCGGAGGCCACACTAAAGATTACTTTCGAGAAAGGCGAGATCGTGGCTGTCAATGGCGAGCCGTTCGACGACAGGATCAAGGCCATCCAGAAAATCGAGGAAATCGGCGCTTCGTATGCAATTGGTCGTGACGCCAATGTGGGCGATACCATTATCGGCATCAAGGGTCGCGTAGGCTTTGAGGCTGCTGCGCCCAAACTCATCATCGAGGCTCATCGCCTGTTGGAGAAGTCCACACTATCAAAGTGGCAGCAATATTGGAAGGACCAGGTAGCCAACTGGTACGGCATGTTCCTCCACGAGAGCCAATATCTGGAGCCCGTCATGCCTGATATCGAGGCCATGCTGACCTCCAGCCAGCGCAATGTGACAGGTACAGCCATCCTAAAGTTGCGTCCATACGGCTTCGAGACGGTAGGTGTCGATTCCGACAACGATCTGACCAAGAGCAAGTTAGGCGAATATGGAGAGACGCAGACAGGTTGGACTGCTGACGAAGCCAAGGGTTTTATCAAAGTCAGTTCCACACCGCTACGTGTTTACTATGGCATTCACAAAGACGAAAAGAGATGATTAAGGTAGGAATATTAGGTGCGGCAGGGTACACAGGCGGAGAACTTATTCGTCTGCTGCTGAACCATCCAGAGGCTGAAATAATCTTTGCCAACTCCGAGAGCAATGCTGGCAATCTCGTTAGCGATGTGCACGAAGGACTCATCGGCGAGACAGACTTGAAGTTCACCGATCAGATGCCCTTCGAGGATATCGACGTTGTATTCTTCTGTTTCGGCCATGGTAAGAGTGAGGCCTTTTTGAAGGAGCACACTATCCCCAACCATGTGAAGATCATCGATTTGGCCCAGGACTTCCGTATCCAAGGCAGCCACGACTATGTCTATGGCCTGCCTGAAATCAACAAGGCCGAGATTGCCCAGGCCCAGCATGTCGCTAACCCTGGCTGTTTTGCGACATGCATTCAGGTTGCCTTGCTACCTGCAGCCCACCTGAACCTGCTCAAGGAGGACGTGGCCGTTAATGCTATCACCGGTTCTACAGGTGCCGGACAGAAACCTGGTGCCACCACGCATTTCTCTTGGCGTAATAACAATCTGAGCATCTACAAGCCCTTCACGCATCAGCATATCGCGGAGATCCGTCAAAGTCTGAAACAAGTACAAGGCTACCTCGATGCCGATATCGACTTCATCCCTTATCGTGGCGACTTTGCCCGCGGTATTTTCTGTACAGCGGTAGTCAAAACGCCAGCCCCAGTGGAAGATGTGATCGAAGCGTACAAGGACTTCTATCGTGATGCGGCCTTCACCCACTATAGCGAAAAGGCCATCGACCTGAAACAGGTGGTAAACACCAACAAGGCGCTGGTACATGTTGAAAAATACGACAACAAGCTGCTTGTCACCTCATGCATCGACAACCTGTTAAAAGGCGCTGTCGGCCAGGCCATGCAGAACATGAACATTATGTTCGGTATCAACGAAACCGCAGGTCTTCGCCTGAAAGCCTCAGCATTCTAAAGACTTGGCAACAGAAGGAAAAGATTTGCAAATTAATAAAAAGACGTGCGAAAGTGACAGTTTATCGGAATTTTGCAGTATCTTTGCACACGAATTATAATGACTTGACGATATGAAACTATTCGATGTATATCCGCTCTTCGACGTGAACATCGTAAAGGGTAAGGGCTGCAAGGTATGGGACGAGAAAGGCCAGGAATATCTTGACCTCTATGGTGGCCATGCTGTGATCAGCATCGGACACTCTCATCCACATTATATAGAGAAGGTGACCGAACAGCTCAGTAAGATTGGGTTCTATTCCAATTCGGTGATTAATAAGTTGCAGGTGCAACTCGCAGAACGTCTAGGAAAGATCTGTGGTTATGACGACTATCAGTTGTTCCTGATTAACTCAGGTGCTGAAGCCAATGAAAACGCCCTAAAGTTGGCATCTTTCAAGACAGGAAACACCCGTGTACTAAGTTGTGAGAAAGCCTTCCACGGACGTACCTCACTAGCTGTGGAGGTGACAAACAATCCAAAGATCGTGGCCCCCATCAACGATAACCACCATGTGCGCTTCCTGCCGTTGAATGATCTGGAGCCGTGGGTGCGTGAGCTATCAAAAGGTGGCGTTGCAGCCGTTATTCTGGAGTGCATCCAGGGTGTGGGTGGCATTCAAATGGCCACACCAGAGTTCGCTCAAGGTTTGGCATATGCCTGCAAACGTTACGGAGCTGTGCTGATCTGCGACGAAATACAATGTGGCTACGGACGAAGTGGCAAGTTCTTTGCTCACCAGTGGCTGGGTATCAAGCCTGACATCATCACTGTAGCTAAGGGCATCGCCAACGGATTCCCTATGGGGGCCGTACTTATCTCACCTGATTTCGAACCCGTCTACGGACAGTTGGGAACCACCTTTGGCGGCAATCATCTAGCCTGTGCTGCAGCCCTCGCTGTTCTTGATGTGTTCGAGGATGAGGGACTGGTGGAGAATGCCCGCGTCATAGGTGACTACCTCATGGAAGGCATTCGTAATATTGGCAGCTCGCACATCAAAGAGGTACGAGGCCGCGGACTGATGATTGGCATTGAGTTGGATATGCCCCACGCAATGGTACGTAAACCCCTCATCAAACATGAGCACTGCTTTACAGGCTGCGCCGGACAGAACATTCTGCGTCTGTTGCCGCCACTCTGTCTCACAAAAGCAGAGGCCGATGACTTTATTGAGAGGTTGATCAGAGTTAAACCAGAGGAAGACTGAAGATTATGAAAATAGCAGTGATAGGTGCAGGTGCCATGGGTGGCGCCACCGTTGAGGGTCTCATCAAAGGCCAACAATTCAAAAACGAAGACATCACCGTCAGCGATCCCTCACAGGCTGTGGTGGAAAAGTTTGCAGAGACTGGTGTCAGTGTGACGACAGATAATAAATTAGCAGCAGATACAGCTGACATCGTCTGCGTTGTTGTCAAGCCTTGGCTCGTGGAGCGGGTGCTGGAAGACATCAAACCCGAACTAAATCCCAAGAAGCAGATTCTGATAGTGATTGCAGCCGGCATTTCCTCAGCAAACATCAAGGAATGGCTAGGCGAGCAATGTCCTCCCCTATTCCTCGTGATTCCCAACATTGCAATTGCTGAGATGGCCTCTATGACTTTTGTTGTGCCTGTCGGAGCATCCGAACAAGACACCCAGACTGTGATCGACATTTTTAATGAAATGGGCAGCACACTGATCACCGATGAGCAGCACCTTGCTGCCGGCACAACCCTGGCCTCCTGTGGTATCGCCTATGCCATGCGTTATATCCGTGCAGCAGCTGAAGGTGGTGTAGAACTAGGATTCAAGGCCGATGATGCTAAAGCCATTGTTATGCAGACGATGAAAGGTGCCGTAGAACTACTCGAAGCCAGCGGGTTGCATCCCGAAGCAGCCATCGACCTTGTGACGACTCCTGGTGGTGTAACCATCAAGGGTCTCAACGAGATGGAACATGCCGGCTTTACCTCGGCCGTCATCCGAGGACTGAAAGCGGGAGCAAAATAATGGTAAGATGTATAAATAAGAAGTAAAAAAGATATGGACGAACAATTAAAACAAATAGGTGAGCGTTTGCGCGGACTACGCGATGTGCTCGACATTCCTGTGAGCGAGATGGCAGAGACCATCGGGATGGATACGGAGAAGTACGAGAAGATTGAGGCAGGTGAACTCGACATCACGATTTCTAACCTGATGAAGATTGCTCACAAATACGGTGTCTCGACTGAGGAACTTATCTTCGCTGAGTCGCCCCACATGAAATCATATTACGTGACGCGAAAGGGACAAGGTATGTCCATCGAGCGCACAAAGGCTTATAAGTATCAGTCGCTCGTTGGCGGTTTTGTGGGGCATAAAGCCGACGTATTCATCGTCACCGTAGAGCCTAAGCCTGGTGTTCGCACCATCTATAAGAACTCGCATCCTGGCCAGGAGTTCAATCTTATCCTGGAGGGTAAGATGGAGCTCTATATCGGCGGCAAGACCATCATTCTGGAAGAGGGCGACAGCATCTATTTCGACGCCACTAAACCCCATGGTATGCTGGCTATCGGCGACAAATCCGTGAAATTCCTTGCATTCACAGTAGAATAAACTAGACTAACATGATAGAAAGATTTTTGAAACAGACGAAGTTCACGTCTGTAGAAGATTACAATAAGAATCTGGAGTTCATCATTCCTGAGAATTTCAATTTCGCCTACGATGTGATGGACGCGTGGGCTGAGGAGGCACCTGAGAAGCTTGCCATCCTCTGGACCAACGATCAGGGTGAAGAGATTCGTACCACCTATGGACAACTGAAGGAACAGACAGATCAGGCCGCCAGTTACCTGATGTCATTAGGCATCGGCAAGAATGATCCCGTGATGCTCATTCTGAAGCGCCGCTACGAGTGGTGGGTGGTAATGCTCGCCCTCTGTAAAATCGGTGCCATCGTGATTCCTGCTACCCACATGCTGACGAAGCATGATATCGTATATCGTAATACCCGCGCCTCAGTCAAAGCCATCATCTGCGTAGATGATCCCTATGTTGTCAGCCAGATACAGTTGGCCATGTCTGAGAGTCCCACGGTAAAACAGTATATCGCCATCACCGATCATGGCAAGCCCATCCCAGAGGGCTTCCGCGACTGGCAGAGTGAGTGGCTGCATGCTCCGAAGTTCGTACGTCCGGCCTTCGTCAATGAAAACGATGATACCATGTTGATGTACTTCACCTCAGGCACCAGCGGTGAGCCTAAGATGGTCGCCCATGATTACCTCTATGCCATGGGCCATCTGTCTACGGGTGTCTTTTGGCATAATCTCCATGAGGGTTCCCTTCACCTGACGGTAGCCGATACCGGCTGGGGAAAGGCCGTATGGGGAAAATTTTATGGTCAGTGGTTTGCCGGTGCAACGGTGTTCGTATTCGACCATGAGAAGTTCAATGCCGACACCCTCCTCCGACAGATGGAGAAATATCATGTCACCTCGTTTTGCGCCCCACCCACCATCTACCGCTTTATGATTCGCGAAGACCTTTCGAAATACGATCTGTCGAGTCTCGAATACTGCACCACTGCTGGTGAAGCCCTCAACCCTGCCGTCTTCGATAAGTTCTTTGAGAAGACGGGTATCAGGATGATGGAAGGTTTCGGACAAACGGAAACCACCATGACACTTGGCACCTTCCCCTGGATGACGCCGAAGCCGGGTTCTATGGGTATCCCCAATGCCCAATACAACATCGACCTCATCCGTGCAGACGGTACCCCATGTGAGGATGGTGAGAAGGGCGAGATTGTTGTTCGTGTAGGCGACCGTAAGCCAATTGGTCTCTTTAAATATTACTATCGTGACGAGGAACTCACCCGTGAGGCCTGGCACGACGGTCTCTATCATACAGGCGACATGGCGTGGCGCGATGAGGACGGCTACTACTGGTTTGAGGGTCGTATCGACGATGTAATCAAGAGTTCCGGCTACCGCATTGGCCCATTCGAGGTGGAGAGCGCCCTTATGACGCACCCCGCTGTAGTAGAGTGCGCCATCACCGGTGTACCCGACGATATCCGTGGTATGGTAGTCAAGGCGACCGTCGTACTCGGCAAGGAATGGAAGGATAAGGCTGGTGAGGATCTTATTAAAGAGCTGCAGCAGCATGTAAAGAAAGAGACGGCACCCTACAAATACCCACGTATCGTAGAGTTCGTCGACGAACTGCCAAAAACCATTTCCGGTAAGATCCGTCGTGTGGAAATCCGCAAGAAGGACGCTGAGAAGTAAATATGGCGGCGCATAACGAACTGGGCAAGTGGGGCGAGGACCTGGCAGTAGCCTATCTGCAAGGAAAAGACTACACCATCATTGAACGTGACTGGAAGTCAGGACATCGGGACATTGACATCATCGCCAAAGATGAAACGGGGACCATTGTGTTTGTAGAAGTAAAGACACGCCGCAACCGGGTATTTGGCGAACCAGAGGACGCTATCGACTACAAGAAAATGCAGAGTCTCCAGCAGGCCATCAACCATTATGTCAAGTTCCGCCGTATCAACAGCGAGGTGCGCTTCGATATCATCAGCATCGTTGGCACAATAGGATCGGAACCGTCAATCAATCACATCAAAGATGTAGCATTGATATAGAGGATAGAGAAATGAAAAAAAGAATAGTAATTAAGATTGGCTCGAATGTACTGACACGTCAGGACGGCAAACTCGATGTCACCCGTATGTCGGCGCTGGTAGATCAGGTAGCTTGGCTCCGTAAGCAAGACATTGAGGTAATCCTCGTCTCCTCTGGAGCCGTAGCTTGTGGACGACGGGAACTGATTGTCGACCACTCTCTCGACTCCGTAGAGCAGCGACAGCTGTTCTCTGCCGTGGGGCAGGTGAAACTTGTGGGACTCTACTACGACCTTTTCCGCGAATTTGGTATCCACGTCGGACAGGTACTGACCATGAAGGAGAACTTCGAACCCGGCGAGCAATACCGCAACCAACAGGCATGTATGACAGTAATGCTGGAGAACAACGTTCTACCCATTGTCAATGAGAATGACACTGTTTCAGTCACCGAGCTAATGTTCACAGATAATGACGAACTTTCAGGCCTTATCGCACAAATGATGCAGGCCGACACACTCATTCTGCTTTCAAATATTGATGGCATTTTCACCACCCATCCTGACGACCCTGCAGCAGAACTAATCCGGGAAGTTGCCCCTGGACGTGACCTTTCTGAATACATCCAACCCGAAAAGAGCGCTTTTGGTCGTGGTGGCATGCACTCCAAGTACACCACTGCCAGCAAGGTCTCCCAGGCCGGCATCCGCGTCATCATCGCCAATGGTGAACGCGAGAACATCCTTATCGATTTAATAGAGCATAAAGATAAAACCCCACATACAGAATTCCTATCATGCAACTGAAAGAGACATTTGAAAGCGTAAAGCGGGCGAGCAAGACATTGGCCCTGCTGAGCGACGTACAGCGGAATGAGATTCTTTTGGCCGTGGCTGATGCCATCCTTAACGACAAGGAGCGTATCCTCAAGGCGAATCATGAAGACCTGGCGAAGATGGATCCATCAAGTCCCCTTTACGATCGTCTTCAATTGACAGAGAGCCGATTGGAAGGTATCGCTGCCGATATGCGCAATGTCGCAACATTACCTTCACCTTTAGGACATATCACCAAACAGAAGACACTGCCTAATGGTCTGCGACTCTGTCGTGTCAGTGTGCCCTTCGGTGTCATCGGTATGATCTACGAGGCTCGTCCCAACGTTACCTTCGATGTCTTCTCACTCTGTTTCAAGAGTGGCAACGCCTGTGTACTGAAAGGCGGCAAGGATGCCGACTGTTCCAACCGTGAGGAGGTTGCCCTGATTCATGAGATTCTGGAGAAATATGGAGTATCGAAGGATGTCGTTGCCCTACTGCCTGCTACCCATGAGGCCACAGGCGAGATGCTCAACGCCATTGGATACGTGGACCTCTGCATTCCCCGTGGAGGCCGCAAGCTCATCGACTTTGTCCGTGATACGGCCCGCATCCCGGTCATCGAGACGGGTGCCGGCGTAGTGAATACTTATTTCGATAAAGAGGGTGATTTGGAAATGGGTCGTGCCATCATCAATAATGCCAAGACACGCCGCGTGTCAGTCTGCAATGCGCTAGATTGTCTTATAGTCCACCAAGATCGTCTTGATGATCTAGGGCCTCTTGTCGCTCCTATGGCAGAAAAAAACGTCATCATCTATGCCGACAATCGCGCCTATGCTGCCCTCAATGGCAAATATCCCTATCTGGAGCATGCTACAGCAGACAGTTTCGGCACGGAGTTCATGGATTATAAACTTGCCATCAAGACTGTCGACTCTTTGGAGGAGGCCCTTGCCCACATCGATGAGAATGGTTCCGGACACAGTGAGTCGATCATCACGATGAACGAAACCACAGCCCGCAAATTCCAGATGCATATTGATGCGGCCTGTGTCTATTGGAATGCCCCTACATCATTTACCGACGGTGCTCAGTTCGGTCTTGGTGCTGAGATTGGCATCTCTACCCAGAAGCTTGGCCCACGCGGACCTATGGCTCTCGAAGAGATCTGCACCTATAAATGGCTCATTGAAGGTGAAGGACAAACACGTCCATAATAGATAATTAATATTGATATGATGAAAAGTTTTATTAATGTTTCCGATATCGGCCCGCTGGATAAGGCGATGGCTGAAGCTTTTGAGATTAAGAACGATCGTTACAAGTATCAGCATTTGGGAAAGAACAAAACCCTGATGATGATTTTCTTTAATAACAGCCTACGCACCCGTCTTTCGACCCAAAAGGCAGCCATGAACCTCGGCATGAATGTCATCGTGCTCGACGTAAATGCAGGTGCCTGGAAACTCGAAACTGAACGCGGTGTCATCATGGATGGCGACAAGAGTGAACATCTGCTTGAGGCCATCCCCGTGATGGGGTGTTACTGCGACCTTATCGGCGTCCGCAGCTTTGCCGGTCTCACCAACCGTGAATACGACTATGCCGAGACCGTTCTGCAGCAGTTTATCAAATATAGTGGCCGTCCCGTCTTCGCCATGGAAACAGCCACCGTTCATCCGCTGCAAGCCTTCGCCGACCTCATCACCATTGAGGAGCACAAAGTGGTCGAGCGCCCGAAAGTCGTCCTGACATGGGCACCCCATTGCCGTGCCTTACCGCAGGCCGTTCCCAACAGTTTTGCCCAATGGATGAATGCCGCTCCCGATGTGGATCTCGTCATTACCCACCCTGAGGGCTATGAGCTCGACCCACAGTTCGTGGGCAATGCCGTCGTGGAGTACGACCAGAAGAAAGCCTTCGAGGGGGCAGATTTCATCTATGCCAAGAACTGGAGTAACCCGGGCGTGACCAATCCCGCCGACTATGGTAAGATTACTTCTAAGGATATGTCATGGACGGTCGACACCGAGCACATGTCATGGACCAACAACGGTAAGTTCATGCACTGCCTGCCCGTGCGCCGTAACCTCATTGTGACCGACGATGTCATCGAGAGCCCTAATAGCCTTGTCATCCCCGAGGCAGCTAACCGCGAAATAAGCTGTTCTGTTGTCATCAAACGTATGCTTGAAGCCTTATAAGCATGATCTCATTCGAATGTGACTATAACAACGGTGCCTGTCAGCAGGTGATTGACAACCTCGTCAGGTTTAACGACGCAAAACCTACGCCCTATGGTTTTGACGAGTTCTCAGAGCGGGCTAAAGCCCTTATCCGCAAGGCTTGTGGTCTGCCCGATGCCCAAATCTTTTTCCTCACGGGTGGCACTCAGACCAATGCTACGACCATCGACTCGATGCTCTATCAGTACGAGGGCGTTATCTGTGTGGGTAGCGGTCATATCAACGTCCACGAGGCCGGTGCTGTGGAGTTCACGGAACATAAGATCATCACATTGCCAGACACTGATGGCAAACTGGAGGCAAAAGTACTCGACAAATATCTCGACGATTATATGCACGACGGCAACAAGGACCATGCCGTACACCCAGGACTCGTCTATATCACCTTTCCCACCGAGTTCGGCACGCTCTACAGTGCCAAGGAATTGAATGACATCTACCAGGTCTGTCAAAGCTATGAGATTCCCCTTTACATCGACGGTGCCCGTCTGGGCTATGGTCTGATGGCAGCTGACAATGACATCACCCTACCTTCTCTGGCTCGTCATTGCGACGTTTTTTATATCGGCGGTACGAAAATCGGTGCCCTCTGTGGCGAAGCTGTGGTCTTTACAAACCGCAAGGCCCACAAACACTTCTTCTCCATCCAGAAACAGCACGGTGCCGTGATTGCTAAAGGTGCGCTCATCGGCTTGCAGTTCGAGGCTCTGTTTACCGACGACCTATATTTCAAGCTCTCTGAGCATGCCATTAAAATGGCCATGCGGATGAAGGAAATCTTCACCAGAAAAGGCTTTAAGTTCCTTGTCGACTCACCAACCAACCAGCAGTTTGTCATCATCAATAACGAACAGGCTGAGCGTCTTGGCCAGAAAGTCGCATTCACCCATTTCGGCCAGACAGACCATTATCATACCATCTGTCGTTTTGTCACCAGTTGGGCCACGACTGATGAAGAAATCGATACGCTCGAAAATATTCTAAACCAATAAAGTGTACCTCTGACAATCATTGTAAAAAGTATGCAGTTTACGCCTGTGTACTTTTTACACTTATTCAACCTTTTAACACTATTTTTGTACTTTTTAGACACAAGAAAGTCAAAAAAAGCAAAATAGTATCAGTAATAATCATATAATGTTATATCCATCTCGTCCTTTTAGCGTAACTTTGCAGCGTGTATTCTAACTAAGAACTACATTCTAACATAATAATAACTTAAGTATGAACAAAACTTTTAGGAAAACAGCGCTATTGGCGGGTGCATTCTCCCTGTTGGGATTGTGTTACTCACCTAAGGCCTATGCCGCTGACGCTCCTCAAGAAGTGCAGCAGGCGAAGAAGATCACAGGTACTGTGGTCGACGCGATGGGTCCCGTCATCGGTGCCAGTGTTGTTGTGAAAGGTACTACGAACGGTGTTGCCACCGATTTCGACGGTAACTTCTCGCTTGACGCCAGCCCGGGTCAGACCTTGGTTATCTCTTACATTGGTTATCTGTCCAAGGAGATTAAAATCACCTCCGCTCAGAGCAAGTACAATGTCACCCTCGAGGAGGACAAGCAGATGCTCGAGGAAGTGGTGGTTATTGCCTATGGTCAGCAGAAGAAAGTTACTATCACTGGTGCCGTTTCTGCCGTAGGCGGTGATGAACTACTGAAGGCACCTGTGCCTGACGTAAGTTACGCTTTGCAAGGAAAATTACCTGGAATTTCGGTAGTACAGCAATCTGGTATGCCTGGTGCCGATGACCCTATAACAATCCGTGTACGTGGAACAGGTTCATTGAATGACGCCACTCCACTGATGCTCGTCGATGGTGTGGAACGTCCGTTCAACCAACTCGATCCCAATGAAATCGCTGACATCACCATTCTGAAGGACGCATCAGCCACAGCTGTATTCGGTGTACGAGGTGCAAACGGCGTCATTCTCGTCACCACCAAGCGCGGTGCGCCTGGCAAGGCTTCGGTGACAGTCTCAGCTAGTGCAGCCGTACAGCAAATTTCCCAATTCGTAGATTTCGCCGATTCCTATACCTATGGAAAGATGTGGAATTACTCGAAAATCACTGATGCCTTACCTATGAGCCAGTGGCCTGGCAGTGCCACCATTTCTGATTATAACAAATATGGTTCTGAGGGGCTGAATACAGGTATCCGATTTAGTCAGGATGTTATGGAGCATTTCCGCACAGGCGACATGCCAACCACTTTCCCCAGTACTGACTGGATTGACTATATGATGAAAGATGCCGCATGGCAGGAGCAAGTCAATGTAAACGTGAGTGGTGGTACTGAAAAGATGAGGTATTTCGTCTCTGCAGGCTTCCTAAATCAGAACTCACTCTTCAAGACCTTCTCAAACAATGATGATGAGACCTTTAAATATAATCGTTTCAACTATCGTGCCAACCTCGATATCGATGTTTCCAAGTATAGCCAGTTAGCACTCACGTTGGGTGGACGCGTCCAGAACCGTACCACGATGGGCGGCGGTGAAGGTTTCCTCTTCCGCTATCTGCAGGGTGCAACGCCATACGCCGGTATCGGTGTTGACGACCAAGGTCGCCATATCGTGGCCGATGAAAGTATCGTAGGCCCTTACGACCGTGATGCCCTATCAAACTATTATGATTTAGGTTATCAAAAACAGAGCACCAATGTGCTGAACCTAGACCTCCAGTACAAACTAGACATGAGTTTCATCACACCGGGTCTGGATTTCAAGATCAAGGGTTCCTACAATACCGAATATACAGCCCAGAAAAACCGTCAGAACGGATTTGGTACAGGCGTGACATACGTGGCCACCATCGTCGACGGTAAGGAAGTGCTCCGCAAGGAGAATATCACCTGGCCGATTCCTTACAACGAGGGCAAGTGGGGAAGCCGTAACTGGTATGCCGAGGCTAGTTTCAACTACGCACGTAAGTTTGGCAAGCACAATGTGGGTGCACTCGTACTTTATAATCAGAGCAAGACCTACTATCCTTGGGATTCTGACGGTAGTCTGTATCAGTCAATTCCTAAGGGCTACGTAGGATTGGTAGGTCGTGTCACATACGACTATGACACACGCTACATGATTGACTTCAATATCGGTTATAACGGCTCGGAAAACTTTGCCGAGGGTCATCGTTACGGTACATTCCCTTCCTTCTCCATAGGCTGGATACCATCAAGCGAGAAATTCTGGGAGCCGATAAAAAAATATATTGGCTATCTGAAACTACGCGGATCTTGGGGTAAGGTCGGTAACGACTATACCAATGGTGCCCGTTTCCTCTATCTGCCGGGTGCATGGCAATTCTATCAAGGTGGAATGGTTAATAACCCAAGAAACCGAGGTGCCAACTTTGGTACGAGCGGTGGCTGGCTACAGGCTGTGAAGGAATTGACCACCGGTAACCCGGAAGTTACCTGGGAAACCGCTTCCAAAATCAATGTCGGTCTGGATGCTGCTTTCATCAATGATCGTCTGACGGTAAACCTCGATTTGTTCTGGGAAGACCGTAAGGACATTCTTGTATCAAATGCCTCCCTACTGCCTGCTGTAACCAGTCTGCCTGCGAGCTATGTCAATGAGGGTCGCGTGAAGAACCACGGTTATGAACTGACCGTGAAATGGGCTGATAAGATCGGTGATTTCCGCTATAGCATCAGTCCTAGTATTGCTTTTGCCCGCAACAAGGTGATTGAGATGCTTGAGGTACCGCCAATGTATGATTACCTGAGCCGAACCGGGCTACCCGTAGGACAGCGCTTCGGTTATGACCTCTTTGAATTCTACCAGCCCGGTACTGAAGAGCGTTATAAGGCTGCATATGGTGTGGATATGCCCGACCAAAAAGTCGAGTTAAAATATGGTGACTGCGTGTATGTAGACTTGAATGGTGATGGTGTTATCGACCAAAACGACCAAAAACCCCTTGGCTATAGCGACCAACCAGAGATTACCTGGTCTGTCAATGCCAGCCTGAACTGGAAGGGACTTGATTTCTCGATGCTTTGGGTAGGTGCCGATAATACCAGCCGTCTACTAAACGGCTACTTCCGCGACCAGTTCGGTTCAACCGACACATCAGCACTGGCGCAATGGGTGGCTGACAATTCTTGGACGGAAGATAACCCCAATGCTATCTTACCACGTATCTCATTTGATCACCGTGTTCATAACAACCATGATTCACGCGCGTGGGTCATCGACTCTAAATATGTGCGTTTGAAGAATATGGAGATTGGATATACCATCAACAAGCCCAAATTCTTGTCACTACTCAACTATGTGAGATTCTACGCTTCTGGTCAGAATCTGTTGACATTTGCTGACTTTAAGGGCAACGACCCCGAAGCACCTGGCTCATCAACACTTGACCTCGGCATGCGTTATCCTATGACACGTGTGTATAATTTCGGCGTACAAGTAAACTTCTAAGAAGTGAAAAGTTAAAAGTGAAAAGCGAAGATTATGAAAAAGATATTTAATTACATATTGGCCTTGATGATGTCTACTGGCATCTTTACCGCATGTGTTGATGACATTAATGTGGGTAATGCCTTCTTGGAGAAAGCTCCTGGTGTCGATGTAAATATCGACACAGTGTTCTCCAAAGCCGAATACGCCCGCAATTTCCTGTGGAGTGCATACGGACAGCTTTATTGTACTTATACTAGAGGGAACATGATGAATGGTACGCCCATTGATGCGCTTTCTGACTCCTATCACTGTTACTGTGGATGGGGCGGTCCCAAGCAAACCTATTATACAGGAGGCTTAACTGAAGATAGTCAAGACAACCCTAATGGTAACTTTCAAGGAAAATTTGCCTACAAGACTGGTAATCCTGATGATGAGAGTAATGGTGATGGTCGCGTTTCTATTTATGAAACCATACGCAAATGTTGGCAGATTATCGAGAATATCGAGAAAGTGCCCGATATGACAGATAGCGAGAAAAGCCGTCTGCGCGGTGAGGCATATACGATTATGGCTAGCCGCTATTTCGACGCCTTCCGCAATTTTGGTGGACTCTGCCTTGTGAAAAAGGCATTCGCAGTAGGAGAGGGCTTTGAAGAAGGCCGTGCAACAGCTTTCCAGACAGTGGAATTTATCGACTCGCTGATCCTGTGTGCCATCAATGAGCCTGGATTTATTTGGAACATTCCCAATGAAGACATTGGCCAGTGGTCGGGTCGTCTTACACGTGCTTCGGCTCGCGCTTTACGTGCCAAGGTCTGGATGCACGCTGCATCGCCACTGTTTAATAACAATCAGCCTTATATTACATACGACAAGAAACCAACAGGTCTGGAAGATGAGAAGCATGTTTGGTTTGGCAAAGAAGACCCTTCACTTTGGACTCGTTGCCTTCAGTATTGTAATGATTTTTTTACCGACAATGCAGCCAATGGCAACTATTATCAGTTGGTACAGCCAGAAACTCAAGACGAAGCCGGCTACCGTGCAGCCTACCGCCATGCCTATCGCTATCGTAACGATGAGACACACCATGAGAAAATCTTTGATGTTCATCCCTCAATATACTTAAGTGATGACGTGGTAAATGGATCCGTTGTAAATCAATGGGGTTGGGGCTGGGCAGGTTTTTGTATAGATGGTCTTCGTCAGGGTGGTGCTGTTCCTACCAATGAATTAATGGAATGCTTTGGCATGCAGGATGGAAGCAACTTCCCGTATGAGAACCTCTATGGTGCAGGTAATAATCCTAACGGTATTGACATGTTTGAAAACCGAGACCCACGCCTCTACGAAACGATGGTGGTTCCCAGACACAATCTGCCAGCCGGTTTCGACTGGGAAGGCCAAACATACACTGACTCTTGGGTTGGCGGTTTACTTGCTTCTAGCAAATTCAGTAATCCTGACGATATCGCATCTGGCTACAATAAATTCAAATGGTTGCTTGATTATTGCTCTAATAATACTGGAAGAATGAACGATGATTACATCGGCGTCTCCTATGTCCGTCTGGCAGAACTGTATCTCATTCGCGCAGAAGCTAAGGCTGAAACGGGAGATTTACCTGGTGCATTAGACGACCTGCATGTGGTTCGCAGCCGCGTGGGATTAGGGCGTCTGGAGGAAAAGAATCCCGAATTGAATCTGACCTCCAACAAGGAGAACCTCATCAACGAAATCCTTCGTGAGCGCAACTGCGAGATTGGAGCCGAGTGTGGTGACCGTTTGTATGATATGGTCCGCCGCATGCGTCAGGACCTCTTTACCAAACCTCTTCATGAGATTAGGATTTATCGTTTGGATGAGAATGGTAACCGAATGACCGAGGGTGATACAAGTTGGAAAGAAGGAACACCATGGCCAAAGTTCGAATATGAGAAGCCTCAGATTACAAACGGTACCCGCCGTTGGTGGGATCCTGGTTACTGGACCAATAAGTGGTATTTGGATCCCGTCTCTCGTATTGAGATTCAGAAGGGTTATGGACTGACCCAAAATCCCGGATGGTAATTCTTTTAGTAATTAAGAATTGAAAAAATGAAGATTATGAAACTAAGAAACATTTTTATATATACCTTGGTGGGACTCTGTGGCGCCCCGATGGCGGTTAGTGCGCAGGTGACGCTAAGCGACAAAGCGTCGCAAAAGGTAGATTTAGGCTATGGTGTAGAGCAGTCTGAATTTCTCACCACAGCGGCAGCAACCACCATCACGGCTGAAGAGCTTCGCCGCACATCAGCCATCAGCCTGGCAGATGCCCTATATGGTAAGCTCTTAGGACTGAATGCCTTCCAAAATACAGGCTTCAAAGGCGAGGAAGGCCGTGGTGCAACGTTTAATATCCGTGGCGTCCAGACCACAGGCGAACGTGACATTTTGATTCTTGTCGACGGTGTGGAACGTCCCATCGACCGTCTTACTGTTGAAGAGGTGGAAAGCGTCACTGTATTGAAAGATGCCGCTGCTGTTGCCCTCTATGGACATGAAGGTATCAATGGTGTGCTGCTAGTAAAAACTAAGCACGGCCGTAAGGACGGAAAATACCACTTCAAGGTCGGTGCTTCACATAAGATACAGTTTGACCCTCAGATGGCCGACATGGTCAGTGCATACAATTATGGCAATGCGCTTAACAAAGCCCGTCTGAACGACGGTCTAACTCCTGCGTATACAGAATCTGAACTGCAGAAGTTCATCGATGGCAGCGATCCGCTGGTTTATCCTAACGTTAACTGGAAAGATGAGGTATTCAAGAAAACTGCTCATGAGTCGAATGCCTATTTATCTTTTTTCGGTGGTACAGATAAGGTGCAGTATTATACACAACTCGACTATACTGATGCACGCGGACTCTATAAGAACCCCGATCAGGGCGACTTCAATTCACAGTTGAAGTATTCCAAGGCCAATATCCGTGCTAACGTCGACTTTGAGGTGAGCAAGACCACAAGGATTAGCGCCAACATCTTGGGTATACTGATGGAGACCAACGGTGTGCCGAATGTGAATTCCAATGATGCTTGGTGGCATCTTTACAAGGTACCTGCACTGGCATTTCCCGTTAAGACTGCTGGTAATGTATGGGGCGGTAGCCAGACCTATGGCGACTTCAACCTTCTGGCCAAGTCGCAGGGAGCCGGTTTCATGAAGACGCATCAGCGCCAGATTTGGGCTAACATGACACTTGAACAGGATCTCGATGTCATTACAAAGGGTCTGAAGTTCTATGTTGGCGCATCTTATGACAACTCTTCCAACACCATTGAGAATCGCACAAAAGGTTACCAATATGGCTGGAACTACTATTCCGGTGGTGTAATGCAGGAGACCGTAATGGGAACGATAGAAGATAAGTTGACATTCAATCACTGGGTTGACACACAGTGGCGTATCGCCACCTTCAATGCCGGATTGAAATATGGTATTGAATTGAACAATGGCGACCACTTTACTGCTAATGCCAACTACAACATGAAGAGTGAGATTCGCGATAACCGTAGCAATACATGGTATCGCACCAATTGGCAGTTGGCTTTACACTACGATCACGCGAACCGGTTCATGGCAGATGTGATACTAGCAGCCAACGGTTCTAACCGCAGCTACCCAGCCAAGTGGGCCTTCTCACCAACACTGGGTCTGGGCTATATCTACGCCAACAATCCTGATGGTATCTTGAACTATGGTAAGGTGCGCCTATCAGGTGGCATCCAGCACACCGACTATGTGCCGGCAAATGGTCTCTGGCTCGCTGCTTGGAACAATGGTCACGGAAACTGGTGGAATGGTACTAATTTCGATAGCTCATGGGGAGCTTTCCTGACACAATTCCCCACCGATGATTTTGTTCAGGAGGCTGCCTATAAAGCCAATTTAGGTACCGACCTGAGAATCGCCAACTCACTCGACTTCACACTTGATGTGTTCTATCAGCAGCGTCGTAACATCCTGGTCAGTGCTAATTCACTCAACTCAGCAGTCGTAGGTATCCAATCGTCGTATGATGATAAAGGACGTGTGGCCAGCTACGGTCTGGAACTGGGTCTGCGCTATGCCAAGACCTTTGAAAACGGTTTGAACCTGAATGCCGGTGCTTCATTCTCAACGGTGAAGAGCAAAATCCTGCAATGGATTGAGACACCTGCCTATCCTAACCTCTCGTTGGTCGATGGCCCTGCTGATTATGAGCGCGGTCTCATCGCTATCGGTTTCTTCCAAGATCAAGCTGACATCGACAACAGTCCTGTTCAGCAGTTCGGACAGGTGAAAGTGGGCGACATCAAGTATAAGGATGTCAATGAAGACGGCGTCATCAATGAGAATGACTACGTGGCTCAGGATTATGGCAACGCCTTCCCCTCAGTCAACTATGCATTCAACCTTGGCGCAGAATATAAGGGTTTTGGCATCAATGCCACCTTCCAGGGCGCAGCCCATCAAGTGAAGAACCTACGTTATGTTGACGGTGTTTGGGGAGCCCTCTCCGACAACCGCAACCTCTCTCAGGAATACTACGACAACTGCTTCGATGTAGCTGGTGCAGGAGCAAGCTACCCACGTCTGTCAACAGAGAATGTAGCTAACAATGCCCAGAACTCTACAATCTGGTATCGCAACATTAACTGGCTGAAGCTGCGCGACTGCGAAGTTTACTACAAACTGCCTGCTTCAGTCATTGAGCCTCTGAAAATCACAGGAGCCAAGGTATTTGTTCAGGGACAGAACCTTCTCTCCTTCGACAATATCGATGCTATGGATGCCGAAAATCTCAACACGGGTTATCCGGTAATGAAGAGCGTGAATTTTGGTCTATCTGTAGAATTCTAAGAAGTGAATAGTGAAAAGTAAACAATTTGCTACAGCTAAACAAAAATGACAATTATGAAGACAAATATTAATAATAAGGTACGGGCAGGAGTTTTCTACTCACTCCTTCTCTCCTTACTCCTTCCATCCTTCTCTTCATGTGCCGATCTTGAGTACACTGAGGAGACAACCCGCGACGAGGAGTGGACATTCACATACTTCAACGAAGGAATCAAAGGCCTGGTTTCCGGTGTCTATGCACAGGTCTATAATAATGAATTCGAATCTAATAGTGCCTATTTTCTTGCCGGCGCTACCGACGAGGCTCAGTATGCACTTGAGACAGGTGCCATTAACAGCTACGTGAACGGCGGATGGAGTTCGGCCAATCCATACGACAGAACATGGACGAAATCGTACACCGCTATTGCTGATGCCAATATGTTCTTAGAGAAGTTGGACCAAACCGACATCTCGGATTGGCAATATAACACCGAATATAAAAACTGGGTGGCTCAGTTAGAACTCTTCCCCTATGAGGTACGCTTCCTCAGGGCCTACTTCTACTTTGAGTTATTTAAGACCTACGGCGATGTACCCTTAGTGACGACCACACTGACCAATGGCCAAGCCAATAGCATACAACGCAGCTCGGCTGATGAAATTGTGAAGTTCATCGTTGAAGAATGCGATGCCATTGCGCCCTATCTGCCTGTAACCTACACAACGGAAATTGGTGCCGGGGTGGGACGTGCCACACGCATTGCGGCATACGCCCTCAAGGCCCGCACACTGCTCTATGCCGCCTCACCGCTTCACAATCCGACGGGAGACAAGATCAAGTGGGCCAAGGCTGCAGAGGCTTGTAAGTATATCCTTGACAATGCCGAAACATGGGGATTGAAACTCAGTGCCTACGGTTCATTGTGGGGACATGATGCTTTCTTCAATCAGGAGCTGATCTTTGGTATTGGACGTGGCGAAAGCAACTCCTTCGAAATGGCCAACTATCCTGTTGGTGTGGAGAATGGTAGTTCAGGCAGCTGTCCCACTCAGAGTTTGGTAGACCAGTATGAGTATCAGGATAATGGAGAGACCTTCGGTCAACGCCATCCCGGTAACATCGACCTCACGGAAGCAGACCCTTACGAAGGTCTTGACCCACGCTTTGCACTAACAGTGGTGAAGAATGGAGATGAATGGCCTAGCAACGGTGCGCAGAAGAAGATTATCGAAACGTTTGTCGGCGGTTTCAATGCTGCCCCCAAGTACGGTGCTACTCCCACAAGCTACTATCTCAAGAAGTACGTCGATGGTTCATGTGTCACCACTGCTGATAATCAGACCTCTCGCCGTCATACCTGGATTGTGTTCCGTCTGGCAGAGTTCTATCTCGATTATGCAGAGGCAGTCTTCAATGCCACTGGCAGCGCTAATGACCCCACCTTCGGTATGACAGCCAACGATGCCATCAACGTATTGCGTAATCGTGCAGACATCCAGATGCCGAAATTCACTGAGGACGGTGCAGAATGGGTAACCCGCTACGAGCGCGAGCGCTTGGTAGAGCTGGCTTTCGAGAATCACCGTTTCTGGGATGTACGCCGCTGGAAGAAGGGGGCTGAGTATTTCAAGACCATTCAGACAGCCACAATCAACAGCAGTTTGATGCTCACACGCTCTACCATTACCCGCCAGTGGAATGACAAGTTTAATTTCTATCCCATTCCGCAGTCAGAACTGATAAAGAATCCAAACCTGACCCAAAACCCGGGATGGTAATCAAGAATTAGAGAATTAGAGAATTGTAAAAAGAAGAATTATGAAGCATATATTTAAATATTTAGGCGCGCTGTTGGCCGTGGTTCTCATTGGAGCCACCTTCACGGCCTGTTCTGAAGACGATGCAGAATCGGCTAATGTCGGACTGGGCATCAAGACGTTCTTCCCGACCAAGGTTGTCACCAACCAGCCGATTACCATCAATGGTTCCGGTTTCGATGCCATTACAGAAATAGAATTCCCCGGTGGCGCGAAAGTGACCAATTTCGAGATTGTCGGCAACGACATGGTCAGAGTCAACGCACCTGCTGGCATTGCTGCTGATGGTGGAAAGATTGTTGTTCGCACAGCCAATGGCGAGGCAGAGTCTCGTCAGTCTTTGACACTTGGACATACCAATGTAACGGGATTCTCGAAACAGCCTGGCGAAGAAGCTGCTGGTGGTGAACTCATCACGGTGTATGGCACTGATTTGGAATTTATCAATAGCGTCGAACTGCTGGATCCTGACTCAGTATTTCAGTTGATAGACCACAAGGATTTCTATCGCAAGGGTACCAGCAACCTCATCTTCCGTGTACCAAAGAAGGATATCTATGATGGCACGTTTGTGGGATATCTTCACACATACGACGGCCAGAAGATCGCATTGCCGGAACTGACTTACAATCCAGCTGCCGACGAAGGTCACTGGGAGACAGTGAGAACCTCAATCTGGAAGAACACTGGTTCAGATGAAGTAAACTGGAACGGCACATACCGATTTGCCCTTGAGGGCCACGACGGTAATAATGAATGTATCGCAGAAATTCCGCAAGAGGTATGGGAAAAGATGAAGACCGAAACCTTCTTCATTTCGTTCAAGCCTACTGCAGATTGGTACCAGATACGTATCACCAACGGTTGGTGGGATACCCAGTGGTTGGGTAAGGATAACGACTTCTCACCCAATAACATGGCCGATCAGTTCATTGACAATGGTGACGGAACCTATTCTATTCAGATCAACTTCGGTGATGATCCACTTGTAGGTACGCTTGATGAAAAGCACCTCTTATTCACCGGTAGTGGATACATACCACTCGAGATTTACTTCGAAGAAGAAGTCTGGGTAGGCGGTGGTGGACATATGGAACTTATCAAAACCTCATTCTGGAAGAATGGCGGTTCTGATGAAGTCAACTGGAACGGTACTTACCGATTCGCTCTTGAGGGCCACGACGGTAATAATGAATGTATCGCAGAAATCCCGCAAGATATATGGGATAAGATAAAAACCGGACCATTCTTTATTTCGTTCAAGCCTACTGCAGATTGGTACCAGATACGTATCACCAACGGCTGGTGGGACACCCAGTGGTTGGGTAAGGATAACGACTTCTCACCCAACAACATGGCCGATCAGATTATTGACAATGGTGACGGAACCTATTCTATCCTAATCAACTTCGGCGATGATCCGCTTGTAGGTACACTCGATGAAAAGCACCTCCTATTCACCGGTAGTGGATACATACCACTTGAACTCTACTTCGAGGAAGAAGTCTGGGTAGGCGGTGGAGACGGTGGCTCATCAGATATTGACATCGCCGCATTCACACTCTACGAAGACCGTAGCGCTAACCTTGAGTGGCCTTACTTCCCGTCATGGAGCGATAACAGCGGTAAGCTGCGTATTATGCGCGGTCTTGGAGATACACCTATCGAGACGCTCGGCTTGACTACAAGTTCTAAGTTCGTGGTTTACAAGGAGGCTGGTACAACTGGCCAGATTCAGTTCAATAATCCGAACTGGGTTGACCTCCAGGCAGGTTGCAACGACTGGGATGGAAGTGCAGAGACAATTGAAGTGCCCATTACAGAAGAGATGCTGAAATGCATCAGTGGTGAGATCTCAGACGGTTGGAGTGATACAGCCATTATTCTTCAGGGTGATGGAATGAAAGTCACAAAGATTGTGATTGTACCTTAAGATTGAAGTTCCGACAGCTTTCTTTGAAGCGTCGGTTAATCCCTAAAAAAGAGCGCTCGTTATCATGACGGGCGCTCTTAATTCAAACAAATATAAACTGAGGATATGAAGAAATCTAATTTGATACTCACGCTGTTAATGACGACTTTCGCAATGTACAGCTGTGGTGGCGGAGGTGATGACCCAGAGCCGACACCAACGCCACCAGTTGTGACAACTCCAACAGAGGAGGAGCCCAGTACCCCTACAGTACAAAAAGGTGAAATCGCAACAAAACCGCTGACCAGCAATGCGGCTGCCATCAAGCTATATTCCTATCTTTATAAGCAATATGGGGAGAAGATTATCTCCAGTGTAATGGCCGAATGGAACTGGAACCATAACATAGCCGACAAGATTCATATCGCAACAGGCAAATATCCCGCTATGAACTGCTATGACTTCATCCACATCTTTGTGCCAGCTGGCAACGGATGGATTGACTACAACAACATCACACCAGTAACAGAGTGGGCTGATGCCAATGGTATCGTGTCGTTGATGTGGCATTTCAATGTACCCAAGTCAGAGAAAGAAACCATCACAAGTGCTGGTGGCGGCGTCACCTTTTCACCATCAGAAACCACCTTCAAGGCATCCAACGCCCTGAAAGAAGGTACATGGGAAAACAAGTGGTTCTACCAAGAGATGGAAAAGGTGGCTAATGTCATCCTCAAGCTTCAAAGCAAGGGCATTGCAGCCGTCTGGCGCCCGTTCCATGAGGCTGCAGGAAATGCCACCGCCAAGCAACAAGCCAACTGGACAAAAGCCTGGTTCTGGTGGGGGTACGAAGGAGCAGATACTTACAAGAAGCTATGGAAGGCCATGTACGACTATTTCCTAGAGAAAGGTGTAACCAACCTGATCTGGGTATGGACGACACAGAACTTCAACGGCAACAGCAGCCAGTATAATCAGGACACAGACTGGTATCCCGGTGACAACTACGTAGACATCGTAGCCCGTGACCTCTACGGCTATTCGGCAGCACAGAATCAGCAGGAGTTTACAGAGATACAGAAGGCTTATCCCAAAAAGATGGTGGTACTCGGCGAGTGCGGAACCGACACAAGCAGTAAGACAACATTTGCCAATATTGGTGATGCTTGGTCAGCAGGTGCGAAGTGGGGCTGGTTTATGGCATGGTGCGGTGACAATCTGCCCAGCAACGCTTGGTGGAAATCAACACTTACAGACCCCAATGTCATAACCCGCGACCTGGTTCAATAGGCCACCTTCTTTCCATTCATGATATAAATACCTTTCTTAGGCTGCTGGTTTAACCGGCGGCCTAAGAGGTCGTAGATCCTACCGTCAGCTGGCACATCCTGCTTCACACTATTGATACCTGTGATAACGGTGATGTCACTCATATTACAATTCCATGCCACACTGGGCGTTAAAAGCACCTCATCGTCACTATTTTTCTTCTTGAGTATCACACGCTTCACTCTCACTTGGCCACTATTACCCTTACACTGCAAGGTAATGCGTGTGATAGTACCCATCTGAGCCGTGAAGGCCAAGGTACTTGTGGCATCAGTAATATCTCTGGTAAAACCATTACTATATTTTGAGCAATAGACTTTCCACTGGAACAATCCAGATGCAGGCGCGTTCTCAAGTTCCAGAGTGATATTGCTATTATCAGACGATTTAAAACTACTGCCATTATAAAGATACAATTCACCCCATTGCTTGGTAAAATCTACCGTACATGAGATGCTGTAATCTTTTGACTCTGGCAGCACAGGGTTGAAACTGCTGCCGTGATAGGCCTGAAGGATAGTCTTGGCAAGGTCAGGCTGTGAGAAAGCCGGGAAGAAGCGGGCAATACCGTCAGTGAGACCCATCCAATAAAATGTGCCGATATCACTTGCCTTACATTTCTGCACGAGATACTCACAGAACTGGAACATCAGTTCACGACGCGCATCATAGTCTGTCACATCCTTATCAACATTGCTCGTACCCCATTCGCCGAGGATGACCGGAGCCCCCTTGCTGACAAGATGCTCATTCCAAGCCTTGATCATATCATCGATCTCTCTCGTGATGCTGCCGAAATCACGATTGCCAGTGATGTTACCCTTACTATCGGTATTAACCAACGAAGGATAAGAATGCACTTGGAAAATGATACGCCCTTTACCTGCTGGATCATCAGGGTATTTCATTTCTTTCAGCGGATCTTTCAGATGCTGATTCCAATCCCCGCCGCCACTGCAACTGCCATAGGTATTGACAATCAGATTACGCTGGACATTATTGCCGCCTGTGGCTCTCACTGTCGACACGAAGCTCTGCGCATAGCTGTTGATGGCTTGATAGGCAGAAGCCGCGACTGATGCATCATACTTGCCCGATGAGGCAAACGACGCAAAGCACCAAGAGTTGAGTTTGTCGAGCATCTCGTTATAGCTCTCGAAAAGCAGCAACTGACCATAGTCCTTGAACTCCTCGGCAATCTGTCTCCAGAGATTCTCGTAGCGGTCCTTGTTCTGCGCGTAGTTAGCTTCGTCAGCCTTGAGCCACGACTTGAACTTTCCGTCTTGACTGTCAGCACCCGTATCATGATGCACATTGATGATACAATACAAGCCTTGGTTGATCACATAGTCGACGACCTCATGCACACGTGCCATCCAGGCAGCATCCACTTTGCCAGTGACATCCATGTGGTTATACCAGGTAACAGGCACACGGATAGCACCAAAACCGGCATCCTTCATCATCTTCAACAACTCGGGCTTTGTAACAGACTGTCCCCAGCAGGATTCCGAGTCGAGTCCCTGCTGCCCCCAATAGGCGGGATTCGTCACGTCTGTCACCGATTGGTTGTTGGCTTCAAGGGTATTGCCCATATTCCATCCCAGGCCCATATTTTTAACAGCCTCACTGGCCGTCTCGAAATCAGCGGCCTCTGCTTGGAAAGTCCCCATAAGAAGCAGGCCCGTTAATACAGTTAATAATCTTTTCATATCATGCTCTCATTTAAATACTTTACAGTGCAAATTTACACATAATCTTTCAAACACAAGCACAATATATTGTTTTTTCACTAAAAAATCACTTAACTGAAAAGGCAAAAACTCTTAACACCCAACACCGCAAACCTCAACACGTAAGAAAAAAACACTTAACTAGAAAATTAAATTCTCTTAACTAAAAATCCAAAAACACTTAACTGAAAAATATTTTTTACTTACCTATAAAATTTGTTTCAGAAAAAGTTATTTTTAAAAGTTGTTAAAAGGAAAAAACTAAACCAGTTAAGGCCCTTTTTGTTGTCTTTTAAAGAAAAATTCTGAACTGCAATTATACTTATTGTGCGTTGAAGTTGATCAGCGGGTTGGCATACATGGTAAGGATGCGCTCGCGAAGGAAGGCCTCATCCTTATTATCGAGGGTAATCTTGGCAAGCTGGCCAGAGAGATAGGCCTCGAAGCGCTGTTTGTCAGCAGCGGTATAATGGCTGCTGTTTGTCTGATTGCCCTGAAGCTCATCGAGGGCGATGTAGTTACAGGGGAAGAGTTCATAGCCACGGTGTATCTCATGGTCCATCCGCTCGGCGACGACCTTATAGTAATCGGTCTTGGGAAGGTCTTTCAGTTCATCGATCCATGTATTAATGGGGGCTGCGGTACGATACACCACACGCCCCTTGTAGCCGAAGATGCCCGTCTTCATGTTGTCGAGGTCGTCCTGACGGGATTTCTTGAAGGCGGGGTTGTCGCGCTTCTGCTGGAACTCCTGTGCCTTAAGATAGTCACAGGGATCATATTCGTAGCTGATGGTGAGCGGCACAATGTTCAGTTCTTTGAGATCACCACCCATCGCCAGCATCTTCAGCACGGCATCCTGAGTCCGGTCGTTGGAATCCTTCGCCCTACCCTCCCGTTGGGCAATCCAGATATTCTCCTTCTTCTGGGTAACAGCGTAATGGATATAACGACTCATGAGTTGCGAGGCAGTAAGAGTTTCACGGAGCGAGAGACCTCGACGTACCGTGAAAGCCTTATTCATGCGGACGAGACGTTTGATCCAAGGATATATTAGCAGGTTATCGCCAATACCAATCTCTACTGTTGTGGGATAACCTGCTTCTACAAGTTTCACATCGAGGAAGGCAGAATCGAGTACGATATCACGATGGTTGGAGATGAACGTATATCTCTCACGTTTGTCGCAAGCAGCAATCTGTGCATCATCAAACCTACAGCCATCGGTATGCTTACGGATAATGTAGTTGACAACAGGCTTCATGAAACGCTTCTGGAAGTCGAGCGGTGTTTTGACACCTTTGAAGGCCAGACGCAACATCCCGTTTCTGACAGATTTGGGCAGCCAGGGGGCGAAGCCTTTCATCACGACATTGAACTGGCGGTCGTTCAAAAGGTCTTCGAACGCCTGCTGCATTTCCTCTGCCTCGTAGGGGCGGATCTCACTGAACTCCTCTGGTATTCTCATCAGCCTATCTGGTTTTCGACAATTTCGGAAAGTACATCTGCCATTTTCAGACCAGCAGCAGCCACCTGTTGGGGGATGAAACTGGTAGCCGTCATGCCAGGCGTAGTATTCACTTCGAGCATCGAAACCTTACCCTCCTTCGACACAATATAGTCGATGCGGATGATGCCGTTGCAATGGAGAATGTCGTAGATATGCGAGGTGATCTTCGACACGCGCTCAGCTACCTCAGGGGCGATTCGGGCAGGCGTAATCTCCTGCACCTGACCGTTGTACTTGGCATCGTAGTCGAAGAACTCATTCGATGTCACCACCTCGGTAATAGGGAATATAACGGTTTTCTCACGGGTCTTATAGATACCTTGCGTGATCTCCGTTCCTTCGAGCAGCGACTCTACCATGACCTCAGGACTCTCCATGATAGCCTTACGGATGGCAGGTGCCAACTGGTCCTTACACTTCACCTTCGACACGCCAAAACTACTACCGTCGGCAGCAGGCTTGACAAAGCATGGCATGCCGATGCGCTCCTCAATCTCATCATCACTTACCAGTTCCTCGTACCCCTTGCGAATCAACAACGAGTCGGCCACGCTCACGCCAAAGCCACGCAAATAATTGTTCAGCACGAACTTGTCGAAGGTCAGCGCCTCGACCAGCAGGCTACTAGTGGAATAAGGCATACCGATCAGGTCGAAATAGCCCTGCAGCTTACCATTCTCGCCTGGTGTCCCGTGAATTGTGATATAAGCATAATCGAAATGGCGTTTCTGCCCGTTCTCAATGAACGAGAAGTCATTGAGGTCGATTTTGGCCGTTGTAGCATCCGACAGCTCCACATGCCAGTCCGTCGCCTTGATATCAACGATATAGACATTGTAGCGCTCCTTGTCAAAGAAGGAGTAAAGGCCCTGAGCCGAGCGCAGGGATACATCGTGTTCCGATGAGTCGCCACCACATACGATGGCAATGTTTTTTTTGTTCATTGTTCTATTTTGCTATTTGTATATTTTCTCCATTTATCGATGAGGGCAGCCATATCCTCAGGCCACTCAGAGGTGAAGTCCATCTGCTGCCCTGTCGTGGGGTGTACGAATCCCAGGGTCCTGGCGTGCAACACCTGTCGCGGACAGAGCTTGAAGCAGTTCTGGATATAGGCCTTATAGCTGGCTGTGCGCTCCCCGCGTCGGATTTCACACCCGCCATAGCGTTCATCGCAGAACAAGGGATGTCCGATATGTTTCATGTGGGCACGGATCTGATGGGTACGGCCCGTTTCAAGGATACACTCCACAAGTGTCACATAACCATAGCGTTCCATCACCTGGTAATGCGTCACAGCCGGCTTGCCAATCTCTGAATCAGGAGGAAAGACCTCCATCCGCAGCCGATCCTTCGGGTCACGCCCAATGTTGCCCTCTATTCTCCCCTCGTCTTCCACAAAGTTACCCCATACCAAAGCATTGTAGCTGCGGTGTGTGGTCTTGTTGAAAAACTGTTTGCCCAACGAGGTCTTGGCATCGGGGGTCTTGGCGATTACCAGCAGGCCGCTGGTATCCTTGTCGATGCGATGTACGAGTCCCACCTCCGGGTCGTTCGGGTCGTAGGTTTCCAGGTCTTTCAGATGCCAGGCAATGGCATTGACGAGTGTGCCGTGGAAGTTACCGCATCCCGGATGCACGACCATGCCCGCCGGCTTATTGATGACCATCAGCTGGTCATCCTCATAGACCACCTCCAAGGGAATATCCTCGGGCTCGATGGTGGTATCATAGTGCGGGCGGTCAAGCATCAGCGTGATGACATCGCCTGCGCGTACCTTATAATTACTTTTTACGGGATTTCCATTCACATGAATGAAACCGGCATCAGCCGCTTTCTGAATTCTATTTCGGCTGGAATGCGGCTGGTGTTCAGCCAGGAACTTATCAATGCGAACAGACACCTGACCCTTATCCACCTCGATACGGAAGTGCTCATACAACGTTTCGCCGTTACCTGCCGCTTCTTCAACTTCGAGCAGTTCGGCTTCATCAAGTTCGATGTCGTCAATTACCTCGTTCACTGTCCCGTAGCCTCTTTTACTTCCTCTAAATCGTCTTTTTCCTGATAGCTGCCGCTACCCAGTTCGGCTTCGTCCTCTCCGCCCAGACGATATTCGGGCTCAATATAATCCAGATCTATTTCGTCGGAATCATATTCTCCACTGCCAATCATCAAGGTCAATGGCAAATCAATTGAAACCATATCGCCAGCAGACACACGACGGCCTCGACATAAAATACCATATACCCAGTCTTTCTCTCCAGCCACCAGTTTTGGCGGCAACATCTTGAATCCCATTGCTGCCAATTTGGCTTCCGCCTCGCGGAAACTGCTATTATCCACCAAATCAGGAATAGCGAAAGAAGGCGATGAAGGAGAATTGACCGTCACGTAAATGGTATGCCCAGCCTTTACCATAGTACCAGGCCCGGGATTCTGTGCCAAAATACAATTGGCAGGCAGTTTCTTGTTATAGCCCGAGTCGGCTACCATGATATTCAGATTGTCTTCCAATATCAGGGTTCTTGCATTGGTAAACGACATGCCCTCGATTTTAGGCACCTTGATGCCCTCGCCATGATGGGTATACCATTCCAACCCGTACTTGACACCCAAGCACAATGCCCCTATGACTAGTGCCATCGCCAAGAGATTACCAAGGAGATAGCCATTCACAAACTTACCAAAGAAATCCTTTGTCTTCATGGCTGCAAAGATACGAATAACGAATGAAAAACCAAAGCAAAAGCACAAAAAAAATAAAAAGAAGTAAGGATTAACCTCTACTTCTTTCTATTTTAGCATCTTTTTCTGCGAAAAAGGAAATTACTTTCCGTGATTCTCATCAGAAACCGTTAACTTCTTACGACCTTTGGCGCGACGTGCTGCCAAAACGCGGCGACCATTCTTGGTGGCCATTCTCTCGCGGAAGCCGTGCTTGTTAACGCGACGGCGATTGTGCGGCTGAAATGTTCTCTTCATTGCTTTTTACTATTTATTTGTTACTTTTTCAACGATTTGGGGTGCAAAAGTACTCATTTCTTTTGAATTACGCAAATTTTTTAGGAAAAAAACATAATTCATAATCCATAATTCATATTTATTTCGTACCTTTGCACCCGAAAACGATAAAAAAGTAACATTTTTAGGTATATGATTAATTCACAAGACATTAAAAAAGGTACCGCCATTCGCATGGACGGTAGCATTTGGGTTTGCATCGATTTCCAGCATCGCAAACCAGGTAAGGGTAACACAATTATGATTATCAAGGTGAAGAACGTTTCTGACGGTCGCGTGCTGGAGCGCCGTTTCAATATCGGTGAGAAGCTCGAGGATGTGGTCATTGAGCGTCGTCCCTATCAGTATCTCTATGAGGACCAGAGCGGTCGTATCTTCATGAACCAGGAGACTTTCGAGCAGATTCCCATCGACAACGAACTCGTAATCGGTCATGAATATATGAAGGAGAGTGATATCGTGGAAGTTGTTTCAGACACTACCGATGGTACCATCCTCTATGCAGAAATGCCCGTCAAGACCAACCTCCGTGTGGTTCATTCTGAGCCCGGCATCAAGGGTGATACCGCTACCAACACGCTGAAGCCCGCTACTCTGGAAACTGGCGTTGAGGTGCGCGTGCCCCTCTTCATCAACGAAGGCGACCTGATTCAGGTTGACACCCGCGACGGCAGCTATCTGAACCGCGTGAAGGAGTAAATGAAATACTCGATCATCGTCCCCGTATACAATCGTCCTGATGAAGTGGACGAACTTCTCGAAAGCCTATCTAATCAAACACTGAAGGACTTCGAGGTTATTATTGTGGAGGATGGTTCGGTAAAACCTTGCAAGGATGTTTGCGACAAGTACGCAGGCATCCTTGCTTTGCATTATTATGCCAAGGAGAACAGCGGCCCGGGTCAGAGCCGCAATTACGGTGCAGAACGAGCCAATGGCGAATGGCTGATCGTACTCGACTCGGATGTGGTCTTGCCTCAGGGTTATCTCGCTGCCGTCGATTCAGCCATCAGTCATCAAACATCAGACTTCGCTGCTTTTGGCGGCCCCGATGCAGCCCATCCCTCATTCACACCTGTGCAAAAGGCCATCTCCTATTCGATGACGTCCTTCTTTACCACAGGCGGTATCCGAGGCGGAAAGGCCAAACTCGACAAGTTCTATCCCCGTTCCTTCAACATGGGTATCCGGCGTGATGTCTATCTGGAACTGGGTGGCTTTACAAAGATGCGCTTCGGCGAGGATATTGATTTCTCCTACCGTATCGTGGAGGCTGGCTATCGGCCACAGCTTTTCCCCGACGCCTGGGTCTGGCACAAGCGTCGCACGGACTTCCGCAAGTTCTTCCGTCAGGTGTATAACAGCGGTATCGCCCGTATCAATCTGATGAAACGGCATCCGGGCACCCTTAAACTCGTCCATCTATTACCCACCGTCTTTACACTTGGTGTGATAGGCCTCCTGCTGATCTTCGCTTGGGGAGCATCCTTATATATTGAAGGTGAGATACTGGATGCCTACGGACTCCGTCCTACCGACAACATGCACCAAGGTGTAGGTTTTGCGTTGTGCGTGTTATCCCTGCTGCCAATCCTTTTCTATTCACTCATCATCTTCATCGACTCCAGCATCCGCAACCGCAGTCTCTGGGTAGGTCTGCTCTCTATCCCGGCGGCCTTCGTCCAATTGATGGGATACGGGTTAGGGTTCATCGAATCGTGGTGGAAACGATGTATACTGAAGAAAGACGAGTTTCAGGCCTTTGAACGAACATTTTACAAATAACACATTCACTCAATTAAAACTTAAATCAATATGGAAAAACTCAACATCAATCAATGGGCAAAAGAAGATCGCCCGCGAGAGAAAATGGCATATCTCGGTACCGAGGCACTCAGCAATGCTGAGTTGTTGGCAATTCTTATCGGCTCCGGCTCCACTGACGAAAGTGCCGTAACACTCATGAAGCGGGTACTCGCCGATTGCAACAACAACCTTAATTCTTTAGGTAAGAAGACACTGCATGAGCTGATGGTCTATAAAGGCATCGGCGAAGCGAAGGCCATTACCATTCTGGCTGCTTGCGAACTCGGCAAGCGCCGTCAGGCAGAGACGCCAGAAGAACGTCCGGACCTTAACTCAGCCACCAAGATTTACAGGCACATGCATCAACTGATGCAGGACCTCGATGTTGAAGAATTCTGGGTATTGCTGTTGAATCAACACTATCGTCTGATCAAAAAGGTGCGCATCTCACATGGTGGCATCACGGAAACGGCTGTCGATATCCGTATTATCATTCGTGAAGCCGTCCTTGCCAATGCTACGATCCTAGCCGTCTGTCATAATCATCCATCTGGAAGTCTAAGCCCAAGTCGGGCAGACGACGAACTGACAAAAGCCATCCAAAAGGCATGTGAACTCATGCGTATCTATTTCATGGATCATGTCATTGTTACCGACGGCCAGTATTACTCCTATCACGAATTAGGTAAATGCTAACGTGCCGCTCATTATACTATCGGCAATGAGATACCACAGATTTTCTGATACACATCGAGGGCATAAACATCAGTCATCCCACTAATATAGTCGATGACGGCCATCAGACGCGTTTCCAGATCAGGAGCATCGATATCATATTGGCTACTGACACGGCTGATGAGTTGTTTGGAATAGAAACGGTCTGGATGATGGGCAGCCTCAACGAAATGAGTCATCAGCGTCTCCATGATCTTATAACCCGACAACTCCACATCGAGGACAGGACGGCTCTTATAGATACGCTTGACAGAAAGCGCTGCACAGTTCTTGTAAGCCTCACAAGGCAATGGAGCGATATGGTCGATAAGTGCCCCTTCGAAGATGCCGTTGAGAAGATCATCTTCATGTTCCACAAATACCTTCACGCATTCATTCTCCAACAGACCGATGACACAGGCACGCATATAAACCACCTTTTCATTATCATCAGTCAGGCCCTCGTCGATGATACGCTGCAGGATCTTTTCACGTATTGTTTCATCAAAGAAACTCAGCAACAATTCTGCCGTTTCTTCATATGAAAGAATTTTAAGTTTATGTGCATCTTCAAGATCCATGATCTCGTAACAGATGTCATCGGCTGCTTCCACGAGATATACCAATGGATGACGGGCATATTTCAACGGTTCACCAGGTTCAGACAGGCAAATAATACCCAATTCATCGGCAATTCTCTTAAAATGCTCACGTTCTGTATTAAAGAATCCGAACTTCCCTTTCTTGCTGGGAGCAGAAGATGAATATGGATATTTAACAATACTTGCCAACATGGAATAAGTCATGACAAATCCGCCAACTCTCCTACCCTTGAACTGATGGGTCAGCAGACGGAAGGCATTGGCATTACCTTCAAAATGGGTGATATCGTCCCAAAACTGATGACTGACCTCTCGTTGTAAGTTGCTTCCCGGTCCTTCCGTGAAGTAGGTCTGAATCGCCTTTTCGCCACTATGCCCAAAAGGCGGATTACCCATGTCATGCGCCAGACAAGCTGCAGCCACAATCTGTCCGATCTCCGAGAAAAGCGTATTCTCCAATTCTGGATGACGGGCAGTCAGTTTTTTAACGACATCATTGCCTAGCGACATGCCGACGCTTGCCACCTCCAGAGAATGGGTCAGGCGGTTGTGTACAAACACACTCCCAGGCAATGGAAACACTTGTGTTTTGTTCTGGAGACGACGGAAAGGTGCAGAGAAAATCAGACGGTCATAGTCGCGTTTGAACTCTGTTCTGTCGTCATGACGCTCGGGGTGTTTATGCTCTTGCCCGAGACGCTTGTTGGATATTAATTGCTGCCAATTCATCATAACTTGGCCGCAAAGATACTATTTTTTTCCATAAATCAGCGTTAATAGGTGTTAATCTGCACAATCTATGGCATAAAATGCTTACCTTTGCACATTATTAATTGAGTTTTCGAAAACATGTTGACGATAAAAGTAGTAAACAAAGGACATCAACCACTCCCGCTGTATGCCACCAGTCAGAGTGCAGGCATGGACCTGAGAGCTAATCTTGACGAGGCCATTACGCTGAAACCCTTGGAGCGTCGTCTGATTCCCACAGGACTTCATATTTCTCTGCCTGCAGGCTACGAGGCACAGGTTCGTCCACGCAGTGGACTGGCTCTAAAAAAGGGAATTACAGTTCTGAATTCGCCAGGTACCATCGATGCCGACTATCGCGGTGAGATTGGCGTGGTTTTAATCAACCTCTCGCAGGAAGACTTTGTTGTAGAGGACGGTGAACGCATAGCCCAGATGGTAATCGCACGACACGAACAAGCTGATTTTGAGACTGTTGCAGTTTTAGACGAGACATCTCGTGGCGAAGGTGGATATGGCCACACTGGTGTAAAATGAAGCAAACATGAATAGTATGAGGAGCATATTTGGACGGGTAGGACTGGCCGTTGCAATTGCAACGTCCTTCTGTGCTTGTGGTAAAGTTCAGAATGCGATTACCCAATCCACTCAGGCTCCCATTGTCAAGCCGCTGTCAGTGGAACAGCAGCGGAAATATGACCAATTCTTCTTGGATGCCATCCTTGCACGTGAGAAAGGTCATTCTGATGCAGCCTTCGACCTGCTGCGCCATTGTCTGGACATCAATCCGAATGCTTCAGAGGCCCATTATTTCCTGGCGCAATATTACAATGCCCTTAATGCAGACTCCCTTTCGCTGGCTCATTTTCAGCGGGCTGCGGAGCTGAATCCCGACAATGAGACCTACATGGAGACCTTGGCCCAGGTTCATATCCAACAAAAGGACTATAAGACAGCCATCAGTGTAGTAGAACGTCTCTACGACCACAACAAAGACAGGGAGGACCTGTTGGAAATGCTTTTCTCGCTCTATCAGCAGGTGAAGGACTATTCTAGTGCTATCTCTGTCTTAGAGCGTATTGAGAATATCGACGGGAAAAGCGAGCGGTTGTCGATGGCCAAAAGCGAGTGCTATACACAGATGGGAAACCAGAAGGCTGCCATCGCAGAAATAGCAGAACTGGCCAAGCAATATCCCAACGACCTAAACTATCAGGGCCTGTATGGAGATATGCTCATGATGAATGGTGAAGAGAAGGAAGCCCTGAAAGTGTTTGAGAAAGTGCTGACAGAAGAACCCGACAACAGCCGCGTTCTAATGGCTCTGCGCAACTACTATCAGGCCAAAGAAGACAGTCATGCGGCAGATTCTTTGTTGGAACGGCTGTTGTTAAGTCGCAACACCCAGCAAGAAAATAAAGTCTACCTGCTCCGCCAGGAAATTATGACAAGCGAGGCTAACGGAGGTGACAGCACCAAAGTGCTATCCCTTTTCAGGAAAATGAACACGATGCAGCCCGATGCCGACATGCTAATTCTCCAAGCTTCCTATATGGATTTGAAGAAGATGCCAAAGGATAGTATCAATCCTGTCTTGGAACATGTACTCGATATCGCGCCAGACAACGCCGCCGCTCGTCTTCAACTAGTGGCCAATGCCTGGGAGGCAGAAGACATGGACTGTATTGTAGACCTTTGTCAGGCTGCTCGTCAGTATAACCCCGACGAGATGGCCTTCTATTATTACCAAGGCATCGCCTATTACAAACAGGACAAACTCGACGAGGCTCTATCGGCTTTTCAGAATGGTATCGGGGTAATCAATGAAAACAGCAATCCACGTATCGTATCTGATTTTTATGCCGTCATGGGTGACATCCTTCATCAAAAGGGATTAGCTGAAGAAGCCTATGCCGCTTACGACTCCTGTCTGCAATGGAAAGACGACAACATTGGTTGCCTGAATAATTATGCCTACTATCTAAGCGAAGAGGGTGTGCAACTTGACAAGGCTGAACAGATGAGTTACAAAACCATCAAAGCAGAGCCGAAAAACGCCACTTATCTCGATACCTATGCCTGGATATTATTCATGCAGCAGCGCTATAGCGAGGCTCGCATCTATATAGACCAAGCCCTGCAGAACAAAGATGACTCTGTAGACAACTCGGTTATTTTGGAACATGCAGGTGACATCTACTCTTTTTGTCAGCAGCCCGACCAAGCCTTGGCCTACTGGCAGGATGCTCTGAAGACAGCACCTGAGAATCAGGTCTTAATACGAAAAATCAAACTTAAAAAATACATAAAGTAATGAAAGCAACTGGTATTTTAAAAATTGCAGCGCTGGTAATGCCGCTAATTTTGAGTTCGTGTGCCTCTAAGAAAAAGGCCGTAGTTGAAAACAAACCGTTGACCACTGAGCAGTTGGCCACTAAGGGTTTCATTAGCAAAGTGCAGGAGAATGCCCTTACTCAGAAGTTTGTCACCTCTAAGGTGAAGTTTTCTGTGGAAGTTGGCGCACAGAAACTGACACTCACAGGTAACCTGAAAATGAAACGTGACGACTGTATTCGCTTGCAGTTGATGGCCTTTGGTTTCGTGGAGGCAGGACGTATTGAACTGACGCCTGACTATATCCTGATTATGGACCGTATCAACAAACAATACCTGAAGGCTCCCTATGTCCAGGTAGATTTCATGCGCAACAACGGTCTGAACTTCAACACCATGCAGGCCCTCTTCTGGAATGAGCTCTCGAAACCAGCCAAATACAGCCTTAACAAGGATGCCATGCCCACCGATACAGCTCAATACACAATGATTGAGAACGGTGATGACATGGTTATCAACTTCGAGGCTGGCAAGATGCTGTATAGTTGGTTGGCTGGCAGAGCAGACGGTCAGATTCGCATGGCCAACATGCTTTACAAGGACAAGCTCAACAACATCACTTCGCAATTGAACTGGGATTATGAGGAATTTGAATTAGTCAACAACAAGAAGTTCCCCAAGAAATCACTGATCACAGTAACCGCACCGAATAAGGAAGTGAAACTCGGCATGACGCTCAATTATATCAAGCACGATACTGATTGGGAGACACGCACCGAGGTGTCGAACAAATACCGTGAAGTGACAATCGACGAGATTCTGAACCGCTTCATGTCTCTGTAATCTCTGATGAACCGTCTGTTCACCCTGCTACTCTGTTTGTGCATGGTGATGGTTGTTCCTGCCCAGCAGAAGAAAAACACTTCTGCCAAGCGAAAGACGACCACCACCAAGACAGTTGTCACCCAAAAAAAGAAGCCCGCCAAGAAGCCCGCGACTAAGACTCGGAAGGCGAAAACAACCAAGGCTAAACAACCAACTGTTACCGTGCAGAGTCTAAAGAACGAGCAACAGAAGATTCAAAAGCAGATTCAGGAACAGAAACGGAAACTTGCGGAAAACGAGCGTAACGTCAAGCAGCGACTGCAGAACCTGATGGTCATCAATAACGAGATTAACGATAAGCGTAAAACGATTGACACAATCCGCCATGACATTGGCAGACTCGATACCAATATCGACGAGTTGAACAAGCACATCCAGGTATTGGAACAGGAACTTGACACCCGCAAGCAGCGCTTTATGAAATCGTTGCGCTACATGCACAGAAACCGGAATATCGAGAATCGACTCATGTTCATATTCAGTGCAAACAATTTCTCACAAATGTACCGCCGTCTGCGTTTTGTGCGTGAATACGCTGTTTATCAGCGGGCACAAGGCGAGGCTGTGGAAGCCATGAAGAAGGAGGTGAAAAAGGCTGCCGATGAACTGTCGGACACAAAGCGCCAGAAAAACGATCTGCTCTATCGTGGTGAACAAGAGAAGAAAGCCTTAGAGGGCAAGCAACAGGAGCAGCAGAATGTTGTTACATCACTACAAAAGGAACAGAAGGCGATACAGAATATCATCAGTCAGCAACAGAAGAAGGATGCTGAGCTTAATGCACGGATTGACAAGATGATTGCTGAGGAAATCGCCCGTGCCAAGGCTCGTGCAGAAGCGGAACGTAAAAAGAAAGCTGCAGAAGAAGCTGCTAAGAAACGTGCCGAGGAATTAGCCCGGAAGAAAGCTGCCGCCGAAGCTGCTGCCCGTGAGAATGCCCGCCGTATTGCAGAAGCAAAGGCCCGCGAGGAGAAAGCCAAGGCTGAAGCCCGTGCAGCAGCCCGCAAGAGTGCAGAGGAAAAACGGAAGGCAGAAGAAGCTGCCCGTAAAGCCGAACGTGCACGAAAGGAAGAAGAACGGAGGGCAGCTGCAGAGGCGAAGGCTCGTGAGAAAGCACTTGCTGAGGAGAAACGTAAAGTCAAGGAAGAGAACGACTGGACGGTTAGTACTGAAGACCGTAAATTGGGGGGCAGCTTTGAGAGTAACCGCGGCCGTTTGCCTATGCCACTGACAGGCGGTTACAAGATTGTGAATCGTTTTGGCCAGTATGCTGTTGACGGGGTCAAGGGTAATATCACCCTCGACAACAAAGGTATTAAGATCAAAGGACAGCCCGGTGCTTATGCTCGTAGTGTTTTCGACGGCAAGGTAAGTGCGGTATTCGGTTATGACGGTGCTATGGTCGTCATCATTTCACATGGTACTTATCTTACAGTCTATACCAATCTCGCGGCCACTAGTGTCATCAATGGCCAAAGAGTAACAGCCTGTCAGACATTAGGCAGAATCGGAGGCGATGGTATTATGCAATTCCAGATCCGCCGTGGCAATACAGCCCTGAACCCACTATCCTGGCTGGGACGATAAGAGACGACAAGAAGAATTTATGTGAATATGGAACTCAGAGATTATACACACGATGCCATTGAACTGCTCAAAGCACTGATCGCAACACCATCAGTAAGCAGAGATGAGACAAATGCCGCCAATCTGATAGGGCGGTACCTTGACCGCTGGGGGCTCCCCTATGGTCGGGAAGGAAACAATCTATGGGTTGGTTGTCCTGATTGGGATAACAATCGTCCCACTGTTATGCTCAATGCGCATTTAGACACAGTCAAACCCGTTGCTACATGGACACGCGATCCATTTACACCAATTTTCGACGGAGACTTGCTTTATGGTTTGGGTTCTAATGATTGTGGTGGTGGATTGGTTTCACTGCTTCAAGCCTACCGCATCCTACTCCACAAGCCCCGTAGTTACAATTTACTCTGGGTAGCCTCAGCAGAGGAAGAGGTTTCCGGACAGGATGGTTTCAGTCGTGTGTTACCCCACTTACCCAATATCGACGTGGCGATTGTCGGAGAGCCGACTGGCATGCAGCCTGCCATCGCCGAGAAAGGACTGATGGTTATCGATGGCTATGCAGACGGTGTCAGCGGACATGCTGCCCGAGAGGAAGGTGTGAACGCTATCTATGAGGCACTTGATGATCTCGTTTTCCTCCGCGACTATCAGTTCCGGAAGGCCAGTCCATTGTTAGGTCCCACAAGGATGACAGTGACTGTCGTGGAAGCCGGCACCCAGCACAATGTTATTCCCGATCATCTGCATTTCGTCATTGATGTGCGCACAAACGAATACTACCAGAATGAGTTCCTATATGAGTTCCTACGTAAGAAGATGAAGAAATGTCGCCTCGAAGCACGTTCTTTCCGCCTTCATTCGTCAAGCATCCCAGAGACGCATCCTCTGGTACAGCGTTGTATCGCCATGGGGATGAGGCCTTTTGGTTCGCCGACACTCAGTGATCAGGCTCTCATGTCCTTCCCCTCTTTCAAGCTAGGCCCCGGCGATTCCTCACGCAGCCATTCTGCCGACGAATTCATCCGCATCTCAGAAATCGAGCATGCCATCCAAACATATGTCCAGTTATTGGAAAATTATTAAAAAACCACAATCCGAGTATATATGCAGACAAACAGTCATTTATCACGGTTAATTCAAGATCAGGCCCAGAAATATGGTGATCGCGAGGCACTGATATACAAAGAGTTCGGCAGCAAGGAATGGAAGTCGTTCTCATGGAATCAGTTCTCCGACATGGTCAAGAAGGTGTCGAACGCGATGCTGAACCTTGGCGTGAAAGTACAGGAAAACATTGGTGTCTTCTCGCAAAATTCCGTGCAATACCTGTTTTGTGATTTTGGTGCATGGGGTATTCGGGCAGTTACCATCCCCTTCTATGCTACCAGCAGTGAGCAGCAAATCCAATTCATGGTGAGCGATGCCAAAGTGCGTTTCCTTTTTGTTGGCGAACAGGAGCAATACGATAAGGCACGTCGTGTGGTTTCAATGTGTCAGACCTTGGAGCGTATTATCGTCTTCGACCGTAATGTGCATATCTCTACTCACGATCCCAATGCGATGTATTTCGACGATTTCCTGAAACTGGGTGAGGGCTATCCACGACAGACAGAGGTGGAAGCCTTACAGGCACAGGCCAAGATGGACGACATCGCCAATATCTTATACACCTCTGGCACAACAGGCGACTCCAAAGGTGTTATCCTGACCTGTGGACAGTATCATGCAGCCATGGAAGCCAATAACAAGTGTGTGCCTGTCGGTGAGAACGACCGTGTGCTGAATTTCCTGCCCTTTACACATATCTTTGAAAAAGGATGGAAGATTCTATGCCTGACAGAGGGCGCACGTCTGATTGTCAACACCTACCCCTTGGAAGTCCAGCAATCGATGCGCGAAACCCACCCTACCTGTATGTCAAGTGTGCCCCGTTTCTGGGAAAAGGTTTACATGGGCGTGCAAGAGCAGATCGACAAGGCAAGTGCGCCCAAGCGTAAACTCTTCCAGCATGCGCTGAAAGTAGGCAAAAAACACAATATCGACTACCTTGCGAAAGGCAAGCGGCCCCCTTTGGCTTTGCACTTTGAATATGAGATGCTCAATAAGACCGTCTTCTCTTTGGTCCGCAAGGAATTAGGTTTGGAAAATGCCCATTTCTTCCCGACGGCAGGTGCAACGGTCAACCCGAAGGTGGAGGAATTTGTCCATTCCATCGGTATCAACATGGTGGTAGGCTATGGCTTGACTGAAAGTCTGGCGACAGTGAGCTGTAACCATCTTGGTGAGCCTTTCACCGTGGGTGGTGTCGGCATCCCCATCGAGGGTATCGATATCAAAATCAGTGATGAGGGCGAGGTGCTGTTGAAAGGTCCGACGATTACCATTGGCTATTACAACCGCGATGACCTAACGAAGGCTGCATTCACCGAAGACGGCTACTTTAAGACGGGCGACTCCGGCTATCTGAAGGATGGCGAACTCTTTCTGAAAGAGCGTATCAAGGATCTTTACAAGACCTCCAACGGCAAATATATTGCACCACAGATGATTGAATCAAAGTTGTTGGTGGATAAGTTCATCGACCAGATTGCCATCATCGCCGACCAGCGAAAGTTTGTGTCTGCACTCATTATTCCCGTATTTCCATTATTGGAGGAGTATGCCCGTGAACATCACATCCCATTTGAAAATCGCGAGCAGTTATGTGCCGACAAGCAGATCTATGATATGATGAAAGAGCGCATCGACACCTTGCAGCAACAACTGGCACATTATGAGCAAATCAAACGCTTTACCCTGCTACCCCACCATTTCTCGATAGAGAAAGGTGAGCTCACTAACACATTGAAGATCAAGCGACGGGTGCTGAACGAGAATTACAAGAAAGAGATCGACGCGATGTACGCTGAATAATCAGAAAGCGTTTGGCGGTTCCAATTAATTGTTGTACCTTTGCAGACATGATTACCCAAGACCAACTGAAAGATATATTAGAACGGGCAGATGCATTGCATCGCTACCTTGACATTGACAAAAAGAAGATGGAGTTCGAAGAGGAAGACCTTCGGACCCAGGCACCTGATTTTTGGGGCGACCGCAAGCGGGCCGAGGAACAGATGAAGAAAGTCAAGGGCATCAAGCGATGGCTTGATGGCTATAAAGAGGTGCGTACCCTGGCCGACGAATTACAACTGGCTTTCGACTTCTTCAAAGACGAGATGGTCACAGAAGAAGAAGTCGAGGACAACTATGCCAAGGCACTGAAAGCCATTGAGGATCTGGAGTTGAAAAACATGCTCCGTCAAAAAGAAGACCCGATGGAAGCGGTTTTGAAGATCAATTCCGGTGCTGGTGGTACAGAGGCTCAGGACTGGGCTTCTATGCTCATGCGTATGTATATGCGTTGGGCTGAGGCACATGGTTACAAGGTCACCATCTCCAACCTACTCGACGGTGATGAAGCCGGCATTAAGAGTGTAACGATGCAGATAGAGGGTGGGGACTATGCCTATGGCTACCTGAAAAGTGAAAATGGTGTACATCGGCTCGTGCGTGTGTCCCCCTTCAATGCCCAGGGCAAGCGTATGACATCCTTCGCCTCCGTATTCGTATCACCGCTGGTTGACGACACTATCGAGGTATATGTCGACCCCGCCAAACTGTCGTGGGACACATTCCGCAGTTCAGGTGCCGGTGGACAGAATGTGAATAAAGTAGAATCGGGTGTACGCCTGCGTTACTGGTATACCGACCCTGATACGGGTGAGGAAGAAGAAATCCTCATTGAAAATACTGAGACACGCGACCAGCCCAAGAACAAGGAGCGTGCGATGACCCTGTTAAAATCGCAACTCTACGACCGTGCGATGAAGAAGCGTTTAGAAGCTCAGGCCAAAATCGAGGCAGGAAAGAAGAAAATCGAATGGGGATCTCAGATACGTAGCTATGTCTTCGACGACCGTCGCGTAAAAGATCACCGTACCAACTACCAGACCACAGATGTCGATGCTGTAATGAACGGCAAGATCGACGACTTCATCAAAGCCTATCTGATGGAGTTCCCTGTAAACGACGAAGAGAATTAAAATTAAAACTAAATATTAAACATTAATTATTATGGCACAGATTGCAAAAGCATCAAAATCAACCGAGAAAAAGGTTGCTTATCAGAAGAAAGTTGAAGACAAAGGTAAGAAAGTCGTTAATTGGATCTTTGGCGTACTGATTCTGCTCGCCATCGCATTCGTAGTTTACTCTGTCTTTATCGTTTCCTAATGAGCGGATTCGAAATCGAGCGAAAATTCCTAGTCAAAGACGCGCGTTACAAGGAGCAGGCATTTGCCAGTAGCCGCATTTGCCAGGGGTATATCTGCAGCGGTCACGGTCGCACCGTTCGAGTGCGTATCCGTGACACGCGCGGGTACCTTACTATTAAAGGGCCCTCCACCAATGGCGGACTGAGCCGTTATGAGTTTGAAAAGGAAATCACACTCGACGAAGCGGAACACCTGATGCAACTCTGTGAGCCAGGCCTCATCGACAAGACGCGCTATCTTGTAAAAAGTGGCGCACACACCTTCGAAATAGATGAGTTCTACGGCGAAAACGAAGGACTTGTAATAGCCGAAGTGGAACTTAATTCAGAAGACGAGCCCTATGAAAAACCCGATTTCATCGGTGAGGAAGTAACAGGCGACAAGCGATACTACAACGCTCACTTACGCGTCAATCCCTTCTCTCTCTGGAAGTGATAATAGACGATTGTGCCTATTAGTCCTACAATGCCCGCGAGGGTGACGCCCGTACTATTTGCAGCAAAGTCGAGCCAGTCACCATTACGCGTCGTTGTGCAATAAGCTTGCATCAATTCCAACACGCCACCCATGATGACAGGCACCAACCAGGCCCAAAAGAAAAGTTTCTCATAATCTGGCGACTTGTGTTTCTGTACGTATTCCACCCAAATTACCAGACAAGTGCCACCATACATGATGAAATGCACCCATTTGTCGATAAACGCCACATCATCAAGCGGAGTCTCCGGGAAAAACGGTAATAATGAGAGTATCCATATCAAAGAGATACAAATCGCTGAAAAGGGATATTTTTTGATATATTGATAGAGAAAATGCATATTTACCTATATTTTTGCCGCAAAATTAAGAAATAAATGTAATAATTGCAAATAATTTACTATTTTTGCAGCAGAAATATGAATAAAACGCATATGGCAAAACTGGAGAGAGCAAGTTTTGGAAGCAAACTTGGCATCATTCTGGCAACTGCTGGTTCCGCTGTGGGACTAGGCAACGTTTGGCGTTTCCCCTATATGGCAGGTCAGAATGGAGGTGCCGTTTTCATTATCATTTATATCGTTTGCGTGTTGTTGCTGGGCATTCCCTGCATGATCAGTGAGTTTATTATCGGTCGTCATGCCCAGTCGAATACAGCCCACGCCTATATGAAAGTAGGTGGCAAGAATCCCTTGTCGTATATCGGTTATATGAGCGTATTCACCGGATTTCTTATCACGGGCTACTATGCCGTCGTGTCAGGCTGGTGCTTGCAATATATCTGGGCCTCGGCAATAGGTCAGCTCGACGGAGGCAATCCGGAATTCTTCAAAAGCTATTTCGTTAATTTTTCACAAGATCCCGTAAAGCCCATTTTCTGGACATTCCTCATGCTATTGGCCACCTACCTCATCATCGAGCATGGCGTACGCGATGGCATCGAACGAGCCTCGAAATTATTCATGCCCGTTCTGTTTATCCTTCTGTTGGTTATCGTAGTGGCCTCGTGCATGTTACCCAATGCCTCGCAGGGTATAGAGTTCCTGTTTAAGCCCGACAAATCGATGATCAATAGCGATGTGTTCCTGAGTGCCCTCGGACAGTCGTTCTATTCGCTAAGCATTGCCATGGGATGTATCTGTACTTATGCTAGTTATTTCTCGAAGCATACGAACCTTACGACATCTGCAGTACAGATAGGTGTCATCGACTCCTTCGTTGCCATTCTGGCCGGACTGATGATATTCCCTGCAGCTTTCTCCGTAGGTGTCAATCCCGATAGTGGTCCTTCGTTGATCTTCATCACCCTGCCAAGCGTGTTCCAAGAGGCATTTGACGGCATGCCGCTGATAGGCTATTTCATTTCCGTTTTGTTCTATCTACTCCTGTCGTTGGCAGCACTCACCTCTTTGATTTCCCTTCACGAGGTAAGCACTTCATTCTTCCAGGAGGAATTCCGTCTCACGCGTAAGGCTGCAGCCATCATCGTCACTGTCTCGTGCTGCATCATGGGCATCATTTGTTCCCTCTCGCTGGGACCCTCAGGAACGACGCTCCACTTATTTGAGAAACCGCTGTTCGATATCTTCGATTTCGTGACAGGACAGATATTCCTGCCCATCGTGGGATTCCTGACTTGTATTCTGATTGGTTGGTTTGTCCCCCATAAACTGGTACACGACGAGTTTACCAATTGTAGCACCTTGCGTGTCGGACGGTATTTCCACCTCTATCTGTTCCTGGTAAAATATGTTTGTCCTATTTGCATCCTGTTTATTTTCCTGCATCAGTTTGGCTTAATCTAAAAAAAGGGTGAAATCATGGCAGAGCGTGGAAACTTCGGCAGCAGGTTAGGCATTGTGCTGGCAACAGCAGGCTCTGCCGTAGGTCTGGGCAATGTGTGGCGTTTTCCCTACATGACAGGTCAGAACGGTGGAGCTGCCTTCATCATTATCTATCTGGCCTGTATTATCATACTCGGTATTCCCGGCATGGTGAGCGAGTTCATCGTTGGCCGTCACTCACAGACAAATGCCGCTCGTGCCTATGCCAGTTTCTCACATGGAAAAGTCTGGGGATTCGTGGGTATCTTGGGTATTATCACCTCAACCATCATCCTAGGCTTCTACGCTGTGGTGGCAGGTTGGTGCCTGCACTATCTGGGTGCCTCAACGATAGGGAGTTTAAGGGGCGATGCCAGTTTTGTGCATAATTATTTCCAATCATTCTCCAGTGATCCCATCAAGCCCGCTGTCTTGGGCGTGGCCTTTATTCTGATCACCCATTTCATTATCATCCGAGGAGTACGCAATGGCATCGAACGGGCCTCTAAGCTACTGATGCCCCTCCTGTTCATCCTCTTACTGATCATCGTCATCGCCTCCTGCTCACTGCCTGGCGCTTTCAAGGGCATTGAATTCCTGCTGAAGCCCGATTTCTCAAAGGTCAGTGGCAAGGTTTGTCTCGAAGCCTTAGGGCAGGCATTCTTCTCTTTGAGTCTTGGTACAGCTTGTCTCTGCACCTATGCCAGTTATTTCTCACGCCAGACCAAACTGTTATATTCAGCGACACAGATAGCGCTCATCGATTTCCTGATAGCCTTGATGGCAGGCCTGATGATCTTCCCTGCGGCATTCTCTGTAGGCGTACAGCCTGACAGCGGGCCATCGCTCATCTTCATCACCCTGCCCAATGTGTTCCAACAAGCCTTCAGCTTCATGCCAATGCTGGGCTATATCATCTCCATCCTGTTTTATGCCCTGCTAGTGTTCGCTGCTCTCACGTCTACCATCTCCATGCATGAGATCGGTACAGCTTTCTTCCACGAGGAGATGCACATCAAACGCTCAAATGCTGCCTGGATACTGACCATTGTGTGCAGCATTATCGCTATCTTCTGCTCTCTGTCCATTGGGAAACCCGACATCCAGTTATGGGGCAAGTCGCTGATGGACTTCTGCGACTTTGTTACGGCTCAGGTGATGCTGCCTTCCGGTGCCTTGCTGACGAGCATCCTCGTGGGATGGTGCGCCTCGAAGAAGATTGTCCGCGAAGAGTTTACCAACTGGGAAACCTCCAATAGCAAATCGTATTTCAACTTTTATCTGATTTGTGTCCGATATATTGTGCCTGTCTGCATCCTGCTGATTCTTATGCATCAGTTTGGAATCATCTGACGACACACCGTGCTGAATAACTTTACATCTTAATCTATGAACTACATTCGGGAATTTTTCTATTTGAGGAAGTCAGACCGCAAGGTCATCCTTACACTACTCAGTGTCATTGTGATTGCATTGGTAGTAATCTTCATGACAGGGGGCAGCAACGAGTCGAACGAGCTGACGCCCGCAGACACAGTCATTGCCAAACGAGACTATCGCGATTCCACCCGTCGTCAGCCTTATCGTGAGCAGACCAAGACGGTTTATGTCCGCACGAAAGTGGTCTACCGCGATACATCCTATCGCCGTGGCAAAGCACTGAGCGAGGCTGCATACGATTCTGTAAGAGCCCCTTATCAGAAAAAGATCAAGGCCGGCGAGCATGTTGTACTGAACACTGCCGACACGACAGCATTGAAAACAGTACCTGGCATCGGCTCCTATTATGCCCGCAAGATCATTGCGTATGGCCAGCGTCTGGGCGGTTATGTCAGCGTGGATCAGCTCGATGAAATCGAAGGTTTTCCGCTCGATGCCAAGGAATATCTCACCATCGAAGACGCTGCGCCCCGTAAACTCAATGTCAACACCCTCTCGCTCAATGAGCTCCGAAAACATCCTTACCTCAATTTCTATCAGGCAAAGGCCATTACCGAATACCGTCGCCTACATGGCCCCCTCCACGCTTTGAGTGATCTACGGCTCTCCAAAGTCTTTCCGCCAGAAGCCATCAAACGACTGGAACCCTACGTAGACTATTGATTAATATGTTAATAAATCATAGAGAATGATGAAGATACGAAGTTTTTTCGTATTTTTGCACAAAGAAACTAGTAACTAAGGTATTATGTGTGAGTCATTATTGTTATTTGGACTTGGAATGCAAGAGATATTGGTCATTGCACTGATTGTGCTGCTGCTTTTCGGCGGCAAGAAAATTCCTGAATTGATGAAGGGCCTCGGCAAGGGCGTGAAGAGTTTCAAGGAGGGGATGAATGAAGTGACGGATATCACAAAAGACGAAAAGGACGAGAAGAAGGATGAGTGAGACGCCGACCATGACCTTCTGGGATCACCTCGACGAACTTCGTTCGGTGATCATCAGGACGATGGTCGTGACGGTGGTGGCTGCCGCTGTGGCCTTCTGTCTGAAGGAGCAGTTGTTCGACATCGTACTGGCACCCCGTTCCAGCGATTTCATCACCTACAGACTCATGGGGGTAGAACCCTTCAGCATCCATCTGATGAACACCGGACTGACGGAACAGTTCATGATTCATTTGAAAACAGCGATGTACGCGGGCGTACTTGTAGCCCTACCCTATATCGTCTATCTTCTCTTCGGATTCATTTCGCCAGCGCTCTATGACAATGAACGGAAATACGCCACCCTGCTCTGCACCAGTGGTTACCTGATGTTCATGCTAGGCACACTACTGAATTACTTCCTCATCTTCCCGTTGACGGTAAAGTTTCTTGGAACCTATCAGGTGAGCCCCGATGTGGCGAATATGCTGACACTGCAGTCGTATATGGATACCATGCTGATGATGAACCTTGTAATGGGCATCATCTTCGAACTGCCAGTAGTCAGCTGGATATTAGGCCGGATGGGCTTGATCAATGCCCAGATGATGCGTGCCATGCGTCGGCATGCCGTTGTCGCCATTCTGGTGGTTGCAGCCATCATCACCCCCACGACCGATGCCTTTACACTCTTCATTGTGGCGCTGCCGATATGGCTGCTCTACGAACTGAGTATACTCATTGTGAAATCATCAGACTAAACAAAACTTATAGATTATGCTTCGTAAAATCAGAACGATCCTTGCAGCGGTGTTCTTCGTACTTATCACCCTGCTGTTCCTCGACTTCACAGGGACATTGCACCACTGGCTTTCGTGGCTGGCAAAGATCCAGTTCCTGCCTGCCGTGATGGCGCTCAACGTAGTGGTTGTGGTCGCACTTCTGTTGCTGACCCTCGTCTTCGGGCGTATCTATTGCTCTGTCATCTGTCCGCTAGGTGTCTTTCAAGATATCCTTGCCCGTTTCCATCGGAAGAAGAATAAGTACAGCTATTCCAAGGAAGTGCGCTGGCTGCGCTATCCCGTGCTGGTGGCCTTCATCGTCGCCGCAGTGGCCGGCATCGGCTCCCTCTTCCAGTTGCTGGCGCCTTACAGTGCCTACGGCCGTATCGCCACCATGATTTTCCAACCAGTCTGGCAATTCGGTAATAATATGTTGGCTATACTTGCAGAGCGCGCCGACAGCTATGCCTTCTACACCGTCGATGTGTGGATGAAGTCGCTGCCGGTATTCATCATTGCCGCCGTCACCCTTGTGGTGCTCTTTGTGCTGGCATGGCGAGGGGGACGCACTTACTGCAACACCATCTGTCCGGTGGGTACTGTCCTGTCGTTCTTCGCCCGTTTCTCCTTTCTGAAAGTCCGTTTCGATGCTGATAAGTGCAAGAACTGCTCGATGTGTTCGAAAAACTGCAAAGCAGCCTGCATCGATTATAAAAACCATACGGTCGATTATAGCCGTTGCGTGGTCTGTGGCAATTGCATCGGGAGTTGCAAATTTGGTGCACTAAAGTATGCTGGCCCAGTTGGAAAAGCAGGTAAATCCAGTGAGACCAGCCCTATCGATACCAGCAAGCGATCATTCCTCTTAGCCTCGGCACTGGTATCTACAGCTGCCTTGGCCCAGAAGAAGGAAAAGCTGATGGATGGCGGTTTGGCAGAACTCGAGGATAAGGTTGCCCCTGCCCGTCAGACACCCCTCACCCCGCCTGGCTCATTGTCATTCGACCATTTTGCCCAGCGCTGCACAGGCTGTCAACTCTGCGTCTCAGAATGTCCTAACGAGGTGCTCCGTCCCAGTAGCGACCTGATGCACCTCATGCTGCCTGTCATGTCCTACGAGCAGGGCCACTGCCGTCCGGAGTGTACCCGCTGTTCTGAGGTCTGCCCTGCAGGTGCCATCCTCAAGGTCGACAAAGACGAGAAATCATCCATCCAGATTGGTCATGCTGTCTGGATTAAGAAGAACTGTGTCCCCATCACCGACGAGGTGGAGTGCGGCAACTGCGCCCGCCACTGTCCCACCGGTGCCATCGAGATGGTACCCCTTGATGAAAACGATGAGGCATCACCCATGATTCCAGCTATCAACGAGGCTGCCTGCATCGGTTGCGGCGCCTGTGAGTATGTATGTCCGTCGCGACCCTTCTCAGCCATTTACGTCGAGGGTCACGAGGTGCATAAGAAAATATAATTTATAAATGATGACCAAGATGGATAAGAATATATCGAGGCGCAACTTCCTGAAGATTTTTGGTGCGGGAAGCGTAGCCACAGCCGCCACACTGGCAGGCTGCAAGGGCAGCGACAAGGCCGGCGAGCAGGCTGCTGAGGCATATAAGAACCAAGTGGAACCTCCCGTAGGCAAGATGACCTACCGCGAGAACCCCAAAACCAAGGAGAAAGTGTCGATCCTGGGGTATGGCATGATGCGTCTGCCGACAAAGCCCGACAATGACAATGAGTTTGACCAGGACATGATCAACAAACAGGTAGACTATGCCATTGAGCATGGCCTGAACTATTTCGACACCTCTCCCGTCTATTGTCAGGGTCAGTCGGAGCGCTGCACAGGTATCGCCCTGAAACATCACAAGCGCGAGGAGTTCTTCGTGGCCACGAAACTCTCCAATTTCAACCGCGACTACTGGAAGCGGGAGAAGGCTATCGAGATGTACCAGAACTCGATGAAGGAACTGCAGGTCGACTACATCGACTATTATCTGTTGCATGCCGTTGGTGGCGGTATGGACGAGTTCAACGGCCGCTATGTCGACAACGGCATCATGGACTTCTTGATGAAAGAACGCGAGGCAGGACGCATCCGCAACCTCGGTTTCTCGTTCCACGGCCACAAGAGTGTGTTCGACGAGGTACTTGCCATGCAGGATAAATACCATTGGGACTTCGTGCAGATCGAGCTCAACTACCTTGACTGGGACTATGCCAACGAGATCAGCAAGAACAATGTCGATGCCAGCTATCTCTATGCAGAACTTCAGAAGCGAGGCATCCCCGCCGTCATCATGGAACCTCTGCTGGGAGGTCGTCTGACCAATCTGCCTCAGTATCTGATGGCCGAGCTGAAGAGCCATGCCCCAGAGAAGTCGGTGGCCTCGTGGGCTTTCCGCTATGCAGGCACCCCCGAGGGCGTACTCACCGTGTTGAGCGGTATGACCTATATGGAACACCTTAAAGACAATTTGCTTTCGTATTGTCCGCTGGAGCCCCTCTCCGAGAAAGAGATGCGCTACCTCGACGATGAAGTTGCTAGGAAGATCGTCAGTTTGGAGAATATCCCCTGCAACGACTGTAAATATTGCATGCCCTGTCCTTACGGTATCGACATTCCCGCCATCTTCGTACATTATAATAAATGCAAGAACGAGGGTTCACTGCCGATGGGCGTTGGCGACAAGGACTATCGCAAGCATCGTCGGCAGTATCTGATTTCACTCGACCGTGTGGTGCCGCGCGACCGTCAGCCCGACCACTGCATCCAGTGTGGGCAGTGCGAGCCCCATTGTCCGCAAAATATCCGTATCCCCCGCGAACTGCGCAAGATCGACGAAATGATTGAAAATCTCAAACGAGACAACGAATAATAACTCAAATTCTTACCATGTTGAAAAAATTTTATTGGTTTCAATCCGCCTTTCTGGCTTTAATCACAGTACTGACCTCGTGTAGCACCAACGATATCCCCGTAGTGCCACCTGCCGACGAAGTAGAAGAACAGTTGCAGAAGATGACCTTACGCGAAAAGGTTGGTCAATTGTTCTTTGTTCGCCCCGAGGCACTCGACACCACCATCCATTGGAAGGCGTATGCCGACCTCCCTGCTTTTGAACTGCAGGCTGTGAACAACTGCATGAAGGGCGTAAACGAAAAGTATCCTGTAGGTGGCATCATCCTCTATGCTTGGAACATCAAGGACGAGGCACAACTGAAGCAGTTTATGTCGCAACTGAAAGCACTGAATGGCCAGCCGCTGATGTGTATCGACGAGGAGGGAGGCCGTGTGGCACGTATCGCCAACAATGAGAACTTCCACGTGAAGAAGTACGAGTCGATGTCTGCCATCGGCGCTACAGGCGATCCGAAGAATGCCTACGAATGCGGAAACACCATCGGCACCTATCTTACTCACTATGGCTTCGACATCGATTTTGCCCCTGTGGCCGATGTAAACACCAACCCCGACAACATCGTTATCGGTGCCCGTTCTTTCAGCGACAATCCTGCTGTGGCAGCGCCCATGGTGACCAACTATCTGCAGGGACTGAAGGATGCCGGCATCACAGGCTGCATCAAGCATTTCCCTGGTCATGGCGACACCAAAGCCGATACGCATTACGGCTACGCGCAGACACTGAAGACCTGGGATGAGATGCTCAATTGTGAGATTATCACATTCCGTGCAGGCATCCAGTGGGGCTGCCAACTGATTATGACCGCTCATATCGGTGCGCCTAACGTCATCGGCGAGGATATCCCTTCCACTATGTCGTCCGTCATCCTGCAAGACAAGTTGCGCGGCGAACTGGGCTATCAGAACATCATCGTAACCGATGCCATGGATATGGGAGCCATCATGCAGCAGTACACCAACGAGAAGGCTGCTGTGGGCTGTATCCAGGCTGGTGTCGACATCGTGCTCTCACCACAAAACTTCGTCAAGGCGTTTGACGCCATCGTAGCCGCTGTCGAAAACGGTACCATCACCGAAGCACGCCTCGACCAGAGCGTGCGCCGCATCTTAAAGCTGAAAAAGCAAAGATAGACAGCGCTACTCGCTATAATTATGATCTATCACGATGGTCACTTCTTCCTCAGGAACAAGTGCCTTGATTTCATTTGCCAATTGCGATGACAGGGCAGCCTCATCGTGAACGGAGATGTCGGGCACCACATCGACTGAGATACGATGCTCTTTCTCGAAATAGTAGAAGCCATGCACCTGCACAATCTCCTTGTGCTTGGCCAGTGCCTGCATCACCTGACTTTGCAGCGCTGCCCGCCGGTTATCGCCTGTAGCAACGGCATACACTCCTACAGTCATAATGATACCATGGCGGGCGAACATCTGCTCGGAGATACTACGCGTCAGGCCATGAATCTCATGAGCGCTCATCGTGTCGTTGACATTCACATGCAGCGAACCAATCAGTACGTTCGGACCATAGTTGTGCAGGATGATGTCGAACACGCCATGAACCCCCTCAAAGGCAGACACCTCCTGACGGATGTCGTGTAGTAGATCCTGAGAAATACGGGCGCCCAACAGCTCATTGACGGGCGAGGCCAGCATCTCGATACCGGCTTTGATGATCACAACAGAGATCAATGCGCCGAGAATGCCGTCGAGCGACACCTGCCAGAGGAGCATGATGCCCGCCGAGACCAATGTCGCCAAGGTGATGACAGCGTCGAAGAGCGCATCAGAACCGGAAGCAATCAGGGCATCGCTCTTCAATTGCTGACCTTGTCGCTTCACATACTGGCCCAGCATCAGTTTTACGATGATAGCCACCACGATCACCATCAGTGTCACCGTGGTATATGACGGCTCCGTAGGGTCGAATATCTTCTTCACCGACTCTATCAGTGAGGTGATGCCTGCCGACAGGACAATGACGGCGATGATGATGGCGCTAAAATACTCGATGCGCCCGAATCCGAAGGGATGTTCGCGATCGGCAGGGCGCTCAGAAAGTTTCGTGCCAATGATGGTAATCACACTCGAGAGAGCATCGCTCAGATTGTTCACTGCGTCCATCACGATAGCCACACTGCTGGCCAATATGCCCACTACGGCCTTGAATGTCGCCAACAGCACATTGGCTATAATGCCGATGATACTGGTCCGGATAATCTTCTGTGATCGGTTCATATCTTATTCATTTATATTCTACAACCATTTTGCTTACGGCCGCAAAGATACGAATAAAAACTCAAAAAACACATTATTCCGAAAGATTATGTCGACCAAAGAATGCCTAGTCATGCGACAACTATGACAACGTTCCACCGATTTGTCGCAAATATCCTCCCCTGTCGCAACAAGTCGGAGCGAAAAACACAAAAAAAGTTGGAATTAGTTCATAATCGCCCTATTTTTGCAGTGTCAAAAGTCAGAAACGACAGATGACACAAGAGAATAATAAAACAAGTATAACAAATAAAAGATTACGATTATGAAGCAGAATACAGTTTTGGTAAAGTCGGTGCTCATGAGCATCATTACCGCAGTCACAGTGTCGTTCACAGCATGTACAGACGACGCAGACCTGATAAACGAGTTATCAGAACCCCAGGTTCTCAACAACGAGCCAAAGGAGCCTGTAGGTTTCATCTTCAACGACTTCCTGACACCTGAGGACATTCAGATCCTGAATGCCGACACCACACAGATCTCTATCAGCAAGGAACTGGCCGACAAGAAGGGCATCGACAACTTCGTCAACCGCCCGATGGGTATCTGGCTGAACCTTCGTGAGGCATCGTTCCTGCGCAGAGGTACCAAGCAGACTCTGGCAGGCGACCGCTACATCATTGACGTCGTCAAGGCTGAGCTCGCAGAAGTTCTCCCTATCGGAAAAGACATTACGCTGAAGACCGACGTCTACGTGAACCCCGAGGCTCTGGTAAACACTGCTACACGTGGCGATGAAGGCAAGGACCTGAGCCAGATAATGGAAGAAATGTCTATAGACAAAGATGGTTGCTTCCACCCCGTTGCCATCAGATTTGACGAGGAGATGACACGTAGCAGCAACATGCCCGACGTATACTACAGTCCATTGGAACTTCTGGCCTCGGCCTCGGGACAGGGACAGACAAGAGGTTGGTTTGACTGGGTTGAAGACACCTGGAATGACTTTGTAGATTTCGTGTCAGATAATACCGATAAGATCTTAGATATAGTACTTGAGAGTGGCAAACACATACTCGATCCCTTCGGCATCGGCCAGTTCTTCTGGGATCTCTGTATCGACGGCAACGAGGCAGGCAACTTTACCGGCGAACTGCTCCACTTCAAGAACAACCTGACACTCAAGAAGGATTTCAAGCTCGGATCGGCAGAAAGCGACACCATATCCATCAGACTGAAAGCCCCCATGGAGTGCAAGGTCAACTACATCATCAACATGAAGCCTGGTGGCAGCCTGATAAGCCCGAGACTCGACTACTTCCGCGCTTGCATGGACGGTGAGTTCAAGACTTCTCCCGAGCTGACCATCGGACTCTCAAAGAAAATCGAGTTGCCTAAGGACAAGCAGAAGATCAAGATTAAGGATTTCCCCGGCAAGACCCTGCAATTCAATATCTATGGCATCCCCGTCATCATCACCATCACTCCCAATGCCTACCTGAAGCTGAAACTCAAGGGCGAAGGTTACCTCTATGCCGGTATCAAGTACGATTTCGCCAGCAAGTTCAAGGTAGGTGCCGAGTACAAGGATTCAAAATGGCACAACCTGACCGGTGGCGAGATTACCAAGAGCGAGTTCAAGCTCACGCCGATAGCAGCCACCTTCAGTGTCAATGCAGGAGTAGGACTCATGCTCGGATGCGATGTCAAATTCTACGACGTTACCGGACCCTATGTCGCAGTAGGCCCACAGCTGGCAGCAGACATGAAGCTGAATGTCCGTCCGACCGACATCAACCCCATCTCAATCACATCGACCGGAAAGATTGGTATCTGGGGCGAAGCTGGCGCCAAAGTTGAAATCTGGAAATGGCACATCGCCGACTACTACGATGAGTTCGACTTCGGAAAGACCTGGGACCTTTGGAACTATCCCGACAAGGACAAGAAACAATCAGGCATCATCGACGCACTCGTCAAGAGCCTTAATGATAGTTACAATAAATTAAGGAAATGACAAGTTGAAAGACATCAAGCAAAAGCGAGCCGCAAGGCCCGCTTTACTTTTGAGTAGTCAAAGTGACAGGCACCTGAATATGTATGCCGCCGAAGGTCACCGCGTGTCTGTCCCCTCTATGACTAGAATTCTGGCAGGAGTACGAAGGCAGCGAATAAGTGACACCCTGAGTATCAAATACTTAGGCATTAATGCGGTATCACGGGTATCACGGTATCACGGTATCATTGGTATCACGATCGGGTACGGCTCACGGGGGACAGGCACGCTGTGACCTTCGGCGGCATACTGGTTAGCGCATCGATTATGGCACCAACGAAGGCAGAACCTGGACGCTGACGCCCCAACCCTGCTGAGAGATTGAAAAGAAAAGGTGGCCGATGACTCGACCACCTTGCTTTTTTCTGGTCGGGATGAGGCGACTCGAACGCCCGACCCCTACGTCCCGAACGTAGTGCGCTACCAACTGCGCTACATCCCGATTTTTGGAAATCGGATGCAAAGGTACGCAGTTTTTTTGAAATACGTGCAGAAATCGCGAAGTTTTTTCGCTATTTGCCAATTTTACTTGTGTTCGCGGTAGTACTTACGGAACTGGTCGAAGGCATCGCACTTTCGGATATACTCCTCCTGCGGTGCATCGCCAGTCAGTTCATAGAGTGCCTGGTAAGCCTGGAACTGCGGCGCATTGCGGTGGTAGGCCTCAACCATCTCACCCGAGTCCCATGATACTGTGTACCAGTGGCCAAGACCTTTCACATCGTTGTAGAGTTCACGATAGCCAAGCGCGAAGAGTGCCTTACGCTTGAGCGACTGATCGGAACTGACTGCCGCCTTCTGCAGCATCTTGACAGCCTTCTGCCCGAAGTCGACCTCGTTGACGCGAACCGTATCCATACAACTCTTAGCATCACGCAGCAGCCACCAGCAATCGCCATAGATACTTGCCTGGGCATAACGGATAGCCAGGTTGTAGCAACGCTGTTCGAGGGCTTTGCCATTGAGCAGGCTAAGCGAGTTCTCCATCATCTGCACCTCCTTGCAGAAGTCGAGTTTTCGCTGCTTCCACCACTTATGGTCACGCTCCCACCACGAGTCGCTGTCACTGATCCACTGACGCTTGCTCCAAGGCTCTACATCCCACTGACGGACAAGTGAATAATAAAGATAACCAGTGCTACGATTGTTATTGTAATAACTGACGGGCACGGTGTTGAGCCAGGTAATGGCCTTATCCCACTGGCAGAGACGCATGTACTTGGTGCCGATGAGGTCGCTCATCGCGGTGTCGTTCTCCTGGATATTGGCCTTGAGGAACTTGTCGAGTTTGTTGTTAGCAAGCGACGTGGTGTAATAAAGGTACTTCTCTGTATCTGCCACATTGAGGGTGTCGAGGTCGAATCCGGATCCACTGCTATTCAAGGCACGTGCGACAGCCGCGAGGCGCACAGGATTGTAACGATAGTGAGGCACCAGCACATAATTGGTGAGACGGGTTTCGACATTGTCGAAGAAGCCATCGTCCGTCGTTTCCTTCTGCTTTTGGCGAAGCCAAGTGAGCTCATCGGCAAGATAGTCGTCGAAAGCCTGGCTGGGCTTGGCCTGAGAGGCCGTGATATAGAGCATCAGCACGTGGGCATTATCTTTCATGCGGGCTGTACCGTCGAGCTTCGTGGCTGCGAGGATATCATCTACGGCTTCTTTCTTCTTGCCACTAAGGAACTCGAGCCATGCCTTGGCCATCTTCCACATGATAGGGCAATCGGTCTTGCCTTCCTTGACGACCATCTCGCAGAACTGTTGCATCTGCCATGACTCCTGGGCATTGATATCGCGCACGAACATCTTGCCTGTGGCAAAGCCATCACCACCGTTATCGACATATTCCTGGGCATTGTTCACGAAGTCGGTGAGCAGCCAGGGCAGCGCCTTCGAAGTGGGGTTCTTCAGGTAGTGCTGACGAATAGCCTGATAGGAGCGCTTCAGATAAAACATCGTCATGAGACTCTCGTAGTCGTTCATCTCTGCAAAGAGCTCTCCTGCCTCAGCTTCACGACCTGTCTTATAAAGGGCTCCAGCGTAGATGTTGTGCATCATGTCCTTATAGACCGTCTCGATATACTGGCTGGCGGTCTGCTCCCAGAAAGTGATATTCTCCTGATGCTGGCCAAGGATCATATTACAGCGCATAAAGAGCAGGGCGTGCTGAGAGCGCAGTTTAGAGGTGAGTTTGCCTTGGGCATAGGTACGGACCGCCTTAAGGTCGCGCTGCTGAGTAGCAATCTCCTCCTTTGAGGGATAGCCCCATTCATACTGTTTGTCACGCTCCACGTCGGCGCACTTCAGGTATTTCTGCAGATTCTGCACATAACTGACCATCAGGGCATCGCCCTTCTGGCGAGCAGCCTTCAGCACGTCGTCGTCATGGAAACTCCACCACTCATTATCGCTGGTGTCACCAATGTAGGCTTTCCAGTTGTCGTTGCAGATCTTCTGCACACGATCCTTGAAACTCTGACCAAAATAGGGGCTGAACATGTAGTAATTGTCTGTTCCCCAACCGCCACAGGCGAGTGCCGGCATGACGAATGCCGACAACAAGCTAATGATGATAAATTTCTTCATAGGTATCTGGTTTATATCTGTCGATGTTATCTTTGTCAAGATGATAGGTGATAATCAGACGACTTAGGTCGCTACGCTCCTGCTCCATCGCTTTTTTCACACGCAGGACCTGCTCAGCCTCAGCGGTATACTCATACCTGACACCATAGACCATACGGAGCCAGCGAAACACGGGATAGGCCGTTGCCAACGGGAGAGGATAGCCGTCGAGATGTTTCAGATAAGGATAGACATCGCGATAGTCGAGGATGGGATTACGCTCCTCAGACTTGCGGGGGTCACCTGTGTTATAGACCATCAGTGCACCATAGTCGACAGGCGGAACGGGCATTGAAAGCTGATGCAGTCGGATGGTGGTGGAGAGGGTTGCACCCCAATATTTCCGAACCTCCTCGAGGAACTGATAATAGCGTTTACGGCTCTTAGAAGTGTAGTCGCAGTCGATCTGAATCTCGCGGACATTAGAGATCTCATTTGTTTCGTTCATCTGCCGGATGCGCTTCACGATTTTCTCCGCCAGACCCTCATGCGTCTCGTGCATACACTCCTCCGTGATATAGACTGTGGGGATAATCTCGATGCTGTCGGGCAGAGTGTCGCTGAACGAGATGGTGGCGTTGGGCTTGGGCTCTCCAGACTCCTCCATTACCACATCGAAATAGCGACAATATACCTTATTAATATGATACTGTGCCATGAAAGCCCTCTCCGTAGAGTCGAGCCTGAGATCGGTGCGCCAATAATAGACGGCGTTGCCGCTCTCGAGGACTTTCCGGGAGGACTGTTTCTGGCAGGCTGTCATCGTCAGCAACAGAAACATCATGATCAGTAAGGGCCGGATATTCATCAGAGCAGTTCGGGCAGTTGATAGAGTTTTGTGCTGTTAGAGCCTTTGATGAGGATATAACGGCCTGCGGGCTGTTCGGCAGCAATAGCGGCTTTCACAGCCTCAACATCCTTAAACTTCGGATAGTCACAAGGAATGCTCTCGAATTCCTCGCCTACCAGCCAGACCGTCTTGATATCCGAAGTCTGCAGATAGTCGACGATACGCTGGTGCTCCTCCTGCGATACCTCTCCGAGCTCGCGCATAGCACCCAGGATGGCCATCTTGTGGTCTGCCTGCATGAGTTTGAAATTCTCCAATGCAGCCATCATCGATGAGGGGTTGGCATTATAGGCATCGACGATGAGATGATTCTTCTCTGTAACGGTCATCTGACTACGGTTGTTCGAGGGGACATAGTTCTCGAGGGCTGCACAGATCTGCTTTCGATCTACACCGAAGTTGATGCCCACAGCGATGGCTGCCAGCAGATTGTCTATATTGTAGGCACCAATCAGATGCGTCTGCACCTTATGCCACTTGGTGCTACGGCCCTCCTCTTCGAGCGTCATCAGCGGTTCGCGCCAACGGAACTTCAGGAAGGGGTTACATTCTATCACCTCACCAGAAATGCAGGTATACTGATTCTCCGGATCGGTGGAATAAGGCGTGAGCCAGATATCCTCATCATCGCTGATCTGATCCATCAGGTGTTCATTGTCGGCATTGATGAAGATCAGGCCATCCTGACGGGTACGGAGGAAGTCGTAGAGTTCACACTTGGTTTTGATAACGCCCTCGAAGCTTCCGAAGCCCTGCAGATGGGCGCGCCCCACGTTGGTAATCAGACCACAGGTAGGCTCGGCCGTCTCCACAAGGGTCTTGATGTCGCCAGGATGACTGGCCCCCATCTCGATAACAGCCATCTCGTGCGCCTTCGTCAAACGGAAGAGCGTCTTGGGCACACCCACATCGTTGTTGAAATTACCTTGTGTATAGAGCACATTGTATTTCTGTGAAAGGACTGCAGCCACCAGTTCCTTTGTGGTGGTCTTGCCATTGGTGCCTGTGATACCAATCACAGGGATATCAAACTGGCGACGATGCTCACGAGCCAGATTCTTGAAAGTCTGCAAGCAGTCGTCGACGAGGATTACTCTGTCATCCTCAGCAGGGACGACAGATGGATCATCGACAATGGCATAGGCACAACCCTTCTCGAGAGCCTGCACAGCAAACTTGTTTCCATCGAACGACTCGCCTTTCAACGCAAGGAAAATACTCCCCTGAGGACAGTCACGGCTGTCGGTCGTGATACAGGGATGCTGCTGGTAAAGTTTATAAAGCGCTTTTATATCCATGATTCATCATAATTTTGGTGCAAAGATAGCACTTTTCGTGGAGTTATGGGAGTTAAAGGAGTTAAAGGGAGTTAAAGGGTAATACTTTTCACTACTTTTTCGTAACTTTGTGGGCGAAATATGAACTATACGCTCAATGTTCATGGTCAACTGCTGGATTTGAGCAGGCCGCTGGTGATGGGTATCCTCAATGCGACACCCGATTCCTTCTTTGCCGACAGTCGTCAGCAGACGGAGGAAAATATTGCTGCGCACTGTCGGAAAATGCTGGCAGAGGGTGCAGCCATCATCGATGTGGGCGGTTGCTCCACTCGTCCAGGTGGCGAAGTGGCCACAGAGACCGAAGAGATGCAGCGTCTGCGTACAGCGCTTGCAGTCGTCAGGCGCGAGCAGCCGGATGTCGTCCTCTCTGTCGACACCTTCCGTCCAGACGTAGCCCGTATGGCAATGGAGGAGTTCGGAGCCGACATCATCAACGATGTGAGCGGTGGTACACCTGAGATGTTCCGTATGGTGACACGACTGCGCGTACCTTATATCTTGATGTCGCAGCAACCCACGCTCAGGGAGATGCTCCTGTCGTTTGCCGAGAAAGTGCAGCAGTTGCGCGATATGGGCGCGAACGATATCATCCTCGACCCAGGTTTCGGTTTCGGAAAGACGCTGGAACAGAACTACGAAATCATGAACGGACTCGAGAAACTGCTGGTGATGGAACTGCCGTTGCTGGTAGGCATCTCGAGGAAATCGATGATATATCGCTCGTTCGACTGTACGCCAAAAGAGGCGCTCAACGGCACGACGGCACTCAACACCATTGCCCTGATGAAGGGGGCCAGTATCCTCCGTGTCCACGATGTGAAGGAAGCGATGGAGTGCGTTGCCATCATCGGGAAATTAAATTGTTAAATGGTAAATCGTTAAATCGTAAATAGACAAGGTGCTCCTCGAATTTGGAATAAAAGATATCATCGACATTGTATTGGTCGCCCTGATGTTGTACTACATCTACCGACTGATGCGTGAGTCGCGTTCTGCCAACGCTTTCAAAGGCATTATGGTGTTCGTCATCGTATGGCTCTTTGTATCCCAGGTTCTTGCAATGCGACTGTTGGGCACCATCCTCGACAAGTTGGCGGGCGTGGGCTTGCTGGCCCTCATCGTCATCTTCCAAGAGGAAATCCGCAAGTTTCTCGCTAATCTTGGCGGGCATCAGCGCATGCAGGCTTTGAAACGCTTCTTCACTTCGTCGAAAGAAAAGGACAAGGACAGCAGGGAGGTGAAACAGATGATTATGCCCCTGGTGATGGCCTCTATCAATATGAGTCGTCAGAAAGTAGGTGCGCTGGTGGTTCTGGAACGGGGTGCCACCCTTGACGATGTCGTCGCAACGGGTGATAAGATCGATGCCAACATCAATCAGCGGCTCATTGAGAATATCTTCTTCAAGAACTCCCCCCTGCACGATGGTGCTATGATCATCTCTGATAAGCGTATCAAGGCCGCAGGTTGTATCCTGCCTGTGAGCCATGACCTGAGCATCCCCAAGGAACTGGGTCTGCGTCACCGTGCAGCGATGGGTATTTCGGAAGAGACAGATGCTGTGGCCATTGTGGTATCCGAAGAGACGGGCAGCATCTCCGTCGCCATCAAGGGCAGGTTCCGTCTACACCTGTCAGCAGAGGAACTGGAGAGCATCCTGACAACAGAACTATCATAAAAAATTGTTTTTCATCATAAATAAAAAAAACAGACTATGGATTTATTAAGTCAAATTGTAGCGCGTGCTAAAAGTAACAAGCAGCGCATCGTGCTCCCGGAAGCTGAAGAGGAGCGTACACTCTGTGCAGCCGATAAGGCCTTAGGCGATGACCTTGCCGACATCATTCTGATTGGTAATCCCGCAAAGGTAGAGGCTTTGGCCAAGGAGAAGGGACTCACCAACATTGGCAAGGCCACTCTCATCGACCCTGAGAACTATGAGAAGAGTGAGGAACTGGCAGAGAAACTGGCAGAGATTCGCAAGAGTAAGGGTATGACCATCGAGGAGGCCCGCAAACTGATTAAGAATCCCTTGTACCTGGGTTGTATGATTATCAAGACTGAGGGTGCCGACGGTCAGATTTCCGGTGCACTCTCTACCACTGGCGACACCCTGCGTCCTGCTTTGCAAATCATTAAGTGCCAGCCTGGCATCACCTGCGTGAGTGGTGGTCTGCTGCTGATTTCAAAACAGAAGCAGTATGGTGAGGATGGTGTACTCGTCGTAGCTGACGTCGCTGTGACCCCGATGCCCGATGCTAATCAGCTCTCGCAGATTGCTGTCTGCACGGCTCAGATGGCAAAGGCCGTGGCTGGTTTCAAGGATCCTCGCGTGGCTATGCTGAGCTTCTCGACAAAGGGCTCTGCCAAGCACGAGGTTTGTGATAAGGTGATCGAGGCCACACGTCTGGCTAAGGAGATGGCACCTGATCTGAAGATCGACGGTGAACTGCAGGCTGATGCTGCCCTCGTCCCGAGTGTTGGTGCCAAGAAGGCTCCAGGTTCTGACATCGCCGGTAAGGCTAATGTGCTTGTGTTCCCCAACCTCGAAGTGGGTAATATCGGCTATAAGATGGTTCAGCGCTTGGGCGATGCCATCGCCATCGGTCCTGTGCTTCAGGGTATCGCCCGTCCTGTGAACGACCTCTCCCGTGGCTGCTCTATTGATGACATCTACTACATGATTGCCATCACTGCCTGCCAGGCTATGGACGCAAAAAAGTAATTAAGTATTAAGAGATAAGTAAAAATGAAAATCCTTGTATTGAATTGTGGCTCATCGTCTATCAAGTATGCTTTGTACAACATGGACGACAAGAGTGTGATGACCAGTGGTGGTGCTGAGCGTGTGGGCTTAGACGGTGCCTTTGTAAAGGTGAAGCTGGCTAATGGTGAGAAAAAACAAATCATGCACGATATCCCTGAGCATACGGAAGGTGTGAAGTTCATCTTCTCGTTGCTGACGGATCCTGAGATCGGTGTAATCAAGAGTCTCGACGAGATCGACGCTGTAGGCCATCGTATGGTACATGGCGGTGAGAAGTTCAATAAGTCAGTAATCCTTACCGACGAGGTGCTGAAGGCCTTTGAGGAGTGCTCTGACCTTGCGCCACTGCATAACCCCGCAAACCTGAAGGGTGTGAATGCCGTGAAGGAGCTGATGCCAGGTCTGCCTCAGGTGGGTGTATTTGATACTGCCTTCCATCAGACCATGCCTCCTAAGGCCTTTATGTACGCTATCCCCTACGAACTCTATGAGAAGTATGGTATCCGCCGTTATGGTTTCCATGGCACCAGTCATCGCTATGTCAGTGCCCGTGCCTGTGAGTTCTTAGGCATCCCTGCTGAGGGCACGAAGATGGTGACCTGCCACGTAGGTAATGGTGGTTCTATCGCTGCAGTTGTTGATGGCAAGTGTATCGATACCTCTATGGGTCTCACACCGCTCGAGGGTCTCGTCATGGGTACCCGCGCTGGTGATATCGACGGTGGTGCTGTGACCTTCATCGAGAAGAAACTCGGTCTCGATGCCGATGGTATGTCTGACCTGCTCAACAAGAAGAGTGGTGTGGCTGGTCTCACAGGAGGTAGCTCAGACATGCGCGACGTGGAGAGTGCTGCCAAGAGTGGTGATCCTCGTGCCAAACTGGCTCAGGACATGTACTTCTATCGCATCAAGAAATATATCGGTGCCTATGCAGCCGCTATGGGCGGTCTCGATGTCATCGTCTTCACCGCTGGTGTGGGCGAGAACCAGACCTCTATGCGTGCTGAAGTCTGCAAGAACATGGAGTTCCTGGGCATCAAGTTCGACGAGGAGAAGAATAAATGCCGTGGTGAGGAGGCCATCATCTCTGCCGACGATTCGAAGGTGAAAGTTGTGGTTATTCCTACCGACGAGGAGCTGATGATTGCTACTGACACCATGAACCTGCTGAAGTAGTAAACCGATATCCTACACACGTTTAGGGAAATCCCGCTGCACATTTCGGGATTTTCCCTTTTTTTTATGCTCAAATAACCTTACCTTTGCAGTGTGAAATAAAAAAGAATGTCGAACTTAAAGATAAGAAAGGGTACAGTTATGAAGAAGATGTTTACAATGCTGATGATGGCGATGATGGCACTGGCTTTCACCTCTTGCGAGGATGAATACATCGCAAACACCCTTGAGGGTACTTGGAAAGGAAATATGTACATCTCAACCTATTGGGGCGACTATACCTACGATGCCACCTACACGGAGATCACCTTTCTGAGAGATCCATACACCTATTCAAGTGGCTCAGGCTACTGGGTCGACTACTATAGCAATGCTCCTTGGGACTATGTGGCAAACCACATTGACTGGACAGTAAACAATGGTGTTATCAAAGTTTACTTCATCGAAGAGGGCAGTACGATCTACATCTCTAACTATCATCTGAATTCCAGCCGTTTCACCGGAACGATCAACGATGGTGGCAAGCCAGTTGACTTCGACCTCTACAACGTCAGCCACCCGTACACTTATTGGGATGACTACTACTGGGGCTATGACTCATGGTACGATGACTACTACTGGGCTCGCACACGTGGTGCAGCAGCAACTGACAGCACAAACAATGTTGAGAAGCCGAAGAGGTTTGTGAATCCCGACCGCATCAACAAATAAATAATAATGAAAAGAAAGCCGCTCAGATTTGAGCGGCTTTCTTTTTTTCTATAGGTAAGTGAAACTGTCTGTTTTATACTGTCCGATATAGCGGAGAATGATGTCTACGATTTCGTCTTCCGTTTTGCCATCAGCGGTGATGACGAGGTCGTAGTTGCGGGTGTCGTAGCGCGAAGACTTGGTGTATTTGTTTACATAGTTCTCGCGCATCTTGTCGACCTTTTCGATGATCTTGCGCGCCTCTTCGGAGGTGATGTGCTGCTTGTTGGCGACACGCTTCACACGGAAGTCCATCGAGGCTTGGATAAGTATGCTCAAGCGGTTGGGATGGTCACGGAACACGAAGAAACCGCTGCGGCCTGCTACGACGCACGATCCATCCTTGGCAATACCCTTCAGAATTTCCTGTTCAGCCTTAAACATCTCGTCGGTGGTGAGCAAGTCGGGCTCGTTGGAACTCCCTGAGCGATAGTAGTTGGCATTATACTGGTAGCCTATGGTCATGGTGCGCTTGAATTCCGACCACCAACTATGGCTGCGCCCCTTCAGTTTCTCAATGGCCTCGACATCGAGATGATACATCTCTTCAAGAGCCTTGATGAGTGCCTTGTCGTAGAACGGAACTTGCAATTTCTCTGCCAGTTTCTGGCCAACAGTACGACCTCCGCTGCCAAGCTCGCGGTTTATCGTAACAACGAATTTTTGTTTTAGATTAATCATGACTTTCTCACTTTTAGCGTAACTCCGTGGCAAAGATAGGAAAAAAAGAGATAAGTTCCAAATTTATTTTCGTTTTTCAGAAAAATCTTTTCGAAGAAGTTCTTCGGCTTTAGCCATCATCTCCTGGAGTTGGGCGTTCGGGTTCGGCTCTTTGCGGGCGAGTTCGAGGAATCGCTCGTAGTAGGTCTTGGCTGGTTTGCGGTCGGGGAGATAGTAGTAGATGGCGTTGGCGATGTTGTAATAGGTAGCGATGGAGGTGGGGTTGTATGCCAGGTGTTTCTTCCAGGCCTCTATGGCTTTATCGTACTGACGCATCCAGTAGTAGGCTTCGCCTTGTGAGAGGGTGATGGCCTTCATCGTCGTGGTGTCGGGCAGCAGGAGCCTGGTGGCGAGATCCAGATAGCCGATGCCCTCGTCGAGTCGTCCGGTATCGACGCAGACCACCCCGAGGCGGTAGGCGCAGCCGGCATGTTGCATGCCGCTGAGGAGGAAGGCGGGCACGAAGAGCTTGTAGGCGAGTTCGAGACTGTCGAGGCGGGTGTAGCACATGCCTGCGGAGTAGAGGGTGTTGAAGGTGGAGTCGCCCTGTTGCATCAGCCGTTCGTAGAGCTTGCTGGCCGCTTTGAAGTCTCGGTTCATGAACCACGCATCAGCCAGCGCGCGGTTTACCAGGATGTTCGTGGTGTCCCTTTGACAGTATTTCATGCCGCAGATGATGCCTTTCTCCGGTTGGTTGGCTCGGGCGTGGGCGAGGGTGAGTCCTGCCACGATCTCGCCATCCATCGGGAAGCGGTTCGTCAGATTGCTTGCCCAGTAGATAAAGGCCTCATTCTCGCCCATCTTCTGATAGCTGAGGGCCAGCTCTCGGAAGGCCTCGTGTGAGAGTTCGCCGGCATCAACCGTCTTCAGCAGGTCGGCCGTCTGGCGGTAGTTGGCGCGCTTGTAGTAGCAGTCGGCGAGCTTCGTGCGGCTTTCCAGCGTGTCTTTCATCGCGAAGGCCTGCTGGTAGTATCTCAGGGCCTCGAAAGTGTTGTACTGCTGCATCAGGCTGTCGCCGGCCTGAATGAGGAGGGTGAGGGAATCGGCGGCGACGGGCTCCACGACCTTCTTTTTCGCAGAAACCTCGCCCTTGGCGGAGAGGACCGACACAAGGGCGAGGATGAGTATTGCTACTTTATTCATTTAAGAGAGAGATGTGTTATTTCTTCGTGGTGATGACGATGACGCCATGCTTGGCCTTGTCACCATAGAGATCGGTAGCGGCCTTGTCTTTCAGCACCGTCATTTTCTCGATGGTCTTGGGATCGATGTCCTTCATCTTCTCGAAATCGATGGTCTTATCGTCAACAACGACCAGTGGTGTCTCTGCGGCGCGGATGGTTCTCACGTTATTGTATTTGACTGTCCCTTCGTATTTCACGACATCGGATGATTTCTGGGAAGTCTCTGTTGGCGTGAAAATGCCTACGGCTGCCGGTGCTTCTTTGGTCTTGCCATCAAGGCGGAAGGTGATGGGAATGGTGTATTTCACATTCACGGGCTTGCCGCTCTGTGAGCCAGGTGTCCAGGCGGGCATGGCGTTGATTACGCGGAGGGCCTCGGCATCAAGTAGGGGATCGACCGACTTCACGACGTGGGCATCGCTGATGCTGCCGTCTTTCCTAACCACGAAGGTGGCGATGACACGCCCTTGTGTGCCGGCCTTCTCTGCCTCAGCCGGGTATTTGATGGTCTTGGCGAGGAAACCGAAGAGTTCTTGTGGTCCGCCAGGGAATTCGGGCATCTTCTCGACCACATCGAAGACATCTCGAGGTGCTTCTGCCCGTTCGTTAGGTGTAGCGTAGCCAACTACTACAACTTCCCCCTTTTGTTCCTTTTGCTCGGTCTTTGGGGCTTCGGCCTCAGTCTTCTGGTCTTGAGCCTCTACCACCTGTATGGTTGTATTGCCATTGGTCTTGATGGTAGCGTTTTTCTTGCCCTTCTTCACGGGCACTTGTTTCTGGGGCTCGTCGTTATTGTAGACGTAGTCCGTAACGGTCTCTGCGTTGAGGGCGAGTGTGACGCCCACGATGGGCAGCAGGGCGAGCAACTTCAGATAATTGCGGCGCTGGGATTTGGTATGTAACATCATTGTGATTCGGTTTTTGAGGGCACTGTGAGTGATGCCGTTGGCAAGGGAGTACCCGCCGATACCACCGGCTTTTGTGATTAACAGGTATTGATATTGACGCGCATTGATGCCTTGAGAGAGCACCGCTGCATCGGCCTCGTACTCGTGGATGGCGCGCAGGTCGGAGCGCAGCATCCACATGGCGGGGTTGAACCATTGCAGGGCGGTGAGGAGATCCACGAGGATCACATCGCACGAGTGGTGCAGGCGGATATGTCCCCGTTCATGAGCGAGTATAGCGGCATCGTTTGTCTCGTAGTCGCTACGATTCATGACTATATAGTGCATCCAGCTGAAGGGCGCAAGGTCTGCGTTACCGGTCACGCAGATCGTGGTGCCGTCGGCCTGCGGATGCTGCTCGCTATGGCTGATAAGACGGATGATCCTGATGAGCGAACAGAGGGTATGGCCTGTAGCCGCTGCCACGCCTATGACAAACAGGATAGGCAAGACGATCTGCCACAGAGGTGTCGATGCGGGCTCGTAGGCTGATGCCTGCAGTCCATCGATGGTCACCGTCGGCGTCTGCTGCATCACCACCGTCTCGTGGATGGTGATGACACAGAGGGGCAGCACATAACTGGCCACAGCCGTCGTCAGAAGCACGATGCGGTTGATGTGGTGGAAGGTCTCGCGGGCCAGCAGCAGGCGGTAGAACATATAGAATACCGCGATGAGCAGGGCCACCTTCAGGTCGTAGATCAGAAAATCAGTCATGGTTGTTCTCGATTTGATCGATGAGTTCTTTCAGTTCTTCTACGGAAATCTTCTCCTCCTTGACAAACGAGGAGACGGCTGAGAGGTAGGAGTCGTTGAAGTAGTTCTTGATGACACCCGCAATCGACTTCCGACCGTATTCCGCCTCGCTGATGAGGGGGAAATACTGGTAGGTGTTGCCGAACTGCTTGTGGTCGAGATAGCCTTCCTTCTCCAGTATGCGAACCATCGTGGACAGGGTATTGAAGTGCGGACGGGGTTCGTCGTAGTACTCCAGGAGTTCCTTGACGAACATCGGACCGTGCGCCCAATACAGATCCATGATTTCCTTTTCTTTATTTGTCAGTTTCTTCATTGTCGTTAAAATACTTTTGGTTTTCAATCAATTATCGCGTCGTTTTCAATATCTGAGCGCAAAGTAACTAAAAAATTTCGTTAGATACAACTAAATGATATAGTTTTTAAACTAAATTAAGTAGTTTGCTTGAGATTTAACATATCTTTTATATGTGCGTCAGCAAATTTTTCACTTTTCACTTTTCACTTTTCACTTCTTTTTGTACCTTTGCAGCGTTATTCACAAAAACAGACATGATGAGACAGAAAATTGTCACCTTCGGAGAGTTGTTGCTCCGATTCTCAAAGCCCGGTCATCTGAGACTGACGCAGGGCGATATGTTCACCAGCAAGTATGGTGGCAGCGAGGCCAATGTGGCCGTATCGCTGGCATCGCAGGGGGAGGACGTGACGTATATCACCCGTTTGCCAGACACCCCTGTAGGTCATGCTGGCGCGATGAACTTGGCGCAGTTGGGTGTAAACACCAAGCATGTGCTTTATGGCGGCCAACGTATCGGTACCTATTATTTCGAACCGCCTGCAGGTATGCGTGCTGCGAAAGTGATCTACGACCGCTCTGGTTCGGCTTATTACGACCTGAAGCCCGGCATGATTCCCTGGCGGGAGATTCTGAAGGACTGCACGTTCTTCTGCGTATCGGGCATTACCGCTGCCATCTCGCAGCAGGCTGCTGATGCCACGTTTGAAGCCTTGGATATTGCCGATGAGTTGGGTGTGACCGTATGCTTCGATATCAACTATCGCAAGAACCTGTGGAAATATGAGGGCGCCACACCTCGTGAAACCCTGAGCCGGATGCTCTCGCGCTGCGACATGATGTTTGGCGATGCCATCGAGTTCGACTGGCTCTCGCAACATCCGCAACCACCGTTTACCGCTGTCGACTCGAACTTCGAGATGCAGATGAAGGAATATGGCGAGTGGTTTGATGAGCTGCACGCCCAGTATCCGCGACTGAAACACTGGATGATGGGTATGCGTAACATCGTCTCGTCGAATCATCATACGCTGACGGCCCTGCTCTGGACGGAAGGTACATTGTTGCAGGCGCCCATCATGGATATCCCTGATGTGGTGGACCCCGTAGGTGTGGGTGATGCCTTCATGGGTGGATGGCTGCATGCCATCAATCTCTATCCTGACGATAAGCAGATGCAGCTGAACTATTCATTGGCTGCTGCTGCCCTGAAGAACACCATCCCAGGCGACTTCAACCTCTCAACGGAAGACGAGATCCTCGATGTATTAAAAGGCCGTCATAATGCCTCGACAGTCTATAAAACGATAGAATAAGCGGATGACAAGCAGGTTCCTACAGCTGATATGTGTTTCCGCGATGCTCCTTTTGGTAAGTTGCGAAAAGGAGGAGGACGTAATTACATTATCGACCTCAAATACAGCGGTACTCTATTCGGTAACGAACCAAACCGCTGAGATTAAGTTCAGGTCGGAAGATTCGTGGAAGGCCACATGTCTGGCCAATTGGCTGACTTTCTCACCCAAGAGTGGTAAGGCGGGTGAGAACGTGATTACCATAGCCTCTACCTCAACGAACCGAACGAAAAAGCCTCGCACAGCTGTCATGAACATTGAGGCAGGTGGCAAGACAAAGACTGTGAACATCAAGCAGCGCGACGAATATGCCTATTTTTCTACCAACGATGTGCTGAACATAGTTAATCAGGAGACGACCATAGGTATTCATTTCTATACAAATCTAGAAAAGGATCAGTTGTTTGTCTACTCTACTGCTGGTCTTGAAGATTGGATAACCGTGGGTGACAAGACTCGTACAAGGACAGAGTATGAGGGGTCTATCTACCCCCTTCATGTCGCTTACAACAATTCGCCGAATCCACGTGAAGGTGCTTTCTTCCTGACCACGAAGGACAACAAGGGTAACATGCTCGGACTCGACACATTATTTATATATCAGGAAGGGAGAACCAATGACTATCAATCCCACGACTATTCGCAGGACGGCAAAGTGGAACTGCTGAACAAGGCGACGGAAGGCAAGGGTATACCCATCGTACTGATGGGCGACGGCTTCGTGGATGAAGATATCTCGGACAGTCTATATGCCCATACGATGAAGCAGGCGATGGAGAATCTCTTCAGCGAGGAACCCATTAAGTCGCTGCGCGATTATTTCAATGTCTATCAAGTGACAGCTGTATCACCTCGCAACCAGTTTTATGGCGATGATTTTACAGCCCTCGGAACAATTCCCGACCGTCAGACCACAGGCATCACGGTAAATGCAGATCGTGTGATGAACTATGTGAAAAAGGTGGAGAACATTGATTCCATTCATTCATTGGCAGTGGTAATCCTGAATTCCAACCTGAACAAGGGCGTAACTTATATGATAAGAGATACCAAGAAAAATGATTACGATTACTCCATTGCCCTGTGTCCTGTGATCGACAGTCTGAAGAGTGAGAAATTCCGTCAGGTGTTGACGCATGAAGCTATCGGACATGGCTTTGCAAAGCTGGCTGATGAGTATGTGCGTTCCATAGAAGGCTCTGCCACAGAAAAAGACATCAAACTATTACAGCAGTTACACAAGCAATGGTCGTGGTATTTAAATGTGGATTCAGAAAAAGACTCCACGAAGGTGCTCTGGAGTAAGTTCATTTTCGATAATGAATTCGCCAACGAGAAGATCGGTACCTATGAAGGTGGCTATACCTTTTTCAAGGGCGTCTATCGTCCTTCGGAGGGCAGTATGATGAACCAGAACGATTCACCATTTAATGCGCCCAGTCGTAGAGCTATATATAATAAGGTAATGGAACTTGGACTTGGCCAGCACCCAAGCTACGAGGAGTTTGTGGCGTTCGACTCCCAACATAAGCCTGAGAAATGGAGCTATAAGGCAAGGACGCGACAGATAGGATGGGATACACCATGGCTTCCCACTCCGCCAAAGATCATCTGGCGATAACAGACAAAAAACCGCTCTAATTAGAGTTGACTTTCACCCTCGATGTATTGCGACATGAGGAGGTGTTCGCCATCCCAAACGATGTAGGAGAAATGGGTAATCCAGTCGCCGAGGATAATCATGCGCGCCTTTTTAGTGAGCTGGAGGTCAACCTCGATGTGACGATGTCCGTAGATGAAATAGTCGACGTTGGAGTGGTACTGGATGTATTTCTTAGTGAAAAGCACGAGATGCTCGCGGTTTTCACCCATATAGGGCGGTTCCTCGTTATCAGGACGCTTCATGCGGCTGTGCTTGGCCCAGTTGAGTCCAAACCACATGCCCCAGCGCGGATGAAGGGCAGAGAAGGCCCATTGACAGGCGCGGTTGTGGAAGATACTCTTGATGAGTTTGAAGCTCTTGTTAGGATCACCCAGACCGTCACCATGCGCCAGGAAGAAAATCTTACCATAAAGTTCAGTGGTCTCAGGCTTCTTGTGGAGGATGACACCACACTCCTTTTCCAGATAACCATAGGCCCATATGTCGTGGTTGCCTGTGAAGTAATGCACTTCGACACCCATATCAGCTAATTCGGAGATTTTGCCAAGGAAACGGGTGAAGCCCTTGGGCACCACATATTTATATTCGTACCAGAAGTCGAACATGTCGCCTAAGAGATAGACGGCAGCGGCTTTCTCCTTAATAGAGTCGAGAAAACGAACAAGTCGGCGCTCCTGCATACGCTGATGAGGAACAGCCAGTGACCCAAGATGGGCATCGGAGAGAAAATAAATCGGCTTCATTGTAATGATAATAATAATGTCTAATTAGTCGAAGCCAAGTTCGACACGTGCTTCTTCACTCATCATGTTCTGGTCCCATGCGGGTTCGAAGACGAGATTGACGTTGGCGCCTTTGACGCCCTCGACACTCTCCACCTTGGTACGGACATCCTCCAGGATGAATTCGGCAGCAGGACAGTTGGGGGCCGTGAAGGTCATATCCATCTCGACGGTATAGTCGTCCTGCACATCGATTTTGTAAATCATCCCAAGGTTGTAGATATCCACGGGAATTTCGGGGTCGTAGACGGTCTTCAACACATCCACAATCCGTTCTTCAATCTGAGTTCTTTCTTGTTGTGTCATGATGTTATTGTATTATATTATTTATCAAGAATTAGAGAATGTGAGAATTAAATGCCACTATGGTTACCAGTTGACTTGGAGGCGATGGAGCATGGTGGTGCTCTCGCCACAGGAGCCTGTATGCTGGATGGCAATTCCTCCAAAAAAGTTCGATTTCATCGGCGCAGAGAGATCGACAACGTGGGGCAGCGAACTGTCCTCAGGCTTAGGTGTCGTCGTCTCAACATGGGCTATCAGGCGACCCTTTTCTGTCTTCAGCGAAATGGTACAGCCCGTACGATAGCAAGTGGCAGAAACAGGTTCGGTGAGGACTTTGGTCTGTCCGTGGTCGTATTCCACGAGGTAGAAATCAACTGCCTTTGCATGTTTGGTGGTACGAATGATGCGGAGACCATAGCCTGAAAGGGTCTTGGTGTCGAACTTCAGGCATACGTCCATATACTGACCAGTAGCGGAGCCAAAGCCTTGGCCTGCAGTCTTGGTAGGATCGACATTCAAAATCAGCGACATATCGCCATATTGGACTTCAGCAGGGGTATACATCAATCGGGCCCCACGCTGGGCCTGCAGTAAGCCTTTGCCCACAGCGCCGTTGAAACCCTCGCCATATTCCCACATGGGCTTGTTGCGATCGAAAGACCAAGGGTATTCTGCAGTATCAGCAGGCTTGAAACCATCGACCGTCCAAAGCCCCTCAGCAATAACAGGCTGCCAGTCGCAATAGAACTGAGAGAAGTCCGTATCAAGACGCTCCTGCTTAGGCGCATTCTTTACCTTTATCTGGAAAGTCATAGGCTCCCCATAGTCGCTGCGCTTCTGCTTGGGCTCCAGCACAGCCTTCAGCAGATGTCCCTTGTCGGCCTCCTGAAGCATATAGACGCCAGTTGGATGACCATGAGTCGTAGCCACAGGAATGTCATCGCGATACCAAGTTATACGGGAGTCGTCATTCTCTTCCTTCGTATCCAGGAAATAAGTCAGAACCGCACGATCTTTTATCAGTTGGATACGTGGTTTGATGACAGTAGGCGGTGGCAACTGCGAGGGTTTGACGATGACACGACAAGCAGCCTGACGACCGTCTCGAGTCGCAGCAATGATGCAAAAATCAGCGATTTCATCGGTATAGTTGGCAGGGATGACAGTGCAGTTACCCTTGTCGTCTTGCTGAAGGATGGCATAGCCCAAATAGCCAAGCGTTGGGGCATACGAGGGAACCCAATGAACGGTCTCAGTGTGCTCTGAGCATGACAGGCGCAAGGTATCGCGACCTGTGAGCAACGTAGCCTCATGCTGGCTAATCCCTAAGAAGGGAGCCACAATTAATTCGTCTTTTATCCAGCCGATATAGTCTGGTTGTAGGGTATTCTCAAGCTGGCGACTACCAATGAGATAGGGTTTGCCATTCAGCGTAAAGTTTTTCTGATAGCAACGGAGCCAAGACTGGGGATAAGCAGTCCAACCGATATAGATGCTATCCGATGGCGCATGATAGCGACAATCGATGAGCGTGACAGGACCACCCTGTTTGCAGAAATACATCTCGCGATTGTTGCCCTTTACATAGAAGTCGCAGTCGATGAACAGCGGGCCACGTCCGAAGGTACTCCAGAAGGGTTTCTGACCATAGAGATCGAAGGTGCAATGTTTGTAAAGGGCGGAGCCGTTCAGGGCATCGTCTGTACATTCGAAATGACAATTTTCATAATAGGACTTCTGAGCGCCACTCAGCGGATTGAGGTTCAGGCGACTGATGAAACGCACATTCCTAGCCTTCAATGATTTTCCATGCACATATCCCACATGCGCCTGGGTAATGGCATCGCTCCGCTTCTTACGTGAGAGAGAAGGATTCCAAGAATAGTCGAGGTCGACATTACAGTAATTACCCATCGTAAGGTTTTCAACAGTAAGGGAATCGCACCAAAAATCAAACATGGTGAAATTGCCTACAGCTCCTTGCGTCTGGCCTCGCTGTGAAGCCAAGACCGTCTGACGGGCATCGGTAGAAAGTCCGATGAAATGGAGTTTTTTTGCACGAATCACCATCCCGAACGGCTCGCGGCCATCCTGTCCAGTTACCACCTCAGGATGGTCAGGATCATCCACCCAATAGACACCGGGCGCGATATAGAGTGTACAGCTGTCGCCAAATTGGGCCGCTGCCTCACGAAAGTCAGAATAAGCGAAAGGGTGAAATGCCATCTTGTCGAGGCGAGCATCGAGATAAAGATGATGCGCATCGAGCTTCTCAGCAATCGCATGTGGCACAGACGTGGATACCTGTGCATTGACACTGAGAAAGGTCAGTGCAAACAGATAGCCGATCGCCCTCATTATTTTTCCTTGTAAATGACCTTGTTGGCGCCACTGGTAATTTTCAGAGCCTCAGGATGATCCTTGAGGAAAGAATCGATATGACGCACACGCTTCTCAGCGAGGATTTCATCGACGGCAATCAAAATACCCGTTTCCTCGACATCGCCAAATCCGTAGTTAATAGCAGTGCCAAACAACTTCATAGTGGGCGACAGACTCATATAGGCATTCACCAAGGGCGGAATGTTGTAGCCTAGTTTACGAATCTCTCGGTTGAGAATGCGGTAGTCGTCTTTAAAGCTCGACTCGGAGAAAATCTTCTCCAATTCGTTAGGGTCCTCTTCGATTTTCAGCGGTTTCATAGGGATAATCAAATGTTCCTTGTCATCGAAATGCTTCTTAAGAAAATAGAGAATCATATCACGACCTTTACGGATATACGAGGGATACATGGTCATCTTGCCGAAAAAATACTTCACGTTAGGCTTGATGACGGTAAGCGCACCCAGCCCATCCCAAAGATTATCCAAGGCAAAGAGACTCTTCGCACCCATACGCGACGATTGATATGGTAGGGACACAAACGAACGCCCCAACTCGATAGTATAAGGCATATAATCTTTGAGAAACTTTTCGGAGAAATGAAACATGTGGCTGGTAGCGAGGATGGGTTGACCTTTGTCGTCCATCTCCCATGCTGTACCTTCCAGATAGCGGTAACCTCCAATAATCTCCTCAGCCTCCGGATTCCATACAATCAATTGCTTGTAGCAATTTTCACAGGTATCGAATTCATCGATATCCATCGATTTACCAGTGCCTCCACCCGCCTCTCGAAAAGCTATCTCACGCAGGCGTCCAATCTCTTTCATCACATTAGGCGCATTGTGAGCCGTCACAACATAGATCTCATTGTGACTCTTGTTGGTCATACGAAGCTGACGATCGCGCGTCAGTTCGCTTTTAAGAATTTCCTTGGCAATGGGTTGGATAATCTCTTGTTCCATTATTATTGGGGTTTTTAGGGTTCGGGTGATTTATCAGAAGGTATAGACTTGGTCCTTGACGAACTGCGCCCACTCTATTGGCTTTTTGCTCTTGTCGAACGTCTGCCAAGGGATAGGCTTGCCTATCGCTATGCGGAAGGTCTTATGCACATTCTTGTACATCTCGTCAACCAGAAACAGCATCGCCAGGTTGAACGGCAGACACTTGTCTGAGAAGTTGGCCAGACGATAGAAGAAGTTGGAGTTCTGGCCACCAAAATGAATGGGGACGACATCGCGCTGATATTGCACACTCTTGGAAATGAAGGTTTTCGACCAAGGGATATCACGGATTTCGCCGTTGTGCTTGCGCGAACAGAGACCAGCGGGAAACATCAGCATATGGTTGTCGCTCTGAAAGCCCGCTTCAACCATCGCAGGGAAGTTGCGGCTCTGATTGCCAGTCTTGTTTATCGGGATACAGACGGGTGCCAAACCTGGAAGGTTCATCAGCAGGTCATTAACCAGATAGCGGAAACGGCCATCGTAATGACGGCCGATAATGGCGCCAAGTGCCACACCGTCTTCTCCACCCAACGGGTGATTGCTCACGAAGGTGTAGAACCGACCATCATTTGGATCGGGCAGGTTCTCCTTTCCCACAATTTCCAAGGTCATGTCAAGATAACGCACACACTCCTCAAGCCACTCAACACCCACCTTGTCGCGACTCTCCCAAAGGAAAGCGTTGACCTGGTCTTCGTGCGCCACACGCTTAAGCCAATTGACAATGAATAAAGGTACGAATTTTGCCTTCGCGCCCAACTTACCTTTCAGGATTTTATCGATATCAATCGTTTTCTCCATTTTGGTTGTTTTCTCTCATTTCTTCTAACAAGGTGCAAAAATAGCACAAATCTTTCAAAAATGAGCAAAATTCGAAAAAAAACTTTCTTTTAAAATGCATTTAACTCTATTTTGCTATTTCCGAACTATCGAATTTTATAAAAGAAAGTTAAAATTAAAAAAAAGTGGGGTGATTTGGAGAAAAGTGGGGGAAAAATGTATAATTTTGTACCCACAACTATTAATAAGATGAACATATGCGTTTTTTAGGTAATATAGAAGCCAAGACAGACGTAAAAGGGAGAGTCTTCCTGCCCTCTGTTTTCCGCAAGGTGCTCCAGGCATCAGGCGAGGAACAACTGGTGCTGAGGAAGGACATCTACCAGAAATGTCTGGTGCTCTACCCTGAAAGCGTATGGAATGAGAAAGTGGACATGCTTAAGGCACAACTCAAACCGTGGAAACCGTCGCATCAACAGATGCTCCGCCAGTTCATCTCGGAAGCGGAAGCCATTTCACTTGACGGCAACGGGCGTTTCCTTATATCCAAACGACTACAAAAAGTAGCAGAGATAGACCAGGATGTACAATTCATCGGGATGGACAACACCATTGAGATTTGGTCACCACAGCATCTGAAACAAATTCTCAAAAGCGACGAGGACTTTGGAAAAGAATTTGAAGATATCATGAATACCGACGACGCCATATGTTAAATACCTCCACGACATATCACATTCCAGTACTCCTTAGGGAGAGCGTCGACGGGCTTGAAATCAAGCCCGACGGTGTTTATATAGATGTAACATTCGGAGGTGGAGGACACAGTAGGGAAATCCTCAGCCGGTTAGGTAAGAAAGGTCATCTCTTCAGTTTCGACCAGGATGCCGATGCGGAGAAAAATATCGTCGATGATGATAGATTTACCTTCGTAAGAAGCAACTTTAGATATATCAAGAACTGGATGCGCTACTATGACGTGGAGAAGATTGACGGTCTGCTGGCCGACCTCGGGGTCTCGAGTCATCACTTAGACGATGAGAGCCGCGGATTCTCCTTCCGTTTCGACGCACCACTCGACATGCGCATGAACAAGCAGGCAGGAAAGGCCGCTGCCGACATCGCAAACGACTACAGCGAGGAGCAATTGGCAGACATTTTTTACCTCTATGGGGAATTGAAGAATGCGAGAAAGCTCGCCACCACAATTGTCGAGGCTAGACAAACGAAACGTATCGCCTCCACAGGCGATCTGTTGCAGATAGCAGAGAAACTGTTTCCCAGAGAGCGCGAGAAAAAAGAGATGGCCAAGTTATTTCAGGCCCTACGCATCGAGGTAAACCATGAGATGGAAGCTCTCAAGGAAATGTTGAATGGTAGCAAAGAACTACTCTGCAAAGGCGGGCGGTTGAGCGTCATCACCTACCACTCACTAGAGGACCGCCTTGTAAAGAACATGATGAAGGCCGGCAATACGGAAGGGAAGATTACGCAAGATTTCTTCGGACGGACAGAAGCCCCCCTCAAACCCGTTGGCAAGGTGATTGTACCTGATGCAGACGAACAGGCGCGCAATCCTCGTAGCAGAAGTGCAAAACTGAGAATAGCAGAAAAGATTTAAGATGGCAAAGGAAGACGACATACAATTAGAGATCGAGGACTTGGTGGAAGAAGAGAAAGTTACTACCGAGGTAGAAAGCATCAAGGAGCAGACGAAGAAAACACTGCAGAAGATCAAGGAGAACGCGAAGGAGGAAGATCCCAAATTCTCGTCGACCATGACCTTGCGCACCATCCTCGGTGGCGACTTCCTAACAGCTCAGATGGTACGCCATCATATCGGCATCATCGTGCTGATCGTGGTATTCGCCATCGTCTATGTCGCTTTCAGATACCAATGCCAACAGGACATGATTGCCATCGACAAGATGGAAAAGGAACTACTGGATGCCAAGTATAAGGCCCTGTCGAGCAACAGCACCCTGACAGAGAAATGTCGTGAGAGTCATGTGCTCGATGCACTGAAAAATAACAAGGACAGTGTGCTACACGTCTCTGACCAACCACCATATATAATTAATGTACCCGAATAAAAAGAATGAGTAGGTTTAACAGCGATAAGGTCATGCCGCGCTACTTCGCCATCGCAGTAGTGTTTACCCTTGTTGGGTTTGCCGTTGTGGGCAAGGCCATGTATATCATGACCGCCAAGAAAGACTACTGGACACAGGTCGCCTCGCGACTGAAGCGCGACTCGGTCAGCGTGAAACCCACTCGCGGCAACATTCTCAGTTGTGATGGTCAGTTGATGGCAGGCAGCATTCCTGAATACAAGGTATTTGTGGACTTTCAGGCTGGCGCCACAGACTCCATTGGCAACCACAATCGCGATTCGCTATGGGCTGCGGACATCGATAGCCTTTGTTATGGACTGAATCAGATATTCCCTTCAAAGTCGGTGTCCGAATTCAAGGCTCATCTGCTGGAGGGCAAGCACAAGGTGATGAAGAACGGCACAGTGGGTGCACGCCACTGGGCCATATGGAACCGTCGCATTGACTACAACACCTTCTGCGAGGTACACAAACTACCAATCTTCCGTGAGTCGTCTGGAAAAGGCGGTTTCCATTGGGAGACCTTCAATGCGCGCAAACGCCCGTTCGGTTCGTTGGCAGGACGTACCATTGGCGACGTGTATATTGCCAAAGATAGTGCCAAGAACGGTCTGGAACTGTCGTACGACTCAATTCTGCGTGGTACCAACGGCTTGATGCATCGCCGCAAAGTACTCAGTAAATACCTCGATATTCCTGTAATGACGCCAATAGATGGTGCAGATATCGTAACGACCATCGATGTTAGCATGCAGGATCTTGCAGAACGGGCCTTGGTCGACGAATTGAAGCTCGTGAACGGTGAGATGGGTGTAGCCATCCTCATGGAGGTGAAGACTGGCGATGTGAAAGCCATCGTGAACATGCAGCGTGCAGACGACGGTGAGTACTATGAGATGGTGAACAATGCCATCAGTCATCGCTGCGAGCCAGGATCGGTGTTCAAGGTAGCCTCGTTCCTTGTAGCCCTCGACGACGGGGTGATTCCCAACGACACAAACTTCACCATTCCTACAGGCTGTGGTGTAATGGAGATGCACGGCAGGGCGATGAAAGACCACAACTGGCGTCGTGGCGGTTACGGCACCATCAATGTGGCGCGTGCCCTCGAGGTAAGTTCTAACATCGGTGTGAGCTATGTCATCGATAAGTTCTATGGTTCGAATCCCACAAAATATGTACAAGGTCTTTATCGCGTGGGCATCCACGAAGACCTGAAACTGCCGTTGGTAGGTTATCACCCACCCTATATCCGTATGCCAGACACCAAGACGCAGGATCGTGCCAAGTATTGGAGTAAGACCACGCTGCCTTGGATGAGTATCGGCTACGAGACGCAGATTGCACCCATCAATACAGTCGCCTTCTACAATGCTATTGCAAACAACGGTAAGATGATGCAGCCCCGTTTCGTGAAACAACTGGTGAAAGACGGGCAGGTAATCAAGGAGTTCGAGCCGGTGGTGCTGAAAGAGCAGATTGCCAAGCCATCGACCATCAAGATGATGCAGACCATTTTGGAACATGTCGTCAGTCAGGGACTAGGAAGAAAGGCAGGTTCGAAATCCTTCAAGGTGGCAGGAAAGACAGGAACGGCCCAGGTGGCAGACCAATATGGCAGTTACCATTCTGGGACGACACGTTACTGGTTGTCGTTCGCAGGCTTTTTCCCTGCCGACAATCCTCGCTACACCTGTATCGTCTGTATCAAGAAATCAGGTCTTCCTGCTTCTGGCGGCGGTATGTCGGGTGTCGTATTCCACCATATCGCAGAAGGTGTGATGGCGCAGAACTTGAAACTGAGTGTTAATGATGCACGCGATTCTTCATCCGTCTTCAAACCAGCTGTCAAGCAAGGTAATTCTATAGCTGCTGATTATGTGCTGACTAATTTGAATATTAAGGAAAAGCCCCAGCTCCAGCAGAAAAAGGAGTCGGCCCAGATTATTCCCGATGTCACAGGAATGGGAGCGAGAGATGCAGTATTCGCCTTGGAAAAACGAGGCATCAGGGCTATTGTCAAGGGACGTGGCAAAGTAAAATCGCAGAGTCTCTATGCAGGAGCAACTGTTAAACAAGGCATGAAGTGTGAACTCTACCTAGAATAAATATAAGATATGAAACTGATTGAACTGCTCAACAACGTAAAAGTCCTCAACACCTTTGGCAATACTGAGGTGGAGGTTACGGGTGTGAACATCGATTCCCGTCGGATTGAGAAAGGACATCTCTTCGTGGCAATCCCAGGAACCCAGACCGACGGTCACAAATACATCCCCAAGGCTATCGAACTGGGGGCTACGTCCATTCTCTGCGAGCAAATGCCAGAAGAGCAAATTGACGGTGTATCCTACATTATCGTAGAATCTACGGAGAGCGTTGTCGGTATTGTCGCAACCCGTTTCTTTGGCGATCCATCGAGAAAACTGAAGCTGGTGGGTGTCACTGGAACGAATGGGAAAACCACCATCGCCACTTTACTATATAATATGTTTAGGAAGTTCGGTCATAAGTGTGGTCTGCTGTCTACCGTCTGCAACTATATTGAAGACGAGGCCATCCCAGCCGACCATACAACACCCGACCCCATTGAACTGAATCGTTTACTGGCTCAGATGGTAGATGCAGGTTGTGACTATGCTTTTATGGAATGCTCCAGCCACGCCATCGCTCAGAAACGAATTGGTGGTTTGAAATTTGCAGGTGGTTTATTCACCAACCTGACGCGAGATCATCTGGACTATCATAAAACGGTAGAGAACTATCGTAACGCAAAGAAAGCTTTCTTCGATGATCTTGGAAAAGATGCCTTTGCCATCACCAATGCCGACGACAAGAACGGACTGTTTATGGTGCAGAACACTAAAGCCCAGGTGAAGACTTATTCCATCAGGAGTATGGCTGACTTCAAGGCGAAGATCATAGAATGCCACTTTGAAGGGATGTATCTCGACATTAATGGGAAAGAGGTGGGCGTACAGTTTATTGGCAAATTCAATGTCAGCAATCTGTTGGCCGTCTATGGCGCTGCCATCATGTTAGGGAAGAAACCTGAAGACATACTAGTCATCCTAAGCACCCTGAAGAGTGTCAGCGGACGTTTGGAACCCATCCGTTCGCCTGAAGGCTATACAGCCATCGTCGATTACGCGCACACACCTGATGCATTGGAGAATGTGCTGAATACCATCAACGAGGTACTCAATGGCAAAGGCAAGGTGATCACAGTCTGTGGCGCAGGCGGCAACCGCGACAAAGGCAAGCGCCCCATCATGGCACAGACAGCCGCCAAACTCAGCGACAAGGTAATTATCACTAGCGACAATCCACGCTTTGAGGAACCACAGGACATCATCAACGATATGTTGGCTGGCCTTGACAACAAGCAGATGAAGAAGGTGGTAAGCATCGTCGACAGAAAAGAAGCTATTCGTACTGCCTCAATGATGGCAGAAAAAGGCGACGTTATTCTAATAGCCGGAAAAGGTCATGAAGACTATCAAGAAATCAAAGGCGTAAAGCATCATTTCGATGATCGTGAGGTGGTGAGAGAGATATTTGGGAGTTAAATCGTAGTTAAAGGGAAAAGAGTTATGCTATATTACATTTTCAGATTCTTAGAGCAGTATGATATTCCAGGCACACACCTGTGGAGCTACATTTCCTTCCGTGCCCTGCTGACGCTCATCTTAGCCTTACTGATCTCAGCCTGGTTTGGCGAGAGGTTCATCAGATGGATGAAGCGTAGGAAGATTTTCGAGACGGAGCGCGATCCGAGTATCGACCCCTTTGGTGTAGAAAAGAAGGGCGTACCCACGATGGGGGGCATCATTATCATCGTCAGTATTCTCGTCCCTGTCATCCTGTTATGCCGAATCCGCAACATCTATATCATTCTGATGATTATCACCACCCTATGGCTGGGATTCCTTGGATTTATGGATGACTATATTAAGATCTTCAAACGCAACAAAGAGGGTCTGAAAGGAAAATACAAGATCGTGGGTCAAATCAGTATCGGTTTCATTGTTGGACTCACACTCTGGCTCAGTCCTGATGCTGTCGTGCGCGAGAATGTGCAAGTTCAGCAGCAGAATAAGGAAATCGTGGTGAAGCACAAAAAGGAGGCGGTAAAGTCATTGCAGACCACCATCCCCTTCGTAAAGAACCACAACCTGAACTACTCTGAGGTGCTTGGTTTCTTGGGCAAATACAAGGTAGCTGCAGGTTGGGTAATCTTTGTTCTAATAACCATCCTTGTGGTGACAGCCGTCAGCAATGGTGCCAATCTGAATGACGGCATGGATGGTATGTGTGCGGGTAATTCCGCCATAGTGGGAATAGCTTTGGGAATACTAACCTACGTGTCATCGCACATTGGTTACGCATCGTATTTCGACATTATGTATATCCCACAAAGCGAAGAGTTAGTGGTGTTCCTTTGTGCGTTCGTCGGCGCGATGATTGGTTTCCTGTGGTACAACGCCTTCCCCGCCCAGGTGTTTATGGGCGACACAGGTTCGTTGACCATCGGTGGTATCATCGGCGTATGTGCCATCATCATCCATAAGGAATTACTACTGCCTATCCTTTGTGGTATTTTCTTCGTAGAAAGTCTAAGCGTGATTATACAGACCCAATGGTTTAAAATTCAGAAACATAAAGGTAAGCGCGTACGTGTTTTCAGAGCAACACCCATCCACGACAATTTCCGCAAACTCGACTCGCAGCTCGATGCTACAAGCACGTATCTCCTAAAGGGATGGCCACATCGTCCGTTCCACGAGTCGAAAATTACCATCCGTTTCTGGATTACTACCATTATTCTGGCTGCACTGACCATCATAACATTGAAGATGAGATAAAAAAGATGAATAAAAGAATTGTGATTTTAGGAGCAGGAGAGAGTGGCGCTGGTGCTGCCGTCCTGGCAAAGAAAGAGGGTTTTGACGTGTTTGTATCAGACATGTCAAAGATAGCAGACAAGTATAAGAAAATGCTTGACGACCGCCATATCGAGTGGGAGGAAGGCCAGCACACAGAGGCGAAAATTCTCAATGCTGATGAGGTTATCAAGAGTCCAGGCATTCCTGATACAGCTCCGATGATTGTGAAAATTAAGGAAAAGGGAATCCATATCATTAGTGAAATTGAGTTTGCAGGACGATACACGAATGCCAAAATGATTTGTATCACAGGTTCTAATGGCAAAACCACGACGACCTCCCTCATCTACCATATCTTTAAGCAGGCTGGCTATGATGCAGGACTAGCAGGCAATATCGGCAATTCACTCGCCCTCCAAGTGGCTGAGGATCCACATGAGTATTACATTATCGAACTTAGCAGTTTCCAACTCGACAATATGTATGATTTCCGTGCCGACATTGCCATCTTGTTGAATATAACGCCTGATCATTTGGATCGCTACGACTTCAAAATGCAAAACTATGTAGATTCGAAGATGCGTATCATCCAAAATCAGACACCCAAAGATGCATTCATTTATTGGGCCGACGATCCCATTATCAAGCGAGAACTGGAGAAATACGACATCAAGGCTATCCAATATCCTTTCGCTGAGTTGAAGGAGAAGGGCGTAATCGGTTATATCGAAAAAGGACAATATAAGATTGAGAAACCTGAACCTTTCAACATGGAACAGGAGAGCCTTAGTCTAACAGGTAAGCATAATATCTACAACTCTTTGGCTGCAGGTATCGCCACAGACATTGCGGGTATCAAGAATGAGGAGATTCGCAAGAGTCTGAGCGACTTTCCAGGGGTTGAGCATCGTTTGGAAAAGGTTTGCATAGTGCGGGGTGTACAATATATCAATGACTCGAAAGCAACGAATGTGGATGCCTGCTGGTACGCATTGGAATCTATGAAGACAAAAGTGATCCTCATCATTGGCGGAAAGGACAAAGGCAATGACTACGAGCCCATCAAACCATTGGTGAAAGAGAAATGCTCAGGCATCGTGTACTTAGGTGCCGACAATCAAAAGTTACACGATAATTTTGACAATCTAGGTATTCCCGTTCGCGATACCCATTCGATGAAAGAGTGCATGGAGGCATGTTACGAAATGGCACAACCAGGCGAAACCGTACTCTTGAGTCCCTGCTGTGCTTCCTTCGACTTGTTCAAGAACATGGAGGACCGTGGAGAACAGTTTAAGACATTAGCAAGAAATCTCTAATATGAAGATAGGAAATCTGTTTAAAGGAGACAAGGTGATCTGGATGGTACTGCTGTTTCTGTGCCTAATCAGTATTGTTGAGGTTTTTTCGGCTTCAAGCACACTGACCTATAAGAGTCAGAACTATCTGGGACCCATCATCGGACATTCCTGGAAGATGCTCTTGGGTGTTGGAATGGCGATTGTCATCCTGAACATCCCATGTCGTTATTTCAAACTGATGACACCTGGTCTTCTCTTGATTTCCGCTATAATGCTGATTTGGGTTCTTGCCTTCGGAGAAAAAACCAACGATGCAGGACGATGGATCAGTCTATTAGGGCTGAAATTCCAGCCGTCAGAAATAGCTAAGGGGACACTGGTTCTCGTAACAGCCCAGATTCTCAGTGCTATGCAACGGGAGAATGGTGCCGACAAACGGGCCTTTAAGTATATCCTCATCGTGGTTATTCCTTTCTGTCTGTTAATCGGTGTGGAGAATCTGTCGACAGCAGCCCTGATCTTTGCCGTCATTTTCCTGATGATGTTCGTCGGAAGGGTACCTATGTCACAATTAGGAAAACTTGCAGCAGTAGGAGCTGTTGTTGTTGTGTTGTTCATAGGTTCTATCTATATGCTAGGCAGCCTGGATCAAGAGGAGAGCAGTGAAACGCAGACAGAGGCAATTGTCAATGGTGAGGTAAAGAAAGACACCAAGAAGAGTACCTCTCTCCTGCATCGCTTCGGCACTTGGAAAAACCGTATCGATAAGAAGCTAAATTCCAAGTATGTAGCACCTGCCGACTACGACCTCGACAAGGATGCCCAGGTAGCTCATGCCAACATTGCTATTGTAGGCAGTAACATCATTGGTAAAGGTCCAGGAAAATCTGTTGAACGCGATTTCCTGCCTCAGGCATTTAGTGATTTCATTTATGTGATTATCATCGAAGAATTAGGTATCATAGGCGCCGCCTTCGTGGCGTTCCTATATATCGTATTGCTCTACCGTGCAGCCCGCATTGCAAGCCGTTGTGAAAACAACTTCCCTGCATTCCTCGTGATGGGTTTGGCACTGATGCTGGTGCTGCAGGCATCGTTCAATATGATGGTTGCCGTGGGTATTGCACCCGTTACAGGTCAACCCCTTCCACTCATCTCTCGAGGCGGCACATCGACTATCATCAACTGTGCCTATATCGGAGCAATGTTAAGCGTTAGCCGTTCTGCGAAAAAAAGAGGGGAAAAAATGGTGCTAAAAGAAATTTAATTTGTAATTTTGCATCCCATAATAACATGAATATGGAAAAGGAGTTAAGAGTCATCATCAGTGGAGGCGGCACGGGAGGTCACATTTTCCCGGCAGTATCCATTGCCAATGCTATCAAGGCCATGCGTCCGGATGCAAAAATCCTGTTTGTTGGTGCCCTCGGACGGATGGAGATGCAGCGTGTTCCGGCTGCAGGTTATGAGATCAAGGGACTGCCTATCTGCGGCTTCGATCGTAAGAACCTGCTGAAGAATGTCAAAGTGCTCTATAAAATATGGAAGAGCCAACGTATGGCCAAGATGATAATCAAAGACTTTCACCCTCAGGTTGCTGTAGGCGTAGGTGGTTATGCCAGCGGTCCTACGCTCAACAAGGCAGCAGCCATGGGAATTCCCTGTCTCATCCAGGAGCAAAACTCCTATGCAGGTGTTACCAACAAGTTATTAGCTAAGAAAGCTGAGAAAATCTGTGTGGCATACGAAGGCATGGAACGATTTTTCCCTGCTGAGAAAATCATCCTTACGGGCAATCCTGTGCGTCAGGCACTCCTCGATACCACCATTACGCGCGAAGATGCCATTCGCAGCTTCGGACTTGATCCGGAGAAGAAAACCATCCTACTCGTAGGCGGTAGTCTAGGTGCCCGCACTATCAACGAGAGCATGCTCCGCCATTTGGACCTCATTAAGGAAAGTGGCCTGCAGTTTATCTGGCAGACAGGAAAATATTACAGTGCAGAAATCAATGATAAATTAAAAGGCCAGAATCTGTCCAATCTAAAAGTTACCGACTTTATCACAGATATGGGCGCAGCCTATCGTGCTGCTGACCTAGTGATCAGCCGCGCAGGCGCCAGCAGTATCTCGGAATTCTGTCTGATTGGCAAACCTGTAATTCTGGTGCCCAGTCCTAATGTGGCAGAAGACCATCAGACCAAGAACGCTCTGGCCCTCTCAACACGCGATGCAGCTATTTACATCAAGGATGCTGAAGCACCAGACGTGCTGCTTCAGACTGCTATTGAAACCGTTAACGATGCGGCCAAGCTGAAATCTCTTAGCGAAAATGTACTCAAACTGGCACTGCCCGACTCTGCCAATATCATCGCCAAAGAAGTGATTAATTTAGCAAATGGAATTTAAGAACATAAAAGCAGTTTATTTTATCGGAGCTGGTGGTATCGGCATGAGTGCCATCGCCCGCTATTTCATCAAGAAAGGCTTGGTGGTAGGCGGCTATGACAAGACGCCATCCGAACTAACTCGCAGACTGGAAAAGGAAGGTATGCTCATCCATTATGAGGAGAACATCGACGAAATCCCCCACGCTTGCAAGAAGAAAGAGTCATGTCTTATCATCTACACACCAGCTATTCCTGCTGAGCACCAGGAACTTCAGTACTTCAGGACCAACGGCTTTGAAATTCAGAAGCGCGCCCAGGTGCTTGGCACATTAACACAGGCCCATAAAGGCCTCTGCGTGGCTGGTACACATGGTAAGACCACCACTTCGACCATGTGCGCCCATATCATGCATCAGAGTCATCTCAATTGTAATGCCTTCCTCGGTGGTATCTCTAAAAACTACGGCACCAATTATATTCTCTCCGACTCTGATTACGTGGTCATCGAGGCAGACGAGTTCGATCGCTCGTTCCATTGGCTTCACCCTTGGATGAGTGTCATCACTTCTACCGACCCAGACCACCTAGACATATATGGTACCAAAGAAGCTTATTTGGAGAGTTTCAGACATTACACAGAATTGATTCAGCCAGGCGGTGCTCTGATTATCCATCGCGGTCTCGAGATGCAGGAGAACTTGCAGGGCGGTGTCAGACGCTATAACTATAGTCTTAACGAAGGCGACTTCCATGCAGAAAATATCCGTATAGGCAATGGAGAAATCTATTTCGACTTTATCTCACCCATAGAGAATGTCACTAATGTCAAACTCGGACAGCCCATACCCATCAATATTGAGAACAGCATAGCCGCTATGGCAATGGCCCAACTCAATGGATGTACCAAGGAGGAGCTAAAATACGGCATGCAGACCTTCAGCGGTGTAGACCGTCGCTTTGATTTCAAGATTAAGACAGATAAGTTGGTTTTCCTCAGCGACTATGCCCACCATCCGAAAGAAATCTACCAAAGTGCCAAGAGCATTCGAGAGTTGTATCAAGACAGACATATCACGGCTATTTTCCAGCCTCACCTCTATACCCGTACCCGTGACTTCTACAAGGATTTCGCTGATGCCTTGAGTCAGCTTGACGAGGTAATTCTGACAGAGATCTACCCTGCTCGCGAAGAGCCCATCGAGGGCGTCACTTCAAAGCTCATTTATGACAACCTGGGTGAGGGCGTGAAGAAGGAAATGATTCTGAAGGACGAAGTACTCAATTATGTGAAGACCCACGACTTCGAAGTACTCATCGTGTTAGGGGCTGGTGACCTTGACAATCAAGTGCCCCAAATCACAAAATTACTCAACAGTAAAATCGCAAAATAATATGGTTTTCAACTGGAAGAAGACATTCATCGCCATTTTCGACATTGTCATCGCAGGTTACCTGTTGTTGGCCGTCTCGGCATTCAATACGCCAGCCGAAAAAGCCACGGTATGTACTGAGGTGAAAATCGACATTAACAACGAGTCGATAGGCGGGTTTGTCAATCCCAGTGAAATCAAGAACATCCTTGAGAAGGACCGTCTCTATCCCCTCGCTAAGAATATGGCTGATGTCAACTCGCGTGCGATTGAAGAAACGCTCTTAAAAAATCCATTTGTGGAGAAAGCAGAATGTTATAAAACCCAAAGTGGGCATGTATGTATCAGTTTGAGACAACGGACACCTATTCTCCATGTCATGGCAAACAATGGCGACAATTACTATCTTGACACCCACGGCGCTATTCTGCCAGAGTCAAAATATGCAACGGATATGATTATTGTGACGGGAAATGTATCGCGAAAGTATGCCCAAAAGATCCTGCCTTTGATTGGGAACACCCTACTGAATGACAAATTCTGGCAGAATCAAGTGGTACAAGTGAATATTCTTAATGATGGCACGGTAGAAATGATTCCGCGCATAGGTGAACACATTATTTACCTCGGCCCCCCCGCCAACATCGATAAGAAGCTCGAACGCATGCGTAAGTTTTACCTATATGGTCTGAATGTGGCGGGGTGGAATAAATACAGTTACATTAGCGTAGAGTTTGACAATCAGATCATTTGCAAAAGAAAATAATCATCAATCTCAAAGAACACATTTCAAAGTACAAAGATATAAAAGATGGCAGCAAAGGAATTTATCGTAGCAATCGAACTCGGTTCATCCAAGATGACCGGTATCGCGGGACAAAAGAATCTCGATGGTAGTATTACCGTCCTCAGTGTGGTGAAGGAGGACTCATCATCCTTCATCCGCAAAGGGTATGTGTATAATATTGACAAGACCGCACAATGCCTGACTAACATCATCAAGAAACTAGAGAACCAACTCAAGACAGAGATTCTCCAGGTATACGTTGGCGTTGGCGGACAATCCATCCGCAGTGTCAGAAATATTGTTGCCAAAGATCTGCCTGCGGACACACGTATCACACAAGACATGGTCATTGAGCTCATGGACGCCAACCGCAACATGAAATATCAGGATCAGGAAATCCTTGATGCTGCCGTTCAGGAATACAAGGTCGACTCTCAGTACCAGCTCGATCCTGTAGGAATTCAGGCTTCCCACTTGGAGGGAAACTTCCTTAATATCCTGGAACGAAAAACGTTTTACCGCAACCTCAACAAGTGTTTTGAAGTCGCTGGTATCAACGTTGCAGAGATGTATTTGGCACCGCTGGCCTTGGCCGACGCCGTGCTGACAGAGGCAGAGAAACGTTCCGGCTGTGCCTTGGTCGACATCGGTTCTGACACCACGACGGTTTCCGTTTATAGCAAAAACATCCTGCGCCATCTTGCTGTCATCCCACTTGGCGGTAATAACATCACCAAGGACATCGCCACCCTCCAGATGGAAGAGAGTGATGCCGAGCGAATGAAGTTGAAATATGCCTCTGCCTATACCGATAATAATGATATCGACAGTAACCTGAAATATTCCATCGATCTGGAGCGTCAGGTAGAGAGTCGTAAGTTCATTGAGATTGTGGAAGGTCGACTAGAGGAAATCATCGAGAATGTATGGTATCAGATTCCGTCGGAATATTACGATAAGCTATTGGGAGGTATCATTCTTACGGGTGGCGGTTCTAATATGAGCAACATCGAACAAGCTTTTATGAACCACACCCATGTAGAAAAGATCCGCACTGCAAAATTCGTCACCCACACTATCAATGCCACCCAAGAAGACATCAAGGCCAAAGATGGCAAAATGAACACCGTATTAGGCTTGCTCGCCAAGGGTGATATTAATTGTGCAGGAAGCGCAGTTAGTGACGACCTTTTTGGCAATGCCAAAAAAGAATCAACACCTCATCCCACTACCGACCAGCGCCAGGCTCGTCAAATCAGTGAAATTCCTGCTGGTGTCATTCGAACCGAGGCAGAAAAACAGAAAGCAGAAGAAGAGCGTCGCCGACAGCAAGAGGAGGAAGACCGCCAAAAGCGTGAGCAGGAAGAGGCAGAGCGCCAACGTATCGCTGCTGAGAAACGAGAGAACAGCTTCTGGAACAAGGCCATGAAGGGCATCAAGAAGTTTGGTAAGTCGATTGTTGAAGAAGAAGATTAAAAAAACAAAGATTATGGCAGACAATATGAATATAGATATCCTCGACTTCGGAGCCCCCGAGAAGGATCAAAGCATCATCAAAGTGATTGGTGTAGGCGGCGGTGGCGGAAACGCCGTTAACCACATGTATCGTGAAGGCATTCACGATGTGACGTTCGTTCTGTGCAACACAGACAACCAGGCTCTCAACGATTCGCCTGTACCTGTGCATCTGCAGTTGGGCAAGGAAGGCCTCGGCGCAGGTAATAAGCCCGAGAAGGCCCGTCAGGCTGCGGAAGAAAGCCTCGATGACATCACAAACATGCTCAACGATGGTACCCGCATGGCTTTTATCACAGCCGGTATGGGCGGTGGCACAGGTACTGGTGCAGCGCCCGTCATTGCCCGTGTCTCCAAGGAACTCGGCATCCTCACCGTGGGTATTGTCACCATCCCCTTCCGCTTCGAAGGCGACCGCAAGATTGATCAGGCCCTCGATGGCGTCGAAGAGATGCAGAAGCATGTCGATGCTCTGCTCGTTATAAATAATGAACGCCTACGCGAGATTTACCCTGAGCTCTCTGTGCTCGACGCCTTCGGCAAGGCCGACGATACGCTTTCAGTCGCTGCCAAGTCCATCGCAGAGATCATCACCGTTCACGGCCTCATCAACCTCGATTTCAACGATGTGAAGACCGTACTAAAAGATGGTGGTGTCGCTATTATGTCTACTGGCTATGGCGAGGGCGAGGGCCGCGTGAAAAAGGCCATTGAAGATGCCCTCAACTCACCATTGCTCAATGACAATGATATCTTCAACTCCAAGAAGATCCTGCTCTCTATCTCGTTTGCAGGTTCCAAGGACGGTCAGCAGTCGCTGATGATGGAGGAGATGAATGATGTGAACGACTTCATGGCCAAGTTTGGCAGTGACTTCGAAATCAAGTGGGGTCTGGCAACCGATCCGGAACTCGGCAAGAAGGTTAAGGTTACCATTCTGGCCACCGGCTTCGGCATCGAGAGCGTCGACGGTATGGATGCCCACATGAAGAAACATACACAGGACGACATCAACCGTATCGCAGAGGAGCAGGCCAAGGCATTGGAACGTCAGGACCGCCGTAACCGCTTCTATGGTGGCGACAGCACCGCCAAGCGCTACAAGCGCCGTCCAAACATCTATCTGTTCCGTCCTGAGGACCTCGACAACGATGATGTCATCTCCGCTGTGGAGTCCACGCCTACTTACAAGCGTACCCGTGAGATCCTCGACAGCATCAACTCCCAGGCTACAGGCGACTACGTGCACGAAGAGCCCGTCGCAAGCACACCTGACGAACCTGTGCAAGGCACTATCAAGTTCTTCTCGTAAAAGCCATCGTGAAACATCTTTTCACGTTCCTTTTCATAATAGTTATGTCTTTGACAGACATGACTATTCAAGCACAAGGTCTTCCAACAGACGGCCCTCTAACCATTCGTCCGATGCTGCAGCAGTTGGGCGAGCGTCTGCTGAAAGGCAAAACGGGCAGCATCGTTGCCATCAATCCTGAGAACGGCGAGATTATCTTAAGTGAAGGCCTGGGGAGGAATGCCTTTTCCGAAAGACCATCGTTGGGACGATACGATTCAAACAAAGACAAATGGTAAAAATTTCTACGCAGTTTATTTCATTGATTAACGTATGAAACAGCGATTATTGTGCAGCATGATGCTGATCTTGTGCGTATTAGGCGTGCAGGCCGCAATGCTTGGTGTCTATAACGTGCGTGACTATGGTGCCAAAGGTGATGGCAATGCTCTTGACCATGTGGCCATCAATAAGGCGATAGAGGCTGCCACCAAGGATGGGGGCGGACAGGTGGTGCTTACGGCAGGTACGTATCTCTGCGGGAGCATCCGGCTAAAGAGCAATATAGACCTGCACTTGATGGCTGGGGCGAAGATTCTGGCAGCCCCTGCAGAGATGAAGGCATACGACAAGAGCGAGGTCTTTGGCGGACCTGAATATCAGGACGGTGGGCATACCTATTTCCACAACTCGCTAATCTGGGCCGAAGGACAGCAGAACGTCAGCATTACTGGTCATGGGATGATTGACGGCGAGGGACTGACGAAGCGCGATACCGAAAAGGCCGGCAACGTGCAGGGCGGTTCGATAGGTACGGGCGACAAGGCTATTGCCCTGAAACTGTGTCGTAACGTCACCATCCGTGACATCACCATCTTTCGTGGCGGACACTTCGCCATCATTACTACAGGTTGTGACATCGGTACGATTGATAACGTGACGATTGACACCAACCGCGACGGTATCGACATCGATTGTTGCAAATACTTCACCGTGAGCAATACCAAGGTGAACACACCCAATGACGATGCTATCGTACTGAAGAGTTCTTATGCCCTGAAGCGGCCTGTGCTATGCGAGCACATTCTCATCACCAACTGCGTTGTGACGGGCTATAAACTAGGGACTTTCCTGAGTGGCGAGTATATCCCGGAAAAGGTGAACTGGGTGTGCGGGCGTATCAAGCTCGGCACCGAGTCGAACGGTGGCTATCGAAATATCACCATCTCCAACTGCACCTGTATGTGGAGCAGCGGCCTCGCATTCGAAGAAGTGGACCAAGGACGGATGGAGAACATCACGGTATCGAACGTTTCACTAAGCCACGTGCACCATTATCCCATCTATATCACAACGGGCTGTCGTAACCGCGGGCCCAAAGAAGTGACACGACTATCATCTGCACGTGACATATATATTAACAATGTGATTGCCGATGATTGCGACTCACTGGCCGGCATCATTATCACAGGTATGGAGGGTGAACCCATCAGAAACGTGTCGCTCACAAACATCCGCATCCAGTATCGGGGCGGGGGCAAGAAGGTCTCGACATCCTATCGCGAGCAGGGCACCAACTATCCCGAACCCCGCTGGGCTGGACCTACACCTGCCTACGGTCTCTTTGCCCGCCACGTCGACGGTCTCTACCTACAGAATGTAAATTTCGAACTGATGAAACCCGATGAGCGTCCAGACATCGTACTCGAAGATGTTAAGAATATAGTTCCTGTAGGACGCTGAGGGATTTGAGTTCGGGAAAGTCGGGAAGACGGAGACGGTAGTAGTCGAGAGTGACCTCCAAGAGGCGGTGGCCGTCGCAAGCACACTTGACGAACCCGTACAAGGCACCATCAAGTTTTTCTCATAAGGAGTCACTTCTTCTTTAGCGGTGCAGGGCCATCGAGTGTGGGAACAACAGGAATGATGCGCCCCTGCTTGTCGAACGTCATGCGGTCGATACACACTTCGCGGTGGATGCCGGGCTCGTGGTTCACATAGTCCTTGTTGATGCGGTGATATACGATATACCATTTGTCCTTTCCAGGAATCTGTAGTACGGAATTATGGGCAGTTCCATAAATGCCGTCCTCAGGTTTCTGTTTGAGGACAAGGTAACTGTCCTCATCTATATGGATGGGACCAAGAGGTGATTCCGCTGTGCCATAGCATACGTGGTAGTTGGGCGAACCGGTGTCGTCAACGCTCCAAAGGAAATAATACTTGCCTTTACGCCAGAAGACATAGGTTCCCTCGCGGTAGGCCCACGTCTGCAGACTGCCGTCCTTGGGCGTGAGGAGGGTAATGGTCTCCTTTTTCACCGAAAGCATATCATCGTTGAGCTCGGCACCTGCCATAAAGCCATTACCCCAGTAGAGATAATATTTGCCGCTCTTCGGATCTTTAAACACATCGACATCGATGGCTTGCCCACCACGAGCCTCCTTGGGCCTGTCTTTGTCGGTAATAATGGGAGCACCGCTGTCTACAAACGGCCCCGTAGGACTATCGCTCACAGCCACACCAATCTCCTTACGCTTTGACTGGGGGTTATGAGCAGAGAAATAAAAGTAATATTTACCTTCCTTCTCGATGATACAGGGCGCCCACGCATTACCCGTAGCCCATTTCACCTGGTCGCCTTTCACATCGAGCATCTTACCTTCATCCTTCCAGTCCACAAGGTTCTTTGAAGAGAAGACGCTGAAGTCATGACCGCCCCATCCGGGAGTACCATCGGTAGTGCTATAGATATAATATTTCTTCGTCTTAGTCGAATAGAGAACCTCCGGGTCGGCATGAAAGCCCGTGAGGATGGGCTGTTGAGCCATAATATAGTTGACAGCAACAGTTAGCAGGACAGCCGTCATTAAAGTCTTCATCGTAGTCATACGCGTTATTTGATTGGTTTTCGGGTGCAAATATACAAAAAATTCTGTCTTCACACAACCTTTTTGCATGCAAATACGTTTATAATCAGACTAAAGGAAATCCGTAAACATGGTTAAATCTATCATCTGATTGACGGATATTCGGCAGAAATACTATAACTTTGCGGTTGAATATCGGAAATAGACGATGACACCAAAGGAACTATACAGAGAGCGTATCACTGAGCTCACGGCAGAGATAAAACAATTGAACAAGTATAATCACCTGATGGTTGTACTGGAGTTACTGGCCGTAGCGTTGGCCGTCATCTGCGTAGTGCTTTATACAACATGGGAAGGTGGCATCGTGTCGCTGATTGGCGCGGCGCTGAGCATTGCTTTATACATAGCGATACGCTGGAAAGACAGCAAAAACAGCAGGCTGTCGGTAGAGAAAGAGAGTATGTGCAACGTTTATCAAAAGGAGTTGGCTTATCTTCATGGCGACTATTCTGGTTTCTCTTCGGGCGAACAGTATATCAATCCCCATCATGAATTTTCACTCGACCTCGACATATTCGGACCTCAGTCATTGTTCCATCGTATCAACCGTACCGTCACCTCTGGCGGCAGTGATTTTCTTGCAAAGGAATTGGCTGAGACCAGGGTGCGGACGAAAGCAGATATAGAACAGCGACGAGAGGCCGCCTGTGAATTGGCTGCGAAGGAGCCTTTGCGCACAGCATTCCTTGCTGCAACTCATGGAAAGCACGTTAATACATCTGATGTGCTGAAGGCCCTTAGCGAGATAAAAGCCATGCATATTTCCCGTCTTGCTGCCAGCAAGTTATCGTACGTGATAGCCATTGGAAGCATCATCGTATTCTATGGATTGTTGTTAGGAGCCATCTTCGGCCCATTGTCAGATACACTCCCTCTACTATGGGTGCTGCTACAGATAACAGCGGTCTATCTTGTATTCGGACGGACACTGAAGCGAGTCCATCAGAGTATAGACATGATACTGCCCCGTCTTTCCACCTATGTCAGCATGATCATGCAGATTGTCACATCTGATTTGGAAAGCCAGGAAACCCGCAACATCATCAGCCAGTTGTCTGACAACAATCAAGATGCGATGAAGTCTTTCCGTCTGTTAAAGGGTATCATCAGCGACCTTGACCAGCGCAATGAGATATGGGTGCCCATCTCCAATGCGCTCTATCTGGCCGACTATTTTATCGTGCGGCGTTTTCTCCTATGGCAAGACCGCTACATGATGCACGTTGACGAATGGATAGCCGCCGTCAGCCACTTCGATGCGCTGGTTTCGATGGCTACGTTCCGATACAATGAGCCAGCCGCTACAGATGCGGAAATCATCGAAAAGGATGAGGTCGTTTACGAAGCCCGCGGACTATATCATCCCTTCCTTGGAGCCAAAGCCGTACGTAACGACTTCACCATCACCGACCTGCATTACTACATCATCACCGGAGCAAACATGGCGGGAAAGAGCACCTTCCTCCGTTCCATCGGCATCAACTATGTGCTGGCCTGCTGTGGTATGCCTGTCTTTGCCGATAGCCTTCGCATCTCACTCTTCTCGCTTTTCAGCAGCATGCGTACCACCGACGACCTTGCCAACGGCATCAGCTACTTTAATGCAGAGCTGCTAAGATTGCAGCAGCTAATCGAAGTCTGTCGGCTAAACCGCCACACGCTCATCATTCTTGACGAAATCCTGAAAGGCACCAACTCGCTCGACAAACTGAATGGATCACGCCTGTTCCTGCAATCTGTCACCTCACTCCCAATTACAGGCATCATCGCTACCCACGACCTCGAACTATCAAAGATGCAGCAGGAACATCCCGAACGTTTTCACAACTATTGTTTTGAAATCCGGCTCGCCGATGAAATCACCTACACCTATCGGCTCTCCGAAGGTGTGGCCAGAAATCAGAATGCAACGTATCTCCTAAAAAATATCCTAAAAAAAGCATTCATTAGGACTTAACTTTTCGCGTTGACATTCGCTTATATAGCAGATGACGCAAGAAGAGTTTGAACATATCGCCCCAGCACTCCGTGAGCTGATGCTCTCGGTAGGTCAAAGTTTTTTTGGTAATGACGATGACGCTGAGGATGTCGCGCAGGAGGGACTGGTGGCTCTATTTAGGTTCATTGACAGGATGGAGTCTGGCGCACAGCATGATGGTCTTGCCATTAGGGTGGCCAAA
>CACWSX010000003.1 GCA_902763615.1 uncultured Prevotellaceae bacterium | reverse complement strand
CATCATCGGTATGAAGTTCGGTTCACTGTTCGACGCTAACCAGACCATGGTTTCTAAGATCGGTGACGGCAACTCTCTCGTACAGGTTGTTGCTTGGTATGACAATGAGAACTCTTACACTTCTCAGATGGTTCGCACCATTAAGTACCTCGCTGAGCTGAAATAATCTCGTACATAATGATAAAAAAGGCCGTTCCGCTTTGCGGAATGGCTTTTTTTTTGTATCTTATTTGGTATTTTGCTTGCTTTTTCGTATCTTTGCCACCGAATAGATAACGATTGGCCAGAACTCGATTGAAAGAGAAATAACATTAACTATTAAGAGATATGAGAAAGAATCATTTTTATGTGAGACTGATAATGGCATTGGCTCTGTTGCTCACAGCGAATGTCAGTGTGCAGGGTGACAACCTTCGCAAAGGCGGTAGCATCGTAGGAAAGATTGAGTCGAACGGTGATGTTCGTATCAATGGTTCCATCGTGGGCAGATTTGAATCGAATGGCGACATTCGTGTCGGTGGTTCCATTCAGGGACGGATTGAGAAAAACGGCGACATCCGTAAGAACGGTTCCATTATCGGCCGTATCGAACAGAACAATGATATCCGTATCAACGGTTCTATCGTCGGTAGAATTGAGAAGAATGGTGATATCCGTATGAACGGTTCTATCATTGGGCGTGCTGAGCAGATGACTGATGTGCGTCGTGTGGCCGTGATGTATTTCTTTCCCTTCTTTAATCTGTAATGCGCAACGATGAGGTTGAAAGTCAACCGTAAGAACATCGACGTGTTTGAAGGGGCCCAGGTGCGTCATGCCATACTGAGCTATTTCGCGCTCAAGGGTATGGATGTAGATCAAGTGGAGAGCTTGACCGTCTATGACCGCTGGGGACATGAGATTGACTTGGGCGCGCCAGCCAGTCAGTTCGACGTGGTGAGATTCAAACTTCCCAAAACGGAAACAAATAATACATAGGAAAGATGAAGAAAAACATTCTGCTATCGCTGTTGGTGTTCGTGGCACTGACACTTTCTGCCCAGGAACGTCGTGAACTCCATATCCTTAGTATCAACGATCCCCACGCTGCCATGGAGCAGTTCCCCCGTCTTGGTTTCGTGGCTGATTCGCTGCGAACCCTCTATCCTGACCTGCTGATTCTTTCAGCTGGCGACAACCGTTCGGGCGACCCCATTAACGATATGTTTGAAATTCCCGCCTATCCGGTGGTGGCATTGATGAACCAGATAGGTTTCCATGCAACCGTCATCGGCAACCATGAATATGATTCTAATCAAGACGGTCTGGCCCGTTTGATTAATCTGAGTGCCTTCTCGACCCTTTGTGCCAATATGGAACCCGATCCGAAGTGGAAGATGCACGTCAAGCCCTATCAGGTGTTTGACTGTGGTGGTATCTCTGTCGGTGTAATCGGCATTACGGCTCTCGGTTCTATGGGAATACCAGAGAGTCATCCTGCCCGTCTGACCGACATAAAGTTTATGGATCCTCTGGAAACGATTCGGAAATACCAGTTTCTGAGAGAGAAGTGTGACGTGATACTTCTGTTGTCGCACTTAGGTTTCGAAACCGATGTGAAATTCTCTGCTGAACTGCCGTGGGTGGACATCATCATCGGCGGCCATTCGCACACCCAACTTGACGGCGGTGAGATGCACAACGGCATCCTCATCACCCAGAACGGGAAAAGCATACCTTATGCCACACATTCCACACTGGTGTTGCAGGGTGGGAAAATCGTGGAGAAGAAAGCTGAGCGTATCGCAGTGAAAGGTATGCCGGGTGAGAACAAGACTGTTGCCGAACTCGTGCGCTATTTCTCTGAGAATCCTGTCTTCAAACGTGTCCTGGCCGTTGCTGAGACACCTTTCGAGAACAGGGAGGAACTGGGCTGTATGGTGTGTGACGCTTATCTTGCAGAGACCGGTGCCGATATCTCCTATCAGAATGCAGGTGGTGTACGTATTGAGAATCATCCTGCTGGCGACATGACCATGGGTGACGTGATGAAGATGGATCCCTTCCAGAACGACCTTGTGGAACTGCATGTTACGGGTAAGGAGTTGGCAGAAATGCTCATCTCCTGCTATGACAACGACAAGCAGCGCTTCCCTTATGTGAGCGGTATGACCTGCGACGTTGTAATCGACCCTGCCACGCAGAAGATCAAAAAACTTACGCTCAATGGTAAGGATGGTAAGAAACTGAACCTGAAAAAGACCTATCATGTGGTTGGCAACAGCTATTCTGTCGCCGTCAGTCCTACCAATCGCGCCGATCAGGGTCGGAGTATGGGTATTACCACACCCGATGTTATCAAGAACTATCTGGAGCACCAGGGCCGTGTCAGTTTTCAGGGTCGTCGTTGTCTGAATATCAAATAAATATTATATGGATACAAGCAATTTTAAAGAATACATTGGCAAGTTTCTTAAAGGCTGCGGATGTCTTACCATTGGCAGTATTGTTTTGCTGATCATTGTCGGCATTTTCGTTGACGATGAGGAAAAGACAGATGAAACAGGAGAAACGGCGCAGCAGACAGAGCAGGTAGAGAAGAAGGACTCCGTCATAGTGAATGAACCTTTGGAGGGGGATCCCTATCAGGAACTGGACGAATTGATTGGCCTCGGCTCCGTGAAACAGGAAGTGCGTTCGCTGGCCAATTTCGTGAAACTCCAAAAACAGCGTGAGGCACAGGGGCTGAAGACCGCGAAGGTGTCGTATCATCTTGTATTCTACGGTTCTCCTGGTACCGGTAAGACCACCGTTGCACGTATCGTAGGACGTATCTATAAGGATCTTGGTGTGCTTAAGAAAGGTCATACCGTGGAAACCGACCGAGCCGGATTATGTGGTGAATATGTTGGAAAGACCGGTCCTAAAACCGACACAGTCATTTCCAAGGCGCTCGATGGTGTGCTATTCATCGATGAGGCTTATTCGCTCGTGCCTGAGGGTGGCGCCGGCAATGACTATGGTCAGGAAGCCATCTCGACCATCCTGAAGCGCATGGAGGACTACCGCGATCGCCTTGTTGTGATCGTAGCAGGTTATAAGGACGAGATGCAGCGCTTTATCGATTCGAACCCTGGCCTGCAATCACGTTTTAACCGCTATATTGACTTCCCCGACTATTCGGGTACGGAACTGGTGGAGATTTTCAAGATGTACATGAAGAAGAACCAGTATACATTGGCCCCTGATGCTGAGGAATACCTAAAGGAACAGTTCGAGTATGTCGTGGCGCATAAGGACCGTAACTTCGGTAATGCCCGTTTTGCGCGGAATGTGTTCGAGAAGAGCATCCAGCAGCAGGCCAATCGTCTGGCCGGACAGAGCAACCTCGACAAATCGCGCCTGACGGAGCTGACTGTCGAGGATTTGCAGGGCGGTTTCGCCTCCAGAAACAATATCGGACAATAACAATAATAACTATAAACTTTTAGAATTATGGCTTATACAGAAACAACAACGACGGGTTATGGAACCCGAGTAGGAAATTCATTTAGGGCAATTGGCAGCGGTATTCTGCTGTTTGTGTTAGGAACGGCTCTGCTTTGGTGGAACGAAGGTCGCGCTGTGAAGACAGAAAAAATGCTCGATGAGGCAGGCAGTAAGTATGTTGAGATGGAGAATCCCAATAAGAAGGATGCCTCGCTTGAGGGTGAATTGATTTGTGGTACGGCCTTGGCTACCACTGAGGATTCCTTGACGGATGCTGATTTTGGCATCGGTGCCAAGGCGATTGCCCTTCGTCGTACGGTGGAGTACTATCAGTGGGTAGAGCATTCCCAGACGAAGAAAGAGGATAAGTTGGGTGGAAAGGAAGTGAGTACAACAACCTATACTTATTCGAAACAGTGGGTATCGAGTCCTGTTCAGTCGAGCCAGTTCCATGATCCTGCTTATCAGAATAAGAATATGGTTCTCACCACTGTCGAAGAGGCTGATCAGTATGCTGAGAATGTATCGTTCGGTGCCTATAAGTTGCCCGAGAGCCTGATTCATAGCATCTCTTCGCGTGAAGGCATTGATCTTGCACTTGCTGAGGATTTGTTGGCACAGTTTGATAAGAACACTCAAGCTGCCTATGAGCGTTTCTATGGTGTACAGAAAAGTATCCAACAGCCCACACAGCAACCTCAGCAACCTGTTGCGCAGGCTATTCCTGACTCGATTTTGGCATTGCTCCCAGATTCTGTCAAAGCGCAGCTCGACTCACTGCAGGCTGTCAACGACTCTATCAACAAGCAGATGGCAAATGCTGAGAACAAGAAGGATCTGAACTATATCCACCAAGCTGGCAACGTGCTGTACTTCGGTCGCGTACCCGGTGCACCTGAAGTCGGTGATGTCCGCGTGACCTTTGAGAAGGTTGTGCCTGCTAAGGTTACGGTTATGGCTGTGGTCGATGGCGACACATTCAAGCCTTTCAAAGCTAAGAACGGCAAACGTTTCCAGACCCTCGTGATGGGTGCAAAGAGTGGTGATGAAATCATTGAGGCCGAGAAAGAAGCCAACAATATGATTCTCTGGTTCCTTCGTATTCTCGGTTGTCTGATGGTGATCGGTGGTCTGAAGGGAATCTTCGGCTTTATCGAGACTATTCTCAAGGTGGTGCCGTTTATCGCAGGTATCTTCGGCTGGGGTGTCGGTCTCGTCTGCACCATTATCGGTGTGGCATGGTCGCTCATCGTGATTGCCATCGCCTGGCTGTTCTATCGTCCGTTACTGGGTATCTCACTCTTGGTTCTCGCAGGTCTTCTCATTTGGGTATTTGCCTTCAAAGGTAAGGATAAACTGAAGGAATTGGCTGCCAAAGCCAAGCAGAAGAATGCGGAGCCGTTTCCTGCAACAGAATAATCACAAGGTAAGCCTATGAAGAAATTTCTTTTGTTGATGGTTCTGTGTCTGTGCGCTCTTAGTAGCGTACAGGCACAGAATGCTCAAGTGGCACAGATCCGTAAGCAGTATGCTGAGGCCAAGGAGATAATAGCCAATAAGAAGAAGGCCGAGGTACCCGCTGACGAAACGGTGGTGACGAGTAACTATATGGCTCCGGGTGCCGGTCCCATCAAGGATGTGACACATTATTATTATAGTGGGGAGTTTGACGAGAACCTTGGCAATGTGTACTATACGCCATATTTTATGACGCGCAGTTACAATGTAGGCGCCAGAAACTATTATGAGGAGTTCCTTTTCAACAAGGGTAGTCTGGTGTTCTATTTCTGCAAGAGTCAGAACGACGAGACCCGTTATTACTGGGGAGCTGGCGGCTTCTTCCATGAGGATATCAAAGGTCAGAAACAGATGGACGAGGTCTTTGCCTCCCGTCTAGCTCATGATTTGGTTGAAGCATTTAACAGATTAATGAATCGTGAATTTTGATGAGAAAGCTATTACTGCTAACCTTGGTGCTGATGTCGGTGTTGACGTCAGTGGCACAGGAAAAAACATTTGAGAGTACGCCGCTTGAAGTGATAGAGAAAGGGTGGGGCACAAAGACCATTGACAATGTGATTAATGGTAGTCTCGGTGTTATGCTGGAACGTTTCGACCAGACGTGGCCTACGTGGATGGGAAGCACTATCCGCGAAACGATGGAGAAAGGGCTTGCTAAAGAAGTACTGGATGACGAGACAGAACTCACGGTGACGGTCGACACGAAGAATGGCTATGCGGCCATCGGCGATGCGGGTACCGACGGTGCCTATATGTCGCTTTGCTATTGGAATCGCAACAATGGGCACAAGTTGTTCGCCGTCCGTTTGGGTAAACCCACCGATCCCTGCTTGGATTTCGTATGTTTCTACGATTATGATGCTCAGAAGAAAACCCTCACGCCCGAGCCTGATATCCTAAAAGGCTACCGTTGGCGCGATAAGAAAGCGTTTACTCAGGTCTTCGCAACATTGCCGAAGGCAGGTAAAAACCTGCTTGTTGATGAATGGGGTGAAGATGGTCCTGTGCAGCATACATTTACTTGGAATGGCATGAAGCCTGTATATGCGAAGACCGAACCCCTCAAATTCGACGATGGGCTGGGTGATATCATTGTCAACTACAAGGGGAATGGTCCTAATATCAAGGATTTTGTAACCGCTTTGCTCTCTCGCGAAGACGTAGGCGAATCCTTGAATGGTATGAAGCTGAGCTGGGATTTGTATCGCAATGGGATGAAACTGATGCCTGGTGACGAATTCATTGTCGACACACAGAATGGATATGTAGGCTTCGTGTCCGTAGGAGATGAGAAGGAGCGCCTGATTATAGAGTGCTGTTACTGGAACTGTGCTGACAAGAAACATAAACTAGTGGCCCTCACCAACGATTTGTATCTCAATGGTAAAGCCACAAACGGGCAATATACAGGTGTTGAGTTTTATCTTTACGACAATGCCTTACACACTATGAAACATGTCTATGCTCAGGACATTGGCGCTGTGATTGATGTGCCTGATGGGGAGTCGGTTGTCTGTCACTCGCTGCCACGCCAGGGAAAGACAATGGTTTATACGATTCATACTCCTTCTGGAAAGTCAGAAAAACGTCTGACTTGGAATGGTTCAAAATTTGTACAATAAGTAAAAAGATTGAGATATGAGGAAATTGTTGTTTATACTATTCACCATTCACTTATCACTATTCACTGCTACTGCGCAGACGATTAAGAATGGCTCTCGTTGGTGGGATGGCGAGCGCCTCTATACGGCGACTGTCGATGAGGCTGGTAATGTCAAGATGAATGGCGAGAGTGTAGATATGGGTGGAGATTCGTTCCTTTTGAACAAGGTGGATGGTGTGGAAGGACGTTATACACTTGCTTCTGTCAATTCTCATGGGTGGATTTTCATCCGTGGTGAAGTTGGCTGGCGGGTAGATTATATCCGTCAGGAAGGCATGAACTTTCTGGCTGTGCGCAAACCCAATGGCGACTGTTGTTATACGCTGACCTTGACGCCAGACAATCTGAAGAACTGTGTGGCGCAGGAGAAGATCGCTGATGAGCGCGACGTGAGTTGGATGTTGCAGAACTACCTGATGAACACCCACTATTTAGGTCGTTTCTCGAAACCCCAGTTGCGATTGATGCGCAATGAGATCTTAGCCCGTCACGGCTGGAAATTTCAGTCGAAGGATCTGCAGGATCATTTCGGCAGTCAGTCGTGGTACAAGCCAGTAGCCAGCAATAATAGCATCAAACTGAATATTATCGAGACGATTAATATCCAGTTGTTGAAAAGTGAGGAAGCCGAGGACGATGACAACCGTGTTCGTTACGAGAATACACAGGCAGCGCCGAAGATGGTACAGGCCGTTGATGGTGTCATCACTGTTAATACCGAGGAGCAGTTTGTCAATGCCCTCGGCAACGACCGTGTCATCGAAGTTGGTGAGGATGTCCACCTCAACCTCTCACGGATTTTGGAGCGTGAGGATTGGTTTTCCGGAGTACCGGGTCGTGCGTGGGTGACCATCGCTAAGACTGATGGCAACGACCAACCCGTTGTCATCAGCGAGTATTGTAACGACGGTCATCAGTTAGTATTGAAAAATATGCGAGGCCTGACCATTCGTGGTAAGCGCAATTCCAGTATCGAAGTCAATCCCCGCTATTCCTTCTGCTTGAGTTTCATGAACTGCGAGGGCTGTAACGTGGAGAATCTCACCATCGGCCATACCGAGGGCGGCTACTGCGACGGCGGTGTCATCGGTGTCGAGGGTGGAGAACGCATTTCAGTGTCCAACTGCGACCTCTACGGTTGTGGCACCTATGGTGTTGTGACTCGTGATACCAGAGAATTCACGATGTTAAGAAGCAATATCCACGATTGTACCTATGGTATCATGGAATTGTGGAGTTCGGATCGTGTGGAGTTCTTTCAGTGCGACTTCTTCAGTAACCGCGAATACGAGCTCATCACCAATCATGGCAGCGAAAATGTGGTGTTCGAGGATTGTCGCATCTTTGGCAACTGGGCCGATGCACCGCTGTTCATGAGCGATGAGGACATCGTGCTCAAGAAATGTGAGATATATCATCCTACAATCGGTGCCCGTGGACGGCTGAAGATGCCCGACAACGACTGTAAGTTCGGTGAGAAGGCCAACTTCATCCCCGGCCCCCGTAAAAAACCCATTGGTCCTGATGTAGAATAAACAATAAACGATATGAAGAAACTCATGCTTTTTGCCATCTGCGTGATGGCAGTTATGATCAGTTGTAAGAACAAAGGTCAGACGGCTCCTGCCGACAGCCAGGACTCTGTGACTGCAGCCGTTATCGACAGTATCATCGAGGAGAATGACACCACACCATTGCCGATGTTCCTCATCGGCAGCGATGGAAAGTATAAACAAATGCTTTACTGGACTAACATCGAGGAACCTCAGCGGAGTAAGGACGATGAAGACTACTTCGACGTCTGGCATAAGAGTTGGGAACTGCAGGAGATGTTCCGTCGCAATGCCGGCCAGTATACCAACCTTCTGAGTGAAAAAGGTGTCCTGAAGGTGAAGTTCGTCGATGAGGTGTTGAAAGACCCCGATGGCAACACTCCCAGCATTGGTGAGATTCATGGTCGCGAGGGAATCCCGTCCCTTTGTGCCCGTTTCGACTTTGTCAATCCCAAGGACAAGGATGATAACGATCCCGACTGGGGCCTTGTCATTGCTACCGACAGCTATCTGAACTCCCGCAAACGCCTCGACGTGAAGTTGTGTCAGGGTGACGACTACGAATATCCCAAGCTCCCTGCCGATATCGTGAAGCAGTTGGAGAAACGGTATGATATGAAAGCACTGAAATCACATCAAACCTGTACCATCGGTGATTCTTGTTTTATGGGTGCCGTGGAGTTCAAGGGCGAGTATAAGAATGCCCCGAAGGACAAGTACGACGCCGACCGCAAATCTGCCCTCGCTGTCGAGGTGCTTGTGGATGGCGGTACATTGTATGTGCTTGAGCAGATCGGTTATTACGATCCCGAATACGGTGGGGCCTGGAATGCCGATGCCGATGGCTATATTCCCAACACTATCGAGGCAGCCTTCGAGGGGCCGAAAGGTCTTGAACTCTGCTATACCCATGGCGCACCTGAAAGTTTCTGTGTCGGTATGCTTTTCCCACGAGAGGGTAAATTGATAGAGATGGAATACGAGTGCTACCATTCGATGGTCGATGAGGATATTCCTGTTTGGAAGAAAGACTTCGCTGAGATGGACCGTCTCTATCGTGCTGATGAATTCAGCGACAGTCATGTGAAGTTCACCAAGTGGGCACACTGCTATATCGACTATGACAATGAATGGATCTGGCTGCGCGATGCTGACGACAAGAACGGTGCCTTCTTCCTCCGCCAGGACGGCAAAATCTCGCTTGTCGCTATTGAAAATCCCCGCCTGCGTCCGTCCAGCTGCCAGAAAGACGGTCTCAGCTATCTGAAGTTCGCTGGTTCTGCCGGCGGTCCGTCGTGGCAGCAGGAAATTCATGTTTTCAAGAGTGGCAAGCGCATCGAGAAGTTCAACGTGCTCGAGGTGGAAGGCGAGATCAACGAGTGCTCGCTCAACGGCAAAACGCTCTCTAAGGAGGAGGGTAGGGCCTATCTGGACAAGATACCTGAAGGAAAGGAAATCACCGCCTATTTCAGTGATATAGAGAAGAAGGATTAATATGCAGCAGATGATTACGATACTGGGGCCGACGGCATCGGGGAAGACACCCCTTGCAGCGGCACTGGCGGCAGAGATTGGTGGAGAGATTATCTCGGCCGACTCCCGTCAGGTGTATCGTAGGATGGATATCGGAACGGGTAAGGACCTCGCGGACTATGTAGTCAGGAGTCAGGAGTCAGGAGACAGTAGAAATGTGATACCCTATCATCTGATTGATATTCGGGAGCCTGGGACGAAGTATAACCTGTTTGAGTATCAGCAGGATTTCTTCGATGCCTATCAGGCTATTCGGAGTAGGGGAGCGGTGCCTATCCTCTGCGGGGGAACGGGCCTTTATATCGAGGCAGTGCTGAAAGGTTATCATCTTTCGCCCGTGCCGCAGAATCAAGTCCTCAGAGACGCACTGGAAGGCAAGTCGTTGGAAGAGTTGACGCAGATGCTCGAGGAACTGAAAGCCAAGACTGGCTCGAATATGCACAATACCACTGATGTGGACTCTTGTCAGCGGGCCATTCGGGCCATCGAGATTGAAACCTATAATGTAGAACATCCGACGCCCCGTCGTGAGTTGCCATCAGTGGATTCGCTGATTATCGGGGTGAATATCGACCGTGAATTACGCCGCGAGAAAATCACCCGCAGGCTGAAGGCTCGTCTCGAAGATGGAATGGTTGACGAGGTGAAGGCCTTGCTTGATGAAGGTATCCCCGCTGAGGACCTTATCTATTACGGTCTTGAATATAAGTTCTTGACAGAATATCTGACGGGACAACTGACCTACGACGAGATGTTCTCACGTCTTGAAATCGCTATCCACCAGTTTGCCAAACGACAGATGACCTGGTTTCGAGGCATGGAGCGTAGAGGCTTCGAGATACATTGGATAGACGCAACCCTCCCCATGGAGGAAAAAATAGAAAGAATCATACAACTATGGCAGTAGAAATAGCAAGGTGGGGCATCCTTTATTGCCCGAAGACAGGATTCACCAGTCCCCGTAAGCGTTGGGAGAAAATCCAAAAGGTGCTTGATGATCGCAAGGTGGCTTACGACATGGTGCAGAGTGAGACAGCTGACAGTGTGGAGCGTCTTGTTAAGATGATGATTTCCAATGGTTATAAAACCCTTATTGTCGTGGGCGGTGACTCTGCCCTCAACGATGCCGTTAACTGTCTGATGATGGAGGAGAAGCATGTTCGCGACGAGATAGCTCTAGGGGTAATCCCTAATGGTGTGATGAACGACTTCGCACGGTTCTGGGATTTTGATGAGAATAAGATTGAACAGACCATCGACTGGCTAGTGCAACGGCGAATGCGTAAGGTGGATCTTGGTTGTATTCGCTATACCAATCAGAAGGGTGATAAGTGCCATCGTTATTTCCTGAACTGTGTGAACATCGGTATGACGGCTGACATTATGAACCTTCGTCGTCAAACGCGTCGTTTGTTCGGTTCGCGTACCTTATCTTTTATATCGTCGCTCTTTGTGATGTTATTCCACCGTATGGAGTATAAGATGAAACTGAAAATCAACAACGATGTGATCGACCGTAAGGTGATGACCGTTTGCATCGGCAGTGGTCCTGGCTACGGACAGACGCCGAATGCCGTGCCCTATAATGGCATGCTTGATGTCAGTGTAGTCTACCATCCGGAAATGGTACAGCTTATTGAAGGGCTCTGGCTATTGATTACCGGTCGCTTCCTCAATCATCGCAGCGTGCATCCCTATCGTACCACCGAGGTACAAGTTGACTATGCCAAGAAGGCAATGGTGGGCGTCGATGGACGTCTGATGAAAACGCCGAAAGGTGACTTCCGCATTACAGTCGAGCAGGAAGTCATCAACTTCCTCATCCCGTCGTAAACAGCATAAAGCCTCCCCAAACGGGGAGGGCTTTTGTTATAAGGCCTTAAATATTTGTTAAATATTCCCTTTTCTTTTGTCATTTGTCGAAAAATGTGTACTTTTGGAAATTCAAACTACAAAAAAGTACAAACATTATAAAAACCTAACAAGGAACTATGAGTTATTTACGATTAGAAAAAGCCGTGATGACTAACTTGCAAGAGAGTCTCCGACGTGAATTACTCCGTACCAACCGTTCGGGTGCGTATAGTTCATCTACACTCGTAGATTGCAATACGCGCAAATACCACGGTTTGCTGGTTGTTCCTGTGCCCGAGCTTGATGACGAGAACCATGTGCTTCTCTCATCACTCGATTGTACGGTCATCCAGCATGGTGCTGAGTTCAATCTCGGACTCCACAAGTATCAGGGCAACAATTTCAGTCCTAACGGACACAAGTACATCCGTGAATTTGATGCTACTAAGGTACCGACAACGACCTATCGTGTGGGTGGTGTGATTCTGAAGAAGGAGGTGATCTTCCAGCATTATGAGGACCGTATCCTCATCCGCTATACACTGGTTGATGCCCATTCTGCCACCACCCTGCGTTTCCGTCCGTTCCTGGCCTTCCGTAGTGTACGTCAGTTCACGCACGAGAATATGACCGCCAGTCGTGAGTATCATGAGATTGACGGTGGTATCAAGACCTGTATGTATGCTGGCTATCCTGACCTGTATATGCAATTCTCGAAGAAGAATGAGTTTGTCTTCCAGCCTGACTGGTATCGTGGCGTGGAGTATCCGAAGGAGCAGGAACGTGGTTATGCTTCGAACGAGGATCTCTACGTGCCCGGCTATTTCGAGATGCCCATCAAGAAAGGTGAGAGCATCATTTTCTCCGGCTCTACGTCTCAGATCAAGACTTCAACGCTGAAGAAACTCTTCGACGAGGAGGTCGATGAGCGCGTGCCCCGTGACAATTTCTATCATTGTCTGGTGACCGCAGCCCATCAGTTCCACTTCCGCGATCGCCGTAGCGGCACGATGGAGAAGATCGATAAGAAGGATGAGCGTTATCTGTTGGCCGGCTATCCTTGGTTCAAGGCCCGTGCCCGCGACACGTTCATCGCCCTGCCGGGACTGACGCTGGCCATAGGTGAGCAAGACTATTTCGAGCTGGTGATGAGAACCGCTGAGAAAGGCCTCCGTGAGTTCATGGAAGGGAAGCCCCTCAGTGTGAAGATCTATGAGATGGAACAGCCCGATGTACCCCTGTGGGCCATCTGGGCCATCCAGCAGTATGTCAAGGAGGTCGGTGTTGAAGATGGCTTTAAGAAGTATGGCAAACTCATCAGTGACATTGTCGACTATATCATTAAGGGCAAGCATCCCAATCTGCGCCTTGATGAGAATGGCCTATTGTATTCGAATGGCCGTGACAAGGCTGTTACCTGGATGAACTCAACAGCTAACGGTAGGCCAGTAGTGCCGCGTTCAGGTTATATTGTTGAGTTCAATGCCCTTTGGTACAATGCCCTGAAGTTCTGTGCTGCCATGAAGGTGGAGCAGGGCAAGGCCAAGGAGGCTGAGGCATTGGAGCAGCGTGCAGCATTGGCCAAGCAGTCGTTTGTCGATACCTTTGTCAATGAATACGGTTATCTGCTCGATTATGTCGATGGCAACATGATGGACTGGAGTGTCCGTCCGAACATGATCTTTGCTGTGGCCCTCGACTACTCACCGCTCTCTCAGCAGCAGATGAAGAACGTGGTGGATATCTGTACCCGTGAACTACTCACGCCGAAGGGACTCCGTTCACTCTCTCCGAAGAGTGGTGGCTATAATCCCATCTACGTGGGTCCGCAGACACAGCGCGACTATGCCTACCATCAGGGAACGGCTTGGCCTTGGCTTGGCGGCTTCTATATGGAGGCTTGTCTGAAACTCTACAAGCGTTCCCGTCTCTCGTTCATCGAGCGTCAGCTCGTGGGCTATGAGGACGAAATGGACTATCATGCTATCGGTACCATCTCTGAGCTCTTCGACGGCAACCCGCCTTTCCACGGTCGTGGTGCCATGTCGTTTGCGATGAATGTGGCAGAGATCCTGCGCACGCTCAAGCTCATGGATAAATATTCATATCAAAAATAAGGAGGAGCAACTATGAAAGTTTTAATGTTTGGATGGGAGTATCCTCCTCATGTATTTGGTGGACTTGCCACAGCTAACTATGGTATCTCCGAGGGTTTGAAAGCTCAGGGCGATATGGATATCACCCTCTGTCTGCCGCATCCCTTCGGCGATGAGAGTCAGCATGCCTGCCGCATTGTGGCTATGAATGCCGTGCCTATTGCCTGGCGCGATGTTGACTACGACTATGTGCGTCAGCGTGTGGGTAATATCATGGATCCTGATTATTATTTCAAGCTCCGTGATCATATTTATGCTGATTTTAACTATATGAACGTGAATGACCTCGGTGCGATGGAGTTTGCGGGTGGTTATCCCGGAAACCTGCACGAGGAGATCAATAACTATTCGATCATTGCAGGTCAGGTGGCCCGTGCCGAGGAGTTTGATATCATTCACGCCCATGATTGGCTCACCTTCCCCGCTGGCATCCATGCCAAGCAGGTGAGCGGCAAGCCCTTGTGCATCCATGTTCATGCCACCGACTTTGACCGTAGCCGTGGTAAGGTGAACCCCACTGTCTATGGTATTGAGAAGAACGGTATGGACTGGGCAGATTGCATCATGTGCGTGTCGGAACTTACGCGTCAGACCGTCATCAACCAGTATCATCAGGATCCGCGCAAATGCTTCACTGTGCATAACGCTGTTTATCCGCTTCCGCAGGAGTATCAGGATATCCCGCGCCCCGACCATACGGGTAAGGAAAAAGTGGTAACCTTCCTTGGTCGTATCACGATGCAGAAAGGGCCTGAGTATTTTGTTGAGGCTGCCACAATGGTGCTCCACCGCACCCGTAACGTGCGTTTCTGCATGGCCGGCTCCGGTGATATGATGGATGCGATGATTCACCTCGCAGCCGAGCGTGGCATTGCCGATCGTTTCCACTTCCCAGGTTTCATGCGTGGCAAGCAGGTTTACGAATGCCTGAAAGATTCTGATGTCTATGTGATGCCTTCTGTCAGCGAGCCCTTTGGTATCTCACCGTTGGAGGCTATGCAGTGTGGCACGCCCTCGATTATTTCGAAACAGTCGGGCTGTGCTGAGATTCTTGACAATTGTATCAAGGTCGACTATTGGGATATCCACGCCCTGGCCGACGCCATCTATTCCATCTGCCACAATGAGTCGCTCTTCCAATATCTCAAAGAGGAAGGCAAACGTGAGGTGGACCAGATTACCTGGGAGAAGGTCGGCGCCTGGATACGCACCCTTTATCGCCGTACCCTTGGTTGGGAAGAGTAAATTGTGAATAGTTAATAGTTAAAAGTGAAAAGTATATGAAAACGATTTGTTTATATTTCGAGATACATCAGATTATTCATCTGAAGCGTTATCGTTTCTTCGATATCGGTACCGATCATTATTATTATGATGACTACGAGAATGAGCGTAGCATCACCGACATCGCCGAGCGTTCGTACATGCCAGCACTTAATACCCTGCATGACATGATTAACGAGAATGGCAAGTATTTCAAAGTTGCTTTCTCATTGTCGGGCACTGGCATTGAGCAGTTGGAGATGCATGCCCCTCAGGTACTTGAGAAGTTGCAGAAGATGAACGAGACCGGTTGCGTGGAGTTCCTTGCAGAGCCCTATAGCCATGGTCTGTCATCACTGGCCAACGAGGAGACTTTTGCCCTTGACGTGAAGAAGCAGGCTGCTAAGATTGAGGAGCTGTTTGGCAAGAAGCCGACAGTAGCCCGTAACTCCTCGCTGATCTATAGCGATGATATCGGTGCACAGATTGCGGCTATGGGCTTCAAAGGTATGCTCACCGAGGGTGCCAAGCATGTGCTCGGCTGGAAGTCGCCACACTATGTTTACAATTGTAATATCGCCCCCAACCTGAAACTGTTGCTCCGCGATGTCGAGTTGTCGGATGATATCTCCTTGCGCTTCAACAATTCCGAGTGGGATGGTTATCCCCTCTTCGCCGATGCTTATATTGACCGTATAGCTCGTCTTCCTGAGGAGGAGCAAATCATCAATATCTTTATGGAACTCTCCGCCCTAGGTATTGCACAACCGTTGAGTTCTAATATCCTCGACTTCATCCATGCACTGCCCGCTTGTGCTAAGGAGAAAGGCATCACCTTCTCCACACCGACGGAGATCTGCAAGGCTTGCAAGAGTGTGGGTAATCTGGATGTGCCCGATACATTGTCATGGGTAGATGAGGAGCGTGATGTGAGTTGTTGGCTGGGTAATGCTATGCAGCATGAAGCCTTCAATAAGCTCTATTCTGTGGCTGACCGTTTACGCATTGCCAATGATCCGCGTATTAATCAGGACTGGGATTATCTCCAGGCTTCGAACAACTTCCGTTTTATGACCACCAAACCTTCTAACGTGGGTCTTGATCGTGGCATCTACAGCGGACCGTTTGATGCGTTTACCAACTACATGAATATTCTTGGTGACTTCATTAACAGAGTGAATGCTCTCTATCCGCTCGACATTGACAACGATGAACTTGAAGGATTACTGACAACCATCAAGAATCAGGGTGACGAAATTGAGATGAAGGATAAGGAGATTACCCGTTTGAAGGCGAAACTCGAAAAGTTGGAGGGTGCAAAGCCTGCTAAGCCGAAGGCTGAGAAGAAGCCCGCAGTGAAGAAACCCGCTCGAAAGGCTGAGTCTCCTAAGAAAGAGTAAACTACAGGTTTTCGTACCAAGACAATGACAACAGACTTAAGAACTATCCGCACGGCCGTCATAACGATTTTCGTTGTGATGGCTGTGCCTGTTTTCGGACAGTCGTATCGTACGTCCTTTAAACAGACGATGCGTCGTACAGACGCCACTTTCTTCCAGACACCCGAGGCTCGTCGCATCGGTGATCAGCTGCTCCTTTTCCAGCGTGTCACTGGCGGATGGCCCAAGAATATTGATATGGCCCGTGCGCTCTCCGACGAGGAAAAAGAACAGATCCTCGGCGACCGGCAGAAACGTAATGACTCTACCACCGACAACGATGCTACCACGTTGCAGATGGATTTCCTCGCACGACTTTACCAAGCCACTCATGACAAACGTTATCGTGATGCTTTCCGTCGGGCGGTTGACTATCTGCTTAGCGGCCAGTATGAAAATGGTGGCTGGCCACAGTTCTGGCCTGAGATGCGCGATTACCAGATTCATATCACCTACAACGACAACGCGATGGTTCATACCTTGCGGATGCTCCGCGACATGGCAGCACGTCAGGAGCCCTATCAGGGTGATCTCACCGAGGCCAAGCAGCGTCGTCGTATGACAGCAGCCTTCGACAATGGCATCGAATGTATCCTTGCTACACAGATCAAGACCAATGGCCGTCTTACCGTCTGGTGCCAGCAGCATGACCGTGAGACGCTCCTTCCCGCTGCTGCCCGGGCCTATGAGTTGCCCTCGTATTGCTCGATGGAGAGTGCCGGCATTATCGAACTGCTGATGGAACTGCCTGCGCCTGACGACCGCGTGAAGCGTGCCATCATCTGGCATGACGGACGAGGCGATAAGTCGCGTAAACTCGTCATCAAGGATTCTTATTTCGATGCGCTCTCTCCGACACCCCTTGGCCGTTACCACCACGATTCACAGTTCTTCCTGCTCAACTGCAAGCTCTCGAAGAATATTCTCGACCAGAACATCCGTTATGCCTATACCGACAAGGTGCTCGATCCCTGTCCTTGGGGACTGCGCGTGTACTATTACAATTGTCTGCGTGAGGGCGGTCACAGCGGCTGGCTCAAAAACAACCTTCAGGAGTCTGAGGAGCATCCTGAGTTCCACGGTGTCACAGCCGACTGGACATTTCAGGGCCTATGGCACCCTGAAGCCCGTATCAAGGAGCTCTGGAACGTTTTAGCCTACTAATACAAGCATCCCCTCGCAATCTTGCGGGGGGATGTTCGTTCATGTTATTTGATTGTTACGATGATTTTTTGCAAGTCTTTGTCTGCACTGGAGGAGCCGACCATCAGTTCGTATTTACCAGGCACAACTCGCATGGTGTTGGTCTTGGCATCCCAGCCCTCGAACCGGTTACGGGGCAGATCAATGTTCAACGTCTTGGCTTCACCTGGTGTGAGGGTAACTTGGCTGTAGGCACGTAGCGACTTCAGAGGACCGTCGGTATCCGCGAGGCGACGGAGGTAGACCTGTACGGTCTCCAGACCTGCTTGTGTTCCGACATTCTTTACATTGACGCGTACCTTATTATTACTATAAGTAGGTTTGGAGATTTCAAATTGTGTATAGCTCAAACCGTAGCCAAAGGGGAAGAGTGCTTCACCGGTATAGTAACGGTAGGTGCGATTCTTCATGGTGTAGTCGAGGAAGTCGGGCAACTCGTCAGTACTCTTGTAGAAGGTAATGGGTAGTTTGCCGCTGGGGTTATAGTCACCGAAGAGCACTTCAGCAAGCGCCTGTCCACCCAATTCGCCACCATACCAAGCCTGAAGGATGGCATCGCAGGTTTCCAGTTCGGGGGTGAGGGCCATTGCCGAACCAGAACAGTTAACAAAAATGACACGTTTACCGGCCTTGTGGAGCATGGCAAGTGTCTCGCGCTGCGCCTTGGGCAGTTCGATGCTGGTGCGGTCGCCACCTCTGAAGCCTTCTTCGTTGACACGCATCTCTTCGCCTTCGAGTTTGGGAGAAATACCGCCCACGAAGACGACGGTCTCTGCATCGCCAATCTGTGCGAGCAGCTGTTGATGGGTGGGAGCTACCTTGTGCTGGATGTCGAAGCCGAGCAAAGCAAATCCACTTTCCTGTACATAGTCTATTTGGATACGGTAGTGCTGTCCAGCCTTAACTGCCAATTCTTTCTGTCCCCCTTGGATACGCTGGCGTACTTTCCAGATGTCGACGATGGTGTCGCCATTCACCAATAGCCTGACCTTGTCGTCGCCGTTGATGTTGAAGATAATCGTTTCATCCTTAGAGGGGATATAGGTGGCATCCAGACGGGCGGAGAAGTTTTCGAGGTTTACACCAGGTGCGAAGACGGTATTACCACCATTGCTCAGCGTGATGGGTGCAGTATAGACGGCAGTGGCAACTGGCGTTCCTGTCATTTCGGTATTATTATAATATGTGGCTTGTATGCCCTTGCTGCCGAGCGGAGTCTTCAGATCACCGAAACGACTTTCGAACACCTCGTTTCGGGTAAGTCCGCAACCGCTGATAAATCTGGCCTGAGGTGCTATCTGTTGGATACCTTCCAGCGCTGTAACGGTGCGCGTGGCATAGCCGGAATAGTTGCCCCACTGCATGACTGAATCAATGGCATTAGCACCTAAAATGACAATCTTATCATTTTTCTTGAGTGGCAGTACTTGTCCTTTATTCTGTAGCAAAACGATGCTTTTGCGTGCCATGTCAAGAGCTAACTGTTTATGGGCAGTACATGCTACAACGTTCTCGGGAATCTTTGTCCAAGGATTCAACTCGTCAGGATCGAGGTCGCCCAGTTCGAAGCGGGCGATGAGTAGGCGGCGCAGACTACGGTCGAGGTCAGCTTCTTTGATGTCACCACGCTTGACCGCTGCGGGCAAGTTCTTGTATTCCGATCCGCACTCCACATCCGTACCTGCCAGCACGGCCTGTGCAGAGGCCTCTGCGTTATCCTTCGCAGTGTTGTGCCATCGGGGCAGGAAGTCGCGAATAGCACCGCAGTCGCTGGTGATCAGTCCTTCGAATCCCCATTCATCGCGCAGGATTTGTTGCTCGTAGCGTGTCTGTGAACAACAAGGCTGGCCGTCGATACGCTGGTAGGCGCACATTACCTCGGCCACCTTGCCCTCCTGGACCAGAGCCTTGAAAGCAGGCAGATAAGTCTCCCAGAGGTCGCGCTCGGGCAGATTCTCGACATTAAATGTGTGGCGGTTCCACTCTGGGCCACTATGCACAGCGAAGTGCTTGGCACAAGCGAGAAGCTTTTTATAGCCAGGGTTAGACTTGTTAGATAGACTAGATGGACTGGAGAGTTGTTTTCCGTCGTAGGTATAGCCTTGCAGACCGCGCACCACAGCGAGGCCCATCTGAGCAGTCAGGTAGGGGTCTTCGCCATAAGTTTCCTGACCACGTCCCCAGCGGGAATCGCGAAAGATATTGATGTTGGGAGTCCAGAATGACAGACTCTGATAGCGCTTGATATTACCCGATCGTTTGGCTTGCTGCGCTTTCACGCGTGCCTCGTCGCTGACGGCTGTAAATACTTGATGCAGAAGGGCGTCGTCCCATGACGCGGCCATACCCATCGTGATGGGGAATACGGTAGCAAAACCATTTCGGCCGATGCCATGCAGTGCTTCATTCCACCATTGGAATTGTGGAATACCAAGTCGTGGAATGGCGGGTGAGGTGTCCATCATCAGACTGACTTTCTCATCGAGTGTTAGTCGACTGAGCAAGTCGTCTGCACGTTGGCCTGCACTGAGGTTCGGATTCTGATAGGGGAGTGCCTGTGCGTTGGCTGTCAGTGTGGCTAATCCCAAGAACAGTGTCGTAAGTAATTGCTTTGTTTTCATAATGCCTAGTTGTTATTGATTTGATTATAATGATTCAGAGATGTCTCTTGAAGAATTCCAGCACGCGCTGCTGTGACCTTTTACCGCAACTGTGAGGCATGTCCCATAGTTCGGTCTCTATCTTGTCGCCTGCGCCCTGACTTTCCCATGTGTCGTGCATAATCTTGAAAGCCTTCTTGACGCCTGCAACCGGAAAGAGCTTATCTTGGGTGCCATTGATGAAGAGCATCGCTTTCGGACAGGCGATACTGGCCACATGTGGATAGTCGAGCCAACGACGCAGGCCTGGGAAACAGTTGGCAAAGCCGCCATTTTCGGTACGGTCATATTTGAATGACATCTGCTCGTCAGTGGTTACCATCCAGCAGACGGCTGCACCCGCCTTAATGCGGTCTGAGAGTGCTGATAGCATCCAAGCCCTGTAGGCTCCCATTGACCAACCTGTGCATCCTACCCTTGAGGCGTCTACTTCAGGCATCTGAGCCAGGTATTCAGTTCCCGCGATATCGTCATAGGTCATATAGGCACTGAGGTCAATACCGTACATCATCATGTTGCCTGCTATCATGTCGTAGCGGTCGCGACGTGGCCCCTCCATTTGTCCGCGTTCTCCCCACATTGGAGCATCTGCAGAGAAAACCACAAAGCCGTTCTTTGCCAGATAGTCGCCAAAGAACTGGCCATCATAACCTTTTAGCCAATCTTCAGCATCGTTGATCACGGTAGAATCTTCACATGCCAACGGACGGATGACCTTCTCTTTGCCAATAAACAGGTGGGCACCATGGTCGTGCAGGCAGTTCACTGCAGGGAACGGCCCTTTACCATCGGGTATCAGCACATAGGCAGGCACGGTATAATATTTCGATAGTCTGATTTCGATCTTACGTGCCTTATAGCCATCTCGCTGTTCTTCAAAGAGCACCTTGACATCAAATCCGTTAGTAGGTGCAGGTGGTGGCATTAGCATACAATCGAAAACCTTCTGACGGGCAGCCTTACGCCATTCTCCGAAGTCTCTGATATCACTATTGCCCCAGGCCATAGGGTAGGTGAGGTCAGCAATCAGTGAGTCTGCGTATACAGGCAGATTGCGCTTAAATTCATATTTCTGCCGCTTCTGGGCAAAAGAAACAAAACTGTTTGTCACAGCAAGGAGGATGCAAATAAGCAATAGCTTTTTCATTCGCTTTATTTGTTTCGTACATAGATAGTATGATTTTGCAAAGATAATAGTTTTTTTACAAAATAAGGCATTTTGGTTGAAAAAATTTGTTTTTTCGCTTACTTATTCGTATCTTTGCATCAGAAACTAAAACAAATATCAATGAAAAGAATATTTATATGTCTGATCACTCTCGGGGTCGTTGTGACTGTTCAGGCTAAAAAATGGACAGTCGATGAAGTAAAGAGTGTTATTAAGAAGGTGAATATTTACTGGCAGACTAACAATCCTGCCGAGGTCCGTGCTTTCTGGGATCATGCTGCCTATCATACAGGCAACATCGAGGTCTATAAATTATTGAAGGACCAGAAGATGTTGGATTACAGCATTCGTTGGGCGGAGCATAACCAGTGGAAGGGAGCAACGGAGTCAGACCCGTCTAAGTGGAAATACAAGAAATATGGTGAAGGCCAGGATTATGTGCTCTTCGGCGACTGGCAGATCTGTTTCCAGACATATATGGACTTGTACCAACTTGCCCCTGATGAGAAGAAAGTGGCACGTGCCAAAGAGGTGATGGGATATGAGGCTGATTCGAAAGTGAATGACTATTGGTGGTGGGCTGATGCTTTGTATATGGTGATGCCTGTTATGACAAAGATGTACAAACTTACCGGAGACACCAAATATCTGCGTAAACTTTACGAAAACATCTTATATAGTGATTCTATTATGCTTGACCAGGAGACTGGTCTGTATTTCCGCGATGGGAAATACGTATATCCTAAACACAAAACGGCCAGTGGTAAGAAGGATTTCTGGGCTCGTGGCGACGGATGGGTATTGGCTGGGTTGGCCAAGGTGTTGCAGGATATGCCTGAGACTTATGTCCGCCAGCCTTTCTTTGTAGAGAAGTATGTCAATCTGGCTCGTGGGGTGAAGCGACTCCAGCAACCAGAAGGCCATTGGACACGTTCGATGATGGATCCGGAACAGGCTCCCGGTTTTGAAACCAGTGGCACAGCATTCTTCTGCTACGGATTGCTTTGGGGGGTGAACAACGGTTACCTTTCAAAGAAAGAGTTCGCACCTGCGATTGAGAAGGCATGGAACTACCTTACCACGATAGCCCTTCAGAAAGATGGTAAAGTGGGTTATGTGCAACCCATCGGAGAGCGTGCCATACCAGGACAGACTGTTAATGCCGATTCTCAGGCAAATTTCGGCGTGGGTGCATTCCTCCTGGCTGCATGTGAATATGTAAGATACATGAGTCGATGAATATGTTACTGACAATAGCTTTGGCCATAACGAGCCTATTGCCCAAGGCAAGCGATGCGTTTTGGCGAGATTCTATTCCAGCCGAGATGCGTCAAAGTTATATCGGTTATGGAGAGCAATATGCAGCCAAACCGTGGACGGTGCTCCCCTGGACGGTCTTTGCAGAGAATAAGATTTCCGGCAATCGTGTCAATTACGAAAATATCTGTTTCGAGAAACGTCGACAGTTGGCCGCCCTTGTGATGGCAGAGATTATGGAAGGGAAGGGACGATTCCTTAACGATATTATCGATGGATTAGGCAGTTTCTGCGAGGAGACTTGGTGGGGTATACCTGCTCACTATAACAAACGTATCCCATGGCCAGAGCAACAGGAGGTAGACCTGTTTAATGCCGAGACTGCCAGTCTCATAGCTTGGACCAGATATATGCTGGAGTCTCAATTAGATCAGTTCTCGCCCGACTTTTGCCAGCGTATTGATCGTGAGATAGAAAGGCGCATACTTAAACCTGCTATTGAGAAAAATTACTGGTGGAAGACGGCAGGCATGAACTGGAATCCCTGGATATGTTCAAACTGGTTGACATGTGTGCTGATCTGTGAGAAAGATGAGGCTCGCAAAGCCGAAGCCATCCGTCAGATACGCCAAGCTACGCAGGCGTTCATCGATGCCTATCCAGAAGATGGCGGATGCGACGAGGGACCAGGCTATTGGGATCGCGCAGCTGCATCGATGTTCGAGATTTTTAATTTGTTAAACCATCAACAGCCAACTATCAACAAGATTCAGAATATGGCAGCCTATGCCTACAAGACCTATATAGGCCATGATTACTGTGTGTGTTTTGCCGATGCACATGAGAATAAGGCAGTGCAGCAGGTGAATATCGTCTATCCATTCGGCCTATGGCTTAACGACAAGACGATGCGGGAATTTGGTGCCTATCTGGGTCGGCAAAAACAGGTGTTGACCAATCCTGCAGCCCTCTACGACAAGAGTGGCAATTTCCCGACGTTGGGACGTGAACTTTTCTTCTTGCGACATATTCAGGAATTCATGGCCGAGCAACCGCGTGAACCCCAACTGAAGGATGTGTGGATGGCTGATCTGCAGATTATGACTGCGCGTCGTGGTAACCTCTATGTCGCCATGAAGGGCGGTCATAATGGCGAGAGCCATAACCACAATGATGTCGGTTCATTCATTGTCTATTGTAATGATGAGCCTCTCTTCATCGATCCGGCCGTTGGAGAATACACCGCCAAGACCTTCGGCAAGGACCGCTATGACATCTGGACGATGCAGTCGCAATATCACAACCTGCCCCAGATTAACGGAACTGACCAGAAGGATGGTAAGTCATATGCAGCTAAGGTCGTCAGCCACAAAAACGGACAGCTTACACTCGACATAGCAGGGGCCTATCCAAAGGAAGCCGAAGTCAAATCGTGGAGACGTACGGTGTCAGCACAGACGACAGGCATAACCATTACTGAAGACTATGAACTAAATATTTGCAACCAGCCTGTCCGACTGATGTTGATGGCTCTGTCTCCTGATGCCATAGACCATCTGCATTTCGACAAGCATCAGTTGGATGCCTCTGTAGAGGATATCAGTGATCGGCTCGATCCCGTGTTGCAAAAGATGTGGGGACAGAAAATGTATCGTATTGTACTTACAGCGAAATCTACAAAGCAGAAGAATCAGATAAAATACATGATCAAATGAAAAAAATCATCCTAATTTTGGCAGCAATTTCGCTGCTATTACCTGCACAGGCTGCCAGAAAAGTCAAGCAGCCACAGCAGACAGACCGCGAATACTGGTGTTCGCTGGCCTACAAGATGGCACAGCCGGTACTCGAGAATATGTCGCGAGGCGAGTTGCAGAAGAATATGAAAACGGAGTTCTCTCCATCGTTCGACAACCGTGACCGCAGTGTAGTCTATATGGAGACCTTTGGTCGTCTGATGGCAGGCATCGCTCCCTGGCTTACGCTGCCCGACGATGACACGCCAGAGGGTTTGCAGCGCCGGCAACTTCGTCAATGGGCACTTGCTGCCTATAAGAACTCTGTGGATCCTAGTTCGCCAGATTATCTCTGTTGGGGTAGGGCCGGACAGAATCTGGTGGATGCCGCCTATATCGCCGAATCGTTTCTGCGAGCCTGGGATGTGTTGTGGGTTCCGCTCGACGATGTCACTAAGCAGCGTTACATTAAGGAGTTCCAGGGTATGCGCAAAATAGACCCGCCTTACACCAACTGGTTCCTCTTCTCATCAACCATAGAGAGTCTGCTGGCCAAGGCGAGAGCGCAGTATGATGAGTTCCGCGTCAACACGGCCTGTCGCAAGGTTGAGGAGTGGTATGTAGGCGACGGCTGGTATGCCGATGGTCCTGTGTTCGCCTTCGACTACTATTCGAGCTATGTGTTTCATGCCATGTATCTGGAGACCCTTCAGGCTATGGTCGACGCCAGGGCTAATACCCGCATCGATTATAAGAAGTATTACGATCGCGCCTTGAAGCGTGCCCAGAAGTTTGCCATTATCCTCGAACGTTTCATCTCACCTGAGGGAACCTTTCCTGTCATTGGCCGTTCTACACCTTATCGTATGGCAGCCATGCAACCTCTGGCTCTGATGGCATGGTATCAGAAGCTGCCATCTGATCTCAGCAACGGACAGGTGCGAGCAGCCTTGACAAAGGTGCTGCATCGCATGTTCGACACTCAGGAGAATTTCAATGAAGGCGGGTATCTGACAATCGGTTTCTGCGGTCATCAGCCTGAGACAGCCGATTGGTATACCAACAATGGTTCGCTCTATATGACTTCATTGGCTTTCATGCCCCTCGGACTGCCAGCTGACCATCCTTTCTGGACAGATGAAGCGCAACCCTGGACGCAGGTCAAAGCCTGGGGAGGACAGCCCTTCCCGAAAGATCACCGATGGGAAGACACGATTCAAACAAAAGACAAATGGTAAGCATACGTCACACCATCTGGATTGTATTGGCTCTCTTCTTACAGTTGGAAGCCCAGGCCTTAGTGGTGTGGTTCGACGGGGTGCATCCCATCAGCTATCAGGTGCCAAAGAAGTCAGAGCCTGTGCTGACGATTGCTTTAGAGATGTGGAAGAGTGATATGCTGCAAGTAACGGGCATGATGCCAGTGGCCACTCAGAAGGCAAAGGTACAGGTGGTGCAGAATAAGAGCCTTCCTGCTGACGGATTCCGGCTTTATGTGAAAGGGGAGCAGATCATCATTGAGGGCTGCAACGGACGAGGCATGGCCTACGGACTGTTGGAACTGTCACGAATGGCTGGTGTCTCGCCTTGGGTATGGTGGGGTGATGTCGTGCCTGAAAAGAAAGATCGTCTGACCCTCAATGAGGATTTCGTGACCGAACAGCACCCGAGTGTAGAATATCGTGGTATCTTCCTCAACGATGAGGACTGGAGCCTCCGCCCGTGGAGCTGTAAGACGTTTGAACCAGCACCCAACACCCAGATCGGGACACTGACCTATAAGAAGGTTTTCCAATTGCTATTACGGTTGAGGGCCAATGCCATATGGCCGGCTATGCATCCTGGCACAACAGCTTTTTTCAGGATTCCCGGGGCGAAGGCGATGGCCGATAGTTGTGGCATCATCATTGGTACCTCCCATTGCGAGCCGCTGTTGCGGAATAATGTGGACGAGTGGGATGCGAAAGCGCGCGGGGCTTTTAACTACAAGGTCAATCGTGAACAAGTTCAGAAGTACTGGATTGAGCGATTGCAGGAAGTCAGGCATTCTAAGAATAATATGTTCACTATTGGCATGCGTGGTATCCACGACGGCTCGATGGAGGGCTATAAGACCATGGACGAGAAACTGGAGGGTCTGCAGCAGGTGATCAACGATCAGCAGCAACTGCTCAGGAAGTATATCGGCGCCCCTGAGAAGCAGATGCAGGTGTTCGTGCCATATAAAGAGGTGTTGGAACTCTATCAGAAAGGCCTGCAGGTACCCGACTATGTGACACTGATGTGGTGTGACGACAATTATGGCTATATCACTCGTCTATCGGATTCTATAGAACAACAGCGACAGGGTGGGGGTGGCGTCTATTATCATCTCTCCTACTGGGGGCGTCCGCACGATTATCTCTGGTTGACAACCACCCAGCCTGGTCTGATATATAACGAAATGCGTGAAGCTTACGACCACCATGTGCGGAAACTATGGATTGTGAATGTGCATGATCCGAAGGTGGCCGGCTATGATCTGGAACTCTTTCTCGATTTGGCCTGGAATATCGACTGTGTGGACGGTTCGACTCTTAACGAGCATTATCGGGCCTGGCTCTGCCGGCAGTTCGGTGAGCAGGCAGGGCAGCGGCTCTTTCCTGTGATGCATGAGTTTTATCGGCTCTGTGGCGAACGACGTCCGGAGTTTATGGGATATACACAAGTGGAACTCGACAAGAAGAAATACAACCGCGGTCTCTCCCCAGTGGGCGAAGTGCCTTTGACGGCGATAGAGGCTGCTAACCGCTTGTCGGCTTTTGAGCACCTGAAAGCGGATATCATCGCCATCCGTCCTTATGTGCGTCCGGAACTGGCAGACGCTTTCTTTGCCGCTGTCGAATATCCCGTATTTGCTGCTGCAGCCATGAATACCAAGATCCTTGATTCAAGAAATAGTCATCGTGCATTCGAGGAGATACGGTCACTCACCCAGCGCTATAACGAGATGAATGGTGGCAAGTGGCGCTTTTTGATGGATGCCGCCCCTAGAGAATTACCGGTCTTCGGCGATGTACATGCCGAATTGCTCCCATCCGCCATCACCCCGCATCCATTACCGATCATCACCAATGCCTGCGACTTTGCTGAGGCCTCACAAGGATCGAGAACAATCCAGATGCTGGGTCACTCCATGAATGCCGTGGCCTTGCAGAAAGACGGCTGGCTGACTTATCGCTTTGTGGTGGAGACAGAAGGTGATTATGTCCTGCAGACGGCGCTGATCCCCACGCAGCCGAATGACAACGGTGACCTGCGCTATGGTGTGAGCATTGATGGTGGCGAACCGGTGATTTTCAATCTGAAAGAGCCCTTCCGCTCAGAAGGATGGAAACAGAATGTGCTTCGTGGACAGGCCCTCCGAGAGCAGAAGGTGCATCTCTCTGCGGGGCAGCATACACTTACCATCCGTGCCCTTGACGCGCACATCGTGGTCGATCAGTGGCATCTGGAATTCAGGTGTTGCTGAAATGTCTTCATTCGGTTTTGGTCATTCCGTTCCGATCCCCCGTGTGTCCATTAGAATGTGCGGGCACGCGAGGGCTCGTCGGCCAGCTGCTTCCAGTCGGCACTGTTCTTAATCTTGTAAGGGTCGGTGCTGGTTCCGCTGCCGTCCCATGCCCAAACGCCCTGTACGATGGTACAGAGCAATGCAATATTTATTCTTTTTTTAGCCAAAAACTCCGTAATCCTTTACATATATCAAATATCGGATTTTATGATGGAGACTGAGAATTACAGGATATTTAGGTGGATTTTGTATTTTTTTAACCATGACTGGCCGGAAGTCTTGGCGGTTTCGTTTTTTTTCCTTAACTTTGCCCCGCGAAACGACTACTATTATATAACGATGATGAGAAAGAAACTGTTGCTGATACTATCGCTTATGGCCGTCTGGGGCACGTTGCCCCTTGCTGCCCAACGGACAGCGGCCATGATGGATTTCCCCATTCTGGGAGGAGAACTGAGTAACTCGGCTGCCACATCGGCGGCTGACATCGAGGCGGTGATGCCGCGGATGAGGGCGCTGGGATTGAACACGGTGCTCGTGCCGGCCTACTGGGAACTGATGGAACCGGAGGAGGGACGATTCGACTTCACCCTCATCGACCGCACCATCGATGTGGCGAGGCGCGAGCAGTTGCACGTGGTGTTCCTGTGGTTCGGCGTGTGGAAGAACTCGATGTCGTGTTATGCGCCTGGTTGGTTCAAAAAGGACACGAAGCGATTCCCGCGGGCGATGACCGCCGATGGTAAGCCCCTGGAGATAGCATCGTGCTTCAGCGACAACGTGCTGCAGGCCGATCTGAAGGCCTTCTCGGCGCTGATGCAGCATATCAAGGCGCGTGACCCGCAGCGCGAGGTGGTCGTCATGATGCAGATAGAGAACGAGATAGGTATGCTGGAGTCGGCACGCGACCACTCGCCGCTGGCGGAGAAGGTCTACCGGCAGTCGCAATGGGCTGAGCGCTATGGCTCGGATGTGTATGCCGATGAGAAGTTCATGGCTCTGCACTATGCCCGCTACGTGGAGCATCTGGCCAAGGCAGCTCGCGGGATACATGACATGCCGCTCTATGTGAATGCAGCGATGAACAGCCGTGGGCGCCGTCCCGGCGAGTATCCGTCGGCAGGTCCGTTGGCCCACCTCGTCGACTTCTGGCACGAGGGTGCGCCGAGCATCGACCTGCTGGCTCCCGACATCTACGACACGGGTTTCAAATCGTGGTGCGCCCAGTATGCCATGCCCCTCCGCCCGCAGGATGGTGGCAAGATCAAGAACCGCCTCTTCATCCCCGAGAGCCGTTGCTGCGAGAACAGCGGCGTGCGCGCCCTCTATGCCTTCGGCGAGCATCAGGCCCTCGGCTTCTCGCCCTTTGCCATCGACCAGGCCACGCCTGCCGAGGCTGCCTCGGTGACCAATGCCTATCACTTGCTGCGTCAGGTCTATTCCATCATCCATCTCCCATCTTCCATCATCCATCATCCATCTTCCATCACCTCATACGGCCTCCTCTTCGACCAGACAGACCGTGAGCGTATCATCGACGACGACGGGGTGGTGGTGACCTGCCGTCATTACTTCACGCTCCCTTGGGATCCCCGCGCCAATGATGGCACCACATGGCCCGAGGGCGGAGCCATGCTCATTCGCCTTGGCAAATACGACTATCTGTTGGCGGGCAGCGGTGTGGTCGTCGAATTCATGACCTCTACGGAGAAACAACAATCCAGTCAGAAACAATTGGGTGAGGACGGTTTCCTTGTCGGGCAATCGGCTGCTGACCAGTTGGCTGAGGCAGGCAAAGCCGCAGGGCAGCAGGCTCCCAGACGCTTCAAAGGCAAACGTCTCGGTCTGCTTTCCGTCGATGAAGTCACCATAGCCGACGACGGCACGATGCGATACCTCCGCCGCCAGAACGGCGACCAGACGCATCAGGGCCGCCACGCCCGCATCGAAGTAGGGGAGTGGAAACTGCTCCACATCCAGCTCTACGACTACTAAGCAGTTTTTTCGCTGAACAAATACGGGCGTTCGTTGAATATATTTATCGGATGCCCGTATTTTTATTACTTTTGCAGCATGAAAAGTAAAATTTCAAACTACTACACGATTATGAAGAAGATTTTATTGTTATTCATGGCAATGATCGGAACAATGACGGCGCAGGCTGATAATTATTCCTTCCTGACCTTTGAGACGACCGACGGGGCAAAGGCTTCGGTGGCCGTAGAATCGCTGACGCTGACCATCAGTGGAACCACGCTGACTGCCGGTTCGCAGCAGTTTACTCTCTCGAACTTAAGCAAGATGTATTTCTCAACCTCTGACGAGACGGCCACGGGCATTGAGGAAATCACCAGTGCCACCTTGGATGAGGCGGCCGAGATCTATGATCTCCAGGGTCACAAGGTGAACAAGGCTCAAATGCACAAGGGCGTGTATATCGTGAAAACCAAAAGCAGAACCTATAAAATGGTAGTGAAATGAACATGAAGAAAACTTTATTCCTGACGATAGCCCTTCTGCTGACGATTGTTGGCCGGGCTCAGACGTTGAATGTCAAGGTGGGCAGCGTCACCTACCAGTTTCCTGCTACTCAGACGGGCGAGATGAACTTTACCGATGGCTCCTCGCTCACCATTATGGGTAAGACCTTTACCCTCGCCGATATCGATGCAATGACCGTCGATGAGAGCGAGGTCACCGACGGTGCTATCGCCGTCAGTTATAATGGTACCTCAGCCAGCGTGAAAGTGGCTGGCAATGTGGCCCAATATGTGACGCCTGTTGTCGATGGCGCCCATGTGTCGTTAGCCCAAAGCAGCGATTTAGCCGACGAGATTACCTATACGCTCAGCGGTTCCTCTACCGACGGCGAGTTCTACATGTCGGGCTCCTACAAGGCTACGATAGAACTGAACGGCCTGACGCTGACCAACACGACACCTATATATAGCGGGGCTGCCGTGCATATCCAAAACGGCAAGCGCATCAAGGTGAAGGTGGTGACCGGCACCGTCAATACCCTGACCGATGCCGTTGGCGGTTCGCAAAAGGGCTGTCTCTATATCAAGGGCCACGCCGAGTTTGCCCAGAAGGGTACACTCAATGTCGTCGGCAATACCAAGCACGGTATCAAGACCGGCGAGTATATCACGCTGAAGAACGCAACTATCAACGTGACTTCTGCCGCCGGCGACGGCATCAACTGCGGGCAGTTCTTCCTGATGGAGAGTGGCAGCGTAAGCATCAGCGGCACAGCCGACGACGGCATCCAGTGCGACTTGGATGGCGATACCAACACTGGTGAAACGACCGACCATGAGGATGAGGACAGTGGTAACATCTATATCAGCGGCGGTACCATCAACATCGCTGTCACGGCCGATGCTGCCAAAGGTGTTAAGTGTGAGGGCGACATGCAGATTAGCGGCGGTGACATTACCGTGAAGACGTCTGGCGGCGGTCTGTGGGACAGCACCAAACTGAAGACCAAGGCATCGGCCTGTCTTGGAGCCGATGGGAATATCACCATCAGCGGCGGCACGATGAACCTGACCAGCACAGGTGCTGGTGGCAAGGGTGTCAATGCCGATGGTAACTTTACCGCCACGGGTGGCACCATGATTATCAAGACTTCAGGAAATGCCGTCGTCGCCTCATCGAGCGGCGCGCTCTCCACCGTCTCTTCGTCGCAGCAGTTGGATCGCTACGACAGCGACTACAAATCATCCCCCAAGGGCATCAAGGTCGATGGCGTTATCACGATCAGCGACAATGCCATCATCAGCGTCACCACGACCGGTGCAGGCGGCGAAGGCATCGAGAGCAAGACCTCGATCAATATCACGGGCGGCCAGGTGACCGTCAATGCCAGCGACGATGCCATCAATGCTTCGTACAATACCGATACCAACGGCTCGGGCGACCTGACTATCAGTGGGGGCTATGTCTATGCACGCTCCACGGGCAACGACGGTATGGATGCCAACGGTAACGTGTATATCAAAGGCGGACTGGTATATGCCATTGGTGCTTCATCGCCTGAGGTGGCCATCGATGCCAACAGCGAGCAGCAGAAGAAACTGTACGTCACGGGCGGCACCATCATCGCCATCGGCGGACTGGAGAGTGGTGCTCAACTCTCGCAGTCGTGCTATCAGGCTTCGTCGTGGAGCAAGAATACCTGGTATGCCATCACCGTCGGCAGCGAGACCTTTGCCTTTAAGACACCAGCCAGCGGCAGCAATTCCCTCGTGGTCAGCGGCACCTCACAACCCACTCTGAAGAGCGGCGTTACCGTCAGCGGCGGCACCAGCATCTTCGACGGTGCAGGCAATGTCAATCCCACTGTCAGCGGCGGTAGCAGCGTCAGTCTCTCGTCTTACTCTGGCGGTGGCGGTTTCGGTCCTGGTGGCGGCGGTCCTGGTGGCGGCGGCTGGCGCTGAAACAATATTTTCCTGATTCTTGCGTTATTATATATGACTAGAATAATCTGGATGAAGCAGTCAAAGCAGGAGAACCTGATTTACTTGGCAGTGTGGGGCTTGCTCTTCGCAGCCCCGCTGCTGAGCTTTTATGTGCGCACGATGAGCGATACCAACCTTGCGCTCGACTGGGCGGAGGTGTTCGTCGTGTGGCGTAAGTTCGCTGTTTATCTCTTGCTGTTCCTTATACATAACTTCTTCCTCGCCCCGTTGCTGGTGCATCAGCGTAAGCGCATGGTCTACTTTGCTATGGTGGGTGCCTTGTTGGTGGCTTTCACCGCTTATCAATGCAGTCATCGGCCGGATGGCAACAGATTCCATCAAGGCCCGCCACCTCATCAGATGGAACGGCCTGAAGCGCCCGATCATCGGATGGAAAGGCCGGATGCGCCGGAGCCTTGGGACCGTATGGATGCACCGCAGCCTCCGCAGGCTCACGATGGACCCATGCGGCAACATGAGTTCCGGCACGATGGTCCGCCACCTATCGTGGGTGAGCGCGACATCATGGCCGTCTTGGTGCTGATCCTCATGCTTGGTGCAAACCTTGGCATCAAGAGTTATTTCCGCAGCCGCGACGACCGCAAGCGACTGGCTGAGCTGGAACGGCAGAATCTCGAGCAGCAGCTGGAATATCTGCGCTATCAGATCAGTCCACACTTCTTTATGAACACGCTCAACAACATCCATGCGCTCGTGGATATCGACCCGGAGAAGGCAAAGGACACCATTCTGGAACTGTCGAAGATGATGCGCTTTGTGCTCTACGAGGGCAACAAACAGGGTGTGCCGCTGTCGCGCGAACTTGAATTCATCCGCCACTATATCGCACTCATGCAGCTGCGTTATACCGACAAGGTCCGTATCGACGTCAGCCTGCCGGTGGATGTGCCCGACCGCCAGATACCGCCGCTGATGCTCATCACATTTATAGAGAACGCCTTTAAGCATGGCGTGAGCTATCAGCACGCGTCGTTTGTCGAAGTGAAGGTTTCGGTGGAGGGCGATGAACTGCACTTTGAGTGCCGCAACTCGAAAGCCGGCGTGCCAAATGAAGAGAAGGGCGGGGTAGGACTCGCCAATGTGCGCAAGCGTCTGAATCTGCTCTACGGCAAGGATTACACGCTCAGCATCCACGACGTCGCCGACGTCTATTCTGTCGAACTAAACATCCCACTGTCATGATACGTTGTCTTGCCATCGATGATGAGCCGCTGGCTCTGCAGCAGCTCGTCGGCTATATCAGTAAAGTGCCGTTTCTGGAGCTTGCCGCCCAGTGTCAGAGTGCCTTGGAGGCCCGTCAGTTCTTGGAGAACGACACGGTAGATGCCATCTTCTGCGATATCAACATGCCCGACCTGAATGGCATGGATTTCGTGAAGTCGCTTGCCGTGCCGCCATTGGTCGTGTTCACCACAGCCTATTCGGAGTATGCCGTTGAGGGCTTCCGTGTGAATGCCGTCGACTATCTGCTGAAGCCCTTCGGCCTGCAGGATTTCCAAAGGGCCGCCAATCGGCTCCGTGAACGGTTGGGAAGCACGTCGTCAGTCGATCAGCCAGTGGTCAGCGAATCTGATGATACCCTCTTCCTCAAGACCGACTACCGCATAGTGAAGGTGAATATCCCCGACATCCGTTACGTTGAGGGCATGAGCGAATATCTGAAGGTATGGATCGAGGGCGAGACCAAACCCATCATTACGCTGCTCTCGATGAAGAAGATCGAAGAGCGGTTGCCGGCATCATTCATGCGCATCCACCGCTCTTACATCATCAATCTCGATAAGATCCAGGAGGTCAACAAGAACCGCGTCATTATGGATGCCGATACCTATCTGCCCATCGGCGACCTCTATAAAGACGCCTTCCAGGCCTATTTAGATACGAAGTTTTTAGGACGATAATACAATGAATAGGATGAAGAAACTACTGTTGATGATGATGCTGTGTTGTGCCGCTATGATGGCTACAGCAGAGAACTACCCCTATCGCTCCGACTATCTGTGGATGACGGTTCCCGATCATGCCGACTGGTTGTATAAAGTGGGAGAGAAGGCGAAGGTGGAAGTGGCATTCTTCCTTTATGGCATGCCGCAGGACGCGGAAGTGAGCTATGAGATTGGACCAGACATGATGCCTGCCGTTGCTTCCGGTAAGGTGAAACTGAAGAAAGGGCGTGCCATTATTGCTATGGGGACGATGAAAAGTCCGGGATTCCTCGATCTCCGACTGAATATCGGGGGCAAGTATCAGCACCATGTGAAGGTGGGGTTCTCGCCGGAGCTGTTGAAACCCTATACTGGCAATCCTCAGGACTTCGACACTTTCTGGAAGGTGAACCTTGAGGAGGCTCGTCTGGCTGCCAAGAACGACAACCTGGTGGTGAGTTGTAAGAAGGTAGAGCATTATTGCACCGACGAGACAGATATGTATCTGCTGAAACTCAAGACCGACCGCCGGCACGCTGTCTATGGCTACCTGTCGAAGCCTAAGAAGGCTGGGAAATACCCCGTGGTACTCTGTCTGCCGGGAGCGGGCATCAAGACTATCAAGGAACCGATGCGGAATATATATTATGCCAAAAATGGCTTTATCCGTCTGGAGATGGAGATTCACGGTCTGAATCCGGAGATGACCGATGAGCAGTTCAAGGAGATTACTGCCGCTTTTGACTATGAGAACGGATACCTGACGAATGGTCTCGACGATAGGGACAACTATTATATGAAACATGTCTATGTGGCCTGTGTCCGGGCTATTGACTATCTAACATCCCTTCCTGATTGGGATGGTAGGAATGTATTCGTTCAGGGTGGCAGCCAGGGCGGTGCCCTCTCACTCATCACTGCCGGTCTCGACTCTCGTGTAACGGCTTGTGTGGCCAATCATCCGGCACTCTCGGATATGGCGGGCTATCTGGATCATCGTGCAGGCGGTTATCCTCATTTTAACCACATGAAGAATATGCTGACGCCAGAGAAGGTCAAGACGTTGGCCTACTATGATGTAGTGAATTTTGCCCGTCGTATCGTCTGTCCTGTCTATCTGACTTGGGGATACAATGATAATGTCTGTCCACCGACGACCAGTTACATCGTTTGGAATCTGATTACAGCTCCTAAGGAGAGCCTGATTACGCCAGTGAATGAGCATTGGACCACAACGGAGACTAATTATGCCCAGATGTTATGGTTAAAAGAGCGTGTACAATAACCGCAATGGTGATGTGCGTTTTGGGAGTACTGGCCGAAGATTTGCCACGTATTGCTGACGGCATTATCGACACCACAGATGCTAACAGCCTCGGACTCCCTAAAAGTGAGCATGTCAAGACCGTCCATATTTTCTCTGCTAAAGAGAAAGGCAACCACTATGCCAACGGCGTGGTGATGACTTCATTCAAGAATAGGCTATACTGCATGTGGCAGAGCTCGTTGAAAGATGAGGACAGCGACGACACGAAGGTGGTTTACAGTACGAGCTTCGACGAAGGCCTAACGTGGAGCAGACCAAAGACTCTGGTTGCGGCTACTGATCAATACTATACGACTTCAGGCGGTTGGTTGGTAAGTGGTGACACCCTTACGGCATTCATCGACATTTGGGAGAATAGTTTGGAACTACGAGGAGGCCGCACCTATTATATCACCACCACCGATGGAAAACACTGGAGTCAGCTTCATCCGGTCATGATGGCCAACGGGGAACCCATGGCGGGCGTGCTTGAACAAGATCCATACAGACTGCCCGAGGGACGCATTATCGGAGCAGCGCACTTTATGCCGGGTCTGCATGTCAGTCCAGTCTACACCGACGATGTTACAGGTCATGTCGGTTGGAAAAAGGCTGTCTTTGAGAGTGAGGACATAGGCAAACAGTCAAGAGAACTGGAACCCAGCCAGTATGTGCAGGCAGACGGGACCCTCGTGATGCTCTTCCGCGATCAGAGCAGCACGTTCAGGAAACTGGCATCTGTCAGCAAGGACAGAGGCGAGACTTGGTCAAAGCCCGAGCAGACAAACATACCTGATGCCCGCACGAAGCAGTGTGCCGGTAATCTGCCCGACGGAACGTCGTATATGGTAAGCTGTCCGGCCAATGATAAGACGCGTTGGCCGTTGGTACTATTGACAAGCCGTGACGGTAAGACATTCGACAAGGCTCTGCTCCTCCGCAGTGGTGAACGCACAGACCTGCCTCCGCGAAGATATGAAGGGAAATATAAGACGCTCGGATATAGCTATCCCAAGGCAATGATACACAATGGCAAGATCTATGTAGGCTATTCCACCAACAAGGAGGATGTGGACTGCACAATCATACCTATCGAATAAAGATTTTCTTGTTGTTTTGGATATAAAGCCCTTTGGTGCGACTGCCTACACGCATGCCATGTAGGTTGTAGACGGGCGCTTCAGCATCGTTCGTAGCGATGGGAAGCGTGATGGCTGCAGAGCTGTCTTTCTCGTAAAGGGTGATGATGAGACAACACTGCTTCGAGCCGAGCTTAAAACTGAAGCTGTTCTCAATGGGTGTTGCTGCCTCCAGCGTGTGGTTCACGTAGGTCATATCGTCGCCGTTCTTAGCAGGAAACACGTAATCCGTAGCGCCGAAATCGGTTCCATTGAAATGACTGATATAGGCATCGACATCGTAGTTGTCGTAGCCATAGAAGTCTACCTTGTCAATCTTCATGCCCGTTGGCAGTTGGACCGTGTAAATCACGTTGGCCGAATATTTCACGGTGCTCGATTTACCATTGGCATAGCCCTTACTGTTGCCGTTGGTAATCTTGATGTCGCCTTTGAAACCGTATTCCGACGATGAGCTGCTAGTATTCGTTTCACCTGAGAGGGCGTAGGTCTTATAGCCCTGCGAGGCATTCTGCTGTTCGATACGCTTCTTCCATGCGGGGTATTCGTTCTTGATGACATTCAGGGGCCAACTGCCCATGAACTGATAGTTCACACGACGCTTGGCGTTGAGCGAGGTTACTATCGGGCAACCCTTCCAGTCGATACTGTCCTCAGCATCCTCGTAGCTATAGAGGAAACGGTAATACAGGTGTTGCAGATTATCGTCGTAGATAGCAAAGATGGGCTGGTACTCCTTCTCGGGGTTGTACGATTTGCTGGCAATCTCATATTCCGAATAGGTGTAGGTCTTGCCGCCAGTGGTGTAGGAACGCGACTTGCCGCGCGATTTCAGCATGTTGAAGAACGACTCGTAGGTCTTGCGACCCGTTTCACCACCCAGTTGGATAAAGCGTCCCCAGACGGCACTGCCCGCCTTGTTGATCACACAACGGTCACTCTCGCCGTTGGCATTCGTAAAGTCCTCCACTGCCTTACCCTCTATCTTATGGGCGTCGAGCCAGGCTACGGCTGAATGGATGGCCTGCTGCAGCTCTTCAGAGGGATTCTCGATGGTCATCAGATACGACAACAGACTGGCCGACTCGCTGCCGCTGATGGAGGGCAGTTCGTGAGGACGGCCTACAGCGGGCTGGAACTTGATGGTGTCGTGCTGGGCACACCAGGCGGCCTTCGTACCGTTGTCGTCGACCTGACACTTGAGAATGACATCGATGGCATGTTCTACTGACTTCTGACAGTGTTGTTTTGCAGCATCGTCGGCCATATTGGCAAAGTCGCCCTTTCCGGCAGCAATCTCCTGCAAGAGACGCATTACGTTGGTCATCAGGTCGTCGTTGAAGGTGATATAATCTCTATAGGCTCCATTACCATCCAGAGGCCAGTACTGCGACCAACCGCCACAGCCTTTCTCAGCCTTGAAGATCATGTTCAGGGCCTTCGTAAACGACTCCTTGTATTTCTCTATCTGGGTTTTCTGATAGACCTTAGCCAGGAAACGCATTTCCATCGTCGTGGCCGCATTGTCGAGACAGGAGTGCTCAGAACGGGCGTTCTGCTGGGCCTTCAACTCGCTGGCTGTCAGCTTGTGCCACTCGATGTTCTTCATCCAGCCGCCATTGGTTTTCTGACCGGATATCACGTTGTCGGCAATCGTCTTGGCTTCGTCGCTGCCATACCATTCGGCACTCATCTTACCTGAGCAGATGGCCGACCATTTCAAATCTGATGCATTCTGCGCCTGCACGCTTGCGAAGAGGTGAGAGGTAAGAGGTAAGAGGTAAGAGAATGCACCTGCTATTATTAATTTCTTAAATGTATTCATAACTTCAGTTTTTAATATTTCAATTATATTTTGCGATGATTTTTACTGAACGAACGTTGCCCTGTTTGTCGGTGGTGCGCATCACGTAGGTCTCGTGCGACTGCATTGTGTCTATTTTCTTACCGTCGAGGGTAAAGAATTCACGACCGACGATGGCCTTCGGCTCTGCCGCCTGAAGGTTGATGGCTGTAGGGGTAGCGGCAGCTGTGATGGCTACACCGAAGGGCTGCGAGAAGGTGGTCTCACCGTCGCTCACCGTCACATTAAACTGATAAACACCCTCCGTATCGGGTTTGATGGCCTTTACCGTGAGCGTAGTGCCCTCGATGGCAGTTGAATAGATACCACCCACAGCAGCATCTACCGTAAAGGTGGGTGTGACAACGTTCTTGTTCTGACCAAAGAAACCGATGAAATAGGGCTTCAGGTCGATGGCGCCACTGCCATTGGGCTGTATCATGACATAGGGGTGGGCCATGAAGTTGAGATAATCCTCTAGGAGTGTCCAGCCGTCGCCGTCAGGATCATCGTTCTGGTTGGCAGTGTTAGGATCGCTGCCGATGGCGGTCTCATACCAGTTGGGCATGCCGTCCTGATCGGTGTCCCAGTCGGCGGCACGCTGCTCCTCGGGCCATTCCTCCCATCCGCCGTTCGCTACGTCGGTAATGTCGGCCTCAGCGTCTATCTCACCTTTAATATTCGACTTCGAACCAACGTAGGTATAAGTGCCGTCGAGCGTTTCACGCACGTTTCTCAAGTGCTGCTCGTCGCGCTGGGGCATCGTGGCACCGGCGTAGCTGGTTACAATCTTCATGGCGTCCTTGGCCGTGTGGATGGTGGCGTAGCTCTCAAACAGCGGCTCGCTAACCTGATAGTCGTAGTCGGTGGGTATCCTGCCTCCGGTTTTTTGTACGGCGTTGAAGATGTCGTCGCGCTTGTCGAGGGCATATTCCTGAACGGTGAGCGAGTGATCCTTGTTTTCGCGGATATTACCGTTGACGTAAGCTTGGTTGATGCCGTCGAGCGCTATGCCTTTCTCGAACTCCTGCGTGAAGAGGAGCTTCTTGTTCGTGTCGGCTCCCATCTTGTAGTAGTTATTCACGAAGTTCACGGCGTGACAGTTGCCGTCGGTGGTGCGTTTGTACCAGTTGTAGACCACATTGTTAAACAGGTCGAGACCACCGATGGGATGGTTTTCGGCATCCATGCCGCCACCCATACTCCAGTTACGGCCTTCGCAGTTTACCAGCAGATTGTGGTGCCACGAGCCAATGCGTCCGTCGATGGTGGCCGCATAGCCGTGGTTCGTACCGTCGTCATAGTTCTTGTGACCGGTGATACCTAAGGCCTCGGAGATGACGTTATACTGGAACGTCACGTTCAGCGCGCCGCGTCCGCTCACCGTCTCATCCGTTCCCCACGCTGCTGTGCAGTGGTCCACGATAGCGTGGTCGGCACCCGCTATTCCCATCGCGTTACCGGTATTCTTACCATAGACACCCAAGCCGCGCTTGAAACGGATATGTCGGCAGATCACGTCCGAACCGATATTGATGTTCGATGCCTTGATACAGATACCCTTGCCCGGTGCCGTCTGTCCGGCGATATAGGCGAAGGGCTTGGTGAACTGCGATTCGAAGTCGAGTTCGATGATACCTGAGACGTCGAACACGATATAGCGGGGCTCATTCATCTCCGTCAGTCCATAAAGCAACGTGCCGGGTTCCTTGCCCCCGCTGAGACTCGTCACGTGGTACACCTTACCACCTCGACCGCCGGTAGCGAAGCGGCCATACCCTTCCGCACCAGGAAACGCTAACTGCCGGGGACGGAACGACCAAACCTGGCCCTTGTGAATCCTGCCGTCGGCATCCACCTCGTCTACACGCCAGAAATAATAGCGTGATGAACTCAGCCCTGTGATGGTGTATGCAGGATCGGTTCCCTCATAGATATAATCAGTTGACTGACTGACAGTCTCTTGTTCTGTGCCCACTACCAGCTTGTGCTTCACAGCCACCGCGGCTGGTGTCCATTGCAAGGTATAGCTGCCATCATCGGCATCTAAGTGATAGTCACGATGTCCGGGCTTTGGATCCATCGCGGTGAGTGGCGAGCGGTCGATCAGCAGACCGTTGAGCATCACGTTCGTTGTCTGATATTTTCTGCCAGTTTCTACTTCCGTGGTATAAGTGACGGTGATGGTCTGGGTAGTCTCTAACACTTCAAACTCTATGTATGAGAAAGCCGCATCGCTCATTTTTAGGTCTGTGGCCGTACTCTTCACATTGGCGTAGGCCATGCCTGTCTGGGCGGCCACCGGCTCCTGATCGCGCATCACATCCACTTTAATCGTGGGCATATCGCCCGATTTAGGATCTTTATACACATGGTAGGCAGCCAGGGAATGCAGACCGGGCTTGAGACCTTTCAGCTTGACAGAAATACCGGTAGGGGTATCGGTCAGGTTGGGGGTGTTATTACTGGCATCAGCCATGAAGGCAGCCACACCATCGCCGAGCAGCCGGAGACCGGTCTGGCCGTTTCTCCCTGCCGTACAGGTGTTCTTGTGCCATTGTGCCCTGAGCGTATTTGCTTTGCCGACGGCTGCTACGGTAATGGTCAACCCGTTTTCGAGTGTCTTGGATTCGCTGGCCCCTTGATTGACGGCCCATCCGATGTAGTCTGGTTCATTCACCTCAGCATCCTGACGATTCGTCATGTTGAAGTCGATATTCTGTGCAACTGCGTGCAAGGCTGTCGTTGCCATGATCAGGGAGGCGCACCACTGTCTTTTGTTCATTTGTGATTAGTTTATAGAGTTCGTTTTCAGGGCACAAAGGTATAAAAAAAAGCCGAAAGTACCAAGACTTTCGGCTGATTTTGTATGGTTTACTCCTTTTGAAGGAGTAGGAACATCAGATTACTTCTGGATCTTCTTCTGACCGTTCACAATCACTACGCCCTTATAGTTAGCGTCAACACGCTGACCAGCGAGGTTGAAGACAGCACCATTCTGAGCGTTTACAGTCTTCACACCCTGGATACCAGCAGCCACTGCAGCATTGTAAGCTGCTTCTGTGCCGAAGTAGATGCCTTCAACAGTAATTTTGGAAGCTGTTCCCTGATCCTGGAGGAAGACATTCTTCACGTGCTTGGCATAGATGTCACCCTTATATTCGCTTTCAACATTGTTGATACCGTTGACGATGGTCTTGGTCTTCTCCAGCTTCACAACTGCGATACCTGAAGCCTCGGTAAGTGTGACGGCGTCAGAGTGGTAAACCTCACCCCAAGACTGAGTGCTCTCCCATTCCATATAGGTGATACCGAAGTTGATCTTTCCTGTGTATCCACTGTACTTCATCCATACATAGTCGTATTCAGAAGCATCATAGTTCTGTCCAGGCTCGAACCAGTCACCAGCCCAAGTTCCTGCAAGATCGTAGGTCTTGTTAACGGCTCTGTCGGTCTCAGGGGCTGCCCAAGGCTCAGCAGAAGCAGCTGCAGCAGCGGGAGTGATCTCGATAGAAGAAATCAGGATGTTACCTGTGCCAGAGTACTTCTGGAAAGTCCATGTACCAGCACCAAGACCGAACTCGAATACGTTAGCGTTGGGATAGAGCTTCAGGTCGTTGGTATGTTTACCTTCAGCGTCTGTCAGACAGTAATTTGTGCCGCTCACGTTAACATAGCATTGGCGGTCGGGAGTACATCCGTTATCCAACTTGTCTTCAGCAGCGTCATCGGCATCAATATTCTTACAAGAGTTCTTCGAGCAGACTACCTTCACAACAACTGAGTCGCCTTCGGCCACTTGGAATACAATGTTGGTATTGCTCATCTGGATATAAGCCTCCTGACCCTCAGGTACCTGATACTGAGCCTTGGCATCCTTCAGCACACCGAAGGTGAGATTCTTCACGAAGAAGTCTTTCTTGTCGGCTGTGAGTGAACCATTCTCCACCTTATAGACAGTAGTGCCGTCGGTAGAAGCTTCTGTAGCCTCATCGTCGACAACGACATCAGCACTTGCGATTGCAATGGTCTTCTTCTCCTTGATTGGATTCAGCACATAGACATCCTTAGAAGCAGAGAATGACTTGAACTCACCATATTCGCCGTTGGCGATAATGGTATAAGCAGAAACAGTGGCTGACAGATCGAGTGTAGCACCGTCGCCCTGAACAGCCTCGCTGACCTGACCGTCAGCTGCCAAAGTAAAGTAGTTCTTACCGTTCTGCTCTGCATAAGGAGAAACGATGGAGAACTGAGCACCATCAACATTGATGGCCGGAGCTTCGAAAAGGAAGCTGACGCTACCCTCGTTGTCAGCATTGGGGCAGATGAAATCATCGCTGGGCTGGCCATCGCCAAAGTCCATGAATGCCTGGAACTTCACGGTCATGTCCTTATAGCACTTGATGGGCTCGGTGTATTTGGTACTTGCTGCTGTAGGAGCAGAACCATCAGTCGTGTAAGTAACAACGGTAGGAATCTTCTCTGTAGAACCTTCCTCCACCATGTCGTTGGACTTACAAGTTACCTCGCGGAACCAGAGACCGTTCTCGAACTTCTGCTCACCAACCTTAATAGTCGGTGTACCAGGAGCCTCGTTAGCCTCGATGATGATGAAGCTGACGAACATATCACCATTGTAAGATCCGATGTAGTACAAACCGTCATCAGCAACGGTGTATTCCCAACGGTAGCCGCTGACAGTCCTAGCATGATTTTCATCAGGAGCAGCGTTTAGTGCATTCTCTAACTTGGCATCTGTAGCGATCTTGGGGATACGGGCTTCCTTACCAACCTTGTTGTTACCCTGAATGTACATGATAACCTTTGATTTAGCTGTCAACTTCATGGCAATTACGTCCTGAGCATTCTTCAAACGCAGCCAGTTGTAGTGTGGGCCGGCATAGTCAGCACCATATTTAGCAATAATATCCTCAGTGATATACTGTGGAATGTCTTCCACATTACCTTTACCATCATCATAAGTGGTTGCTCCAGGCTGTGACAGGTCCACTTGTCCCTTGTTCGTGGCTGTAGATCCACCTGTGACATCCAGGAAGTGGTTGTCACCAAAGAGAACGCCCTTTCCGGGACGGGCTCCGAGGTTGTCGCATACGAGAACATAACTGTGCTTCAGCACAGCCAGATCGTCTACCGTTGCAGCGTTAGCAGCACCGGCAAAGCCCATCAGGGCAATAATCAGCGTAAAAATTTTCTTCATATAAATACTTTTTATAGTTAGTAAATAAAAAAACTTCCAAAGACTGTATATTATTTTGTGCAAAAATAGATATTTTTTTTGAATTAGCCAAATGATTTACCTTTTTTAGCTAAATAATTAACGTAAAGGTTTACGGAAAGCTTAGTCCCCACTTGATCGTTCTTGGCAACGAGCGACATGACGGCTTATCATGAACGAGCCGTAATCTCGCTCTTAACGAGATTACGGCTCACTGCTCACGAGATTACGGCTCGTGTTTCTTGACAAATACTCTACCTTTTATTGCTTCACAAGATAAGTCTGTATGGGCGAGTCGCCAAAGTGTACGATAGTGAGCACCGTCTGCTTTCCATCTGAGGCAACGCCTTGGAAAATAGTCTGCTTGGTGACAGCACCCTTATCATTCACCACGCGCTTGAGGATCTCTAACGCACCAGTCGTATTATTATACTTATACTCATAGAGCGGGGTAGCTTCCGTGTTCGACTCGTCGGTCCAAGTGCCTTCGGTCGTGCCCTGACTCATCTTCACGCTGACGGAGTCGGCTGAGACAAAGTTGAGGCTCTCCACGAAACCTTGTACTTCCTCACCGTAGGCATTGGTCTTCAGACCGGTGCCACGCACCCAACGGGTGCTGGCCAGGCTCTCAGGGTGCGAGATCTTCAGAGAGTCAGTATAGCCTTCCACCCATGAGGGATTGTCGGTAAAGGTGTCCTCATACTCGTTGGCATCGCTACACGAGGTAAGGAGTAAAGGAGAGAAGGAGTAAGTAGAATACTCCTGCTACTATTGATTTCTTGAATGTATTCATGATTTTCAATTTTCAATATTCAATATTCAATTTACTTATTCCTCCAACGTGATGCACCTACATTGTTGTTATAGATGTCGTTGTTGGTGTTCTTGAAGTAGAGGTTCACGTTGTAAATACTGTTGGCAGAACCGTCGAGGGCATCAGCACGGTGCATGTTCGGATCGTTGGCCGTTGCAGCGACATGCGGCGGACAAGGCTGCTCCATCAGTTCGGTAGCCGAGATATTGGCCACGTTCACCTCCAGCGTACCCGTCAGTGTGGCATTGCCGTCTTTCACGAGTTTCTGGAAACTGTTGCTGCTTGTGGTCCAGGCATTGGCGCTGAAGATGGAGCCGTTGGTCAGGTCGTTGTTCGTCGACCAGTTGTTGTTGAAGATAAGCTTCACCTTACCTGCCGAACCGTCTGAGAACGACTGGGTATTGCGGATATCGGCACCCCACATCTGGAGCACACGCTGGTCGCCATCCTTCTTACAGAGCACGAACAGGTTGTTCTCAACGGTGTAGACCGAGCCGTTGGGCAGATTGCGCATCTTGAAGATGGCACCGTTGGCACGGGTGTTGAAGTTGACGAGTGTGTTGTTGGAGAAGGTGATCATCCACGGGCCATTGTCACGGGCGTAGTTCTCGTTCTCCTCGCTGAAGAAGGCGGGGAACGGACTGTCGTAGAAGGTGTTCTCGATGACCTTGAAGTCCTTGTAGAGGTTGGAACCGGGCTGGTTGATACCGGCAATCCAGCAGTAACCGCCTGCTCCCTGGTTGTAGTAACCGCAGTCGTAGAACAGGTTGTTCTTGATCAACACGTGGTTCCAGACCTTGTAGTTCGGACCCTGCTCGCGGACGAAACCGCGGACGAGGCGCTTGAACGAGCAGTTCTCCATGACCAGCGAGTCGAGGGTAACGGCCATACCGTTAGAGAACATATTGAAGAAGTAGTTACCCGTAGCGGTACCGAGTCCGGCCTGGTTGTCACCGTAGTTGTAACACAACGGGTTGTCGAAGTCGATGTCGTAGAAGGCCAGTTTCTTCATATAGATCTCACCGCCTTCACCGGCTTCTGGAGAACGTCCGAAGGTGAACATCGAGTAGGGACATCCGTTCCACTGCTCACCGTTGACACCCTGTGAATACATCTCGCTCTTACCGATACCGCTGATGACGCGTGCGCGCTTGCCCTGAGCCACATCGGCAGGATCGGTGCGCAGCACGAAGCCCTTACAGGTGATGTCGTTGCCATCGAGGTAGTAGGTCTTGCCACCTTCGAGGTAGTAGGTCTGCCCCTCGGCGAAGTTGGTGTTCGAGATGAAGTCGTAGAGTGTCGGTGTCAGCGGGGCTGCATCGAATTCTGCGGCACGGGCAAACACGTCGGCGCGCTTGTAGTCTTCATTGCTGGGCAGTGTGCCGGTGCTGAAGTTTGCAATCAGCTCGTCGTGCTTGAGCAGGATGGGAGCACCCGGCTGACCGTCGGAACGGGCTGTACAGGTGTTGTACTTGGCATCGATGGCCACGGGTATACGGGGGTCAACGGCATCGATGACGTAGACAGAGTTGGCCGTCAGACCGGTCACTACGATATAGCCACGGTCACGGTCCTCGTCAGTGATGCGGTAGTTCTTGAACTTCTCGTCCACCGTAGAGTTGGGGTTATTGGGAGAAGGTGCCACACGCAGGTACTGATAGCCCAGATTGCCGTTGTCATCGATATTGAAGTTTTCGTAGAACGACTCCAGCTTATCCAGGTCATCGGGATCGGTGATAGTGGCATCATCATCATAGCCTAAGGCCTGTTTGGCGGTCTTGTTCAGATAGACGTGCATCTCCGTTTCGGTGGTCTCAGCCTGGTTCACATAGATGGCAAACGGTGTCGGATAGCGGTCACGGGTGGTGATGCCCATGTACTCCTGCCACTGACGGCCATTACCGTGCCCGAACCAGTTAGAGGCATGTGCGAAGGTGCTCTCATCACCCTTGACATTGCGGTCCAGAGTGGAGAGGGCGCGGATGGCGAAACGGTAGTCGGTAGAATATTGTAGGTCTTTGATGAGCATGTCGAGCTGCTTGGGACCTACGATGGTGTCGAGCAACAAGTCGCTGGTGCCCTGGATGTTGGCCCAGGCTGTGGCACCTCCGCTCACCTTGTTCTGGATGGCCATCTGAATCTGATAGCCAGCGCACTCCTTGACACCGTACCAATAAAGGTGGATGGTGTTTCCGTGAGGATAGGCACCGTCCAGACCGCAGTTGTAGGGGTAGTCACCGCCCTTACCGCGGTTGTTATCATTGATGAACATGGTCATAAACTCTCTGTCTGTGCCTTCAGCTGCCGTGTTCTCGTCTTCCTTACAGGAAACCATGAGTACGGAAGTGATGGCTACAAAGAGCAACATCATGCTATTCAGTATCTTTTTCATATCTTATGCGTACATTATATTAATAACCATAGTAGTTCTTATAGGCACCGGCAGAACGCTGGATGACCGTGTTAGGATAGGGGAGGATGTAGCGCACCGGAGGCAGTTCGCTGGCAGCGGGAATGCTGCCGAACTGTGTCTGCGCACCGTCGCGGATCACCCACAGGTTGCCGCTGTCGTCGCAGCGGATATAGCCGTAGAAGGTGTACTTACAATAGTCGTTAGGCAGACCGGTGTTCTCGTTATACCAGTTATACATGTCGGCGGGAATCCATGCCTTGGCAGAGAATCCACCTTGGGTAATCTGTCGGGTGACAGGCGCCGAGCCTGCAGGTCTATAAGCATTGAAGATGCGGAGGCTTTGGAATGACTGGTTGGGATATTGCTGTGTGACAATACCAGCATCATTCACCTTGTAACCGTACATCTGCCCTCTGAACATTCGGAGTGCATAGGCATTGGCCTCACTGAGATTATAGGTGTGGTAATAGATACGCATACCGGGCAGTACAGACAGGTAGTCGGTGCCATCCTGGCTGTCGTGGGCGACGATGTCGTCCTCATAGCCGGAACTGCAGTTCATGCCGACTGCATAGTAGCGCAGGAAACTATAGACCAGTTCCTCACCATAAGTGTTGGTACGGACCAGGTCGCGCCAACGTGAGTTCTCACCAGCAAACTCCCATTTACGCTCGTCCATTACCGCTTTCTGGAAGGCTTCCTTCGAGGCGCCGGCCTGGGCAATGAACTGGGGATCGCCGTCAGTGAAGGCGCGGCTATGTACCTGCTCAAGACAGGAGATGGCTTTCTGCGTAGGACCGCCATTCAGTTCGTTGGCAGCCTCGGCATACATCAACAATATATCAGCGTAGCGCATATACGGATAGTTGATACCCGTGGAACCCTCGGTGATATCGCCCAGCGCGGAGCTCTCTGAAGTCCAAAGTTTCGACCACTTGTTGTTGTGCAGATAGTAGTCGTTGCGGAAGTAGACAGAGTCGGCTAGGTTGCCTTCGGCATTGGTGAAGTAGCTGTAATACCACATACCATTGACGAACTCACGGCGCAGGTCACCGTCGCGGAACAGGAAACGGTAGAAGGCATTGACATGCATTTTGCCGTCGCACTTACCCCATGGACCGACGGTCTTACCCTCGTAGGAATTGTAGGTGGGACCTTGCGTATAGCCAGTGTTGCCTGTGGACTCCTTGGCAAAGGGCAGTTCAAAAATGGGGTCGTCGTTGTTGATGACCTGATAGTTACACTCGTTGACGAATACATCCTGATAACTGAGCTTCAGGTTGTGGGTGCCGGCAGAGATCACCGAGTCGGCATAGTTCATCGCTATGCGATAGTAGTCCTGATAGTTGCCCGGGCGCTGCATGGTGCCGTAGCTCTTCTGGTCGCTGGTGTTGGGGCGCAGCGAGTAGCCGCCGGCTGTCAGGGCGATACGTGCAATCAGACCCTGGGCGAACTCCTTAGAGCAGCGCTCCACGGTGGTGCTGGCCGTCGACGACATGTTGACAGCTGCTTTCTGTAGGTCGGCGATGAGGGCCTTCTGGATTTCCTCGCGGTTTGCCACGGGGACGGTCTCAATGCCGCGGACCGTTGTGGGCACGAAGGTGAAAGGCACGTCGCCGAACATCACCACGAGATCGTGATAAATCATCGCACGCAGACACTTGGCCTCACCAATCCACTGCAGCATCTCCTTGTCGACAATGCTGTCGCCCTTGGCATCCAGTTCGTAGTTGCCATTAGTGTCCTGCACGTGATACACGGGGGAAGCCTCGGCATAGGTAATAAACTTATTACAATACTCAATCAGGTTATAGGCAGCCGTCCAGAACTTGAGGATTTCGCCACCTTGGTCATCGCAGTCGAAACGGCGATAGCTGGAGTGTGAGTGGCTTCGGCTGTTGCTTGTAGCGATATCCACGTCGCTGTTGAGTACGAATGTGCTCTGATAGGCATTGCCGTACAGGTCGCCGGCAAGTGCCTGGGCATAGACGCCGTTGAGGGCACGCTCCACCTCAGACTTCATGCTGAATACGAATTCAGGCGTACTTTTTGAGGGTGCGTCCACCTCAAGGTAATCGTTGCAGGAAACAACGGCTAGGGCAGCTATACCGGTCAATAAGATATTTTTGATTTTCATATCTGTTGCTTATTTAGAAGGTGATGTTGGTACCGAATACGAAGCTGCGGGCACGAGGATAGCGATTGTAATCCATACCGCAGGTCAGGCCCGTCTGGATATCCACCTCAGGGTCATAGCCAGAATAGCCTGTAAGGATAAACAAGTTGGAAGCCGAGACATAGAAGCGGGCCTTGGAGAGTCCTATCTTCTGGGTCAGGTTCTTGGGCAGGGTATAGCCGAGGGTGATGTCGGAACAGCGCAGGAACGAACCGTCCTCGATGAAGTAGGAATGGGTAATTTTCTTCGTCACGTCTGTGGGATTCCACAAGGTGCGGCCTTGGTTGGCGTTCTTGTAGAGGTTCACGCAGTCGTCGACATAGTAGATTTTGTAAAGAATATCACCCTTGGTACCGGTGATGCTGCCATCGATATCATTATACTGCCAGCCGTTTCTGAAATCTTTGAGCACATTATAGAAATTATTCTTGTTGCTCTCCGAGGCAGAAAGGGTATAGGCTGTCGCATTGTTGATATCGAAGTCAAGCATGTAGGTAAAGTTGGCCGTGAAGTCAAAATCCTTCCACTGGCCGCTCAGACCGAAACCGCCCTGGATTTTCGGGTTGGTATTACCGATTACGGTACGGTCGTTCTCTGTGATGCGGCCGTCGCCGTCGAGATCCTTGAACTTGATTTTGCCGGGCAGGGTGGCGATACCGCTGTTCGAACTGCCAGAGATATCGTTGATCACGGTCACATAGCCGTCCTCGCGTGGGGCACGGTCGCTACTGGTGCCGTTGTCGGCGGCTGATGAGCCCCATGGCACAGCCTGGTAGTTGTTCAGCGGGTCGAAATAAAATTCGTCAAACTGATAGAGGCCGTCGTAGACGAAACCATAGATGAGTCCCACCTCGTCGCCTACTTTCAGACAGTAGTCGTTGTAGCTCGACTTCCAGTTGTCGTTCTGGTACCAAAGCACGTCGTCGGTACCGTTGAGCTTGTCGATCTTCTTCTTGTTCAGACCGAAGTTGATGTTGGCCGAGAGTACATAGTCCTTACCCTGCAGAATGTCGCCGCTGATGGAGAACTCGATACCCTTGTTGGTAACCTGACCGATGTTCTGCTGCTGGCTGGTGTAACCAAGTGTGGAGTCGAGGTAGCTGTCGTAGAGCAGATCGCGGGTGGTGTTCCAATATACCTCAGGGGTGATGGTCACACGACCGTTGAACAGCGAGATATCGGCAGCCAGGTTGCGGGTGATGGTGGTTTCCCACTTAATCTCCTCGTTCGAGAACTTGGCACCGCCGTTGTTGCCGTAGTATTTCTCTCCATACTGTGTCTGCTCGCCGAAGCCCGGACCACCGTTGGAGTTGATGGAATAGAGGATGCGCCACATATCGTTGTCAATATTGTTGTTACCCACCAGACCGATTGCTGCGCGGAGCTTCAGCTGACTGATCCATTCGATATTTTTCATAAAGGGTTCTTCAGAGATCACCCATGCACCTGATACTGAGGGGAAATAGCCCCACTGGTAGCCGGGAGCGAATTTCGTGCTACCGTCAGCACGGAAAGTGGCCGAAAGCAGGTAACGGTGTTTGTAGTTGTAGTTAGCCTGTCCAAAGAACGAAGCTGTACGATTGGCCGTGCTCAGTTCAGTTCTGTCTCCATAAGCCGTACCGAACGACATGTTGTTCCAAGCTTCACGGGCGGTGAAGTTGCGGGGGAAATACAGACTCTGAATATAAGTTGTCGTTGTTTGAGAATCCTGTATTTCCTGACCCAACAGGAACGACCAGTTGTGGGTGTCCTTCACCGAGAAATTATAGACAGCGGTGTTGGTCCATACATAGCTGAACCTGCGGGTGTTAGTAATCTGAGCTACCGGCAGGTTGTTGTTCTTCTTTCCTGTACTTGTCAGCGCGCCATAAAAGCGGTTGTTGTCAGTCCATCCCAGTCCGAGGGTAGCCTCTGTGCGCAGGGTGAGTCCCTTCAGGGGCTTCCAGTCGAAGGCGAGGCCGTTGGTATAGGTATAGCTGTGCTTGATGAGCTGGTTGATGGCGATGTCGCTCTTCGGGTTGGTATAGGTGAAGAGCTCCTCCTCGTTGGGGTCGGCATAGGCCGGATCGATATAGCCGAACTCGCGCAGACCGTTGGTGGGTCGGTATTTCAGCACGTCGATGATACCACCCGTACCGATATGGCTACCGCCGGCACCGTTGTCGCGACGGAAGGTGAACTTGGGGTTGTACTGCATCGAGAGCTTGTCGCTGAGCTGCACATTGGTCTTCATGTTCAGGTTGGTGCGGCGCACGCCGGAACCGAGGATGATACCCTTGTCCTCGCTGTTGGTGAGCGAGAGGTTGAACTTCACCTTCTCCGAACCACCGCCAATGGTGACATTGGCCGAGTAGTTCACCGGCGTCTCGCCCATCACCTCGTCCTGCCAGTCGTGTGAGGGCAGGGTGGAGTACATGTCGAGGTCGTATGGGTTACCGAAGTTCGAACGGAAGAACTTGGCGTTGGAGTTACGCGTACCGGCGGCAGCGTGCCACTGATACTGGTAGTTCACGAAGTCCTGGGCGTTCATAATATCCAGTGTCTTGGCCAGATGGCTGATGTTCAGGTTGGCATTGAATGACACCTGCACCTTGCCCTCCTTGGCACTCTTGGTGGTTACCACCACTACACCGTTACCACCCTTCGAACCATAGATGGCGGTCAGGGAGGCATCCTTCAGAATGTCGATAGAAGCAATATCCGTCGGGGGAATATCGTTGATGTTGTCCACCTGGAAACCGTCTACGATATAGAGCGGCTCGTTGGACTGAGTCACCGACGTACCTCCACGGACGCGGATGTTCACGTCGGCACCGGGCTGACCGTCGACGGTCGTTACCTGTACGCCCGATACCTTACCCTGCAGGGCTACGGCTGCCGAGGTGACGGGCACTGCGGCCAGTTTTGCACCGCTCACGGATCCCACCGATCCTGTCAGGTCCTTGCGGGCCTTACTGGTGTAACCAATGACCACCACTTCCTCCAGGGCGGCATTGTCGTCCTGAAGGGTGACTTTCATGTTCTGCGAAGCTGCTACTTCCTGGCTCACCATACCGATGTAGGAGATCACCACTGTTTTCGCATTCTTCAGCGTCAGTGAAAAGTTGCCGTCGAAGTCGGTCACAGCTGCATTCTTGGGATCTCCCTTCTCTACAACCGTCGCACCGATGACTGCCTCACCTGTTGAGTCTAAAACCTGGCCTTTCGCAATGGTCTGTGCCAGCACCTCGGGCGGTGCAAGCACAAAGAATGCTGCTAAGAGGCAAAGTTTACACAATAGTCTCATTGCTTGATTCATACCTTGTTTTTTAAAGTTATTATTTAATTAGTAAATTGATATTTAGCAAATTAGCATTTAATTCGCGACAAAGTTAATAATTTTTTTTAATATCGCCAAATTATTAACCTAATTTTTGTTGCCAATCATCCGTAAACGTTTTCAAAAAAGGTGTAGTCCGCAGTGGAACTACACCTTCAATCTTCAATTTTCAATCTGCTAATTGGCGGGTTGATCCGTCACCACATCCTGAGGATGGTCCATTTGCGTCGTATCCACGGGATTATCATCTGCGGAGCAGGCCATGAATACCTGTGTGGCAAGGACCATGCAAAGCATAATCAGAAATTTCTTCATATTCTTTTTTTATTTAATGATTACTTTTTTGTTATTACGGATATACAATCCAGGAGCCTTTACTCGCATTCCCGACCTGCGGTCGCCTACCCGTAGCCTTTGACCGTTCAAGTTGTAGATGTCATCCGATGCATTATCATCGGCTGCCGGCAACTCAATAGCGGTCGCATCCTTGCCGTTGAAGATGGCATACATACGGGCTGCTGCCGTCTTCGGGATGGCGAGCCAGGCATGGCGACCTTCGATCTCAAAGGCTTCACCCTCTTCGGCACCCCAGTACCAACCGAAGGTATGGGCATACTTTGTGTTAGAGGGTCCGTAGGCGAGCTTATAGAAGAGGCATGGCATCTTAATCAGCGAGTAGGTGAGGGTGTTCACGTCGCTACCCACCAACAGGTTCTGGCCGATGTAGAGGGCGGCCTCGGTGGGGGTCAGCTCATACTTCTTGCCATGATTCTTCTCACCCTTCAGCAGAACGGCTGTTCCTGCGGGAATCGCATCGGTGAGTTCTGTATAGGTCAGTTGGTCGTCTGTGTTTGAAGTCACTACATAAGCCTTCAGACCCTTCGGCAGAGCGTAGCTGTTCTCTGAGTCGTAGAAGGTGCCATAATATGAATCAGCCAATACAACGAAAGTCGGGGTTGAGGTGGCCTCGCTCAGTCCGCCCATCTTATTGGCTGCACGTACAGCATAGGTGGCGTTGGCATCATCAACGGTGAATCCCGGTGTGTTAGCAATGCCGAAGATCTGGCCGTTCTTCATCACAACCCAGGTGTTCACGTTCTTATCGGCATTCCAGGTCAGCTTCGTGCCGGCGAGCTTCACATTCGTAGGCGCAGCCACCTGAGCCGTCAAAGCGGCGGGATCCCAAGGTTTCTCGATGTTGTTCTTAAACATCATGTCGTAGGTGTAGTTGGCAGCCTGATCAGCTGTGAGGATGGTCTCGAAGGTACCGCCAAACGAAGTAATCTTGTTGCTCTGCGGGGTGATGTTGGTACCGTTGATATCCTTTGTGCCGTATTCACCGAACACCTTCGGATCGGTGTTATTCATACCCTTCTGTGTCCAGCGCGAACCGACGAGTGTCTTCTGGGCATTCTCATCGAGCGTGGTGTTGAGCCAGATACAGATTGGTTCCTTCTGCCAGGTACGGCCGAAGTTCCAGTCGCCCTTACCCTCGGCGAGATCAACCACCTTACAGTTGTCGAACACGTAACCGAAGTTGGTTACGGTGGTGGGAGCGGTAACGGTACGACCGCCCTTGCCGTCGAGGGCACGTGGCTCGAGTGAGATAGTGGTATTCTGGAAGCGGATATCACCACCGCCGCAGATGAAGTCTACGGTACCGTGGATGTCGCAATCCTCCCAGTATGCTTGCTGACTGCTGTTCGAGGAATAGTAGGTGTCTTGATAAGAGAGCATGCGCACACGCTTACCGATGGTGCGGTTACCGCTGTCCTGCAGCACGGCAGCACGTCCGGCAGAGCCAGCCTGGTAGTAGTCGAGGGCGTTCTGCAACGTCAGATCCTGCAGATAGAGGTTTGAACCGCTGTTCTGGAACATGTCGGCCTTACCCAGACCCTCGATGCTCTTGTCGGGAGCGGTCACGATGATGGTCTTGTCCATCGACTGTCCGATGATTGAGATGTTATGTCCGCTGATAAGGGTCTTCACGGTCTCGTTGAGGTCGTAGACGCCGTTGGGCAGATAGATGAACGAGCGTTCTGCATCCTTGGCGGCATTGGTGCCATTGACGATGTCGAGCACGTCGAGCAGACTTTCTGCATTGCCGGGCTTCACGAAGTACCAGCGACCCTGACTCTCGTAGTTGGTCTCAGCAGTATTCACGATCTTCACACCATGCAAATACATCTCACCAGAGGTGTTCAGCTTCAGGGTGATGGTGCCAGGCTCGCCCTCGTAGTTGAAGGCAACAATCTCGCCGTCTGCTTCTTCCTTGTTCATACCGGGGAGTGTACCGAGTTTCTGACCCTTAGCGTCGAGAATCTCGATGTCGTCGGCGCTACCGTAACGGCAGAGAATCACGGAAACAGTGGCCTTCGGACCTACGAGCAGGTCGATCTTGTTGTTGTCATCCTTCTTGAATGCCCAACCGTGCTGACCGTCGTGCCAGTAGTAGTTGCCCGAGGGATTGAAGGCCTCGTGGTCGGCAGCGTCGAAGAGTTTGTCGGTCAGGTCGAAGACATACTTCTTATGGGTGCTAGTGGTCTCGATCTCAGTAGAGACAGCATAAAGAGTGATGTTGCCAGTCACGATGGTCTCTGCGGTGTATTTCTCACCACCGGCGGTCATCTTGAACCAGCCGCGTACCTTCGTACCTTCCTCAGCAGTAGCCTTTGAAGGATCGATGTCGAACTTGCCGATGGCCTCGTCCTTCTCACGCTTGAATTCGCCGAGAACGGTCTTCTTGTCGGTGTCGATATAGGTCAGCGTGAAGTCGGGCTTCTGCACGATGTTGAGCACATAGTCAACCTGGGTGCTACCCTGTGTCATCGGGATGGTGACGGTACACTTGGTCTCGTCGCCCACATAGCTGATGATACCGATCTCACCCTTGGTGGCAGTGGCCTCGATGGGGTTGGTCTCGCTGACCATCTTGTCTTTCTTAGAGAGTTCCATTTCTGCCTCGTAGGCATCGCCGAACACCTTCTCTACGTTGTACTCAGTGCCGTTGATGGTGATGGTTGCCAGCACGGGCACTTCCTTCTCCTGTCCGCTGAGCGTTCCTTCGATTACGATATCGCGGAAGCCGATCTGTTTGGCGCTCTGCAGGTGATAGAGGTTGATCAGCAGGCCGCAAGTTCCCTCAGCAGGTGTAGCACCTGTGATGTCGTAAGAGAGCTCCGAGTAGCTGGGGCTTGCGTTGTTACGAGTGGGCTTCACACCTACGGCCAACGATACGGTGGTCTTATCGGGATTCTCCCAAGAGACATCGATCAGACCGTTGTCGGTACCGAAACGGGTGGTCTTCAGCGACACCTTCTTCGGAGTGAAGGTCAGTCCGAAGTTGGGCTGGATGAGGAACTTGATGGCGTTCGTCTCATCGGCAGCAGTGCCGCTCTCGCCTTCGTTCTGCTGAGTATATGGCTCAAAGCGTGTCATGTTCGAATTGGCATCCTTGATCCACAGGTTGCTACCGTAGGTCACCTTGCTGGTCACAAAGTACTTGTTGGCATTGCCAAACTCAGCCTGCTGGCCGTCTTCTCCTGCACCGAAGGCGAAGGTTGCTGTCACAGGCTCGTTGTCGAGTTTAGCCAGTTCCTGGCTCTTGCTGTGGTTGGCGATAGCCACGCTGTGAATATAATCACGACCGCCGAAGGTCAGTGTCAGCTTGGCAGCAGGACCTAAATACTCGAAAGTGTTCTGTCCGCCGTCAGAGTCGTTCTTGCCACTTATGGAGCCAACGTTGTTGCCTGCTTCATCAGTAATAATGATGGGCTCGCCGCTCGAATAAGCGCAACCACCGATGGTAATGGTGGCATTGCCGCCTACCCAGAGGTTGATGGTCTGGCCAGGGCCGAAGGTCCAGCCGTGGTTGTTATAGTAGTAACCGCCGTCAGCAATCTCGATGCACTCATGGTCAGCGGGATCGAAGGCGTCGGTTGTCATGTCGTAAGCATAAGCCGACTGATTGTCAGGAATCTCCATAGGTGTGACAACAGCATAGAGGCTCATGTCGCTCTCCACCTTGTCGGTCACCTTGATCTTCTTACCACCCTTAAGAGCGGTAAACCAGCCGCGGAACATAACACCATCCAACTGGGTGATGTCATCCGCGCCAAAGGCAAACTCGCCGATGGCCGTCTGGCCCTTTACCTTCTGGATGCCGAGGCTTGTCTTACCGTCGGTATCGAAATAGGTCAGCGTGAACTCGGTGTTCAGCTGGGCAATCTCTTCCTCGGTCATGGCACTTACGGCCACGTAGGGACAATAGCTCATTCCGGTGATAGTGAGCGTTGTAGCCTCGCCGGTATAGTAGAGCACGTCGACGTTGTTGCGGTCGTTCTTCCAACAGGCGGGTGACGATGGGGTCTTGGTGGCCACTTCCTCGCCATTGGCGTTGGTCACCTTAACGGCCTTGCTGCTGTAGGTACATTGTCCCACAGCGATTTTCACGTTAGTCACATTGGGTACCACCACTTTCAGGGCCGTGCAGCCATGATCGCTGTGATACTTACCACTCACGGTTGCGACGGCGCTGGCATCGTCAGCAGCCACACGGCTCACTTTGCCGTCGGCAGCTACTGCCACACCGAACTCAACGGCTGTGCCCTGGCTCTGCTCTTCGGCGGTCAGCAGGGTACCATCCTGATTGTTGACAATCACGCTGAAGTCCTTGAAGTCAGCAGCCGTAGCGACTTGTGACATTCCCAGCATGGCCAGGAACATCACGAGCATTTGCTTCATCTGTTGTGTTAGCATAAAAAGATATTATTAGTGTTAATGTATGGTTATATTCGTTTCTTGAGCGCAAAGATACACATTATTATTTATAATGCATGTGTTATGGTAAGCTATTGTTGTCGTAATCGTTTACGTAAGATGGTAAAAAATAGGGACGTGCCATCAACGTCCCTATTATTAATCATTTTTGAACCAACCTGATGCCATTGCGGATAACGATCCCTTTATAGTGCGCATCGGCACGTTGACCAACAAGGTTGTATGTGGTATCTTCTGTGACATTAACCTTGATATTCTTGATGGCAGTGTTGGTGCCTTCGTGGACTTCGACGAGGAGAATACCACTCTCGCCGCTACCACGCTCAATCTGATGGTTGCCAGCAGCGACATTAGACAGAGAATAGACACGAACGCCTTCACTGTTGTCAGGTGTATTGGCCGTGGTAAGGGGCAACTCGGAGCCATCGAATTTAAGGGTGTGCTCGCTCCAGGTGGATTGGACAATGGTAACCGTGGCCTTGGCTGTGGTGGTGAACTTGACAAGGGTGGTCCCCTCCATCTTCAGACCCTGCGAAAACGCCTGACCATTGTAATTACCGGCAAACTTGGTATTGAAATTGTGCTTGCCGTCACCATAGGTGAAATAGCCCGATTCCGACTCTATATCGCTGCCGTTGAAGGTTACTGTGACAGTCTTGGCCTCTATGCCCGGCTCATCGCCACCACCGCCACTGAGGTCGGCGCCGAGGGTGTTGATGGCCTCGACTATTGTGCCGTCTTCCTGTTTATAGGCAGGGTAGTACTCTTTCGCGGCATCCTTGGCGTCTTCGTTACCGGCCAACATTATGTGTTGTACCAGCGAGTTGGCATACACTTCGATGTTCGTGTAGAAACCTGCAGGATCGAGGGTCGTAGCAATGGCATCGGTGGGGTTGTTGGGGTCGAGACCATTGGCACTCTCCCACGCATCGGGGATGCCGTCTTTGTCGGTATCGAAACCGGCCTCACGACTGCCAGTGCCAAAATTCTCCTCTGTGTAGCCGTTGACATCGGATACGAGATCGATACGTCCTTTCTTCTTCGTGACCGATCCGGCGTAAGTGGCAGTGCCGTTACGGACTTCAGAGAAATAGCGCGCATCGACATTGTCCATATTGAGCGAGGCTCCGCTATAGGTCAGCACCTTCTCGAATGCAACGGCAGCTGAATGGGTGGTTACCTCGCCTGCGGGGGCAGGCTCGTCGAGTTGCATGCAGATATAGTCTTTGCCATCGACACTCAGATACGTTTCATCGTTTCCGTTGTAGTGATTGGGGTCCAGAGAGTAGCGTTTCCCGTCGTGCTCAATTGTGCCACTGTCATATTTAAACTGATCCCATCCGGCCGAATGATCGTCAATCACATTATCGTCCACATAATATCGGCTGGTCATGTCCCAGTAGATAGGGTAGCCTTCGGCATTTCCCGAAGCCCCGACGGTGACCTGCGTCAGTTTGGTGATATTGGCGGCAGGTCCACTCTTCAAATAATTGCCCACCATGTTTATTTGGCCACCACCAGGACCTCCATAACAGCCGTCGGCATTATAGACCACGCAGTTGCGGTAGTCCACGTTCTCGGCCTGAACGGCATTCTCCCATTTGCATTCGCTGTAGAGCTTGTTGCCAGTGTAACCGGTCCAGTTATAACGAGCGCCATTGAAACGGGGTGAGCGGTTGTTGACGTGGCAGATAAGGTTGTGATGCAGTGAGGCGAGCTTTCCGCCCCAAATGCCGCCATAGCCGTGAGCCCCTTTGCCGTGACCTGCATTGTTGAGGCTCTCACCGATGGTACACCACTGCATGGTGAAGTTGTTGTTGTCATAGAACGATGCCACCTCGTCGATGCTCCATGAGAAGGAACAATGGTCGAAGATGATGCCGGTGGAGTGGCGTCCTGTGGCTGCATCGGCCCCGTCGTTAGCATTCTTCTCTTGTCCGCGTCGGCACCGTAAAAAGCGTACGATGATGTTATTGTTGCTTTCGGTAGATAGTGTGAAATAGCGCAGGGTGATACCTGGGGCTGGGGCAGTCTGACCAAGAATGGTCGTGTTAGCACCGATTTTGATATTACTCTTCAGGGCAATGACACCACCGACATCAAACACCACAATCTTTTTGTCGCTACCGTTGACGGCACTACGAAAAGATCCGGTCCCACTGTCGTTAAGGTTGGTGACATGACGGACCACACCACCGCGTCCGCCAGTGACATAACGTCCGTGTCCCTCGGCCCCAGGAAAAGCTGGAGCCTGTGTCTGTGCCTTCATCGACATAGCGATGACGATCAGGACTACTGTTGATAGAATTCTGTTCATATATAAGTCGTAGTTTGCAATTACGCTGCAAATTTAGGTATTTTATTCCTGCCTAGCGTCATTTACGCACGGAAAACAAACTAAAACGTTTACGTGTTGCTTTTCTTCTATACGTTTTTGAGTTTCTGGGGGATTTCTCAAATAAGCATCATTTTTGCTTGGCCTAAGATTTTTTGCTACAAGGCCTCGTAACACTTTTTACAAGGCCTTCATAAAAGTGTTACGAGGCCTTGTAAAAAAGGAGGGCTTTTCTTTGGTTGCAAAAGTGTTTGTATTTGTTTCATATTCTTCACTTTTCTCTAAAAGAGCCCCCAAATGTTTGCGAAAATGATAGGGAATGCGTAATTTTGCAGAAAAATTGGATTAAACTTATGATTAAAATGAAAAGAACAGTATTGATTCTGGCCTGCATGTTTATGGCAGGCATTGCTTGTGCCGATAATCATTGGGTAGGCACATGGGGTACGGCTCCACAATTGGTAGAGCCGCATAACAATCCTCCATCGCCAGGATTGGGTAATAATTCGCTGCGCCAGATTGTGCAGGTGTCAATCGGGGGAGAGAAAGTGCGTCTGAAACTGACTAATGAGTTCAGTACGGGTGCTACGGAGATTAAGGGCGTAGAATTGGCATTGGCCAAAACCTCCGGTAGTAGTGCGGAGATTGACGAGACCTCGACTGTCAGTCTGACCTTCGATGGTAAGGCTGGTGTGACGATGCCTGCAAAGGGTAAAGCCGTGTCGGATCCCGTCAACTTTAAGATTGGACCCCGAGAGAATGTGGCTATTACCATCCATTACGGTTCAGCATCGTCGACAAGCGTGAGTGGACATCCGGGGTCGAGAACAACATCGTATCTGAAGAGTGGTAATACGACTGATTTCAGCGGTGCTGTGACAACAGACCATTGGTACAATATCCTGACTTTAGAGGTGGAGGCACCTGAAAAGGCGGGGGCTGTGGCTATCCTGGGTAATTCGATTACTGACGGACGTGGATCGACCACCAACCAGCAGAACCGTTGGGCTGACGTGCTTTCACGCCGACTGCTGGCTAATGAACCGACCAAGCAGGTGGGTGTGCTGAACATGGGTATCGGCGGCAACTGTGTGCTGGGTGGCGGATTAGGCCCTACGGGTGCTAGCCGTTATCAGCGTGATTTGCTGGGTCAGGAAGGCGTGAAGTGGATCATCCTCTTTGAGGCTGTCAACGACTTGGGTGGTGCCCAGAACGGTGTGCAGACGGCCAACCGTATCAAGGATGTGTATAAGCAGATTATCCGTGAGGCGCATCAGAAGGGCATTTACGTGTTTGGTGCCACCATCACGCCGTTTAAAGGCAACGGTTATTATTCTGCCGATCATGAGAAGGGTCGCAGCACCCTGAACAACTGGATCCGCACGACGAAGATGCTCGACGGGGTAATCGATTTTGATGAAGCGGTGCGCGATCCTCAGAATCCCGAAGCCATGCAGTCGGAGTTCCTGTTTGAGAACGACTGGCTGCATCTGAATGCTAAAGGTTATGAGACCATGGGTGGCTGCATCGACCTAGACTTGTTTACGAAGACTGATCCTCTGGCTGCCGATGACGAGGAAGATCCTGGCTATGAGGATGCTGTATGGATTGAGGCAGAAGGTATGCGTACCAATACGGTAGGCACGGCCTTCCAACTAGTGGAGGATGCTTCAGTCTCGGGCGGAAAGTATCTGAAAACAGTGAAGCAGACCACTCCGGCTCCAACAGACAGTGCGTGCATGCTTAAAGCCGATTTTACGGTCAAGAATGCCGGCACCTATTATATTTATGCACGAGTGTTGTGTCCGACATGGGACGACGACAGTTACTTTGTTAGTATTGACGGACCTTTGAATGACTATATCGCTAATGGCCTGCAGACAAACTCGTGGGATTGGAAGGAACTCTATAACAGTAGCCTTTCTACAGGTCAGCACCGGCTGACTATCGGCGGTCGTGAAGACGGTGCATGTATTGATAAGATCTGCATCACGACGAATGCTACACCTCCGGCAGGTATGGGTGGCACACCAACTGACATTGGTAGGCTGTTTGCCAAGCATCTCCCCGTAGCCTCTGTTGATACCTACACGATGAGTGGTATCCGCCAGACTGCACACCGTCACGGACCCTATATCGAAGTGGAAAGGGCTGACGATGGTAGCATCGTCTCGCGCAAACTGATTCTGAGATAATGATTGGGGGCTGCGATTTTTCGCAGCCCCCAATCATTTAGTTCTTGAAACCATAGCCATTGGTGAAACCACCGGTAGACAGGGTATTCGGAGAGAACGGGAAGAGGTAGATGGGCGCCTTGTCGTAGTCGTACTCGAAGAAGAGGTACTTGTAGTACTCGTCGTCTTGCTCAACCAACACACTGCCCCATGCCGTCTTCTTATAGCCGTCGGCCTCGAGAGCGGCAATCTCGGCATCGCTCAGTTTGGTGAACAAACCCTGGATAGCCAGATTGGTATTGCTGTTGCCCTTGTAGTCGAGACCGTAATTGGTCCAGTCGTTGTTCACACCACGCCATCCGGGAGCCAATACGGGATCATTCTCGCTGCCGGCAGGTGTCTGCTCGGTAAGGCGCTTGCCGTAGGTGGCCTTCGCATCGACCAGCTTCGTCCAGATGTTGGCAGAGATGGTGTTGCCATTTTCGAAGGTGTAGAAACCATCGTTCTTCAGACCATCGAGCATCTTCCGGGTCAGGTCCTTCACAGCTTTGATCTTCTCGGCGATAAAGCCAGAGCGGATGAGGGTCCAGCGGCGGTCGCCCTCGCCGGCGAACTCAAAGCCACGCTCATCGATGATGGCCTCGGTCAGAGAACCCTTGCTTGCAATATAGGCATCGACATTACTGTTGCTGCCGAAGGCACGGTCGTGGATGGCTTTCAGATATTGCTTAGCGGTGGCATCGTCATTCAAACCTGCAGCGGCCTCTGCCAGTCCGAGGTAGACCTCTGACATACGCATATAAGGTGCATTGATGCCCGAACGGCGCTGGTTCTTGGTCCAGGTAGTGGTCTGACGGTTCTCGTCAAACTTGTTGCATGCGATACCGCCACCATTGGCCTGTGAACCTGGCGTGAAGGGAATGAGTTTCTCGGTACCTGCCTTACCATCGCTACCAGTTACCGTGCAACTCAAGTCGCGACGGGTATCCTTTGGGTCGAACATACCATAGTAGAATGCGGGATTGATACGGCCTTGGCCATAGTTCTTGCAGGGGTAGTTGTTGGAACTACCACCGGCAGAAGGACGTCCGAGCGAGTAGGGACGGGGGTCGTTGCCGCTGGCACCCTGCTGGAACGGCTCCTCGTAGATGCTCTCGTCGGCATAACTGGCATCGTCGCCATGTAGTTGTACGAAGAAGTCGTAATAGTTGGGAGAGAGTTTGGCCGTGCCCTGATGCTCGATGGCCTTCTGGAAATATTCCTTGGCAGTGGTGTAGAGGTTCTTCCAGTCACTGCGGCGGCCGTAACTGGCACCATTGTTCTGGGAGCCTTTGGTCTCGAAGGTCAGAGGATTGCCGATGCCGTCCTTGTAGTTGATGTCTCAACGACGGGTCTGATAGCCTCCTGCCTCTAGAGCCAGACGTCCGATGAGCGCATCGACGTAGGTCTGTGAGAAGAAACGCTTATCCTTGCCTACAGGATTCATCAGGGGCTCTACCTTCTTCAGGTCGGCGATGATGACATCATAGATGGAGTCGCGGGGAGAAAGACCGCCGGCGGCAGCGCCCATCTGACTCTGATAAGGCACGTCGCCATAGTACTTGATGAGCTCGCGGTAGCAGGTGGCACGCATGGCGATAGCCTCACCATAGAGCTGGCTCAGGTCGGTGGCCTTACCGCCTGCCATCATCTCTTCGAAATTGCTCTTGGCCTCGATGGCAGATGCCACGGCATTGGCCTTGCCAATCACGGCAAACAATACGCTGTAGGGGCTGTTGGGCGCTTCCTTACCATAACCCACGGCATCGTAGTCGGCACAGGCAGTACCATTGGTATAGAAACTTTCGGGAACATGGCGCAGGGGCTGTGCGGAGTACTTCTCCGGGTGACGCATGATGTCGGAACCAGCCACGTCGAGAGCGTAGAACAGACCGTCGCCGAAAATCTGTGAACTGATGGCACCATGCCACTCACTGTAAGCACCATCCATAGCGGCACGTGCGGTGGTCATGTTAGAGAATACGAAGTCGCCGTCAGCATTCGACTTCGAACTGGTTTCGAGATAGTCACTGCATGATGAGGAGAGGAGGAGTAAGGAGGGAAGGAGTAAGTAGAATATACTTGCAGGCACCTTATTGATATAATTGGTAATCATAACTCTTAATTCTTAATACTTGATTCTTAATTAAAATGTGACGTTGAGACCGAAAGTAAACGTACGTGACTTCGGATAGGAACGGAAGTCGTAGTTGGGTGTTGGGAATCCACTGTAGGAACTATCGGCAGAAGGACTGACGTTCACGTCGGGATCGAGTCCGCTGTATTTCTTCAGACAGAAGAGGTTGCCGGCTGTAGCATAGATGCGGAAACGGTTGACACCCACCTTCTTGGTGATCACCTTTGGCAGGGTGTAGCCAATGGTGAGGGTCTGCAGACGCAAGTAAGAAGCATCCTCGATGAACTGCGAACTGGCGATGCCATATTCAGAATAGGGCAGGGCATACTTGGCACCGGCATTCAGGGCAGCCAGAGCGGCAGGATCGGTCACAGCGTAAAGCTGGCCACTAGCATCGACATCGTACATGCGCCAGCAGTCGGCCACGTCGGCCAGACGACCCTGACCAAGACCAGTATCCTTATTTCCCATCATGGCATGCATCACATTGGCATTATACACCTCACCACCAATCTGGTAGGTGAAATTGGCGGCGAAGTCAAGTCCCTTATAACTACCGTTGAAGTTGAAACCACCAGTGAGGTCGGGCTGTGTGTGGCCGATAATGTCGACATCCTTCGTGGTGATCTCTTCATCACCATCGAGATCCTCAAACTTGGCCATACCCGGGAAGGCCTTCTGACCCTCAGCCAGTTTATAGGCATCGCCGCCAGCATAACTCGTAGCGGTGTAGTCGGGGATGCCAGGCTTCAGCGTCCATACGCCATCCACCACGTTGAAGTCGTCGACCGTATAGATGCCTGCACTCTTCAAACCCTGGATCAGACCGACGGGCTCATCGACCTTCACAAGGTAGTCGTAGTAAGGTACACGCATGGTAGAGCCCCAATTGGTGTGGGCACTGGCGGTTACTCCTTCCATCAGCTCATCGACATTGTTCTTGTTGTGGTTGACGGTAGCACCGAAGCTCAAGTTGAAATCCTTGGAACGGACAATTTCATAATTTAGGGTGAGTTCGATACCCTTGTTGGAGGTCTGACCGACATTCTGGTACTGATAACTGAAACCAGTGGTGGCATCGCAAGGCACACGCATCAGGACATCCTTGGTGGTGTTCCAGTAGAAGTCGAGGGTACCACGCAACTTACCATTCCAGAAACCGAAGTCGAAACCGATATTACGTGAGATGGTCGTCTCCCACTTCAGGTCGGGATTACCCAGACAGTCGGCAGGAACGTAGGTGGTGACCGTCTCGCCATTGATAGTGGCTGTACCCGTCTTCCAGAGCGTATCGAACAGACCGGCATCGATGCCGTCATTACCAGAGGTACCGTAAGAGATACGGAACTTCAAGTTGTCGAGCCACTCACGGGCTCCTTCCATAAACGGTTCGTCGGAGATACGCCAGGCAGCAGCAGCTGCAGGGAAGTAACCCCACTTGTTGTCGCCACGGAACTTGGAAGAACCGTCGGCACGCAGGGTAGCCGTAAGGAGATAGCGGTCCATGAAGTTGTAGTTGGCACGACCAAACCAAGAAACGGTATGGGCAGGCGTGCCTACGCTGCTGCTGACAGCATCGCCGGGAACGCTATTGCTCGACATGGCGATATTTGCGAAGACATAGTCCATATCCCACTCTGCGGGATAACCGGTGCCGATGATCTGGCTGTTATTCGACTTGCTGCCGAGGATTTCATTACCGAGCATGATGTTCAGTTTATGTTTTTCGCCCAGACCAGCCACGTCGTAACTCAACGTGGTGTCCCAACGGGTGTTGTAGCCGTCGCCATTACTCAGACTGGCGTAGTTGTAACTCTGACCGTTGGTCTTACCTCCATCCCAACGCTGACGCTTGCTCCAGTTGCGGCTCAGGTAGAGTTCGGTCTTACCCACCAGACCGGGGATGATCTGCCAGGTGAGGGCATTGTTCACACCGATGCGATAGCGGTTGTTGATATTCTCATAGTCGTTGAGGATGGCCACAGGGTTGTAGTCGGCCTCGGCATTGGCACTACCCATACCAAGGTCGCCGGCTACGCCCGAACCCAGGGGATGGTCGATGGGGTTGAAGGTGTAGGCCTGTGTGGCATAGCCATATTGACTGCCCTTGAAACGCATCTCAGTATAGCGCAGGTCCATATCCCACTTCAAGTTCTTGGTGATATCCTGAGCGAGTTTGAAGTTGCCGTTCCAGCGACGGAAACCGGAATTGATCAGGATGCCCTCTTCGTCGCTGTAGTTCAGGGTGGCATAGTACTTGGTGTGCTGGGTACCACCGCTCACCGACACATCGTGGTTCCAGGAGTGACCTGTCTGCATCACATCGTCCATCCAGTTGTGGGCACTTTGGTTCTTGTATTCTGCGATATGGTTGCCATAAGCACTGCCGAGACCATAGAACTTGGCAACATTGTCGGCATAGGTCGTACCGAGGGCAGTGGCATAGCTCCACTGGTGGAGCACATGACTGTAGGCATCCCAGATTTCGAGGTTCTCAGGATTCTTGCGAATCTGATAGTACATGTTGTATTTCACAGACGGCGTACCTTCCTTGGCTCCCTTGGTGGTGATAAGAATAACACCATTCGCACCACGGGCTCCATAGATAGCGGTAGAGGCAGCATCCTTCAGCACATCGATGCTCTCAATGTTGTCGGCAGGGATATCGTCGATAGAAGATACCTGGACACCGTCGACCACATAGAGCGGTTCATTGCTCTGTGTGATAGAACCACCACCACGAACGCGGATAGACATGGTGGCTCCGGGACGACCGTCCTGAGAGATGACGTTCACACCGGGCAACTGACCCTGCAGGGCCTCAGCGACGTTCGAAACGGGATTGGCGGCGAGTTTGTCACCAGAGACTGATGCTACGGCACCGGTCAGGTCCTTGCGTTTCATGGTTCCATAACCAATCACAACCACGTCTTCTAGCGTAGTGTTGTCCTCTTCGAGGATAATGTCAAACTGTGATTTACCAGCCACATTGACCGTTTGTGGCTTGTAGCCAACATAGGAGATCTTCAGCGTTGTATTGTCCGGAACACTGACGGTGAAGTTTCCGTCGAAATCGGTCACAGTACCTTGACCATTGCCATAGACGATACTAACTCCGATCAGTGGTTCGCCTGAAGCATCCTTGACCGTACCCTTCACAGATTTCTGGGCATAGGCAGCAAAGCACATCACTGACAAAAGCAAAGCCATTGCGGCTCTTTTGATTTGTAAGTTCATACACGTTAGTTTTAATGATACAAATATATAATAATTAGTTAATTGACTCATTGATTTTAATTAGGCGCAAAGATACGAAATAAAAGAGATAATGACGCGACTTAGCCTCGAATAATCATGCGTAAACGTTTGCGTTTTATTGCATGCGCTGCAGGCCTTCCCATCGGACATTCCAAGTGCCGTCTTTGGGGAAGCCCGGATTGAGGGGGTCCTGACAACCATCCCAACCGGCACACATCATGGCGATGGCGGTCAATAAAGCACCATTGCCGGGCAGATAGATACGCAGCCGGTCGGAAGTCTGGAAATTATGGCCATTCTTCAGATAAGTGTTCTTCTGGGTGTCGATGAGCAGAGCCTTCAGGGCGGTTTCAGGATCACCCAAACGAGCAGCACACATGGCAATCATACCGTAGTCCCAGCCCCAGGTGGTCTGCCAGTTCCAATGCTTCATTACCCAGTCGAGAGTCTGCTTCATTTGCTCCTTATTATATAACAATGTATAAGGCGTGTGGGCGCTGGGCAGCATACCACAGGCTCCTAATACAGCAGGGTGGTCGTTACGGATCTTGTCGGCAAAAGTCTCTGATTGACGACTGGTGCTCACCATCGTCTTGTCGGATGATTGGACGTTGCCATTCAGATCGACGGTATCGAAAGGATCAAAACTTTCCAGATGATCGGTCTTTCCCGATGGTTGACCAGCGGTATAAATGCCCTGTACCTCAGGAAGTTTGGAAAGCCTTGTAATGATCTCGTCCCACTGGGCATGACGGCCTTTCCCCTGACGCTCCCGCCATTGGTTGGCGACAGAGAGACCATATTGCCAGTAAGCGAGTTCGAAAGGCTGGTTGAAGGATATGTCTTTCGTCATGCACTCTTGCATGGCGGTGGCACCTTTCAGATAGAACTGCTGCTTTGCGTCATAACTGACGAAATCGGCCATGAACTCGGCAGTGGCTTCCACCTGTTCACCATATTTCTGCAAGGTTTCTGGCGAAGGGTTCGCACGATACATCTCTTCAGCCAGATAGATATAATGGGGCTGTTGCCAGATAAGGAAAGAACCGGTATTCGAGGGTGCCTCACCAGCCCAGGGATCTGTCATTTTCATCCAACGCACGCCCTTGAACCCCTGACGCTCGGCAATCTTCCGGGCCATAGGATAGGCGGTGTTGTTATACCATTCTAATATCTGCTGGATCGTTTCAGGATGATTCCACAAGGCGAAGTCGACCATATGCCACCAAGCCATCTCAAGGTGAGGACGACCAAACCAGGAGTTATAGGTGAGACCTGTCTCCTGAGGGGGCATGTTATTGGCGCAGTTGATCTGGGTGAGATATTGTGACAGGATCACACGACGCTCGAGTTCTGGAGCCCTGGCGTCAGTACATTGCGAAAAATCAACCATCGCCCCTGACTGCCAGAAATCATGCCAAGCGCGCTGGGTAGTTTTGTGATAGCTGGCATAATCAAAGGGAGAACCGGACTTTCCAGAGGAAACCGGATTCTCTGGTTGATACTCTGCCGAGAAGGTGAGCTCATCATCAGTAGTCGTCAGCTCAAAATGATGGCGATCGCATTCTTGTAGACTGGCATTGCCTGACCAAGAAAGCAGTACATAGTACTTGGTGGCATCGAGGACGCGCTCAATCACAGCCGAATGGTTGTCTTGGGCGATGATGACCGACTGATGCTTTTCCGGCTTACGCCAGTCATTGGCATCATCGGCATGCTTGCCAGTAGGGTAGGAGAATCGCAGGGAAATCGTGGCGCGCTGGTCTTTCAACAAGTTGCTCTTGACACGGGCAAAAAGGGCGTCCTTCTGAGGGTGAACGCCTGTGGTGACCTCGACCATCTCGCCATCAGCCCTGAACGATGATTCAATCTCCCCGTCCCAAAGTTGGAGTGACTGTTGAGGCTGTTTGAGGGCAGTGAGCGGAATCGCTTCCCCTAAAGTGTTTTTGAGACTCAGACCGATTGTACCCAGGTTCAGACGATGGGGGTTGACGCGGAAATATTCCGTCGCCTGATTGTGACGCCCATCCTCATTCTTTTTATACTCCACAGCGTACACTTCCGGGTGCCCATGACCGAAGTCATAGGACTTTTCCGACTCAGAAGGCTGCAGGTGGTTGGTGTTTTCGAACTGATGCCAGCCCCAGTCGGACATGGCGTTCAGGGGCACACCTGCCCCATAGTCAAAAGGGTAGCTTTGCAGACCAGTGATATCGACGGTCGTGGCAAAGTGGCCATTGCCCACACTAAGCGAAGCCAGAGGGTCAGCTTCTGTAATCAGGGGGGTATGACGATTCACGACGGCTTGCCTGTCGATGGCAGCCGTCGTGTTCTCGGTGTTATAGCCTAACTTCTCCATTTCGAGCGAAGCCCATATAAATGGCCCTATGCCCTTGGCGTCGTTGTCGCGTATAGGCTCTGACAGATAGTATTGATACCCCCCGTCGCGCCGTTTGTTCTCGTTGACACTTCCCTTGGGGTTAATCTTCTTCATCGCAGAGATCACCTCTGGCGTGGCGGCCGGTCCCAAACCAGCTACCGAACAACAGTTGGTGAGTGAGATGGTCTTGTCTCCATTCACACGAATCATATGGTTAATGATTCCCTTGTAGGCCTTGATGCCTGCATCACGGTATTTCGTGCCGAGATACCCCTTGTTATAGGCTTTCAACAACACATAGGCAAACATCGAGGTGGCTGTTGATTCCAGATAATTACCTGCCCGCTCTGGAGCGTCCATCACTTGATACCAAGTACCGGTCTTCTTGTCCTGCCACTTGATGATAGCATCAAGGTCCTTTTGCAACAGGTCGATTACCTCCTGACGGCGGGCGTAGTCCTCGGGCAGGGCATCGAGCACTTCAATCAGGGCCATCGAATACCAACCCTGGGCACGGCCCCAACAGTGCTGTGAGAGACCAGTCTCCTTGTCAGCCCAGAAGGTGTTTCGCGTTTCGTCATAGGCATGTCGGTTCAGACCTGTCTTGGGGTCGAGGGTGCGATCGTAGGTGATCTTCAACTGATTCACAGCATCGTCGTAGATCTTCACAGACTCCTTGGGCTTCAGCTGTGTGGAGGCTGTCAGACAACGGAAGGGCAATCCCATGAAGATACCATCGAGCCATACCTGATAAGCGTAGATGGCCTTGTGCCAGAACACCTTGTCTACCTTGGTACGAGGCTGTTCTTTCAACTGCTTCATCATGGTCTGTATGGCGATGAGATTTTTCTTCTCTGGATAAAGATTGTACATACGCGTCACGAAATGACCGGTGCGGATATTATCAAGGTTGTAGTCGAGGATGTTATAGCCCCGGATGTCACCTTTGGCATTGATCATCGTATCGGTATATTCCTGACAGTACTTGCGGATGTCCTCGCCGCCATAGGTAAGATAGGTATCTAACATTCCCTCGAGTTCGATGCCCATCACATAACTCCACTTAGGCTTGGTAGAGAAGTCGAGGAGGTAACTCTTCGGCACACGCTTCATCTCGCTGTAGGTGAGCCATTCGCTGTAGTGCTTGTAGGGCATCTCCGTCAGGGCCAAAGAACCGTTGACAAAGAGATCTTCAAACTTCACATTGCGGGTCTTGCCCGATGAGAAATTGCCCGACTGCACGCCATTGAACTTACAGTTCTTCACGAAGATGTCGTACACATAGGTGTCTTCCTCAAGACCAATGATCTGGACGCCGTATTTCGATTTCTCGCTAGTGACATTCTCCATGTAGACATTGCGCACTGTGGGATAGTTGCCGCGACAGCAGACCTCATTATGTTCGTAGTCGAGGTTGATTTTCAGCACACTCTCCTTGCAGACACCCACCTTAACATCTTTCATATTGATATTCTCAATGATGCCACCGCGACAGGAGTTGGTCTTGATGCGCAGCACACGCTCAAGTTCGGGGGAGTCCATGACACAGTCGTGGGCATAGACATTCTTACAGCCTCCACTAATCTCACTGCCAATGACCACACCACCGTGACCATTCTTCATCTCACAGTTACGGATAATGATATTCTGCGAAGGCATGTTACGCTCACGGCCATCACGGTTTCGTCCGCTCTTGATGGCAATACAGTCATCACCAGTATTGAAGTAACAGTCTTCAATCAGTACGCGGTTACAACACTCGGGGTCGCAGCCGTCACCATTTGGTCCGTCGTTGATCATCTTCACCCGACGAACGGTGATATCTGTGGAGTGCAGGGGGTGGATTACCCAGAAAGGTGAACGTAAGAGGGTGATGTCCTCTAAAAGGATACCTTCGCACTTGTTGAAGTTGACGAGTTGGGGACGCAGACCGTCTTGAGGCCCGAAGACACGCTCAGGACTGCGCTCTCCTTTCTCATTATACATAGGGATACCGTCTTCACCATTCTTCAGGAGTCTTGCACGGGCACCTTTGTTCTGGGCAGGACCTTCCTTATAGCCGAACCGGGCATTGCCAACCCAAGGCCACCAGGTCTCTCTGGAACCACCTCCGTCGATGGTGCCCTTGCCGGTGATGGCGATGTCCTTCGCCTTAAAGGCATAGACACAGGGCGAGAGATTGAAACACTCCAGACCTTCCCATGAGGTCTCTACAATGGGGTATAGCTCAGGCTCGAAGGCGAATTCCAGTACAGCACCTTCCTGCACTTCCAGGTTCACGCCACTCTTCAGTTGGATGGCGGCTGTCAGGAACTTGCAGCCGGCAGGTATCACCACCTTGCCACCACCTTTCTTGGAACATTGGTCGATGGCCTTCTGAATGGCCTTCTGGTTCTGGGCAGCGGTGGCGTCGGTCTTGGCACCATATTTGGTGATCAGATACACCTTGTCTGCAAACTGAGGCTCACGGATACTCTGTTCTATCTGCTTGTACTGGGCCTGGTCCCAATTCTGGGCATGAGCTATCGCTGGCATCAGCAGACAGAACATCAAAACTTGAAAAATTTTTCTCATCATTCGTATTTAGTAATTTAGTCGTAGTTTCACTATTCGTTTGCAAAGATACGAATAAAACGTGAAACTACGAACTAAAAAACCGAAAATAATAACGTAAACGTTATCTTTTCAATGCCTCGAGCAGGTCGTCGAGGGCTTTATCTGCATCGCCATTGGCCTCATCCAATAGGCTGACGAACTTCGAACCGATGATGGCACCATTGGCATTGTCTTGTGCTGCTTTCAGCGTCTGGGCATTCGAGATACCAAAGCCGATCATACGAGGATTGCGCAGGTTCATGGCGTTGATCTTGCGGAAATAGGCCTGTTTCTGGTCGTCGAAACTCTTCTGTGTACCAGTGATCGAGGCCGACGAGACCATATAGATAAAGCCATCGGTGTGGTCGTCGATGAAACGGATACGCTCCTCGCTGGTCTCCGGGGTGATGAGCATGATGATACGCAGGTCGTACTTGTCGGCGATGGGTTTGACGAGGTTCAGATAGTCGTCGAATGGTAGGTCGGGGATGATGGCCCCACTGACACCTGCTTCAACACAACGTTTGCAGAAGGCTTCGATGCCATAATGCAGGATGGGGTTCAGATAGCCCATCAGCACCAAGGGTATGGTCACTTGATCCTTGATGGCCTCCAATTGTGCGAAAAGTTTAGTGAGGGTCATGCCGTTTTTCAGGGCCTTGGTGGCTGCACTCTGGATGACAGGACCGTCGGCCAGGGGATCACTGAAGGGTATGCCCACTTCTACCATGGCAATGCCTTTGTGTTGCATAGCGAGAATCACATTGGCCGTGCCCTCTAACGTAGGACAACCGGCGCAGAAATAGAGCGAAAGGAGCTTTTGGTCCTTGCTATTGTCGAAAAGCTGATTAATCTTATTCATATACCTTATTATTTTGTTAATTGTTCCAGAAATGTCTTGAGTCGATGGCTGTCCTTGAGACCTGGGGCGATTTCGAAGCGGGAGTTCAGGTCGATACCGATGCACCGTGGATGGTGGAAGGTGCGGATACGCTCTGCATCTTCGGGACCGATGCCTCCACTCAGCAGGAAGGGGGTACTACCTTGGTAGGCGGTTAGCACCTCCCAGTCGAACTGAATCCCGTTGCCTCCCACGGAAGTCCCCTTCGTATCGAAAAGGAAATAGTCCACATGACCCTCGTAGGCCTTGGTCTGTTCCAAGTCATTGGCCGTAGCGATGTTGAAGGCCTTTATCAACTGCGGGGGAATGGTGGAAACATCCTGATTGGCAATGATCTGACGCAGTCGGTTGATGTCGCTTGTCGACTCATGTCCATGTAATTGGATATAGTCGAGACCATAGCGCCGGCTGATGTTGACAATCTTCTCCGGAGCCTCATCGACAAAGACCCCCACACGTTTGGCATTACGGGGCAGATAGTCTGGTCGTTCACTGACATAACGGCTCGACTTGGGCCAGAAGATCAGTCCGAGCCAGTCGATGCCCAAGGCTTCGATGTCACGGATGTTCGATGCCTCACGCATGCCACATACCTTGATTATTAATGCTTCACGCTTCATCCTTAAAGTTGTTGAATAAAAGCTTCCAGGGCAGCACCGGGATCGGCGTGCTTCATGAAATGCTCTCCCATCAGGAACCCGCGGTAACCGGCTGAGCGGAGCTGTTTCACTATTAACGGGTCGGAAAGACCGCTCTCACTGACTTTTACTGCCTCCTTGGGCAGGTCTTCTGCCAGCCGGAAGGAGGTCTCTACATCGGTCACAAACGAACCCAGATGGCGGTTGTTGATACCACAGAGGTCGGGCGTCTGCTCGGCATAGTCGAGCTCTTCGCGCGCATGCATCTCCAATAGCACTTCTAGTCCTAGTTCATGGGCTGTCAGCTGCAGTGACCGACATTCCTCTTTCGTCAGACAGGCGGCTATCAGCAATACTGCAGAGGCACCACAGAGACGGGCCTGGAATAGTTGGTACTCGTCGATGACGAAGTTTTTGTAGAGGATGGGAATCTGCACCCCCTGACGTCGGGCGATGCGGATAAATTCATCACATCCGCCGAAATAGTGTTCGTCGGTGAGGATAGAGAGAGCAGCTGCCCCTTGGCGCTGATAACTCAGGGGAATCTCCTCGGCCTTGCCTTCTTCCTTGATCCAGCCTTTCGAGGGTGACTTGCGCTTGAACTCGGCGATGATGCCACTGTCTGACTCGCAGAGGGCCTTCGACAGCGAGGGGGTACTGAAGTCGAGGAGGGCTTCTACCTGACGGTGTAACTGCTGGGGTGGAAACGCCAGTTTGAATTGTTCCACCTCCACACGTTTATGCGCCACAATCTCCTGTAAAATATCCTGCATATGATTTTATATTTACCTTATGTTCTTGTGTCTTAACTATTCAGTTCCACGAATTTCTTGAAGGTCTTCAGGGCAGCGCCACTGTCGATGGATTCGCGGGCAATCTCGATACATTCCTCGATGCTCTTCTGACCCTTCTCCAGCACCTGAATGCCAAAGCCTGCATTGGCCAGTACGATGTTCTTCTGGGCGGGCAGAGCGCGGTTCTCCAGGACGCTGTCGAAGATCTGTGCTGCCTCTTCCTCTGTGGCACCGCCTACCAGCTCCTCTGGCTTGGCGATGGCAAATCCTAAGTCCTGAGGCTTGAAGATACGCTCGTAGTTGTTAGTGGTGACCTTGAAGTCACCGGTCAGGGATATTTCGTCATAACCGTCGATGGAGTTCACGATACCATAGTCAATACCTATTTTTTGGTACACACTGTTGTAGAGACGCATCTGGTCGAGATTCGCCACGCCCAATAGCTGACACTTGGGTTGCGAGGGATTGACGATGGGGCCTAAGAGGTTGAAGATGGTGGGGAACTGCAGGGCTTTGCGGATTGGACCTACAAACTTCATGGCTTTGGCGAACAGCTGGGCGTGCAGATATACGATACCTGCCTGGTCGAGGGAGCGGTTCAGCTGGTCGATGTCATCAGTAAAATGGATACCGTGGTGCTGGATGACATTCGAGGCACCGCTGACACTGGTCGCAGCATAATTGCCATGCTTGGCCACTTTATAACCCGCACCTGCAATCACAAAACAAGCCGTAGTCGAGATGTTAAAGGTGTTCTTGCGGTCTCCACCCGTTCCTACCACGTCGATATAGCGGTCTGCCTTCAGGATGGCAGGGACGCCAGTCTCAAGGACTCCATCGCGAAAGCCCAGGAGCTCATCGACGGTGACACCTCTCATCTGCAGACAGGTGAGCAGTGCGGTAATCTGTTCGTTGGGGTACTCACTGTGGGTGATACCAATCAGAATCGTTTTCATCTCTTCACGAGTCAGTTCCTCGTGGTTCAGCATCCTATTCAGGATGTCTTTCATTGTCTGTGCCATATTTTTTAACTTTAAATTCTAATCTATATATTAAAGAAACATCCAGTTCTGTATCATTTTCTTACCATCGGGGGTGAGCACACTCTCAGGATGGAACTGGATACCCCGTACATTCAGGGTCTTATGCCGCAGGGCCATGATCTGTCCGTCGGTCTCTGCGGTGATCTCCAAACAGTCAGGGAAGGCTTCTTTCGATACCACCCAGGAGTGATAACGACCGATGGTGATGCTTCTCTCTAATCCGCTGAAAATGGGATCGTCGACCACAATATGACAGGGTGTGGCAACGCCATGGAACACCTCCGAGAGGTTCACCAACTTTCCGCCAAAGGCCTCGCCAATAGCCTGATGCCCCAAACAGACGCCTAGGATGGGCTTCTTTCCGGCGTAGGTGCGAATGACATCCAATAGCAGACCTGCCTCGGAAGGGATACCGGGACCTGGCGAAAGGACAATCTTATTGAAAAGCTCTAGGTCTTCCAACTTAAACTGGTCGTTGCGCAGGACGGTCACTTCTGCGCCCAGTTCCTTGATCAAATGACTCAGGTTATAGGTAAACGAGTCGTAATTGTCTATAATCACTACTTTCATATTCTTACATTTTTTCAGCCATCAATATGGCGCGACGCAGCGCACCGAGTTTATTGTTCACTTCCTGCAGTTCATATTCCACATCACTCTTGGCAACAATACCGCCACCAGCCTGGAACCACAATTCACCGTTTCTTGAGACAAAGGTACGAATGGTGATGGCCTGGTTCAGTGAACCGTCAAGACCGATCATACCGATGCAACCGCCATAGGCACCGCGGTTATGAGGCTCGTATTCCGAGATCAACTGCATGGCGCGGACCTTGGGGGCGCCTGAGAGGGTGCCGGCGGGGAAGGTGTCGATAAATGCTTTGATGGGATCGGCACCCTCGTCGAGTTCACCGCTGACGCGGGAGACAAGGTGGATCACATGACTATAGTACTGCAGGTCTTTGTAGAAGTCTACCTTCACATGATGACAGTTACGGCTCAGGTCATTTCGGGCCAGGTCTACCAGCATCACATGCTCGGCATTCTCCTTGGGATCATTACGCAGATATTCCGCACCTTGTTTGTCGGCTTCGGTGTCACCCGTACGCTTGGTGGTGCCGGCGATGGGGTCAATATACGCCACATATCTCTCCTGACTCTTGACAACACGACAGTGTGTCTCTGGTGAGGAACCGAAGATCCTGAAACCGCCGAAGTCGAAATAGAAAAGATAGGGTGAGGGATTGATGCTTCTCAGGGCGCGGTAGAGTTTGAAATCATCGCCTTCATATTTCTGGATGAAGCGTCGGCTGAGTACAATCTGGAAAACATCGCCACGCAGACAATGTTGGATTCCTTTACGGATATTTGCCTTGTGCTCTTCATCGGTCAGTGTACTGGATACCTCACCTACGGGATGGAAGTCATAGGCTTTCACATTGGCTTTGTTCATGGTCTTTAATACCGTGTCAATCTCCTCGCTCTCACCCAGACTCACCACCTTTAAGGTGTTATTGTGATGGTCGAATACAATGACAGTCTTATAGAGGATGTATAACAGGTCGGGCGCATCGTTCTTGGCTTGGGTCTCATCTTTCACGGGGATGTTCTCAAAGTACCTGACGGCATTAAATGAGGTGTAGCCGAATAGACCACAAAACTCTGAATCCGATCCTTTTATTTTAATACATTGAAGTAGCGCATTTATAGCCTTGTCGGTCTGGTAGTCAGAACAGATGGCCTGCTCTGAAACAGTTCCGTCGGGGTAGTTGATGGTGGCGATGCCATGTCCTACAGCCACGCTGGCGATGGGTTGGATGCCAATAAACGACCGGGCATTGCTCTTGTCGTGATAGTCGGAACTCTCCATCAGCGCACTCTGCGGATAGAGGTCTCTCAGTCGCATATAAACTCCCACTGGCGTATACAGATCTGCCAGAATGGTCCGACTGCTTGTATTATATTCAAATGTCTTCATAATTCACATATTACATCTTACATCATACATCATCCATCTTTAGAATTCTCCGAATTCTTTTGCCATGGCCTTGTTTTTCAGATAGGTCTCCACATCCTTGTCGCCTCGGCCGCTGACGGTAAGCACTACAACATCATCTTTCTTGAAACTGAGTTTCTTCAGGGCTGCAATGGCGTGGGCAGACTCAATGGCGGGGATGATGCCCTCCATACGGGTGAGTTCATAACCGCCATAGATGGCCTCGTCGTCATTGATGCTCAATACTTGCGTACGCCCCTGCTTGGCCATGTTACAATGCATAGGACCTACACCGGGGTAGTCCAGTCCGGCACTGATGGTGAAGGCTTCCTCAATCTGACCATCCTCATCCTGCATCACCAGCATCTTGGCACCATGCAGGATGCCGACGGTTCCCTTGTGGATGGTGGCCGCGGTGTGATTGGTCTCCCAACCATGTCCGCCGGCCTCTGCCAAGACGATTTTCACGCGCTCATCATCCATATAGTGATAGATGGTACCTGCCGCATTCGAACCGCCGCCGATGCAGGCGATGAGATAGTCGGGATAGTCGCGGCCTTCCTTCTCTTCCAACTGCCATTTGATTTCTTCGGAGATGACGCTCTGCATCCTGGCCACCAGGTCGGGGTAGGGGTGTGGACCCATGGTAGAACCGACGATATAGAAGGTGTCCTGGGGATGACAGCACCAGTCTCTGATGGCCTCACTGCAGGCGTCACTCAAGGTCATGTTACCTGTTCTCACTGGATGCACTTGGGCTCCTAACATTTTCATGCGCTCTACATTGGTGTGCTGTCGCTCCACATCCGTAGCTCCCATAAATACCTCACATTTCAGGTTCATCAGCGCACAGACCGTCGCTGTAGCCACACCATGCTGACCAGCACCGGTCTCTGCGATGATACGGGTCTTGCCCATCTGCTTGGCCAACAGGATCTGTCCGATGGTGTTGTTGATTTTATGGGCACCGGTGTGGTTCAGGTCCTCACGCTTCAGATACAGTTTGCAGCCATACTGCTCACTCATCCGCTGGGCGTAGTACAAGGGGGAGGGACGACCCACATAGTCCTTCAACAGGGCATGATACTCGCGTTTGAAGGCCTCTGACTCGATGATTGGCAGATAGGCTTCCTGCAGGTCATGCACGCATTTGTAAAGAATCTCCGGCACATAAGCACCACCGAATTCTCCGTAAAAACCGTTTCCGTCTACTTGATAACTTTTCATTTTAATACGTATTTATTGTTTGTATTTGTGTCGTTTTGATAAAAAAAGACTCACCGCTGTCGCGATGAGCCTTTTCTATTTTTGTTGTTGAATAACAGATATGGCAATTAGTCTCGCGACGTTTTTGATCTCGAGCACTGCCACCACCAAATGTTAAACAGACAATTCATCATTCTTTTTTGTTAAATCTGGGGGCAAAGGTATAGAGTTTCCTTCAAACATGCAAATTTTTGGCGCGTTTTTTTTAGAAAAACATACAAAAAGTTGGATTTTATCGACAAAAACATCGAAAAAAGTCACTTTTTTGCTAAAAAACTTGCAAGTTAGATAAATAAACCGTATATTTGCCGCCGATAAGATCCTTATCAGCCATTTGCTGATTCACCTTATCTTTTTATAGAGAGGTTGGTAGCGTCCTGCACCAACCTCCATTTTTTACATCTTCATTCTTACATCATCCATCTTACATCATCCATCTTCCATCTACTGTATCTCCCAGCCAATGGCACTGGCACCCAGCACAGCAGCAGAGGCACCGTCCAGACCGCTTACAAGGAACTGCGCCTTGTTCTTGAAGATTTTCAGTACGTGGGCGTTATAAGCCTCGCGGATGGGTTTCATGATCAGCTCTCCGGCTTTTACCATACCACCGAAGAAGATGAAGGCCTCAGGACTGCTGAAGGCAGCGAAGTCAGCACAGGCCTCACCAAGCATCTTACCGGTGAACTCGTAAATCTCCTTGGCCAGTTCGTCGCCCTTACCTGCTGCGATGGAGACATCCAGGCTGGTGATATCCTCTGGGTTCATTTCGCGAAGCAGACTCGGACGAGTGGTGGTTGACAGGAGTTCGCGGGCTGTACGGGCAACGCCAGTAGCAGAGCAGTAAGCCTCCAGACACCCGGTTCTGCCACAGCCGCAGAGACGACCTTCTGCACCGCGAACCATCGTCACGTGACCGAGTTCTCCGGCGAAACCGTCATGGCCATAGAGCAACTGACCGTTGACCACGATACCTGATCCGACACCTGTGCCCAGGGTGATGACGATGAAGTTCTTCATACCTCTGGCTACACCATAGACCATCTCGCCGATGGCAGCAGCATTGGCATCGTTGGTCAGAGCCACGGGGATGTTGTTCAGACGTTCACTGAACAGTTTTGCCAGGGGCACTACACCATCGTGTGCCCACGGCAGGTTAGGTGCAAACTCAATGGTGCCGTTATAATAGTTGCCATTGGGTGCACCGATGCCCATGGCTTTGATTTTCTCAATGCCACCCACCTGGTCGATGATTACTTGCAGTGCTTCCACACAGGCGTCTACATAGTCTTCTACCTTCTCGTAGCCACCGGTCTTGATGGCTGTGGTGGCTTTGATGTCACCACGGGTATCGACAATACCAAAAACGGAGTTTGTACCTCCCAGATCCAAGCCGATGACATACGGCTTCATTACATTTTGTAGTTCCATTGTTGTTCGTTTTTATTGTAAATGAGTTGTTCTAAGTGCAAAATTACGCATTTTTTTCGGACATTAGTACATTGGAACATATTTTTTTTGATTTTTTTGTTCTTTTGTCTAAAAAAATAAGTAACTTTGCATACGCAAAGTGAATACACAGGCTGAATATGAAAATAAAACGCTATCTCTCGTGGCTGATTCTTTTGTTGGTGTCAATGGCACTCGTCTCCTGTCATAAGGAGATGAGGCGCGACTTGAAGGCCAGCAGGGCCGATAGTATCCTGTTTGATGTGGGTGTCAGGATGGAATACGACAGTATGTTGTACCTGGCAAATCGTTACGAGGAACAGGGTCTCATCTCTGAATTGGATGCCAACCGTTGGCGCGGTGTGGCCTATTACCATCAGGGACATTATCTTATGTCGGAGATCTATTATCGTAAGGCCATGGATTGTAAGGTGGAGACCGACGAGGATCAGTTGAGTTACAACAAATGTGCCCGCAGACTCTCTGAAATCTTGCTTGTCAAGGGCGATTTCGAGGGCTCTTTGCAGGTGGCCATCCCGGCGGTGAAGAAGATGGATAAGTCGGGCATAGGCTCTGACATCGACTATGCCATCCTGCTCAATAATATCGGCTGTTGCCAGTTGAACCTCGGCCAGGACGATGAGGCCAAGGAGAGTTTTCTGACAGCACGAGAACACTATGCCAACCGTTGGCAGTCGGATTCTACAAGTCGTGGTTTCCAGGAGGCGGTGTTGGGTACGGTCTATACCAGTATGGCTTATATCAATACGCGTCGTTATCAGGAGTCCATCTATTGGATTGACCGTACGGAGATGTTGCTCGACAAGTATCGTCAGAGGCGCGATGCCCGTAAGGATTATTTCGACGAGTATCAGGGTCGTATCGATATCATGCGGGCCGTGGCCAAGCAGGGACTGGGCAAGTCTGACGAGGCGCAGGAGGCTTATCGGGCCTTCCTGAAGACCGACTATGCGAAGACGGGGCAGGGGCATATCAATGCCAATGACTATCTGGTCATGGCCAAGCGTTACCAGGAGGCAGCCGATAACTATCGTTATCTGGATCAGACCATGGAAAACTGGGGCATGGAAGCCTCGCTCGATAACATCCAACTCTACATGTTGCCAAAGTTCTGGGCGAACAAAGAGGCGGGGCGCAGGGATTCGGCCAGAGTGGCTGCGGAGAAAGTTCTCATGGTGCTCGACTCTGCCATTACCAGTCAGAAGAACAGTGCTACGGCGGAACTGGCCACCATCTATGATACCCAGGGCAAGGAACAGGAGATCCTCCAGAAACAGGCTGATCTCTCGCGTCAGCGTATGTGGACCACAGCCATTGCACTCTTGCTCATCATTCTGTTCTTGATTATTTATAGTTTCCATAAGCGTAGGTCCACCCATCGTCTGCGTGTGGCTCACGAGAAACTGCAGGTGGCCTACGACCAGTTGGAGGAGGCGACGGCGCATAGGGAGCGTATTGAGAGTGAACTGCGCATCGCCAGGGATATCCAGATGTCGATGGTGCCGAATATCTTCCCCGATCGTGAGGGACTGGATATCTATGCGAAGATCGAACCCGCCAAGGAGGTGGGAGGCGACCTTTATGGTTATCTCCTCATGGGCGATGAGCTTTATTTCTGCTTAGGCGACGTGAGTGGCAAGGGTGTGCCCGCCTCACTCTTCATGGCACAGGCCACGCGTCTGTTCCGTACGTTGGCCACGCAGCACATGATGCCTGCAGAGATTGCCACGCGTATGAATGCGGCTCTCTCTGAGGATAATGACCAGGGTATGTTTGTGACGATGTTCATCGGCCGCATCGACCTGGCGAGTGGCGCGATGGACTTCTGTAATGCGGGTCATAACCCGCCATTCCTCACGGATGCTGGTGGAGGCCAGTTCCTCGAGATGTTGCCCAACGCCCCCATTGGTCTCTGGCCGGGACTGGAATATGATGGTGAGCGCCTCGAGGATATCAGCGGTCGGATGCTGGTGGTCTATACCGATGGTCTCAATGAGGCGGAGAACAGACAACAGGAGCAGTTGGGCGATGATCGTCTGTTGGATATTCTGGAGACGATGCCGCGTTGTAGTGCCAAGGAGGTCATCAACCTCTTGTATGAGGCAGTCCAGCAGCATCGTGATGGGGCTGAGCCGAATGATGACTTGACGATCATGAGCATTCTGGTCGATACACGGAAAAAAGAGACCGAAAAATAGGTCATCTCAATTTTTTTTTGTAACTTTGCAGCCGCTATGCCGTTTCATGTACCGATAAATATCCTGGATTTCATCTTCAAGGGAATGATGATAGGTGTGATTGCCAGTGCTCCGATGGGGCCTGTGGGCATCCTCTGTGTCCAGCGCACGCTGAACAAAGGTCGCTGGTATGGCTTTGCCACAGGTATCGGTGCGGCAGCCAGTGATATTATCTATGCGGGCTTTGCCGGTTTCGGTATGTCGTTTGTCATGGATCTCATCAACAATGATCAGAACAGGTTCTATCTCCAGATAGCGGGTAGTATCATGCTGCTCTGCTTTGGTCTGTATACCTATCGTACAGACCCGACGAAGAAGATGCACCAATCGGGACAACAGAAGGGTACGCTCTGGTATAACAGTTGGACGGCCTTCCTGGTCACCTTCTCCAACCCGCTGATAATCTTCCTGTTCCTGGCCACCTTTGCCCAGTTTGCCTTTGTGCTGCCCAACCATCCTTTCGAGATGCTCGTGGGCTTTGCCAGTATCGTGGGCGGCGCGTTGCTCTGGTGGTGGGGACTCACCTGGCTGGTCGATAAGATCCGGACGAAGTTCGATACCAATGGTATCCGACTCATCAACCAGGTCATTGGCGGAGCTGTGATCGTCGGTTCTGTCATCATGCTCCTTGGCACCACGACCAACTTGTTAAGATTCTAGTCAATAGGTATTCGTTTATTATAAATAGTTTATTATTTAGTCAATTGTGTTTGTTTCTCAGGATTTAAGAAAATCAAATATCGCCGAGTACCTGCTTTATATGTGGCAGGTCGAGGATACCATCAGGGCGTTCGACTGCTCGCTGCGTCGCATTCGCGATGAGTGGGTGGCGCGTTTTGACTATACCGACGAACAGAAGGAGGAGGAGCTCGACTGGTTCGGGAATCTCATCCGGATGATGAACCAGGAGGGCTGTCGCGAGAAAGGTCATCTCCAGATCAACAAGGTGACGATGCAGATGCTCATCGAACTGCACAACCAGCTCCTTCAGTCCAGTAAGTTCCCTTTCTACAGTGCGGAATACTATAAGGTGCTCCCTTACATCGTGGAACTCCGGAACCGGGGTGCCGATAAGGACGAGAACGAGATAGAGACCTGTTTCAATTCGCTCTATGGAGTGATGCTCCTGCGCCTGCAGCATAAGGACATCTCTCCCGACACCCAGCATGCGGTGAAGGAGATCACCACTTTCATCGGGATGCTCTCCGACTATTACAAGAAAGACAAGGAAGAAGGTTTAAAGTTTGAATAATGAAGATTTTGATCACCGGCTGTAATGGCCAATTGGGAAACGAGATGCAGTTGCTGGAGAAGGAGAATCCCCAGCATACCTATTTTAATACGGATGTGGCAGAGTTGGACATCACCGACCAGCAGGCCATTGAGACCTTTGTCAATGAGAACCAGATTGACGGCATTGTCAACTGCGCGGCTTATACGGCTGTCGATAAGGCTGAGGACAACGAGGACCTCTGTACGCTTCTGAATGCCGAGGCGCCGGCCTATCTGGCTGCTGCCATTGGCAAACGGGGCGGTTGGATGATCCAGATCTCCACCGACTATGTGTTTGATGGTACCCAGCATACGCCTTATACCGAGGATGCCGACACCTGTCCGAACAGTGTCTATGGCAAGACGAAGCTGGTGGGTGAACTGAATGTGCAGAAGTTCTGTGCACAGGCGATGATTATCCGTACGGCGTGGCTCTATTCCACCTTTGGCAATAACTTCGTCAAGACGATGATCCGTCTGGGTAAGGAGAAACCCGAACTGGGTGTCATCTTCGATCAGATAGGTACGCCGACCTATGCCCGTGACCTGGCAGTGGCCATTTTTGCAGCCATCAACCAGGGTATAGTACCGGGTATCTATCATTTCTCCAACGAGGGGGTTATCTCCTGGTACGACTTTACCAAGGCCATCCATCGCATAGCAGGCATCACCACCTGTCATGTGCGGCCCTTGCATACCGCTGAGTATCCCACCCCTGCCAACCGTCCCCATTATTCCGTCCTTGACAAGACAAAGATCAAACAGACTTATCACCTCGAGGTGCCCTATTGGGAGGAAAGCCTCGCGGCGTGTATTGCGAAATTATGATAGAAGAGATAAGTAGAAGAAGAACATTTGCGATTATATCGCATCCTGATGCGGGTAAGACCACGCTGACGGAGAAATTCCTCCTCTTTGGAGGACAGATCCAGGTGGCTGGTGCCGTGAAGAATAACAAGATAAAGAAGACCGCCACCTCCGACTGGATGGACATCGAGAAACAACGTGGTATCTCCGTGTCAACATCGGTAATGGAGTTTGACTATACGCCTGAAAGGCTACGGGTAGGCGAGCAAAGCTCGGGAATGGGCAAGGATATCGAGTATAAGGTCAATATCCTTGATACCCCGGGTCACCAGGACTTTGCCGAGGATACCTTCCGAACGCTGACAGCCGTTGACTCTGCCATCATCGTGGTCGATGGGGCCAAGGGTGTGGAGACGCAGACGCGTAAGCTGATGACGGTCTGTCGTATGCGTAAGACGCCTGTGATCATCTTTATCAATAAGATGGACCGTGAAGGTCGCGACCCCTTTGACCTGCTCGATGAACTGGAACAGGAACTCGAGATCAAGGTCCGTCCGTTGTCCTGGCCTATCAACCAGGGGGCGAAGTTCAAGGGTGTGTATAACATCTATGAACAGAAGCTCGACCTCTTTACGCCTGATAAACAGCGTGTGACGGATAAGGTGGAGATTGATATCAACAGTTCCGCCCTTGACAACAGGGTGGGAGAGGACAATGCGGCAAAGTTGCGTGAGGACCTTGAACTGGTCGATGGTGTCTATCCCGAGTTTGAGGTGGATACCTACCGTTCTGCCGAGGTGGCGCCGGTGTTCTTTGGCTCGGCCCTGAATAATTTCGGTGTGCAGGAGCTGTTGAACTGTTTCGTGGAGATAGCCCCCAGTCCCCGTCCGACGAAGGCTGAGGAGCGTGAGGTGGAACCCGAGGAGAAGAAGTTCACGGGTTTTATCTTCAAGATCACCGCGAATATCGACCCGAACCATCGTTCGTGTATTGCGTTCTGCAAGGTGTGCAGTGGAAAGTTCCAGCGCAACCAGCCTTATCTGCATGTGCGTCAGGGTAAGACGATGCGTTTCACCTCGCCCACGCAGTTCATGGCGCAGCGTAAGTCCACCATCGATGAGGCCTGGCCGGGTGATATCGTCGGTTTGCCGGATACGGGAGGTGTCTTTAAGATTGGCGACACGTTGACAGAGGGTGAACAACTCCATTTCCGGGGTTTGCCTTCCTTCTCGCCCGAGCTTTTCAAATATATCGAGAATGACGATCCCATGCGTTCGAAACAGTTGCAGAAGGGTATCGACCAGTTGATGGACGAGGGTGTGGCGCAGCTTTTTGTCAACCAGTTCAACAACCGTAAGATTATCGGGACCGTGGGTCAGCTGCAGTTTGAGGTCATCCAGTATCGCTTGGAGAACGAGTACAATGCGAAGTGCCGTTGGGAACCGGTTCATCTCTATAAGGCCTGTTGGATTGAGAGTGACGATGATGCGGAGCTCGAGAACTTCAAGAAGCGCAAGTACCAGTACATGGCGAAGGATAAGGAGGGCCGTGATGTCTTCCTTGCAGACTCTGGTTATGTTCTCTCCATGGCGCAGGAGGATTTTAAACACATTAAGTTCCATTTTACCAGTGAGTTTTAGATGACACGAGAAGAAGATATCAGAAATGCAGTCGAGACGATGCGGCGGGGCGGGGTGATCCTTTACCCGACGGATACGGTCTGGGGCATTGGTTGTGATGCCACGAATGTAGAGGCGGTGAAGCGTGTCTATGCCATCAAACAGCGTGACGACTCCAAGGCCCTCATCTGTCTGGTCGACAGTGATGCCCGTCTCCAGCGTTATTTCCGTCATGTCCCCGATGTTGCCTGGCAGCTCCTCGACAGTGTCACATTGGGGTCAGGATACTTTGTGACATCCGATAGAAATGTCACAAAGTATCCTGACCCCAATGTGACACGCCCGACGACGTTGGTGCTGGATGGGGCGATAAACCTGGCAGAGAACCTCATTGCGGAGGATGGCAGTATTGGGATACGGATTACCAACGAGCCCTTCTCGAAAGAACTCTGTTACCGTTTTCAGAAGGCGATCGTCTCCACCTCTGCGAATATCAGTGGCGAGCCCGCAGCGCAGAACTACTGTGACATTGATCCGCGTATCCTGGAGGCCGTCGACTATGTCTGTTGGTCGCGTCGTCAGGAGCATAAGCCCCATACGCCCTCCAGTATCATCAAACTGAAAGAAAACGGCGAAGTGAAGATTATAAGGAGATGAGGAGAGAAGGAGTAAGGAGAGAAGGAGATGAGGAGTAAGGAGAGAAGGAGATGAGGAGTAAGGAGAGAAGGCAATGGCTCCAGCGCCTGCATGAGTGGCGGGTGGCGCATGTCAGCGACCGGATGTTCGTTCTGGTCCTGGCGCTCTTAGTGGGTTTCTTTGCCGCTGTGGCAGCCTTCTCCTTGCACTGGATTATCAACCAGATTGTGATGCTCCTGACCAGTTCTTTCGAGAAGTCGCGGGCCAACTGGCTCTACCTGGTCTATCCCGTTGTGGGTATCTATCTCACCTCCCTCTTTGTGCGTTACATTGTCAAGGACAATATCTCCCATGGCATCACGCGCATCCTCTATGCCATCTCCTCCAACAAGTCGCGCATCCGTTCGCATAATACCTGGTCGTCGGTCATTGCCTCTGCCATTACCATCGGCTTTGGTGGCTCCGTGGGAGCCGAGGCGCCGATTGTGTTGACCGGCTCCGCCATTGGTTCTAATCTCGGTAAGATCTTCCATCTCGACCGTAAGACGCTGATGACCCTTGTCGGTTGTGGTGCGGCCGGTGCCATTGCCGGTATTTTCAAGGCCCCGATAGCAGGCCTGGTGTTCACCCTTGAGGTGCTGATGATCGATATGACCATGTCGTCGCTTCTGCCCATACTGGTGTCGTGTGTCACGGCGACGTGTTTCACCTATATCTTCAGTGGTGATGCGGCGCTGTTCACCTTCCATCTCGACAGTGAGTGGTCTGTTCAGCGCATCCCCGCCTGTGTGCTCTTGGGCATCTCCTGTGGACTCATCTCTCTCTATTTCATCCGTATGATGGGCTTCTGCGAGGGGATCTTCGCCCGTTACAAGGACCATCCGTATATCCGTCTGGCCATTGGCGGTTCTGTTCTGAGTCTGCTCATCTTCCTGTTCCCGGCCCTTTATGGCGAGGGTTATAGCAGCATCAACCTGTTGCTCAATGGCCGTTCCGAGGCCGACTGGAACCAGATCCTCAACAACTCCTTGTTCTCGGGTCAGGGTAGTCTGGTCCTGGGCTATATCGCTTTGGTTTTGTTGACGAAGGTCATTGCCAGTTCTGCCACGAATGGCGGTGGCGGTTGTGGTGGTACCTTCGCGCCGAGTCTGTTTGTGGGCTGTTTCACGGGTTTCCTGTTCTCTCGTCTGTGGAACATCAACCAGATAGGTGTGTATATCCCCGAGAAGAACTTCGCTTTGATGGGCATGGCCGGTGTTATGTCGGGTGTGATGCATGCCCCGTTGACCGGTATGTTTCTCATTGCCGAACTCACGGGCGGTTATAGTCTTCTTGTGCCGTTGATGATTGTGTCCGTGTGCGCGTACCTTACTATTATTATCTTCGAGCCGCATAGCATCTATGGTGCTCGTCTGGCCAAGGAAGGTAAGCTCATTACGCATCATACCGACCATGCCGTGTTGACGTTGATGAATCTGGACTCTGTCATCGAGCGCGATTATCAGAGTGTGTCGCCCGATACCGAACTGGGTCAGATTGTCCATCGTATCAGTCGTAGCAACTCGTCTGTGCTCCCGGTGCTGGACCCTTCCGGAGTGCTTTTGGGCGAGGTGGAGATCATGAAGATCCGTAATGTGATGTTCCGTACGGAGCTCTACCATCATTTTACCTCCAGTCAACTGATGGTTGAGCCCAAGGCGACGCTATCCGAGTCCACGCCCATGGCTGAGGTGATGCAGACGTTTGACCGCACCCGTGCCGACTGGTTGCCGGTGGTCGATCCCGATACCAGACTCCTGGGTTATATCTCCCGTCAGCGTGTCTATACGATGTATCGTAAGATGGTTGCAGACATCTCCATGGATTAATCAAACATCCGGGGACGGTTCTTTTATTTTTTTTCTGTTATGGCATAATAAAAAAAAGTTTTCTGCGTTTAATAAGTGTAATCATAAAAAAGCGTTTGCCTATGAAGCATTTTACTCCCGAAGAATTCAAGCCCAGTGCTTTGTCCTTAGAAATTATTCGCCAGGTGGCCTACAGCTACCGCCCAGCTAGTAACCAGACTCCCAGTATAAGTCTGAATTAGTGATTTGTTCACCAGTCATTTAATCATTTATTCGTTTAGCATTTATAAATAATGTCACTTGTTTCCCCCTCTTTGCTTGCAGCTGATTTTCTGCATCTCGACCGTGACATTGCTATGATCAACCAGAGTGAGGCCGACTGGCTTCACTTGGACATCATGGACGGTTCGTTTGTTCCCAATATCTCTTTTGGTTTCCCAGTGATTGAGGCCGTTGCCCAAGTCTGTCAGAAGCCCCTTGACGTACATTATATGATCAACGCCCCCGAGCGATATATTGCCCAGACCGCGAAGGTCGGTGCGATGATGATGAATGTGCATTACGAGGCCAGTGTGCATCTGCACCGTACCATTCAGGAGATCCACGCAGCAGGTATGAAGGCCGGTGTGACGCTGAATCCCTCTACGCCCGTCTCTGTCTTGGAGGACATCCTCGGTGATGTGGAGATGGTGCTGTTGATGAGTGTCAACCCCGGTTTCGGTGGTCAGAAATTCATCGAGAACACCATTGCCAAGGTGAAACGTCTGAAGCAGATGATCGATGCCAAGGGCCTGAGTACCCTCATTGAGGTAGATGGCGGTGTGCAGGCAGAGACCGCTCCCCGTCTGGTAGCCGCCGGTGTGGATGTGTTGGTCAGTGGCAGTTATGTCTTCAAGGCCAAGGATCCCCTTGCCACCATCAAAAGTCTAAAAGACCTGTAAAGACCAGTCAATGAAGAAAGAAGATCTGAGAATTATATTTATGGGCACCCCGGAGTTTGCTGTGGAGACCTTGCAGGCTTTGGTGTCGCATCAGTATCCTGTGGTGGCTGTTGTGACGCAGCCCGACAAGCCCGTAGGCCGTCATGGCAGTGTGTTACAGCCTTCCGCCGTGAAGCAGTACGCCTTGTCGCAGGGTATTCCCGTATTGCAGCCGGAGAAGATGAAAGACCCGGTGTTTGTCGAGCAGTTGCGTTCGTATCAGGCTAACCTTCAGGTGGTTGTGGCTTTTCGGATGTTGCCGGAGGTGGTCTGGGCCATGCCCACGTATGGCACCTTTAATGTCCATGCGGCCCTGTTGCCTCAGTATCGTGGTGCCGCCCCTATCAACTGGGCCATCATTCATGGAGAGACCCAGACCGGTGTGACGACCTTCTTTCTTGATCATGACATTGATACAGGTCGGATTATCCTGCAGAAGCCCTTTGATATCCCTGATGAGGCCGATGTTGAATACGTCTATGACGGTCTGATGCACCTGGGTGCGGAGATTTGTCTCGAGACCATCGAGGCTATCATTGCATCTGATGGTCATCCGGTGTCTATATCCCAAGCAGATTTCCAGGGGACGCTGAAGTCAGCCCCGAAACTTTTCAAGGAGACCTGCGAGATCAACTGGCATCAGTCTGCCAAGCAAGTCTACGACTTTATTCGAGGCCTCTGTCCTATACCGGGCGCTTGGACGACCTTGGTTACGTCAGATGGTAAGGAGTCGGTTCTGAAGATCTTCAAGTCTGCGAAGACCGGTCGTGTGTCCGCTCTTCCGCCTGGTCGTCTTCTTATCGAGGGCAAGTCCCTTTATGTCGCATGTCTCAATGGTGAACTGCTTCAGCTTGTGGAGTTGCAGCTCGCCGGCAAGAAGCGTATGTCCGCCTCTGATTTCCTTAATGGTAGTCGTCAAACACTCGGGGACGGTTCTTTTTTGTTTGACAGTAATCCCGCATAGCGGTGTCAAACAAAAAAGAACCGTCCCCGAGTGTTTGACTATGCAAGTTGGAGTTCGATGGCGTGATCGCGGGAGAGGCGACGTAGGTTGATGAGGGCATAGCGCATGCGGCCGAGCGAGGTGTTGATTGAGACGCCGGTGGCCTGTGCGATTTCCTTGAACGACATTTCCTGATAGTAGCGCATGTAGACGACCTCCCGCTGCACCTCCGGCAGAGCATTCATCAGTCCCTTGACATCCTTCAGCACCTGTTCGTTGACCAGTGCCTTCTCGCGGTCCGTTTCCAGGATGGCATCCCCCCGCAGGTTACCCAGGTCATTCTCCTTAGGTGCATCCACGATATGCGAGTTCTTCATATCGCGGAAGTAGTCGATGATCACGTTATGTGCGATGCGAGTCATCCAGAAGAGGAACTTGCCGTTGTCCTTGTACTTCCCGTCCCTGAGTTTCATGATGGCCTTGATGAAGGTCTCCTGAAACAGGTCATTAGCCATTTCCTCGTTTTTCACCATACAGAAGATGTAGGCGAACAACTTGTCCTGCACACGACTCAATAAAATGTCGAAAGCTTTGTTATTACCATCTGCATAAAGCAATGCCAACTGTTCGTCGGACATTTCTTTCCATGTACTCATACGATTCTTTAATTAGTATTGAGTAATGCTGTTTCGATAGGCAATATACGTTTAATGCGTTAATAATTCGTTGGCAAAAGTATATATTTTTCTGGAAACGACCAAAAAAAATCCTTAAAATCTGAGCAATTTGTTATTTTTTTCGTACTTTTGCATCATAAAACAGGTAAATATGATGAAACTTTTTGTTCCCGGCCGTCTTTGTCTATTCGGTGAGCACACCGACTGGGCCGGTCATTATCGTACGATGAATGCCGACATAGCCCCCGGTGCCGCCATTGTGACCGGTATCGAGCAAGGCATCTATGCCGAGGTAGAGAAATCCAGTATCTTCGAGTTGTACAGTACCGCCCCTGAGATTGAGGGCGTCTGGCAGGATTTCTCCTGTCGTATGGACGAGCTCGAGTTGAAGCGCATTGCCAAGAGCGGTTCTTTCTTCTGCTATTGTGCCGGTGTGGCCTCCTACATGCTCGAGTGGTACAAGGTCGGTGGTGTCCGCATCAAGATCACCGGTATGACCCTTCCGATGAAGAGCGGTCTGTCGAGCAGTGCCGCCATTTGTGTTCTTGTAGCGCGCGCGTTCAATCTATTATATCATCTGAATCTGAACACGTTGGGTGAGATGAACATCGCCTATCTGGGTGAGTTGCGCACGTCGAGCCGTTGCGGTCGTCTGGACCAGGCCTGTGCCTTTGGTGTGAAGCCCAACCTGATGACCTTCGATGGCGACGAGATTGAAGTTCGTTCTTTGAATGTGAAGAAGCACCTCTACTGGGTATTTGCCGACCTCTGTGCCGAGAAAGACACGATACGCATTCTCTCCGACCTGAACAAGGCCTATCCCTTCCCTTCGAATGCGAAGGAGCAGGCCGAGCACGACGCGTTGGGTGAGCAGAACCTCGCTTTGGTCGACAAGGCCATCCAGTGCATGGCCTCCGGTGATGCCGAAGGACTGGGTCGGTTGATGACCGAGGCCGAGGCCCTTTTCGATGCCCAGGTAGCCCCGATGTCCGAAGCCCTCTATGCCCCCAAGCTCCATGCCGTGCTCCATGACCCTCAGATCCAGCCCTTGGTCTGGGGAGGTAAGGGTGTCGGTTCCCATGGTGACGGTTCGGTGCAGTTCCTGGCGCGCAGTGAGGCCGCCCAGCAGCAGTTGGTCGACTACCTGAACGCCCAGGGTCTGAAAGCCTATTCCCTGACGTTGAAGCCCGTGCATACCGTTCGCAAGGCCATTATCCCTGTGGCCGGTTTCGGTACCCGTTTATACCCCGCTACCCGCGCTTTGAAGAAAGACTTCTTTCCCATACCCTGTTCCGATGGTATGGTTCGTCCGGTGATACTCATCCTGCTCGAGGAACTCATCCAGAGCGGTATTGAGGAGATCTGTCTGGTGCTCGGTTCCGAGGAAGAGCGTCAGCAGTATGCCGACTATTTCGAGCGTCCCCTTTCCGACGAGCACCTGAGCAAGTTGAATACCGAGGCGAAGGAGTTGGAGACCCGCATTCTGAATATCGGAAAGCACCTGCATTATGTCTACCAGCGTGAGAAGCGCGGTTTCGGTCATGCCGTGTACCAGGCCGCCCAGTTTGCCGGTAACGAACCTGTGTTGTTGCTTTTGGGCGACACCCTTTATCGCAGTGACAGCAACAAGCCCTGTGCCCTGCAGATGGTTGAGGAGTACGAGCGTTACAACTGTCTGATGGTGTCTATTCATACCGTTCCTTTGGCCGATGTGAGTCATTACGGCATTCTCTCCGGTGTGTGGGAAGACAAGGACCATACCATTCTGAATGTCAATGTGATGAAGGAGAAGCCCAAGGCCAGTTATGCCGAGGAGTTTCTGGGTGTGCGCAATAAAGACGGTGCGAAAGAATATTACAGTGTCTTCGGTCAGTACATCCTCACGCCCGAGGTGTTTGCCCAGTTGCATGAAGACATCATGCAGAAGGAGATTGACGGCGATCATGTCACTGAGATTGAGTTGACCTCCGCCTTGGAGGCTGTGCGTCATCGCAGTGGTATGGTGGGTGTGCGTTTGAAGGGTAGGATGTTCGACATGGGCAATCCCAATGCCCTTATCCGTGCGGTGGTAGAATACTCTTGTCCCTAGGCATGTCGTCTGTGAAAGATACTGAGGTACTCTGGTACGCCCTTGGTAGTACCAGTCCCCGTCATGAGTTGAAGATTCGTGACGATGCCCGTCGTTACGGTCTTGATGCCTTTGTGCCGTTGAAGTACGAGGTGAAGAAGGTCCGTGGCCGTGAGCAGCGCCTGTTGGTGCCCGCCGTGACGCAGATTGTCCTGGTGAAGGGCACGTTGGACGCGGTGAATGACTACATTGAGCATGCCCACCTAGCTGTTTTTATCAAGCGTTCGACCTATAGCAATCACAAGGACTATCTCACGGTCTCCCTGCATGCCATGGAGAATTTCATGGCCGTCACGGAGATGACGGAGCGTCGGGTCACCTATTTCCGGCCGGAGGAGATCTCGTTGCGTGAGGGCGACCAGATCCGGATCCGGGGCGGGTTCTATGATGGGCGTGAGGGCGTTATCATGCGGATCAAAGGGAAGCGGAACAGGCACCTGGTGGTGCAGATTCCAGGGGTGCTGATTGCGGCGGTGGAGTTGTCGCCGGAGATGATCGAATTAATGCAGGGTGTGGACCCTGAGTCTGTCGATGGGTCGCAAGGAAGGCCCCAGGCGCGCCCCCGAAAAGCCCTTGTTGCCAGAAACAGGAAAGAGGTGCGGAAGCCTGTTGAATCAAAGTCGAAAGATCTTGACAAAGATAGGAGGCTTTTGTTTGAGTTGACGCATCGGCTGCTGTTTGAGTTTTCTGATAAGTACCAGAATGAGAACGAGTATTATCTGTTGCGCTCGGAGGTGGAGCGCACACAGGGGCGTATGGCCTCGTTCCGGGGGTATACCGCGGCCACGGAAGCCGAGTTGGCGTTGCCGCTCTACATGGCTTCGGTGATTCTCGAAGACGAAGTAGATGAAGCCGAAGCCCGGCTTCGAAAGGCTGTTGCAGCCCTGAAGGACAACAGCCTGTTGAAGGTCCGGTGCCAGATGTACCTGGCGATCCTCGCAAAGGATTCGGCGCTGAAAGAAGCGCTCGAATCGCTTTTAGGATCGTGGCGTCAGGCGCCGTTGTCGGCTAAGCAGCGAGATATTCTCGAGGAATATTCGATTCTTAGGGAACGCCCCTAAAGGTGGTTGCTGTTCATTCTCTGGCGCAGAGAACGAACCAAGAGACATCCACCCCCTCCAAGGCCTCCCCCTATATGGGGAGGATGCAACCGCTCCTCCTGTCGCTCTCATTTTGGCATCCTCGACCCATCAAAGGGTCGGGATAGAGTGCCTACATCCCCGCTTACGCCGCCCCTTGAAAAGGGGCTCAAAGGCCCTATCTATACCAAGGTTCGTTGCATTATTAAGCACGGCAGTTAGGAAACCCAAGCGGGACCTTTGATGGTCCCAGCTTACTAAAATGAGAGCGACAGGAGGAGCGGTTGAGCCTCCCTCCTTTGAAGGAAGGGAGGTCTGGAGGGATGGTAGGTACCCTCCTTAGGCAAGGAGGGGCGGGTGGTTGTGAAAATAAAGGCTTCTTTCTTTGCGCCAAAGAAAGTAAGGAATAAATTATATATAAAAATATGATTTTTGTGGGAAAAGTTTGTTTGAATGAAAAAAAAACAGTACTTTTGCAGGCAAAAATCAATGATATGAAGAAATACGTTGTATTTTTCCTAATGCTATTGTGTTGCACAATAGCCAGTGCTCAGATGAGCGACCAGCAAGTTCTGAAATTCATTCAACAAGAACATAAGGCTGGCAAGTCGCAGTCTCAGATTATGACAGCCTTGGTTCAGCGTGGCGTAAACGTCGATCAGATTCGTCGTCTTCGTCGTCAATATGGCAAACAACTCAAGGATCGTGGTGTCACAGTTTCAACTGATGGAACAGTGAATGTGCCTGCTGATCGCATGAGAGCAAATAATGACGGTACGGTGACTCAGGAATTAAACACGGGCAAGGTCGATGCGACTGGAACTGCTACTGCTGATGCCAGTGCCCAGGCGGAATCGGTAAAAGATGATGTTCAGGCTACCAGCGATGTGAATGAGGGCACGGGTAAGAAGGTTTTTGGACATGACATCTTCAATAATCGCCGTTTGACCTTCGAGCCAAGCATGAACATTGCCACGCCTCAGAACTATGTCCTAGGCCCTGGCGATCAGGTGGTGGTCGATATCTATGGCGCTTCTCAGCGTACTCTCCAATTGACGGTTTCTCCAGATGGACTTATCACAGTGCCAAACTATGGTCCTATTTCAGTCAGTGGTCTCACTGTCGCTGCTGCCCAATCGAAGATCCGTTCCAGTTTAGGTTCCCGTTATGCTAGCAGTGAGATTAAGTTGACCTTGGGACAGACACGTTCCATCATGGTCAATGTGATGGGTGAGGTTCAGACACCTGGTACTTATACACTTTCCGGTTATGCCACCGTTTTCCATGCTCTCTATAGTGCAGGTGGTATCAGCGATTTGGGTACCTTGCGTAATATCAAGGTGTTTCGTCAAGGCAAATTAATAACGATAGTCGATATCTACGAGTATATCCTCAATGGTCGTTTGGCAGGTAACATCCGACTTCAGGACAACGATGTTATTCAGGTCGGGCCGTACGATTGCTTGGTGGGTATCACGGGCAATGTCAAGCGCACCATGTTCTATGAGATGCGTAAAAATGAGAGTATCGCCACCCTGATCAAATATGCCGGTGGCTTTACGGGCGATGCCTATACCAAGGCTGTCCGACTCATCCGGCAGAATGGCGAGCGTTATTCCGTCTACAATATCAATGAGTTCGACTTTACCAGTTTTATGGTAGCTGATGGCGATGCTGTAACAGTCGATGGCATGCTCAATCGTTTCGAAAACATGGTCGAGATCAAGGGTGCAGTTTTCCGCCCGGCCCAGTATCAGTTGGGTGGCAATATCAACAGTGTCAAGACCTTGATAGAGGCTGCTGAAGGGGTGACGGAAGATGCATTTACAGCGCATGCGGTCATGCATCGCCTGAAGGCTGATCGTTCTTTGGAGGTGATTCCTGTCGATGTGCAGGGTATTCTGAATGGAACGGTAGCTGATATCCCATTGCAGAATGAGGATGTGCTGTTTATTCCGACTCAGGCAGATTTGCGTAATCAACGTATATTGACCATTACGGGTGAAGTATTATCGCCTGGCGATTATGAGTATGCTGACAATACCACAATAGAAGATCTGATCATTCAGGCTGGCGGCTTGAAAGATGAGGCGTCTACGGCCCGTGTCGATGTGTCTCGTCGTATTGTAGACCCGAAGTCGAAGAATAAGAGTAGGGAAATCGCCAAATCTTTCACCTTCTCATTGAAAGACGATTTGGTGATTGATGGTGAGCGTGGATTCTTGTTGGAGCCTTACGATGTGGTGCATGTGCGTCGCAGTCCTGGCTTCCATACCCCCCGTAGTGTGATGGTTGAAGGCGAGGTGAATTTCGAAGGCAAATTCACGCTTGAAAAGAAAAACCAGCGCTTGAGCGACTTGATTGCTGCGGCTGGTGGTGTCACAGACGATGCCTACGTCAAGGGTGCCCGACTGTTGCGACAGATGACGGAGGATGAGCGGGCTCGTATGCAGACCATTCTGCGTATGGTACGTGCCCAGCAGGATGAAAAAGATACGATCAATGTCGATCAGCTGTCGCTTGAAACAACATATCCTGTTGGTATTCATTTGGAGGAGGCTTTGGCCAATCCTGGTGGTAGTTTTGATATCACCCTTCGTGAGGGCGATCGCCTGATTGTACCTGAATACAACAGTACAGTCCGAGTTTCTGGTAATGTCATGTTCCCGAATACTGTGGCTTATGAGGAAGGCAAGGATTACAAGTATTTTGTCAATCAGGCTGGTGGATTTGGCAATCGCGCCAAGAAGTCCAAAACCTATGTGATTTATATGAACGGAACAATCTCCCAGGTTGGACATGGCACAAAGATTGAACCAGGTTGTGAGATTGTGGTTCCTACAAAAGCAAAGAGGGAGCCGTTTAATTGGAGCAATGTGGCAACGGCCACTTCTTCCCTGGCTTCCCTTGCAACTTTGATCATTGCTTTGACAAAGCTTTAAGTCTGGTCCATTAATAATTGAAAAGATGAATGACGTAATAAAGAATAATCCACAGCAGGAAAGCAATGCCATCGATTTTACGGCTCTTTTCAGCAGTCTGTGGAAGCATCGTAAATTATATTACAAGGTATTGGGCGTTACGTTTGTCTTAGCCCTTGTCTATGTGTTCTCGCTTCCAAAGGTCTATAGATGTGAGGTCTTGTTGGCGCCTGAGTTGTCTACTACGCGTACCAGTAATTCTTTGACTTCGCTTGCCCGTTCTTTTGGTATGAAGTTGGGTAATAACTTGACGGGAGGTAACAGTGAGGCGCTGATGCCCACCTTATACCCGGACTTGATGAATTCGGTCGATTTCAAGACTAGTCTATTCGATGTTCAGGTCTGTGCCAAGGATAGTGTGACGCCCAAGAGCTATTACGACTATCTGTTAAACGATCAGAAACGTCCTTGGTGGAGTGCTTTGATTGGTGGTACGGTAGGGACCATTACAAATTTGTTTGCCTCAGAGGACACAACCGAGGTCTCGGCCGCAAAAAAGAAAGTTAATCCCTTTAAACTGACAAAAAAACAGACGGCTATTGCCAAGGTCATTGCTAAAAAGGTGGTATGCGATGTCGACCAGAAGACGTTGGTCATCACTATCGACGTACGTGATCAGGACCCTCTCATCTGTGCCACTGTGGCCGACTCGGTGAAAGAGCGTCTGCAGCAGTTTATCACAGACTATCGTACCAATAAGGCCCGCATCGATTACGAATACAACAAGAAACTTTGTGCCGAGTCTAAAGTTCGTTATGAGAAGGCTCGTCAGCGATATGTCGAGTTTGCCGATGCCAACCAGGATGTTATCCTCCAAAGCGTTCGTACCCGTTTGACTGACCTTGAGAACGAGATGCAGTTGCAGTTCAATGCCTATCAGACTTACGCCACTCAGGTGCAGAGCTCCGAGGCGCAGGTGCAACAGGAAACGCCTGCTTTCATGACGCTCCAGAGTGCTACCGTACCCCTTAAACCCGCGGGCCCCAGTAAGAAGAAATACCTTCTTGTCTTCCTCTTCCTCGCCTTTGTGGGCACCACTACGTATGTCCTCTATAAAGAGCGTCTCCTCAAACCATTGCTCGGATTGAGTTAAAAATTGTAAATTGTTTGGTCTTTTCGAAAAGACTTCCTATCTTTGTCACGTCAAAATGACAAAGTTAACGAATGTCTTACTAAGAAAGACCAATTATGAAAAAATTTTATTTAAGAGAAGCTGCCCTGATGCTGGGCGCAACAGCATTTGCAGTCGTAACCTTCAGTAGTTGTAGCAACACTGAGGAAGTCTTAAACCAAGTAGAGCTGGGTAGGGGCATGACGGTGCCGGTCCGTGTGCAAGTCAATGACTTCGCGATGTCTGTAGACGACATTCCCAATGCTCAGACCCGAGCGGCCGTGAATCCGGCAAGTTATTCACAAGTACAAGTCATGACCTTGGTCTTCTATGCCTCTGATGGTACGAAGATGTTCGAGGATACACAACTAAAGACCGGCGACAGCCATTACACGACATTCGGAACCTTCAGTTGCGACCTCCCTATCGGTAGTTATACGATGCTTGTCATTGCCCGTGATAGCGTTGATGGTGATGAATTCGCGCTGACCAGTCCGACTGTGGCTGCCTATACCTCTGAGAAGGTACGTGAGACATTCTGTAAAACGCAGAGCGTATCCGTCACGAGCAGTGCAGCACTGGACCTCTCAGTGACCTTGGATCGTATTGTCCCACAGCTTGTCGTTTATTCGACGGATGCTCGTCCGGCGGGTGTTGACAAAATCAGGACCACCTATGGGGCAGGTAGTAAAAGTTTCAATCCGACGACAGGTCTGGCGGTTGGGAATACCGGTTATTCATTGGTTAACACAATTAATAAAACTGCTGTTGGAGCGACTATTGGTGTCAAGAATTTTGTATATCTTTCCACCGATGAACAGAGCGTGACGATTACCCTTGAGGCGCTTGATGCAGAAGACAACGTTTTGATTACGAAATTGATTTCTGATGTTCCTTTGAAGCGTAACCGGAAGACTACGCTTCGTGGGCCAGTCTTCACGCCTTCTGCTTCTACGGCATCATTCCAGCTTGAAACCTCCTGGCTCGAAGGTAACACTGTCAACTTCTAAAGGATCCCGCCTCGTGCGGGATTCTTTCTTAAAAATATTATATTTTTATACTAAATATTTGGTAATCTCGCATTTATTTGGTACTTTTGCAACGGAATAATGGAACCGGTTCCCCAGGTCTCCATGATTTCTGTTTATAAAAGAATGTTAATTTTTAACTAACGTGTTGGTATGTAATTATTTATACCCATGCGTCGGGAAGAGATACTATGACCCTGAAGCCTCAAAGTGAGATGAGTGCCAGCATTTTTTACCCTTTACGCTTCCGTCAAAACCTGAAAACACTTGTTTGGGGCACCGAAGACTGGACGGTGTCTGCCGTGCCCGGTTCTGAATCCCAGATTGCCAATGGTGCCTGGGCCGACATAAAGCTCCCGGAGCTGGTCAGGAAGTATCCCTGCCGCCGTGGCAGACTACGACATCCTTCCCTCCGGCCCCTCCACCAAAGTCCTCGAGGCCTTCATCAACAACCGCAAATCCATGACCGACGTCATCTCCGACTTCTTCCGCCTCACGTAATAATATATCAAAATATGATAACAACAACGATAAATTCACGAAGTACAGTAGACAGCTACTGGAATATCATCAAGCATTTGAGCCCAGATGCTAAGCTTGATCTGATAGCAATGCTGACAAAGTCGCTAAAGAAAACCACTCGTAAGCGCGTCTCGGCCAAGAAGCATTATGGCGTTTGGGGCGATGATGGCATGACCGACGAGAAGTTCGTCGATGAGTTGAATAACATATAATTATATCGCCCACCCCTCCCCCCTGAGGGACTAGCCCTCAGCCGACTAGCTCGGTGGCTGCGAGCCCCCAAACCCCTCGGTGTTTTCCAATGGTATAGATTATTAAGGTTTAACATGAGTGAAATCTCCGATGCTATTCAGCAAAAATGCCTCGCCTTTGGTGATAGAATCATTAAGCTAAATGATTTTTTGCTGAAAGAGGCTGCAAATAAGAAACCACCATATAAGATAGTCAAGGGCAAACGGGTTTATGAGAAAGCAGTACCTGTGTACTTGCAATCAGTAAGCAATCTTTGCAATCAGCTATTAAGGGCAGGTACAAGTATAGGTGCAAACAACGCCGAAGCCTGCAATGCAATCAGTAAAGCCGACTTCAAATCCAAAAGCTTTATAGCTCTGAAAGAAGCTAGAGAATCTTTATATTGGATTGACCTGTTACATCGTAATGGTTATTTGGATGACCAACAATATCAGAGCATCTATACCGATGCTGAAGAACTTGTGAAAATACTTGTCTCTAGGTGCAAAACTCTTAATGACGATAAAGAAACAAAGAATACGTAAGATTAAGTAGGCGGTAGCGAAAACTCTTCCTTCTTCCTTCTTCAATCTTCCATCATTCGTAGGTGCAAAAAATTAAATCAAGAAACAGTAAATAAAGAAGATGAAAAGGATTAGAATGAATGAGATTGTTGTGGGCGTTGGAACTTCTTCCCTCTTCCCTCTTCCTTCTTCCTTCATTAAGTAGGCGGCAGCACCCTCTTCCTTCTTCCTTCTTCCATCTTCCTTCTTTACAGGGCGGTAGCGAAAACTCTTCCTTCTTCCCTCTTCCTTCTTCCATCATATTACTGTCGTGAGACACTATATAAAAAGTCGTTATGAAGGGGCAGGAATAATCAACTCTCATAATATCCCATTCTGATATGGTAATCCTGCCCCATTTCTCAAAACATAGATGATAACCCTGTGCAATAACGTTACTGCCGCACTCGGGTGCGCCTAGGGATGCACTGAAATACGTCAGTTATGTATCAAATACAGAAATTTATGACGTTAACATATACCCATATACCTTCATCCTCGATAAGCCCTTTATACATCTATGTTTCAATGCAGGTACATGTTCAAACAACATATACCCCGTCTGAAACCCTTATAAACAAAGGCTTTGTCGAAGGTTGAGGTGTATGCCTTTAAAAAAAGCAATTAAATATAAATATATGAATCCATCTGTAGTACAATATCGTAGCACAGCTTTTATTCCTGTCGTTATCACATATAACGAAGAAAATAAAAGAAGGTTTGCCAATTTGCTTCCAGACAGTCAAGTCATGGAGATAATGCCGCAATCTCCTAACACAATTATTCAATCAGGGATTACTCTTGGTGCTCCATTCCAATATGTAAAAGATAATCGTTCGATTATGTTTAATGGACATAGAATAGACATAGTGGAAACAAGACAGAATGAACAAATTGCAAGTGAAAAGGATTTCGTTGATTTTTGTATAGATGTATTTACAAAGATCACTCCGGAGGTTGGATGTTATACCCGTTTTGCATATGTGCCGTTATTTGCAATAGACGAAAATGAAGAGTTTAATTGTAATCAGTGGTGGAAGACATTATTGGTAAATACTTCTCAGATAGGATTACCAATGCAGGAAATTAATGTGACTTTTCTCTTGAAAAAGAATATATTTATTAATGAGAAAGAAGTTACTTTGAATCTTCATCACAATCTATATGATGGGTATCGATTAGATAATAAAGGAGATAAAATAAACGATAGTATTTTAGCTGCTTTTGATATCAATACTCTTGAAAAAAATAATTTGTCTTTCAAAAATGATGATGTGGTATCATTTTTCGAAATTGCATTAAAAGAAAAGAATATTTTATTAGATAATTATTTTGCCCTATGAATGTAAGTCAAGAATTTGATAGTAGATATTCTTCAACTGGTTATTCTTCATTACCTGACAGAGGAACAGATAGCCAAACCTTATCTACTATTATAAATAAGGAAAGTTTAGATTCTAATTGGATTAGGGTTGATAGTTCTTCCTCATTCCAAGCAAAAGGTGTTTCAGAATTTGTAAACTTTATAAATGAGATAATCTTCAGAATATATCTTAAGTTAAATTCTATGCCTTTTTTGCCTTATGATGCAGCAGATGAGGAGCGCTCTCACTTTGTTGATGAGAAGGCTCGGCTGATGTGGGTACAGGTGCAGATGGAGCAGATGATGAGGGAATATACCGCACCGAATAAGAAAAAATCCGTAGTGGATGGTGACGAGTTACTTAGAAAACTGAAGACACTGCCCAATACTCCTGAAGGGTTCTTACAGCTTGATACAGTATTAAGGCCTTCGCGGTTTTCGATAGAAGAACTTAAGGAGGAAGCTTATCTTGAAAAGTACGGAATATGAAGGTTTTTGTTGATACGAACGTTATTCTGGATTATATACTTCAGCGTGAGCATTATACCGAAGCAAAGCGGGCCATAGCTCAAGAGGTAGCCGCCCAAGACACGCTATTGATGTCAGTGGGTGGTTTCTATACCATGCTCTATGTTGTGGATAAGTATTTTCGTAAAGAATTCCAGCAGAATCATATCGTAGCAGTGGCTCAGACGCGTGATGTTATGAGGAAGGTTCTTAGCCTATTTACTGTGGCTGAACATGATAATAGTTCTTTACTCAATGGTATGGATGATCTCACATTTCATGACTTAGAGGATAGCTGTCAGTATCAGTTAGCTGTAAAGCATGGGTGCAAAAAGCTTCTAACATTTAATACGTCAGATTATCCTACTGATACATGTAAAGGCATAGAGATTGTTGCTCTTTGATATCTGCAAAATTATAATAAAGAAACAGAGAATAAGGTTGATCCGAAGGATTAGCTGTTTTATGCCTGGATGTCATAATTGACAACTTACACTACAAACGATTACTTGGTTTCTAGATTAAATATGGTCTACAAATACATTCCTCAAATACCGAAGCCCCTATTGGATAATATTGTCTAAAATAGGTGTGTTCCGTTCATTGGTTCTGGCTTTTCCAAGAATGCCAACGTTCCTGATGGGATGAAGATGCTTGATTGGACTGAACTTGGGGAGGCATTTGCAAAAGAAATGCCAGGATTTGGCTTTACAAATTCTCTTGAGACCATCTCTGCCTACGAGTATTCTTATTATCGACCAGCGATGGTTGAAAAGATGAAAGATTTGCTACTCACAGGCTTGGTAAAACCAGGAGAAACTCATAAGGCATTCTGCCGACTTCAGTTTGATGTAGTTCGCACGACTAATTTCGACCATTTGCTTGAAGATTCATATTATAGACTATGGAATCGATGATTTTTAATATAATTGCATATATTCTTATTCCGATACTGACTGCTGTTATTGGTGGTTGGGTTGGTGCTTATTTGGGAAGTAAGTATCAGGAGAAAAAGGAGGAGAAGAAAATGGCGGAAGTCAGAGACATCGCAGTCAAGGCTTTGACGATATTGAGAAAGTATGCAAAGCAAGTGTATAGTAATGCTGAGGATGACTTCAACACTTCTCTGACGATTACTGACAAACGTTGTGTTATTGTTTTATTACATAAGTTAGGGGTACCAGTTTATGTTCCTGCTAATGAACGGTTTGATATCCATCGGATTCATTTCGCCAATCGTATAGTAGATTCTGATGAGATTGATGGTATCATACTACAAATTCAGCAGAAGCATTGCGACAATCTGTTTTTCTTAGATGCCGAGACATATTTTACCTCAAATCTCCAGTTTACTGCTATACGAGAAGTGGGGAAGAAGTATGTGAAGGAGGTTTTGTCAAAGAGCATCTACAATAAAGAAACCAAGCAGGTGACATATCCAGATGGTTGGGTGGCATCCTTTGGGTTGGGAGAATATTTTGCAGTTAGGATTCTTCATGAACAAGCATGTACGGATATCCTTTATGACCAAAGGGGCAATGCCAAACCTGAGAAAATTGAGCAGATGTTACGTGAGATAGATATGGGAATCTGGGATAATTGTCTTTTTGGAAATTATGAGATGTATCGGAATGCAAAGGCACAGATAGAAATGTCAACAGTGTTCCAAACAATGGCTAAGGCACAACAGAAGACCGGAGACGAGTAGAATGCTATATAGCAATGGAGCAAGCGACTCTTCCGTCTGACATCTTACATCCTACATCAATCATCCATAGAATATCAAAATACCATCAACGTGACCTAATTGGTTTACCCAATGCATTTGTAAAAGACAAGTACTGTCTACGGCGGTTCGAATCCGCCAGGCACCTCATAAAGATCACTATTAGATAAATAACGCTTATTTATTGCAAACGATACTTAATATAATTGGCTGTTCGATAATGCTAAGACAATAGCAAAGAGTATTGTTGTTTGTGTTGCTCCTCAATGTTAGAAATTCAAAATAGGGAAAACTGGTGAAAAACTTGAGGAAAGAAAAAATCAGCCAGATTATAGCAGTACTTATGACAATATAGATGAAGTATACCAGACTTCGTTTAAAGAGGAGGCGAGTAAGATGGAGGCCTATCTGATAGATGAATTTGAGTATTTGGATAAATGTCAGAACAAAAAAGATGGAGTCCATAGTATAAATGACGATATGGCCGATTCTGACACATATTATGTTTACGTTGTCTGGAAATAATTTATTCGATGATGAGATGAGGGCCTGGCTGAAGCCTTTCGGCTACAGTGATACGATAAACGAGGTGGCGAATGAAATTCAACCAATCATTAACATAGGTTTGTGCCATCATTGTGACTTGGTTGTTTCTCCAAATGCATTTATAAAAACAATTTGATATTGATATGAACTACATTATACATACACCGAGCGCAGCGAGGTTGAAGACAGAGATACTTGATAGAGTATCGGATAAAGTGGATGCTAATGGCAAGGGGATTGTTACTTGGCAGGTTGCTGAAACGGATAGCGGTGAGAAAGTGCTTGTACATACTGCTGACCAATGGGCAGAGAAGGGATGTATAGTACTAAAGCAGGTGCCAGGAAGAAATGAATTGCAGGTGAGGTTTCATTACTGGGACTCTTGGGAGGAGAGGAATAATGAGGATGACAAGATTATGCTTGGCCGATTCACGGAACTCCTTCTGGTTCATTTCTCCTATTTTGTTGACAAAATAGTGATAGAATAAGTTCGGATGTCGTGAGACACTATATAAAAAATCGTTATGTATGGGGCAGGCTCTTGCCTGAAAACTCTCATAATTGAAAACAGATAATCCTGCCCTATTTTAAAGAATTCATTTTTTTATGGATAAAAACATTATAACCGTTACGTCTCCATTGCTCCCAGACCTTGGTGAGTTCAATGAGATGCTAAAACAGATTTGGGATAGTAAGTGGATAACCAATATGGGACAGTTCCACAAACAGTTGGAGCAGGCCCTTGCAGAGTATCTCCACGTCCCTTACGTTTGCCTATTTACCAATGGCACACTGCCTCTGATGACGGCTTTGCAGGCATTGAGAATAACGGGAGAGGTTATTACTACTCCCTATAGTTTTGTGGCCACTACACATTCTATCTGGTGGAATCATTGTAAGCCAGTCTTTGTTGATATTGATCCAGCAACAGGCAATATTGATCCAGACAAAATCGAGGCAGCGATAACCCCTGCAACTTCCTGCATTATGCCAGTACATGTCTACGGCAAGCCCTGTGATACCAAGCGTATTCAGGAGATAGCCGACAAATATGGCCTGAAGATTATCTATGATGCTGCCCATGCTTTTGGCGTGGAAGTGCCGGCCGAACAATATGGCCTGAAGGCTTACGATGAAAAAGGTCTTGCAGGCATTATGAATGCAGGAGATATGTCGACGCTTAGTTTTCATGCTACCAAGGTCTTCAATACGGTAGAAGGCGGTGCGCTTGTTGTTCATGACGAGAAGACCAAGAAGCGTATCGACAACCTCAAGAATTTTGGCATTACTGACGATGTGACAGTTGTTGCTCCCGGTATCAATGGCAAGATGGATGAACTGCGTTCTGCTTATGGCCTTCTTAATTTGAGACAAGTGGATGCAGCTATCAATGCACGTCACAAAGTGGCAAATAGATATCGTGAGGCCCTTAGACCTATTAATGGTATTTCTTTCTGGGATGATATGCCAGGTGTACGTCATAATTACAGTTATTTCCCCATCTTTATTGATGCTGAGAAGTTTGGCAAGACACGCGATGAGTTGTTCTTTTCCATGACAGATCAAGGCGTATGGTGTCGAAGATATTTCTATCCACTTATCAGCAACTTCCCCACATATCGTGGTCTGCCCTCATCCAATAAGGAAAATCTGCCTGTAGGTAATAAAATGGCTGATGAGGTGCTTTGCCTACCTATGCACCATGCATTGGAGGATAATGACATAGATAGAATCCTTAATTGTATTGTTAGATAATGGCACAAAAGAAATTGATGCTTCTTGGAGGTCTTCGTTACCTTCTCCCTGTCATAAAGGCTGCTCATGAGCAGGGTTACTATGTTATAACAGCCGATTATCTGCCAGATAATATTGCTCACAAGTATAGCGATGAATACTGTAATGTTAGTATCATTGACAAAGAGGCTGTCTTGAAAGAAGCCCAACGTCTGAAGATTGATGGCATCATGTCTTTTGCATGTGATCCAGGTGTTGTAGCTGCTTCTTATGTCCAAAATAAGATGGGCTTGCCTTCTTTTGGCCCTTTTGAATCTGTTGAAATACTCCAGAATAAGGACAAATTCCGTGCATTCTTGGCCAAGAATGGTTTCAATGTTCCTCAAGCAAAAGGCTTTGATAGTCTTGATGCTGCTATGTCAGAAAGCTATTGGTATCCTTGGCCTGTCATTGTCAAGCCTACTGATGCAGCTGGAAGCAAAGGTGTGACTCGTGTTGACAGGGTAGATGATTTAAAGCCAGCTCTTGAATATGCGATGAAACATTCTTTATCCGGTCATATTATTGTGGAGGAATTTATTGAGAAAGAAGGCTGCTCTTCTGATACCGATAGTATGTCGATTGACGGAAAGCTCGTGTTCCGTAGTTTTTGTGCGCAGCGTTTTGACATCAATGCTTCCAATCCCTATACGCCTGCTGCCTATTCCTGGCCTTCTACTTTTACAAAAGAACAAGAAGATTATCTCACTTCAGAGATACAGCGCTTGATAACTCTCTTAGGATTGAAAACTGTTGTTTATAATATTGAAACCCGTATTGGCACGAATGGAAAACCTTACATTATGGAGCTGACGCCTCGTGGAGGAGGAAATCGGCTTTGTGAGATGCTTCGTTATGCTACAGGGGTTGATATGATAACAGCCATTACTCGTGCCATAGTTGGGGATCCAATCAAAGAAGTCATTGAACAGAAGCCTTACAATGGCCATTGGGCTGAGATAATACTCCACGCAGAAAAGAAAGGCGTGTTTGGCCATTTAGAGATTGACAAAGACCTTCCTGCGGAAATAATTGAAGAGGATCTTTGGGTTAATAGAGGTGATCATGTAGATTCTTTTGAGGGTGCGAATAATGCCATAGGAACATTAGTCCTTAAGTTCAATACAGTTGAGGATTTAGAGTATTCGATAACTCATCAGAGAAACTGGCTAAGAATTGTTGTTAATTAAATTGGTGAAATAATGGAAGACATAAAACTGGATGGCCTTCAATTTATGGGTGAGAATCTTCGTGATAAAGTAAAATACTGTGGAGAAGGTGTGAAACTATACCCTTTATGTAAGATGATACATCCATCAACAGCAGAATTAGATGACCATTGTCAAATTATGGATTATGCTTTCATAGACTCAGGCGAATCTTTAAAATTGGGGAAATATAGTACAGTAACATGGCATTGTATCATTAAGGGTGGTGCTAAGACAATTATTGGTGATAGAGATTATGGTTTTTATAATGTTGGAAATGGATATGGTATCTTTTTGCTTGATCAGATAAAAGGTATTATAGAAGTCTTTGATGATAAAAAAACATCTAAAATTCTTTTTTCCCCAGAAATGAGAAACGCTCCTCAATATGTAATGTGTATTGATGAGGCGAAGGATGACCTTGGATATGAACCAGAATATTCATATCTCGAGATGCTTCAAGATATGAAAAAAGAAAGAGAATTGGGGCGATTCTAATTTTTTTTTACATAGAAGTTTATCCTTGTTGTTGTAGGTATTGATCCCTCATTCTAGATGTCAGATTCTTTAAAAAACAAGACTGTTAACGGTACTATTTGGAGCGGCATAGACAATGTGGTTCAGATGGGGGTGACTTTCATTGTTAGCATTGTACTAGCTCGTTTGTTGTCTCCTGATGATTATGGACTGATTGGTATTGTTGCAATCTTTACGGCTGTGTGTGTTGGTCTAATTAATGGAGGTTTTACAACAGCCCTTATAAGAAAGAAGAACGCAACAGACGATGATTATAATACTGTTTTTATTGTCAATTTTGCTGTAAGTGTTCTATTATATGCGGTTATTTTCCTCTGTTCACCATGGATTGCTGACTTTTTTGATCGAGAAGAACTTGTTTCTTTGACACGTGTATCTTCGCTGGGATTAATTGTAGGTGCACTTGCTCTTGTACCGCAGACTCGACTGACAAAACGTATTGATTTTAAGTCGCAGACTAAAATTACGGTAGTATCTTCTGTTACGTGCGGTATCGTCGGTATTACAATGGCCTTAACCGATTTTGGTGTATGGGCATTAGTTGGGCAGCAACTGATGGGCCAAGCAGTCCGTACAGCTTTGCTTTGGTATTTCAATAGGTGGATTCCATCATCACGTTTCTCTTGGTTAAGTTTCCATGAATTATTTGGATTTGGCTGGAAAATGATGTTAAGTGAACTTCTTAATACAGTTTGGAAAGAACTTTATCAAGTAGTGGTCGGAAAGTGTTATAGTCCTGCAACATTAGGGCAATTTACACGTAGCCAACACTTCTCACAACTACTTTCCAGTAATCTTACAACCGTTATCCAACGAGTTACTTACCCTGTTTTGAGTAATATTCAAGATGACAAAGAGCGTATGATGGCCGCATATAGGAAAATTATTAAGACAACTGTGTTTATAACTGCTATCAGCATGTTTTTTCTGGGTGCAATTTCAGAGCCATTACTTTATTGTCTAATTGGTCCAAAATGGCATGACGCTGCTGTGTATCTTCCTTTGATATGTATCAGTGCTTCGACTTATCCGTTACATGCTATTAATCTTAATATGCTTATGGTGCAAGGGCGTAGTGATTTGTTTTTGCGATTGGAAATCATTAAGAAAGTAATTCTTGTAGGACCGTTGATGGTTGGTGTCTTCATTGGTATTTTACCGATGCTATATACCGATATTCTGGCCATAATAATTTGCTATTTTCTGAATTCACATTATTCAGGACAGTTCTTAGGCTATAGTTCCTGGATGCAGCTTAATGATATAGCCTGTTCTTACGCTATAGCCACCATTATCGCCCTCTCAGTATATTTCCTAAAATATCTTCCGCTTTCATTCTGGTTGATTTTGCCTATGCAATTAATCACTGGCTCTGCCGTGTTTTTTGCAATTTGCAAGACAACTAAAATTGCCGAGTATCAGGAAATAAAGGGATTGGTAATTCCCTACCTGAAGATAGTTAAACGATAAACAACGACACTACACAACATGATATATCAGATAGTTATCGTCATACTATTGTTGTTCGTACTTCGCTATGATATCAATGGCAAAACAAGATATCGAAACGAGTGCTTTTATGCAATGCTTGTTATCTTCATTCTCATAGCAGGGTTAAGATATAGACTTGGAGTAGATACGACTCGTTATTTGACACGTTTCTATTATGAAACACCTGAATTGCATGAACTCACATGGGATGATTTTGAATTGGGAGCAGATCCACTGTATACTTTTCTGAATTCCGTAGTCTTAACACTTGGTGGTAAGTTTTATGTGGTACAGCTTTTGCATGCAACATTTGTAAACACCTTATTTTTTAAATATATAAAAAAGCACACAGATGCTATTTTTACAAGTATTTTCATTTATTTTATTTGGCAGTATGCTCTTATAAATATGGAGGAAATGCGAGCAAGTATGAGTTTGGTAATATGCCTATTTGCTAACGACTATATGCTCGAAAAAAAGTGGATAAAAGCAATGCTGCTTTATGCGATAGGCTGTTTGTTCCATTCTTCTACTATTTTAGTTATGGTAATGCCATTGTTTTTTTTCTTGCGTTTTAATATTTTCGGTATTTCTTTCTTGGCCGCTGCGTTAGTTGGTGGTTTCGTCATTCAGTCATTTGTTGTTGATTATATTGAAATGATAGAGTTAAGTGACACTTTGGATAATAAGATTGAAAGTTATGTTGATGATGAGTCTTATATGGAAAGTGGAAAGAATATTAAAGGTATTATTGTTTTGTTGTTTCCATATGGATATTCAATACTTTCTTTAATGCTTGTTAAAACAGGCAAAATAGAGAGCCGTCTAAGCAAATTAGAACCACTTGTCATAATCTTTATGTTTTTTGCTATTTTTAGCATAGGGCTTCCAATAGCATATAGATATTATCGTTTTTATGCCATCTATTATATTATGTTTGTAGCTGAGTTTATGATTCATTTATTTAAGAAACAAGAGCCAAGGATAGGACAATATGTTATATATACAAAAGCATTGGCAATAATGTTTCCTTTTTTCTTTTTGATTTTTAAAGGTAGATCAACTGAAAAAACGTGGGTAAGATATCATCCATATTCATCTGTATTTGATCAAAGGTTAGATCAGAAGAGAGAACGTGTGTATTCATTTTATGGAGGAGATCGTGCTCTTCCAGGTAAATATTAGTCGCTTTTTTATTAAAGGTGACAAGAATTGATAACAATCGAAACAAATATGAAACATCGTATTCTACATTTATGTTATGACGGGAATTTTATAGATAATAGCATGTATGTTTTTGATAGATTTTATCCTGGCCAGAATGTCTTCTTTTTAATTCATCAAAAAGGTAAAGATATTGTTTTTGTAAAAAGAAACAACTACATAAGGTTGGATTGCGATTCAGATTTGGATTATTTGAATCGAATAGAAGAAAATAACAACCGTGAGAATTATGATATTATTGTTCTTCATGGGTTAATTAGACCTTATCTCGAAATTCTGAAACGTATAAACGCTGAAAGAAAGATGCGGGTTTATTGGATTTATTGGGGCTATGAGTTGTACAGAGCTCTAGGAGAACAGGGTAAATTTCCTTTGATAGATAACCAAAGCCCATTTTCATGGCTGACATGGAGAACACCTACAAGGTATAATTGCCTTGTTAAGAGACTGTTAGGTTGGGATTTATATTATAAGAATTTGGAAGAATTCCTTCCTTTATGCGATTACTTCTGTTTCTGGTTCTATGAGGATTTTCTTCTTTTGAAGAAATTCTATCCTAATCATCTTAAGTATAAGTTTTTTGATTATGGCGCTTTGTTCAAAAACGATAAGATTCGTGACGAAACTATTGATTTTGAAAAGAACAAAAAAGAAATACGAATCTCCCATTCTGCTTCAACAACTGCTAATCATTTAACCATAATGAAAAAGCTGCGGATAGTTGATAGAGAAAATGAATATAAGAAAGTATTTCCATTGGCTTATGGAAGTAGCTATGTTAGGAAAATTGTTTTGAAACATGGAAAAAAATGGTTTGGTAACCAGTTTGTTCCAATACTTGAATATGAAAAGGAGGATGATTATATCAAATCCCTTTCAAAAGTAGGAATCGCTATCTTTGGACAATTACGGCAAGAAGCCACTGGCAATATAGAACCCTTGTTGGGTTATGGCGCTAAGGTGTTCTTAAGAAAAAAGAGTCCTCTTTATCAATATTACAAAAATAAAGGTTATATTGTTTTTTCGATAGAGGATGATTTGAAATCGATAGATGATTTTGCATTATTGACTTCTGAACAAATGATGCACAATGCAAAAGTTGCCAAGGAAAATAGAATATATTATGAAGATTTTATGCCAATTTTATTTGACTAAATTAATAATTAAATTTTAAAATTATGGAATTAAAAGATTTTATTGAGAATTTTGCAGCTCAGTTCGATGACACTGACGCAAGTGAGATTAAGGCAGAAACCGTGTTCAAGGAGTTGGATGAGTGGTCATCATTGATTGCTCTTTCCGTCATTGCCATGGCAGATGAGGAATATGAGGTAGCTCTGAAAGGCGATGACATCCGTAATGCCAATACAGTTGAGGACTTGTTTAACACTGTAAAGTCTAAGATTTAATCATGGCTTTCTTAGAGTTTAAGAATGTTAGGATCGCCGGTATAGCAGCCGGCGTTCCTAAGAACGTATCAAGTAATCTGCACCCAGAGGACAGTGTTATGATGTCCGATGATTATTCTCCTGAAGACTATGTTAAGACGACAGGGGTTATGGAGCGTAGAACAAGTAAAGAGTTGACGACTTCTGATTTGAGTTATGGTGCTGCAGAAAAACTGATTGCTGATCTCGGTTGGGATAAAAATGAGATTGATGCGTTGGTATTTGTATCTCAGACGCCTGATTATATTCTTCCTGCGACAGCTTGTATCCTTCAAGATCGTTTGGGACTCAACAAGGAATGCCTTGCTTTTGATGTCTCATTGGGCTGTTCAGGCTGGGTGTATGGCTTAAGTGCGGTAGCAGGCTTGATTGGTAAAGGTGCGAAAAAGGCCCTTTTGCTGGCAGGTGATGCGAGACCAAGAGTGAAAATTGATGGTGAAGCCCGAGATCCACTGTTTGGTAGTGCGGGAACGGCAACAGCTGTGATATTTGATGAGAATTATGATGGCTTGAAGTTCCATTTCGGAACAGATGGAAGTGGTTTTAATGCCATTATAACCCCTGATGGTGGTAGTAGGGGGCAGATTACACCTGGTTCTTTTGATAAGGAGGATGTTGACGGTTTGATGAAATGTAGGCTCCAGACTCGTATGCAGGGTATGGATGTATTTTCTTTCGGCATCACTACGGCTCCTAAATCTGTGAAGAAGTTGGGTGAGCATTTTGGATTTGACTATCAGGATTATGATTATTTCGTGTTCCATCAGGCCAATATGAAGATGAATAATATGATAGCCAAGAAGTTGAAACTTGCTCCAGAGAAGGTGCCTTCTTGTATGTATCATTTTGGAAATACATCTTCAGCCTCAATACCTTTGACTATTGTGACAGAACTGAAGGAGAAGTGTGAAAACACTCCGACTAAGTTCCTCTGTTGTGGTTTTGGTGTTGGACTTTCATGGGGTACTGTCGCATTTGAGTCTGACAAAATGGTAATTTCTAGCCTAGTAGAAATGGCTGATGAAGAAGCAGATCAGAAATATGTCGTATAATCCTTATTCTTTAGAAGGCAAAACTATTCTTGTCACAGGTGCCTCTTCTGGTATTGGTCAGAAAACGGCAATTGAGTGTTCAAAAATGGGTGCAAAATTGTTTGTTGTTGGTAGAAATACAGAACGTTTACAGGAAACTTTTTCTCAATTAGAAGGTGAAGGACATACCCAACTTGTTGCTGAATTAACGAATTCTGACGATGTTGAAAAAATGGTAGCTTCTTTACCGGTATTAGATGGCCTAGTACTTTGTGCTGGTATTGGAGGAATGACAAGACCATTGTTGTTCTGTACCAAAGACAGTTTCTCTAAAGTATTCGATGTGAATGTCGGCTATTAATTCATTGATGAAATTCTGTGCTGTAGAGCTTGCTCCCAAGAAAATTAGAGTTAACAGTGTAAACCCAGGGATGGTTCATACCAAACTAATTGAAAATGGTACTATCTCTGATGAACAACAAAAACTTGATATTGAGAAATATCCTTTGAAGCGATATGGAGAAACAATAGATATTGCTTTGGGTATAATTTATTTGCTGTCAGATGCATCATCTTGGGTAACTGGTCATTCTCTGGTCATTGATGGTGGCCTGACCATTTAATATTATGAGATTACTTGAATCAAAAGTCTGCATCATCACTGGTGCAGCACAGGGTATTGGCAAGGGCATCGCAGAGCAGTTCGCTACTGACGGTGCCATTGTCTATGCCTGTGATCTTCGTGATGGGTCTATGGATGATTGGGCCAAAGAATGTTCAGAACGGAATAGCACTCGCGTAATCCCGATGTATTTCGACGTATCGGATGCTCCTGCTGTCAAGAATAATTTGATGTCTATCTTCAAGTCTGAAAAGCGTATCGATGCTTTGGTGAACAATGCTGGAGTCGTGTTCAACAAGAAAATCGGCATGATTGTGCGGCAGGAGACGGAGCTAATGTTTCGCATCAACGTGATTGCAGTCATTGAAATGGTTCAACTCTGTTCACGTCTGATGGCTCGGACTGGAGGTGGCTCTATCGTTAACATCGCTTCAGTGACAGCAGTGCTTGGCTCTCCCGGACAGTCTGCCTACTCTGCCACCAAGGGTGCTATCATATCTTTCACCAAGTCTGCAGCCAAGGAATTGGCCCCACAAGGCATCCGTGTGAATGCGGTAGCACCGGGCATCGTGAAGACAGAGCGGTTTGCTGAACTCTATGAGAGTGACGGCGCAAAGATAGACCAGCGTATCTCACGAATTGGACTTGGACGCCTTGGAACTCCTGAAGATGTGGCGAATGCCTGCGCATTCTTGGCTTCTGATAGAGCATCATACATCTCTGGTGAAATCCTTGGCGTGAACGGCTGCGCGTCAATCTGATGGGTTCATGGTTAATGGTTCATGGTTAAAAGATGATTTTGAATTTAGACAAGTGGGCTAGTGAGGCTGTTGCGGCGATTGACTCGCAGGGACAGCAACTGATGTATGGTGAGGTGCGGGACTTTGCAAAAAAGGCGGAACAGCTGATGCCGACAAGGTCATTGTTCTTCCTATTAGTGGAGAACAATGTGGGAGGCATAGTCTGGACCATCAGTAATATCTGTGCGGGTAATGTTCCGCTGATTCTGAATGCGCATCTTGACGAGAACTTGTATAAGAGTTTGTTTGATCTTTATCAGCCTCCTTTCGTCTGTGTGCCGGAAGCCATGGCAGATAAGTTCCCGTATGAGACGGTTGCCACTTGTTTTGGCTATACGTTGATGAATACAGGGCATGAGGCTTGTCCAATACATAATGAACTATCTCATTTGTTGCCGACATCAGGCTCTACGGGTAGTCCAAAGTTGGTGCGCCACAAATATGATAACATCGAGGCGGCAGCCTTGAATATTTCCACTTTTTTTGAATTAACCGAGAAAGACAGACCATTGATGGTACTACCATTATATTATACGATGGGACTGTCGATGGTGTTCAGCCATTTCTATGTCGGAGCAACTGTGCTTATCACGAATCTCAATATGACCGACCGCAATTTCTGGAAATTTATCAAGGAAGAGCGGGCGACGAGTTTCACAGGTGTGCCCTATAGCTTTGAGATTCTGAATCTAATGCGCTTTTTCCGCATGGAATTACCCGACCTGACTCTATTGACACAGGGTGGGGGACGGATGCCTAAGGAATTGAACCTGAAGTTTGCGGAATATTGCCGTGACAACGACAAGAAGTGGATTGCCACTTACGGTCAATCTGAATGTACGGCACGTATGGCTTGGCTGCCACCCAAATGGGCGATAGAGAAAGTAGGTAGCATCGGTATTGCTGTGCCTAATGCAGAACTATCATTGATCGATATGGATGGCAATCCCATTTCCACCCCAAATACAGAAGGTGAGATGTGCTATCGTGGCAAGAATGTAACGATGGGCTATGCCCGTCAGCGCGAGGACCTGTTGCTTGGTGACGAACGTCATGGTTTTATACGTACAGGCGACTTGGCATATTTTGATGAGGATGGTTGCTATTATATTGTTGGTCGTATGGGACGCTTCCTGAAGCTCTTTGGTATGCGTGTCGGTCTGGATGAATGTGAACGAATCGTCAAAGGCAAGTTCCCCGGCATTGAATGTGCCTGTGTAGGAACAGACGAGAAGATGCTGGTCTATCTGACGGATGAAGCATACAAAACCCAAGTAAAAGACGAACTCGTCAATCGCCTGAAACTGGTTGCTTCATCCTTCGAAGTCCGCATTATTCCCGAAATCCCTAAAAACGAAGCCGGCAAAACCCTTTATGCTCAACTTAGTAATCATCTTTAAACTATAAACTGTAAACAATAAACAAAAATATAATGGAGAATATTGAAAAGTACAACAATGCATTTGTACAGGTGTTCGGTGCAAAAGCCGAAGAGTTGAATGACAATTATGGTAAAGAAACAGTAGATGAATGGGATTCTGTTCACCAGTTGAGCTTGGTAGCTCAGTTCGAAGATGCCTTTGATATTATGCTCGATCCTGAGGATATCATGGATTTGACTTCCTACGCTAAAGGCAAAGAACTCCTCGCTAAATATGAGGTGGTTATCTAATGGTCAATGTTCAATAATCAATGTTCAATGTAAAACATGGCTCGTTGGGAGATAAAGAACGTTAACATTGCCGGTGTTGCGATGGCAGTGCCTGAACACACGGTGAAGACGGCTGATATAGATTTGTTTACACAGGAAGAAGCTGAGGTATTTGATAATACGGTCGGCATCAAATCTCGTCATATCGCACCAGATACGATGTGCGCTTCGGACATGTGTCAGGCTGCTGGTGAGAAGCTGATAGAAGAACTTGGTTGGAAAAAGGAAAGCATCGATGCCCTGATCTTTGAATCTGTGACAGGTGACTATCGAACACCACCTACATCCTGCCTGCTACAGGATCGCATGGGATTATCAGAAGACTGCTTCTGTGTGGATATACCTATGGGATGTTGTGGATGTATGTACGCTATTACTGTCGCAGGTAATCTGCTTACTACTGGGCAGATTAAACGTGTGTTACTTCTTGTCGGGGATACTGCTCTTCGTATGGGTTCCATGAAAGACAAAAGCCGGGTGCCCCTTTTTGGCGATGGTGGGACAGCTATGGCCTTGGAATATGATGAGACAGCCCATGATATCATCATAGACTTCCATACTTTTGGTAAGGGCGCTGACGCTTTGATGACGCCTCATGGTGGTTTCCGTCATCCTGCCACACCAGAGAGCTTTAAATATGAGGATTTTGGTAATGGCATTGTTCGAGCACCTTATCATACGATGATCAATGGTATGAATGTGTTCTCATTTGCCATCAGCAGACCGCCTAAGTCTGTGGAGCAGTTTATGGAAGACTATCAGATTGACCGAAATACAGACATTGATTACTTCTTGATTCATCAGGCAAACAAGATGATAGTGGATCGTGTGGTCAAAAAATTAAAATTGCCCCAAGAAAAATGCCCTTATAATTTGGAGGAATTTGGTAATCTAGGTGGCGCCTCTATCCCTTCTTTAATGGTAACAAGAATAGCTGATAAATTAAGGAAAGAAGAAACCACTATTTTAGGATCATCTTTCGGTCTTGGACTCAGTTGGGGAACGATGCTACTGAAGACGAAACCGATGGTAATATCTCAATTACTAACGATATAGAAATGATAAACTTTACAGTAGGCCCAGTACAGTCTAGCAAAGCTGTTAGGGCTATTGGTGCAGAACAGGTGCCATATTTCAGAACTGCAGAGTTCTCTGAACTGATGTTTGAGAATGAGGCCTTGATGAAGAAATTCGCTAAGGCATCAGAGGATTCGCGTGTGGCGTTTATTACTGGTTCAAGTTCTGCCGGAATGGAAACGGCTATCATGAATACACTGACGCCGAAAGATAAGGCAATAGTTGTTAATGGCGGTAGTTTCGGACAACGGTTTGTTGAGCTTCTCCAACTTCATGAAATACCATTTAAAGAAATTAAGTTGGAGCCGGGAAAAGCATTGAAGCCAGGACATCTGGCAGGATTAGATGGACAAGGTTATACCACTTTTCTTGTAAACAAGCATGAGACATCCACGGGAGTCCACTATGATATTGATATGATCAGCGACTTCTGCAAGCGGAATAACCTGTTCTTGATAGTAGATAGTGTCAGTACATTCTTGACCGATCCGTTTGACATGGAGAAGCTGGGAGCCGACATTATGATTACTGGATCGCAGAAAGCCTTGGCGTGCCCTCCTGGCATATCTGTCCTTGTACTTTCGCCTCGTGCATTAGATCGGGTGGCATCAACAAAATGCAAGTGTCAGTACCTTGACCTGCAAATTGCACTGAAGAATGCGGAACGTGGCCAGACTCCCTGGACACCTGCTGTGGGTATCTTGCGTCAGATTCATGTACGACTGAAAGAGATTGATGTCAATGGTGGTGTGGAGGCTGAGATTGCGCGTACGGCTGAGTTGGCAAACTATTTCCGTGAGCGGATCAAAGACTTGCCCTTCGAGATAATCTCAGAGTCTCTGTCAAATGCTGTGACTCCATTGCATCCGACGACAGCGTCTGCATACGATATCTTCCTGAAGATCAAGGATGAGTATGGTATGTGGATTTGTCCGAATGGAGGTAGCATGAAAGATACGGTGTTCAGGGTTGGTCATATTGGCGCCTTGACAAAAGCAGATTATGACAAGCTTATTGCTGCTTTCAAAGACTTACAACGAAAGGGTATTATCTAGCCGATGAAAAAGGTTATTACATATGGGACCTACGACCTGCTCCATTATGGCCATATCCGTCTGTTGGAGCGTGCCAAGGCCTTGGGCGATTATCTGATTGTAGGCGTAACGGCTGATGGCTTTGATATGGCCCGAGGCAAAATCAATGTTCAGCAGTCTTTGATGGAGCGCATGGAGGCAGTCAAGGCCACTGGCATAGCCGACGAGGTGATTGTCGAAGAATATGAAGGCCAGAAAATTGACGATATTCTGCGCTATGGTGTTGATATTTTCGCCATCGGCTCTGATTGGGAAGGTAAGTTTGATTACCTCAATGAGTACTGCAGGGTCGTTTATTTAGAGCGGACGGCAGGTGTTTCCAGTTCAGAACTAAGATCAAAAGACCAACCCATAAAGATAGGTATCGTTGGTGATGAGAATGAACTGACTTTGATGGATAAGTTCGTATCCGAATGTCGCGTTGTAAATGGAATATCTGTTGAAGGAATCTGCTATCCTAATAAAGAGCAGTTGCCTGAAGGACTGCGGCGACTGTCCGTAGTAACTGAAGATTACGAATCGTTGATTGTTCAGGTTAATGCTGTCTATATCATTTCAAATATAAACGAGCATTTTGATCAAATCAGATATGCGCTTGATCACAATGTTCATGTCCTGTGTGAGTCACCCCTGACAAAAAGTGTTGAGGAATGGAAAGAGATCACTGCGTTGGCAAAGCAAAAGCATCTTGTTTTAATGGATGCCATTCGTACAGCCTATTCTACGGCCTATTATAGGATGCTCTTGTTGGTGAAGAGCGGCCGAATAGGGGATGTCGTCTCTGTGGATGCCTCATGCAGCAGCCTCAGGGGGAAAACAAAAAACTCCATCGGCAGTTTCTTCTCTTGGGGGCCTAATGCATTGTTACCAATTTTTCAGATTTTAGGGACTGATTATGTGAATAAACAAATTATAAGTTTATTCGAGGATGATAATCTGCAATATGATACATTTACGAAGGTGGCATTTGTATACCCTAAGGCTGTTGCATCTATCAAGGTGGGTAAGGGCGTGAAGACTGAGGGAGAACTGGTTATATCTGGTACGAATGGTTATGTTTATGTGCCAGCCCCTTGGTGGAAAACTGACTATTTCGAAATACGCCGAGAGGATCCGACGCACAATAAAAGATATTTTTATCAATTGGATGGCGAAGGTATTCGATATGAAATTGTATCTTTTCTGAAGGCAATACATCAGAGTAGACGTATATCTTATATTAGTGAAGAAGTTTCGTCTGCAATAGTTATAGAGGTAGAAGATTTTTGTAATGGTAATCAATTAATCAGAATGTAGGAGAATATGGGCGAGATAAAATTTATGTTAAAACCTGACTGGATTTCATGGGATGAAGTTCAGGAATGCCAAAGAAAGGCTCACGAGAAAAACAACAAAAAGGGTTTTCAAATGCAGGTTCAAACGATTACTGGTGAGGATCTGCGAAAGGGAGTTGGCGACGGATATTGTTTCGTGGCTTTAGACGGCAATAAAGTGGTTGGCACTGCATCTTTGAAGTTCTTGAAAAGTAAGATACATTGGTGGACAAGGAAAACGGTTGCATATACATGTTATGATGGTATTCTTCCGGAATACAGTGGTACTGACGTGTATTTTGGATTAGAAAAATTAAGGAATTTATATATAAATAAATCCGGAGTGCGAATACGTCAGTGTAATACAGCAGAACAAAACAAAGTTGTAATTAAATTATGTAAAAGGGGAGGGTATAGGCTTGTTCAATATTCAGCAACAGGAAAAGGTGCAACATATTATTCTGTGATTATGGTTCTATGGGAAGATGGTTGCCCATACAGTGATTCTTTTATAAACTTTATGTTTAAGTTGTCTAAAATTTTTATTAAAACTATCTGGAAACCTGGATATAAACTTCGTTTTTGGTTTAATTAATATCTGGATAATGAGAATGGAATCAAGTGACAGCATGTTGCAGGAGATGCAGTCACTGAGTTAGCAAAGCAAAAGCACCTTGTCATAATGGATGCCATTCGTACTGCCTATTCTACAGCCTATTATCGGATGCTCTTGTTGGTGAAGAGCGGTAGAATAGGGGATGTGGTCTCTGTGGATGCTTCATGTAGCAGCCTCAGGGAAAAGACGCAAAACTCGATAGGAAGTTTCTTTTCGTGGGGCCCTAATGCATTGCCTGTATTTCAGATATTAGGTACTGATTATGCAAATAAGCAGATTATCAGTCTATTCGAAGATGATAATCAGCAATATGATGCATTTACGAAGGTGACATTTGTCTATCCTAAGGCTGTTGCATCTATCAAGGTTGGCAAGGGTGTGAAGACAGAGGGTGAATTGGTTATATCTGGTACGACGGGTTATGTCTATGTGCCAGCCCCTTGGTGGAAAACTGACTATTTCGAAATTCGCCGAGAAGATCCGATGCAGAACAAACGTTATTTCTATCAATTGGAAGGAGAGGGTATTCGATATGAAATAGTATCTTTTTTAAAAGCTATTCATCAAAGCAGACGTGTTTCATATATTCAGGAAGATGTTTCTTTGGCAATAGTTGGAGTTATAGAAGACTTTTGTAAAGGTAATAATTCAATGAAACTTAAGGTAAATGAATGACAATAATACAATGTTAAAGGAGATGCAGGTCTGTCAGTTGAAAATCCTTACTGATTTTCAGAAGGTCTGCGATATGAATAATATTCGCTTTTATTTGGCTTTTGGAACTTGCTTAGGGGCTATTCGTCATCATGGATTTATTCCATGGGATGATGATATAGATCTTTTTATGCGTATAGATGATATTGAGAAACTGATTGAGGTTCAAGATCAATTACCTGCTCATCTATATTTGCAAACACATGATAAGGAGCCAGAGTTTGGATTGCCAATAGCTAGGATAAGAGATTCTTTAACAACACTTGTAGAAGCAGATCATTGTGACAGAGACATTAATCATGGTGTCTATATCGATATATATCCTCTGTTCTATTGTAGTGAGAATAGTGTCAGAATGAAGATGACTATTATAGAGTCTTTTTTATGCAGGCTATTTATTTATAATGCTCCGCCTTCTAATAAAGGTTTTATTTCCACGACTTTCTCAAATCTGTTATTGTATCTTTTGCCTAATCGCCAAAAGAAGAAAATTGGTGAGTATTTATATAGAAAAATTACATCTCAGAAAAAAACAAAATATGTCTCTAATTTCCCAGATATTTCACAGGGTAGATACTATTGCGATGAGTGGTTTAAGGAACCTGTAATGGCGGATTTTGAGGGAGTGGAAATGCCATTGCCTACTAAAGCTAAGGACTTTTTGACTTATTATTTCCAAGATTATATGCAGTTGCCCCCAGAGAGTGAGCGGCAGTTCCATCATCACTATCTGTTTGCTGATTTCCATAATTCTTATTTGAAATACAAAGGAATTGAGTATTGCAAGTCCCATGAGGCATAATTTGTGCATACTGTTCTTATTTCAATTAGTTCTCACACCTGCACTTGCTCAGATGATGTATCCTGTGGTAGGGCAGTATAAGAGTCGTCCTGCTCAGGGAATGGCGATTTATGATGATGATGCATATCTATTTAATGATGGTGGCCTTTGTAGAGTGCTAAACCTAAAGACTGGAAAGATTGAGCATAATTTTATGCTGGAATGTGCCGCAAAAGAGACTCACGTGAATAGTGCTTGCTTTAGCAGACAATATATTGGAGATATTCCGACGCCAGCCCTTTATGTTACAGAATTCTATGGAAAAAGGAGGTGCTTTGTTGAACTGATAGACGGTGGAAAGTCAAGGCTCATTCAAACGATCGAATTTAAGGACAGCCAAGGGAGAAATCCTTTCGTACGAGAATGGATTGTTGACAATAAAGAACAAATGCTGTATGCTGTTATAAGAGAGGCAAATAAAGAGAATTCAAATGTGATAAAGAAGTTTGCTTTACCTCTATTGAGTGATGCAAAGATATTATTGACAGACAAAGATATCGTAGATGAGTTTACGGTAAATTTCGTTAATGGTTTGCAGGGAGGGACAATCAAAGGCCGCTACATGTATTTAACTGTAGGCTTTACGCCATTGGATGGCGAGGGTGAATATTTTGACAGGGCTATCAAAGTGATTGACTTGAGAAAGAAAAAACTGGTAAGGAGTATTGACCTTAGTAAAGTGACAATTAATGAGCCAGAAGATATCGACTTCTATAAGGGTAAATGTCTTCTTTTTGCAGGTGGTACCGGTGGCATCTATCAAGCCTTCTAATAATCGATAAAAAGATTGTTAGTATGTACAAACATTTTTTTAAGCGTTTTTTTGATTTTTGGATATCACTGATTGCGCTGATCTGCATCAGCCCCATCTTGTTGGTGGTGACAATTTGGCTTCATTTTGCCAATAAAGGAGCTGGAGCATTCTTTTTTCAGGAACGGCCAGGAAAAAATGCAAAGATATTCAAGGTCATTAAATTTAAGACGATGACGGATGAGCGGGATGCGGAAGGAAATCTGTTACCTGACGCTGATCGTTTGACAAAAGTTGGAAGGTTTGTGCGCTCAACATCGATAGATGAACTGCCTCAGTTAATCAATGTGCTGAAAGGTGACATGGCTTTGATTGGGCCAAGGCCGTTGCTGGTACAGTATCTGCCACTTTATTCTAAAGAACAGGCTCGACGGCACGAAGTCAGGCCAGGAATTAGTGGCTGGGCACAGTGTCATGGACGAAATAATATCAGCTGGACAGAGAAGTTCAAGTTGGATGTGTGGTATGTGGATCATGTGTCGCTCTTGACGGATCTGAAAGTGATCTTCATCACCATCAAGAAAGTGGTTTTTAAAGAGGATATCAATCAAGTTGGAGGGGAATGGGCTACCATGGATCCCTTCAATGGATATAATTAAAAGATGAAAAATATATTGATAACGTCTGCAGGGAAGCGGGTGGTTCTTGTGCAGATATTCCAAAAGACACTAAACGAGTTGGGACTTGAGGCTAAAGTCTATACGACGGATATGAAGCCAGAAATGGCGCCTGCGGGAATCGTGTCTGATGGATGCGTCAAAGTATCAAGATGTACTGCAGACTGCTATATTGAAGAACTGTTGCAGATTTGTAAAGATAAGGATATTGGCGTTATTATCCCAACAATTGATACAGAACTGTTGATTTTGTCTCAAAACAAACAGCATTTTGATGAAAATGGTGTTGGATTGGCAGTTTCTGACTATGATTTTATTAAGGTTTGCAGAGATAAGCGTAATACAGAAGATTATTTGGCTAAGTTGGGCATTGCAGTGCCTAGGGCCTTGGATAAATATCATCCGGTATTCCCAATGTTTGCCAAACCTTATGACGGCTCTTTAAGTACTAATCTGCATGTCATTAGGAAACAAGAAGAACTGACGAAAGATATTTTGGAGGATCCTAAACTCATCTTTATGGAATATATCGACAAGCAGGAGTATAAGGAGTTTACCGTTGATATGTACTATGGCAAAGATGGTAAAGTGAAGGGTATTGTGCCTCGGGAGCGTATAGAAATCAGGGCAGGAGAGATTAATAAGGGTATAACTCGCAAAAATTATATCCTCCAGTTCCTGAAGGAAAGGATGGATTGTCTGCCAGGCGTAAGAGGCTGCATTTGTATTCAGTTGTTTTACCGTGAGACAGACAATGACATCAAGGGCATTGAGATTAATCCTCGATTTGGTGGTGGCTTCCCCTTGTCTTATTATGCCAAGGCCAATTTTGCTGAGTATGTGATTCGTGAGTATCTTTTAGGGGAGAGTGTGGACTATTCTGATGCCTGGCTTGATAATACCCTGATGCTCAGATACGATAACGATGTCATCGTCTATGATGCAAAAGCATAAAGTCGTCGTCTTTGATTTGGATGACACTTTATATAAAGAGGTGGATTTCCTCAAGTCTGCATATCATGAAATTGCAGATTTTGTAGAGAAGGAATACGGTTGCCAGGACGTCTATGATAAAATGATCACTTGGTGGAAGGCTGGAGAGAATGTGTTTGAGCATTTGATCTCTGCCTATCGATTGGATTTCTCTACCAACGAATTGCTGGAGATTTATAGAAAGCATTTCCCACAGATATGTTTGGATGAAGAGACAAGGAAGGTCATTATTCAATTACGGAAGACCTGTAAAATGGGCATCGTCTCGGATGGGAGGTCCCTTACTCAAAGAAATAAGATTAATGCCTTGGGTTTAACTGAGTATTTTAAATGGGCAGACGTCTATATCTCTGATGAGGTGGGGCACTTAAAGACAGTTCCCTATTCTTTTGAGAAAATCATGGCAGCATATCCTGATTGCCAATATCTGTATGTCGGTGATAACCCTGCCAAGGACTTTCTGGTGCCCAATCGCTTGGGATGGATAACGGTCTGTCTGTTGGATAACGGCCAGAATATCCATCCGCAGGACTTCTCATTGCCAGAGGAATATTTGCCAAAGAAAACAATCAATAATATCGGCGAACTTGTATCTTTAGTTTGATTGTGCTATGAAAGTTAATTCGAGGAATATAAAGATTATCAAAAATAGGTTAGATTGTCTTTATAGCGAATTTATTATTGAGCCACTCGGAAAAGAGGATGATGTTAAAATTGGTGATGAAGATATTTTCATTATTTATCCAGATGATATTATTGAAGAACCAATTTCTGTCGATGATTTTCTAACATATACAAATGATTTGGATAATCTTGTAAAGATAGATGATTCTACTGTACGAACGGGAAATATTAGACAAACAATACTGGCTGTTGATAGTTACTATTATGACTATTTGGTCCCTGATATTTCTTTTCAGGATAACCTTTTAGAAATGCAGATAAAAGAAGATCCCGTACTAATAGGCTTAATTTCTTCCAAAGAGGGGATATATAATGAAGATTTTGGCGTATATCCTTGCTCACAATATCTCGCTATAGAGTTGCGATACAAGTCAGAAGAGAGATATACATTTGAGGAAGAGGATGAATTGATTACTCGTTTTCTTTATTATATACATCGAAATACGATGTCTCAATAGATGTCGGGACATATGAATATTGGGATGATATTACAGGAGAAGAGAAGCCTGAAGACCATCAGGTTAATATTGATTCATTAATCCCTTATTCTGAAGCCATGACTTATTATTCAAATGCCATTTGTATCAATGACCCTGATATTCAATTCCATCATTTGTATAAGATAATAGAGCATTTCTCACCAGTCGTGTCTAAGAAGATGGCATATGAGCGATTGAATCAAAAATTAGATACGCTATCTGTAGTAAGTAGAGATTATCATTATCTGGATTCACTTTTGGAATTAGCCAAAAAATATGAGATATCCCTAAAAGATAAAGAACTGTGTAAAACCATTCTATTAGAATGTATAGATATAGAACCTTTATTCGGATTATTGCCTGAAACGGTACAAAAGGGCGTTTCTAAACGATGCTCTTTCAATATCGAAGATTTAGAAAAATGTTCGAGTGATGATTTGTCCAAAATTAAGGCTGATTTGGGTGAAATTATTTATGCTACTAGAAATAGAATTGTTCATGCAAAGTCTAATTGGGGTGGCTCTGAGAAAGCATGTCTTGGTAAGGATATGGTGAAGTTGAATGAGTTTATGAAGGCTTTGGCTCAATGCCTAATTGTCTGGAATGGAAGACAACCCAAGGAATTTAGAGTATAAATTTTGACGTCTTGTTTGTGAAAGGGGGAAATGATACCTTTCTTGAGATCCTCGGAACAAGCGGCATAGCTGAGCGGGCCTCGTTTTATTGGTATTATTATACAATAAAGTTTAATTTGGTTTAGACGTTTCAGATGACGAAAGCTGCCCTAAAAGTTGTTTTTGAGCCAGAACGTCAAAATTGACAGTTTACATAAATGTCAACTATAATTCATCATTATACAAATATTGACGTACTTGCGCTAATTTTGAAAAATAGAACATTACGTTTCACACGACTGGATCAGGTTGATGACCCAGAAGAGAGTAATTTTGTTTCAAATGGCGTAAATATTGGACTATATGCATTTGTTTCATGTTGGACTGAAGAGAAGGAAGAAAGTATCCCTATGTGGAAAATGTACACAAAGGATAGGTGGGGCGTTAGAGTGAGTTTTGTGAAGGAAGGGTTGTTTAAGACATATACTGATGATAAGTCTTTTGTACATAATGGGCTTGTGACAACTAATTTGGGCGCTCCAATCAAGTACCTCTTTCCGACAGAAGAAAGATTTCAACAGAAGAATTATTTACCCCCATTCCTAACAGAGGACTATGACAAATGTCATTTTTATAAAAAAATAAAATATGTGGATGATGTCACTTCATATGCCTATAATTCTGTTCAGATAACTAATATGCCTAATAATGAATGGAAACTGACGATAAAACAGGATAAAGTGGGCGGCTATAAAAATATGCGCTGGGCTTTTCAGGAGGAATCGCGTTTCGTATTGTTTTTTTTGCCAGGAAACCCAACAGTGTCATTTAATACTCCGAACTTCATTAAAGACCAGTCTCAATTCATGGAGGACATCATACGTAATAAGGGACTTGGTTTTTCGCACTATGACATGCATCTTAATGATGAGTCATTTGATCATCTGATTATAACGATGAGTCCCCTATGTGATGATGCTCAATGGGCTATCGTTGAAGCTCTACGAGATAAATATGCACCAAAGACAATGATACGAAGAAGTAATCTTGCTGGAAAGTTGGCGAAGTAATGAATCATCGTTGCTCAGATTTTAATGATAACACTTGGAAGTTTCAAAAGAAAAGTGTATCTTTGCAGCGGATAGTAAAATAGAAGAAGGAACATGGCAAGGCTGATAGTTAGAAATATAGGTCCAATCAAGGATATCGATATCGAGCTGAAGAAGGTAAATGTGTTTATGGGGCCTCAGGGTTGTGGCAAGAGCACATTGGCCAAGATTATCAGCTTCTGCTCCTGGTTAGAAAAAGGAAATGACAATACTGAAGAGACTCAGAAAAATGGATTGATCTCGACACTAATACGTTATCATCGTATGGATGGCTATTTTCGTGAGAATTCTGAATTGGCCTACGTTGGAGACAATGTGAATTGGTATTATCAGTTCTCAGAACCTTTTCCTCTTTCATGGAAGGGTTTTGCCCCTGAACCTCTGTACCATGATAAGGAATATATGATATATTATACGGAAAAAAGCATTAATCCTAAGGTCGCATATATTCCTGCAGAGCGTAATTTCGTATCCGTAGTTCCTAATTTAAAGAAGTATTCTGAGAAAGATGATTCTCTGCAGAGTTTTGTAACTGATTGGTTTGAGGCCAAGAGGGCTTATACAGAACAAAATCCACTGAAGATAGATATGTTGGGTATAGAATACTATTATAATGCCAAAACAGATAGTGACATTGTAGTGGTGGATGGTCAGAAGATAAAACTCAACCAATCGAGTAGCGGATTTCAGTCAGTTGTCCCTCTGATGGCTCTCTTGAGTTATTTGTCTTCTGCTATCTATAAAGAAAACAAACCTTTTTCACCGGCGGAGAATGAGAAAATGCGTGAAATTTTATCGCATGTCTCAGATGTTGCAAATGGTGATATGGAACAAAATGTAATAGATCGTATCAAAGGATTCCTTCAGGGCAAGGTTTATACACATACTCAGTTTGTCATCGAGGAGCCAGAGCAAAACCTCTTTCCTAATACACAAATTGAACTGATGTACCATTTGTTGAATTGCTTGAACCATGGTAAGGCTCATAGAGCTGTCATAACAACTCACAGCCCTTATATCCTCTATGCTCTTAACAACTGTATATTGGCAAATATCGTAAAGGAAGCCGTTCCTGCTGATGAATTGGAAGAGTTAGAGATGGATTGTGCAAATGTGTTCATTCGCCCTGAAGATGTGGCTGTTTGGGAAATTGAGAATGGCTGTATGAAAACATATACTGACGATGCCACGAATTCAACCATTCAAGATAAAGATGGTCTGATTAGAAAGAATTTTTTCAATCATGTAATGGGCAAAGTGATGAGTGACTTCAACAATTTGTTGATGTATAAGGACTAAGGATGATGGAAGGAATCTTTAAGGAGACAAAGCGATTCGATTCCGATTTTTATGTTGGTGATTACACCCAATATGCAGAGACTCATGCAGATTGTCAGTATTCTGGTGTTACTATATCGGATGTCTCATTGCCTGACATAAAAAGCCTTCGCTTTATAAACAAACAGCATGTACCAGTCTTGGCAATTAATTTTGAGAAAAATTTAGGTTATTTCAAAAATAAAAAGGGTGAGTTGGTTTCAAATTGCGAATGTATGTTAGTGTCGGACAGGGCACGTAAGAAAGGCTGGCTGATACTGGCGGAGTTGAAATATTGTGGCGGTAATCCAAGGGTTGTTAATGAAAACTTCGAAATTGCACTCGCTCAGGTAAAAGACACATTTCTGTTTTTGAGAGATCAGAAACAATTGTTTGGTGTTGAAGACTATCGTTATATCTGGGTCGTGTCATTGCCTGAACATGATGACTTGATTCCCTTTAGTCAGTTTTATCCCTCTCCTGAACGAATACTTGAATACAAGGAGAAACTGCATGTGAACCTGATAAGTTCAAATGTCATTGAGATTCGAACTCATCAACATGTTAGAATTGAGGATTAATGGTTAAGACAATAAAGAACAAAATGGTTATGGGTTGAATCTTTGCAACGGAATAATTGAATAATTTGTAATAATATTGAATTGATGCAAATAGAATGGATCATTGAGAGATGTAATGAGGTTTTGTTTGGAATGAATAAAGGACAAGACCCTGTTACATCATTAAATATTAAAGAACTCGATCAGAATCTTTCTGAGGCAACAAGACATGGCATGTTGCCGGTTGTGATGGAGAGTTTGTCAAAGGCAAAAATATCGGAACCAGAGAAAAAGAAGGTTGTCCTGAAATGGTATGGTGCCAGTGAGAAATCGAAGAAGAATTACTGGCAACGGTTAAGCTTGATGGAACAACTGGCTCTGCAATTCAAAAAGGCGGGGCTGGACGTGATGTTCTTGAAAGGTGCCACTACGGCGAGATTATATCCCCAGCCTCAATTACGGGTGTTCGGCGATATCGATTTTTATATGTATGGCGATGATCAGAAAAGTATTCAAGCCTTGAAAGGCTTGGGTATAAAGACTGAAGAATACTTTAATCATCACACACAGGCCAGCTTCGATGGTGTACTGTTAGAAAATCATTATGATTTTCTGGACCGCGATAACCATCAGGGGAATCTGTTGCTGGATGATGAGCTGAAGCGCTTGGCTACGGAGGAAGGACATCAATATCCGTTTAAGTTTGAGAATCCGGAAGTAGATAATGCCTATTCGATGTCTCCTACGATGAATGCCATCTTTTTGATGCGACACATGGCGGCTCATTTCTTTTCGGAGTCGGTGGCATTGAGAATGCTGTATGATTGGGCCTTGTTCCAGAAGAAATATGCTGATGAGGTGGATTGGAATAAGACGCAGGAATTATACAAGAAGTCGGGTATGCCTGTGTTCCCGAGGATGATTCAAGGCATTCTGGTATCAAAGTTAGGCTTGGATATGTTATTCAGCCCGATTCAGCCGATTTGTAATGCCACGACTGATCGAATCTGGCAGAGCATCATCGAATCACCAGCATCGAATCCGTATAAGAAAAACAGTGTACGATTCCTGCTTTATGAGGCAAAGATTTTCATCGCAAACCGATGGAAGCATCAACTCGTCTTTGAGGATGAATCCTATTGGTTCTTGTTCTTCAGCTATACCTGGCAGTATCTGAAGAAAAAGATTGTGGGATGATATATTTGACGTCTTATATTTTTGAATGAAGGAATTATAGATATGGAAAGAAAAAGAATATACCTTTGTCTGGCACACATGAGTGAGGACGGCATGGAACAGAAGTACGTTAAGGAGGCTTTTGATACGAACTGGGTGGTGCCTCTCGGACCGAATGTGAATGGGTTTGAGAAGGATCTGGAAGAGTTTGTCGGTCAGAACAAGAGAGTCGTTGCCCTTTCGAGTGGGACGGCGGCGGTGCATCTGGGGCTGTTGAACTGTGGCGTGAAAGCTGGTGACGAGGTGATTGTGCAGAGCTTTACGTTCTGTGCCTCGACGCACCCTGTGACGTATCTGGGGGCGACGCCGGTTTTGGTGGACTCGGAGCCGGATACATGGAATATTGACCCGGAGTTGTTGGAGAAAGCCATTGTTGACCGTAAGGAGAAAACAGGAAAGTATCCTGCGGCTATCGTGCCCGTTGCACTGTATGGTATGCCCTATAAGGCAGACCGTATCATGGAGATTGCCAATCAATATGGTATCCCCGTTGTAGAGGATGCGGCTGAGGGATTCGGCTCTCGCTACAAGGGACAGGTGCTGGGTACATTCGGTAAGTATGGTGTGCTCTCGTTTAATGGCAATAAGATGATTACGACGTCGGGTGGCGGTGCGCTGATTACTGAGGACGAAGACCACTGGCGCGAGATCATGATGTACGCTACGCAGTATCGTGAGAGTTATCCGTACTATCAGCATGAGAAGATCGGGTATAACTACCGTATGTCGAATATCTGCGCTGGTATCGGAAGGGGGCAGATGACGGTGGTGGAAGAGCACCTGAAGCATCACAAACATGTACAGAAGATGTATGAGGAACTGTTGGCTGATGTTCCTGGAGTACATGTGCACTCACAGCCTAATAATGGTGATTACGATTCTAACTACTGGCTTTGCACCATTACTATCGATGAGAATGTGAAGGTGAAGGGACAGGAGAATGCATATAAGACCATCGTGACAGGTGCAGTAGGTGGTGCAGCTGGTGTCATCCATGCAGCATCGAGCGCGGTGACGGATTGTCAGCCGAATGATAATGTGGAGGCTATGCGTGTCGCTCTGGACAAAGCACAGATTGAGGCCCGACCAGTTTGGAAACCGATGCATTGTCAGCCCGTCTATCGACGGGGCTCAATTGAAAATGGAAAATTGAAAATTGAAAATTTGCCATGCGGGGCGATTTGTCAGACGTCGGAGTCGAGCGTGGCTTACGTGAATGGTGTGAGCGAGGCGCTGTTTAAGGTGGGTATGTGTCTGCCCGCGGGGCCGTATGTGAGTGATGATGATGTGAGGTATATTGTTGATACCATTAAGGAAAACATCATCGGATGAAGATCCTTTTGAAAGCTATTTGGCAATTCTGCTCATACTTGTTTGTACCTCAATGGGGACGTAATAAAGAGTATGCAAACGATTCTCTTAGATAATAAGACGATATTTGTAACTGGTGCTGCTGGTTTCATTGGGTCGAATTTGGTACTACGCTTATTTAAAGAAATGAGTGAGGGTACTATTGTGTGCGCTATAGCATCACCAATCCTGATGCCTATATCATGTGCAACATGATTGGCTTCTATAACATTTTGGAGGCGTGTAGGCATAATCCGGTAGAGCATTTGGTATATGCTTCTTCCAGTTCTGTGTATGGTGGCAATAAGAAGGTGCCTTTTAGTACGGATGATAGCAGATTTTCAATTATGGCAACTGTCGTCGGGACTTTACCTATGTCGATGACATCGTAGAGGGTGTGTATCTTGTAATGCAAGGTGCTCCAGAGCGTAAGAAGGGTGAAGATGGGCTGCCCATTCCTCCATATGCGGTCTATAACATTGGTGGTGGTCAACCGGAAAACCTGTTGGATTTTGTAAATATCCTGCAAGAAGAACTGGTACGTGCCGGTGTCCTTCCTGCTGACTTCGATTTCGAGGCACACAAAAAGCTTGTGCCCATGCAGCCTGGTGATGTTCCTACCACCTACGCCGATGCCACCGCCCTTGAACGTGACTTCGGGTTTACACCAAAGATCACATTGAGAGAAGGACTAAGAAAGTTTGCAGAGTGGTATAAGGATTATTATCGTTAACGCGAACATCGGGACAGGTTCTTTGACCTGAAGGTACCGCTCGGCATCCCGAAGGGTAACGCTTGCCTAAGCAAGAAAGCGAGCATAGCTCGAGCGCCTGTTTTATCTATAAACCAGCGTCAACATGATTATTACAAAGGAAATACTTGATGAATTGTCTGCAAAGGCAAAAGCTTCTCCAAGATTGAGATGTAATCTCGATTTAAGGAATAGTGCAGAAGATAATAGTCAGAGAATGCTCAATGCGCTCGAGCCTGGAACGGTGATGCCTATTCATAGGCATAAGGATACTTCAGAGACTTGCGTTTGTATTAGGGGACATTTTGAGGAGTATTTTTATGATTCTGAGGAAAGGATAACGGAAACTGTTGATATGATAGATCAATGGCAACAAATAGATACTTAAATTCGTGAATTTCTGATGGTGGAATAGGTAGGTTGTGGCCTAAAGAATATTATATCTCCTAAGAAAAGATTTCATTAAGCATTTCATTGATAAATAGTATGAATAATCCTATAATTGATAAGCGAAAGCAGCAGATACAGGATAGTCGTACTCGCGAGTACTTTGACGAAGTGCTCAGTTGCTATTATTCAGGGAACTATCGTTCTACTGTAGTAATGCTCTATGCAACGGTTATCTGCGACATCATATATAAGCTCGATGAGCTAGTGAATGTCTATGGAGATGTAAGAGCGCAACAGATACTTGACGATGTCAGAGCCCTTCAAACACAGAATCCAACATCAGCAGAATGGGAAAAGCAGTTGGTAGAGAAGTGTAAGGATGCTAATAGGGTATTGGAGATACCTGATTATAGCAATGTGATTTCCTTACAGAGCTTACGACATCTCTGTGCCCATCCTGTTATCAATGGTAACCAAGAGTTATATCGACCCAATGCGGACATCGTATTAGGTCATATATACAATATGTTAGATGGTATTCTGACCAAGTCGGCATATTACAAGAAAGACCTTTTCAATATATTCCTCACAGATATTGCAAATGCAAAAAGCCGGTTAACTGTCAGCAAAGATCTAGAGAACTATATTACCGCAAAGTATCTTGACAAGTTGAATAGTGTTGATGATGAGTATCATTTCTTCAAGTCGCTGTGGAAACTTGTCTTTGAATTGGCTGACCAAGACTGTCGTGAAAATAGGGGAGTGAACTTTACAACACTTCGGCTGATGGTAAAGAGACACAAGGACATTTTTCTTGAGCGATTTGAAAATGAAAAAGCATATTTTGGACGACATATCCACATTGGAGACTGTCGACGCTTTCGTATGTTGGTGAAGTACTTTGATGTTTACCCAGAATTTTTTGACAAATTGTCAGAAGACGTTAAACTCACTATTAACAATGGCATTGACCAGAATACTGATTTAATGGCTCTTGGAATATTCAGAGCAACTAATGTCATTGAACATATTTTTGGAGCGAGACCCGAAAAGGAAGGCTCTGCCGGTTTCCTTTCTCTTTACCTGCGTGAGAATATTAGTCCTGCATTGGCATTGGATTACAATATTCAGCATTATGGTCGTAGCTATTCGTATGATGCGGGAGATAGTCGTTTTACGGAGTTTATTGAACCGTATGTTTATCAGTTTACATTAGCTCAGTTGGAGCAAATAGTGAAATGCGTCAATGAAAACAGCCAGCTTTACGATCGGCGGAGGGCAAGAAGAGACAATAGTATTATTTATGAAAGAATCGTGGAGTTGAATCCTGATTTTGACTTTAAGGCTTATCCTTATTTTAGGCATGGGTAAGAGGGAGAGTTTGGATGTAGTGGTGGATGTTACATTACGATAAAAAATGAGATATGGAAAGTCATATGTATGATAATAGTGTTCCACTGAGATTTTATCAAGGTGATGAAAATGGCGTGGTTATTGAAAAGGGGAATTATGATACTTCCATTTTCAGAAATCAGTATGCTCAAGCCTTAAAGTTGATTAACGAATTAGCAAGTAGGAAAGATGAGGGCCATGATGCTTCAAGACCTAATATCATCACATTTTGTGGAAACAGGGGCGAGGGAAAGACTTCGTGTATGATGACTGTCCAAGAAATAGCCGAACATGCTGATGCGGAAATGATTAAAATCTTGACAGAGGAGGAACCTTCAATAGATTTCAAGAAGATAGAGTTCTTGAAGATGATAGAACCAGCCTTCTTTGATAAGGAACATAACATTCTAGAATTAGTAGTTGGTCAGCTATTCCAGAATTTCAAGGAATGTGAGCGAAAAAGGAAACGAGAAGGGCGGAATGATGAAACAAAACAACGGGAGGTTCTTGGACTTTTCAATAAAGTGAAGAAATATGCGACCTTATTGGAAACTGGACAAACAAATCTCTATGACTCCATTGAAGAATTGGATGAACTTGCAGCCAGCATGACGCTTAGGGAATGCATGGACAAACTACTAAGCTCCTATCTGAAGTATAGCGAACACGATATGCTTGCAATCGTGATAGACGATATGGACTATAACTGGCATGAGGCCTACGATATGACCAAACTGATGAGTAAGTATCTGGGTGGGAAGAACTGCTTTATTATGGTGTCTGTCAGTATCAAACAGTTAGTTGAGGTGACAAAAACTAGCTTTGTGAACGACCTGCATCACCAAGATGATTCCATCAGTTTTGATAACATTGCAGCCAAGTATATAAATAAATTGATTCCTCTACACTACCGAGTTGAGATGCCTAGGATATTAGACTTGTGTAACCGTAAATTAGAGATAACAAAATATGATGCAACAGAAAATGAGGAACCTTTGAAGTTTGAATCCGTGAAGCAGGCTGTAGTACAGCTAATTTTTGAAAAGACCAGATATTTGTATTATAACAGCGTTCTGAATGTTTCGTTAATTGTTCCGGACGATCTGCGTAGCTTGAGACATCTGTTAGGTCTGCTACTGTCTATGAAAGAATATGATAAGAATTCTGATGATGAGAAAGTAAAGAACAGAAATCTAGAGAATAAACGAATATTCCAATCCTATCTATATAATACGTGGTCGCAGCAATTGCGCAAGGAAGATCAGACATTTGTACAGAAACTGACTTATAACGACCAAAGTACTGTGAACAAAATGGTTGTTCAATACTTAAAGAAAAAAGTAGATACAGGAACTACAGAGACCAGCTATTACAAGGAAATACTATCCTCGGCGAATTATGCTTATAACATTTCTATAGGTGATGTGTTTTATGTATTGAACTATATTGAAAGGAATGCAGTGGATAGAGAAAGTAAGCTACTGGTATTCTTCTTGAAATCATTCTATTCTATCATGATGTACACGTATTATGATATGATTAGTGTGAATATGGATACTCTCCATCCCAAGAAGAAGGTAGATGATACCCAGATATACAAATTCGATTCCTGGTTTTATACTACCAACTATATGCAAGGCATCGTAAATGGATCTTATTTCACCTATCAACCGAAAGAAATACTGAGTACCACTATCTCTGGGGAAGATATTCCCTCTGATTTGCTCTGTATGGATGGGGAAGATTTTAACGAGTTTTTGAAAGAATTAAAATCTGACAAAGTGAAATATGAAAGCAATCAGGCTGGTTTTAATAGACAGGACTTTGAAAAGCGATTCCGTATGGCAGAGTTATTCATGATGTTCATATCCCGTCGCACATATACTGAAGGCATGACAGAAGCTGTGATAGAAAGAGAGAGGCCGAATCCGTATTTTGTGGAGTCGTTTGGATATGACGTGAATTGCTATGTGTTTGATATACTGGCTCCATTTGTCAATCTAATCAACGTTAAGTTTACGTATGATCGATATTCGGAAATATTTGATGGCATGTATGAGTACGCTAGAAATCATGAATGGTCATTACTTAGAAAACTTATGATAAAGATGGTGACCCGTGAACCAGACAAACAGAATGACCTTGACTACCAAGAAAAGAGGCTAGCCTCGGATGCCATCTTACGCAATGCGGAGATTATGACCATGATAAAGGAAAGGCTAGAAAGTATGGATAATGTGAGTCTTAATGGCGATGATGGCACAACATTGATAGCTTCTTTCTACCAAAAGATGTTGGAGAACCTTGACGTGAAGACCTATGATAAGCAGGAAGACGGCAAACCTAAGAAGATAGAATACAAGTTCCTGAATGTGATTGCAGAAGAGCTTCAGGCCAGCGATGCGGCTAAATTTAAAGAACTGATGTTTTCGTATGAAGTGCGGAAACAACAGAACAGGAGAGCACAACAATTGCAAACCTAATATAAGAAGGAATGAGATTCCTCAGATCTGCTATAAAATCTGTGTTCTATGATTATCCCTTAGACGATATACTCGGTCTTATCTTAAAGACAGAGAAAGGAAGGGATAAACAATTTCTTGGCGACATAAATAAAATTATGAGCGTCAGGGAAGAGGATATGAATCAGGCTGTTATCAAACAGGCGGTAGACCTGATGAATGGGGAATGGATGAAATATGAAACGAGAAATGGGGGGCAGGGAGCCATTGACAGATGTTTCTTGTTGATAAAGAGCTGGACAGATGAGGTTTTGACTGAGAAAAATGGAAGGGTAGTGGTCAGGCTTGATTATCTTTTGAAATGGAGAGAAACGACACTGCTTATCGGAGAGGAACTGCCTATTATTATTCATTTGGCAGGTAGTGATACGGGAAAGAGAACAAATTTTAGTTGGAAGGAAGTTGCTGGTATAGATTGTGATATCGTGGATAATGCTTTAAAAGATGGCGTATGTGATATTCATAGCCATTTGAATGCGACATACAATTCTTTTCTCTTTGGATGGATTAGTCTGATGAACCAGATTGTAGGCAGAGAAGAATCGTTCAAGTGGTTGCAGAATCCAATGGATAACCCTGTTGTGTTGCATGATTATATATTTTCTGATCTTTACCAATGGTGTATCTTAGCTGCTAAAATCAGGAGTTGTCTGTATCGTTGTTATGTGCTGGAGAATTTGAAAGAAGAAGATGTCTTTGAGAAGGTTTTCTCGGGGCAAAGCGATTCATGGCTATCTTACTATAATGATAACGTAAAAGAGGTTCAAGAGGATATAGACTATCTACGCCATCTGACAGTCACATATTACGATAGCACGAGATTCATAGACTATGCCGTGAATGTTTCAGAAACCGATATGCAGTCAAGATCGCCATATATAGTGTTATTTGGGGAAAGACAAATAGAATACAAATTCTTCAGGAAGTACTTGGCAAGACAGCTAAAAGACAAGCGAGTGGCGCATTTGGTTTATCTTTATGAACGCATTAAGACTGAATATAGGAAAGAGTTGCTTTATACGAACCGTAAAACTGGGCTATCGAATTTCAAGAATTATAATTGTAGAAAAGAGGCCTTCTCCAAACAGGATGTACGCCTGAAAGATGCCAGAGACAGGTATGGCGTACAGACGAGCATAGAAAACGAGAACCACTATGTAGAAGGAAGAGTTTGTGTGGGAGCAGAAGAATATCTTCATAAACTTCGGTACAACAGAAGCATCCAAACAGATGAGAGACTCTATTACAAAGATGTATGTCACAGACTATCTATCGTGTATCACTTACTGAAAGAACCTGATTTTAAGAGTCTGGATCGCTATCGAAATGCTAAAAGGGCAGAATGGAAAAAAGATATGAGCAAGGCGGTGGCCACGATATTAAAGTCTGGCAATTTATATATGGGTATAGATTTTGCTGGTTCAGAGGTCTATACAAGGCCTGAGACGGTAGCGCATCTGGTTAGATATGCCCGGGCATGGGGTGTCAATAATGTCACTTTTCATGTAGGAGAAGATTTCTTTGATATTGTAGATGGACTTAGAGCTATTGATGAGGCTGTGTTATTTTTTGAATTAGGAGAGGGGCAACGAATCGGGCATGCGCTTGCTTTGGGACAGAATGCCCATGCTTTTTATACGAGAAACGCTTATGAATTGGTCCTTCCACGACAGTATTTGCTGGATAATCTCATTTGGCTTGTAATGAAGAGTAAGGCATTTAAGATAATTGGTTATGGAGGAGTTGTTAAGAGATTGATAGACTATGCGGAGGAGATGTATGGAAAGATCGGGTACAGCGGATCATTCGATGTCGACAAGTATTTCGGGAGTATGAGGCTCCGAAGTGATGATGTGATGGAGGTATGTAATGATGAAGACTTGGGAAATGACACCCCATGGCGTAGTACAATCCTGTTAGGAGGCAAGGGAATTGATGAACTTCGCTCTGATGGAGATGTTATTCGATGGAGAGACGAATATCTTTTTAATACCCAAATATATAGTCGTGGTAATGAACCAGAGCATTTTGTTATTACAGCGGAATATGCGAAACTGGTGCAGGCAGTACAGTTGAAACTGAGGAAGGAGATAGAGGGTAAGAAGATTGTTATTGAATCAAATCCGACATCGAATGTGCTGATATCGAATATTAAAGGCTATGACGAGCATCCGATGTTTGTACTTCGCCGACCCGACAGCCATGCCGGAAGCCAGTTCGGGATAGGACTTGGAACGGATGACAAGGGCATTTTGGCCACCTCGATAGACAATGAGTATGCACTGATCGGTGCAGCAATGAAAGAGAAAAAACAAGATAAAGGACAAATGTGGGATGACTCTCCGATTGAAACTTATCTGAAAGGAATTGCAGGAGCATCCATGAAACATAGATTTACAAAAGATGGCAATAAAGCAATATTTGCTGAATGAATCATTGGAAAGGATAGACTCTTTGCTGAAAGGGTATTCCGTTGAACCAAGTGATATTGTAGGAGGTATGAGTAGCTTTCGCTTACCTATAGCGGTAACGAAGAAATACTGTATAGTGGTCGCCAATATCACATACGGATTTCATGAACTCGAACCAACATTTATTGGGCGGGCTTATAGTGCTTTATATAACGAGCTCTATGAGATAGCGCGGGGTATGGAAAAACTGTGTGTGTTCAAAGCACTCGGGAATAAAGTGGTATTAGTATTTGACACGACCCAGAAATCTGAAATGGATGGTGTCATAGATGTAGTGGCTAATATGTGTGGGCTGGTTGATATTATCAACTATAAATGTCATGTAAGCCCCATGAAGAGTGGGTTCGGAATCAGAGCGGCCGTCAATTATGGTGTTTTGACTATGGTAAGTTATGGCGAATTCAGGATGAATACCATTGGTGATGATACGCTATTGAAAGAGACAGAGAGGTTCTTTGAACGGACTGCAGATAAAGTAGTAATCCCATCAGTTATCAAGAATAATATCAAAGAAGAGTATCAGAAGTTCTTTGAAAATATGGTTGATCTAAAACCACTTTTCGGGGGTGATATAATTAATACCGGTATGAGTAATTGGTTGCTGAGAGAGAAGAAATAGGGAGATTTTAAATACGCTTATTACAATGAAAGTTGTGAAGGAAAGTATATGATACTCTACATTATAGGTGTAAGCTGTCAATTTTGACGTATTGTGTATGAATAGAGAATTTGATACCTTTGGACTCGTTTTAAGAATGAGATCTATGGTGTACAGTTCAAAAGATTTTGAGAGCCTTTGGTTCTTGCGTCCCGTTGGTAGCAAGCGAGCAGAGCTCGAGCGGACTTTCCAACTTTCGACAAATGGTACAGGAAGACGCATAAGAAGGTCTATCCGATAACAGTGACAGGAATGCCCGCTGAAGAAGAGGCGGAGATTCTGGCGGAAGCTGAAAAGGTGAGTGAGGAGAGTAAGGTTCATGATCCTGTCAGACACCCTTTCAAATACCCGACCGACAAAGTAGCAAACATCAGTAAGAAGATCTCCATCAGCATCAAGTTCCCTGACGGAATGAAGATTGTGAAGACTGGAATTAGTTTCACCGAACTCAAGCATCTGATTGAGAGATTGGAGGTGGTATGATGAGGGCGGAAGATCCATACGCTTCTATGGAAAAAGACCAGCTGATATCAATGATACACTTCCTTGTTAAACGCGAGGATGAGAGGGCTCAGGAGAACCAGGAG
>CACWSX010000002.1 GCA_902763615.1 uncultured Prevotellaceae bacterium | reverse complement strand
GAAGGTGTATATGGGCATCTACTCGCTGAAGCAGTGCCGTGAGATGGAAATTGGCCTGGGTCTTGACCTGAAAGGCGGTATGAACGTGATTCTTGAGGTATCCGTACCTGATGTGGTTGACGTGCTCGCTGACCACAAGACCGACGCTACCTACAAGAAGGCAATGGAGCTCGCCAAGAAGGAAGAGGAGACCAGCCAGAACGACTTCATCTCTCTGTTCGTGAAGTATTGGAAACAAGAGGCTAACGGTCGTCCCCTCGCCGCTATCTTTGCTACCCAGCAGATGAAGGGCAAGGTAAGCACACAGTCTACCGACTCTGAGGTAGAGAGCGCATTGCGCGCTGAGGTGCAGGCTGCCGTCGACAACTCATTCAATGTAGTCCGTAACCGTATCGATAAGTTCGGTGTCGTTCAGCCCAACATCCAGAAGCTGGAAGGTCAGGCTGGCCGTATCATGGTCGAAATGCCTGGTATCAAAGAGCCCGAACGTGTACGTAAGCTGCTTCAGGGAAGTGCTAACCTTGAGTTCTGGGAGACCTACAACTCTCAGGAGATCACGCCGCTGCTGGCTCAGCTGAACCAGCGTTGGGCTGCTCAGGGCGGTCAGGTGACCGACACCGCTGCCGTCGATACAGCTAGTGTGGCTCAGGCTGCTGCCCAGGTGGCTCAGGTGGCCGACTCTACAAAGGCTGACACTGCTAAGGCAGTTGCTGGCGACCTCGCTGCCAAGCTGGCCAAGAAGGACGTAAAGGAAACGCTCGACACTAAGGCTGCTGAGCTGGCCAAGAAGCAGAACCCCCTGTTCGCTATCTTCCAGCCCACACAGGGTAATACCCTCGCAGTCGTAGGTTATGCCAACGCTCGCGATACCGCTGAGATAAATAAGATCATCTACTCCGACCTCGCCCGTCAGATCCTCCCCGCTGAGTTGAAGCTCCGTTGGGGTGCAAAGGCTGAGGACTTCGGCGATCAGAACACCAAGGGCGACATCTTCGAGCTCTATGCCCTGAAGATTACCGAGCCTTCAGGCCGTGCGCCGCTGGAGGGTGACGTCATCACCAACGGTAAGGACGACTTCGACCAGATGGGTCATCCCTGCGTATCGATGCAGATGAACTCTGACGGTGCCCGTCGCTGGAGCCAGATTACTAAGCAGAACATCGGTAAGGCCGTAGCCATCGTGCTCGACGATGCCGTTTACTCTGCTCCCCGTATTCTTTCACAGATCGACGGTGGTAACTCTCAGATCACTGGTAACTTCACCATCGAGGACACGAAGGACCTTGCTAACACGCTGAACTCTGGTAAGATGCCGGCTCCTACCCGCATCGTGCAGGAAGAGGTGGTTGGTCCGTCGCTGGGTGCTCAGTCTATCCAGCAGGGTATTATGTCATTCATCGTGGCCTTCGTGCTGCTGATGCTCTACATGATTCTGCTCTACGGCTTCATCCCAGGTATCCTCTCCGATATCGCCCTGCTGTTCAACCTGTTCTTCACACTGGGTATCCTCACCTCGTTCCAGGCTGCTCTGACTATGCCTGGTATCGCCGGTATCGTGCTGACGCTGGGTACCGCTGTGGATGCCAACGTGCTGATCTACGAGCGTGTCAAGGAAGAGCTGAAGAAGGGCCTCAGCGTGAAGGAGAGCCTCAACAAGGGTTACTCTAACGCCTTCAGCGCTATCTTCGACTCTAACTTCACATCATTGATCACAGGTATCATCCTGCTCTACTTCGGTACAGGTCCTGTAAAGGGTTTCGCTACCACTTGGATCATCGGTATCTGTGTCAGCTTCTTCACCGCAGTGTTCATGACCCGTCTGGTCTACGACTACATGCTGTCGAAGGACAAGTGGACCAACCTCACCTTCGTGACTGGTTACTCTAAGAACCTCATGCAGAACGCCAAGTACCACTTCATGGGTATGTATAAGAAGACCTTCACCATCTGGGGCGCTATGGCACTGATCTGCATCATCTCGTTCGCTGTTCGTGGTCTGAGCCAGAGCATCGACTTCACGGGTGGTCGTAACTATGTGGTGACACTCGACAAGGAGACGCCCGTTGAGCAGGTGCGTCAGGCTATGGCTGGTGCTTTCATCAACACGATGGGCGAGAAGGCTAATCAGGAGGCTAACACCTCTGTCATCGCGCTGGGTACCGATGGTAAGACCGTTCGTATCTCTACCAACTGGGATATCGAGTCGAACAATCCTGAGGTCGACGACAAGGCCGAGGATATCCTGTTCAACGCACTGAAGAAGGCCGGCCTCGTAAGCCAGGCCAGTGTCGATGCCTTCAAGAATCCGGATGTCCGCGAGGGTGGTTCTATCATCAGCTCTGCAAAGGTAGGTCCTTCAGTGGCTAAGGATATCACCTATGGTGCTATCATCTCTGTGATCATCGCCCTGATCGCCATCTTCCTCTACATCCTACTGCGCTTCCGCAACCTCGCCTTCTCTGTAGGTGCTGTGGTAGCTCTGGCGCTGGATGCTCTGCTCGTGATTGGTCTCTACTCCATTCTGTGGGGCTGGGTTCCGATGTCGCTCGAGATCGACCAGGTGTTCATCGGTGCTATCCTGACGGTGATCGGTTACTCTATCAACGATAAGGTGGTGGTGTTCGACCGTATCCGTGAGAACCTCGGTCTGTATGGCAAGCGCGACCGTCAGCAGCTGTTCAACGACTCGCTGAACCAGACGCTGGCCCGTACCATCAACACCTCTGTGACGACGTTGATCGTGCTGTTGGCTATCTTCATCCTCGGTGGTGATAGCATCCGCTCGTTCTCATTCGCCATGATCCTCGGTGTGGTATTCGGTACGCTGAGCTCACTGTTCATCGCTGCTCCTACGGCTTATCTGACGATGGGCCGCACCATCAAGGACGACGCTGAGGCAGTAGAGGCTCCCGCAAAGAAATAAGGACATCTATTCAATAAGAATCAGGGACTGCAATCCTCACGGACTGCAGTCTCTTTTTTGTATACCCCTCAAAAAATAAACTGTGAATTGTGAATCTGTGAATCTGTGAATGCAAAAGCCAAACTTGTTTGAGCCCTAACTAGGCAGCAATTGTTCTCTGCCTAGGGAACAAATTTTTCCTAGGGAGGGAACAATTCTTTGCAAAGCAAAGCGAGCAAGCTCGAGCGGCTACTATTAATACCCGCAAAATCCCCTATTTTCAGCCGATTTACGTTTTTTAACACGCCTGTTTTCCGCCCTCAAAACACTTCACTTTCGCTCGCAATCAGCCCTCACGTCAATAAAAGGAGTCTGTTTTCAGCCATATTTGAACCAATTAACGAGCAGTATTCTCGTTGCCCTCGAGAAGTAATCTCGTTACCTTCGAGCAGTATTTTAACTCAGACGGGACGGAATGAGCGAGGACTCGCTTGGAACCGTCCCCAGTGAGTCCACATTCGCGTATTTTGCTATCTGTAAGATTACAAATAATGGACAAAGTGACAAAAATCTTCTATCAAACCACACTTTATCTACACAAAACACATATGATTAACGTTTATTTGCTAAAATTTCCAGCATCTTACTGGCTTTATTCGTATATTTGCATCTGAAGCATCGTGTATGATGCCAATCAATGGAAAAATGGTTAGTACTTAACTTTAGAATATATATAACTTAACATTAAAAATTATGAATAAGAAGAATTATCTCAGTGCTTTGGTGGCCATATTCGCCATGATAAGCGTAATGATCCTTTCGTCATGCAGTCATGATGACTTCTATTATAATGAGGAAAAAGCTGAACAGGCTGTGAACGATAAGTATGCTGTTGCTTTCGAGAAAGCATTTGGCAAGGTAGGTCCTAATGTCGACTGGGGCTTCAGCAGCAAGAATGCCAGCACGCGTGCCCTTACGCGCGCCGTAGGCACTTATGCTCAGTATAAAGGTAACCTGCAGCCCAAGATTTCTTTCCCCTCTGATTGTGATGCCAGCAATTTCTTGAAAGAAAGTGAAATTCCTACAAATGCTAGCGCAATGCCCAACTACCAAGGTGGAGTAGGTCCTTATTATATTGACGCAAGTACCACACAAGTTGATTCCTGGTCAAGCCAATGCGTGATTTATGTAAAAGGTAATGTTGATCTAACCAACAAAACGTTTTCGCTAAACACTGGTGCAAAAGTTTATCTGACTGAAGGGTCGACCTTAAAATTAGGTTCATATGCTGCTGAGGGTTTAAATATTTCTTTTTATATTGCAGAAGGTGCGACACTTGAGACTGATGGACTCCTCAAAATACAAACTTATCCGGTATACAATCATGGAACCATCAAAGCAGAATCTTACGAAATCACTTCGTCCAGCATCCTCTATAATGTAGGAAAATTAGAAACAACAGGAAAAACGGCAGGGACAGGAAATGTAATTGTCAATGCTAATAATGATAGAATCGTCAACGATGGCACCATTGATTGTTCAGAAGTAATTATACATGCAGGAGCTGTGCAGAACAATGATATTTGGAACGTTTCTGGCACTACTCATATCAACTCCAACAACTCGGGTTGGGTAAACAATGGACATTGGACGACTGATAATTATGCTTACATCGGTGGAAGCGAGAACGTGATCAATAACTGTTATCTTGAGGTGACTCATGATTTCGAAATGAATATTTCATCAGAAACTGGAGCATTTAAGATTGATGGTGGCGGCGGTGTGCTGACTAAGAATTTCTATGGAGGTAGGGATTCAAGTACAGGTGCCATTTCTGGTCCGTTTAGAATCGATATGGGCGCGAATGCCGTATTTGTCGTTTCGGAAACTGCTCAGTTTGAGTCTGGACGTGGCGATGATGAAGGATTTGGAATCTTTGGTGTCTCTTCAGATGCCCCTGCCGTATTCCAAGCCAAGGATATCGTCAGAGACCCAACGCTTCTAAGTCAGAGAAGTCATGGTGCTGTAACCTATGGTGGCAACTTGTACGTTTCTGCAGAGACTCATTTTGCACAGGGAAATGACGGTTCCAAACCATTTATTTATGTAAAAGACGGTTTCACCATAGAAAACAACATCTATGCCGCAGGCTTCAAGTCTGGCAAGCCCAATATCAACATTCCTCAGACGCCTTGCAACCCAGGATTCAAGGGAGGTGATCCGCTCTATCGCGTGATTGCTGAGGACCTGTCGGCTTCTGAGGCTGGTGACTTCGACTTCAACGATGTTGTCTTCGACGTAGTGAAGGCTGAAAGCGGCATTACCACACTGAAGCTGATCTGTGCTGGTGGTGTGCTCCCGCTGAGAGTCAGAGGTGCAAACGAAGCTGAGGGTCAAGAGATTCATGGTTTATTCGGAGAGGCAACTCCTAACACAAAGGGTGAATATAAGATGTATAACACCGGTGCTGGTCCTGATAAAGACCCCGTTGAGTTTACAGTTGAAGGCGTATACACGACTCCTGAGCAGATTCAGAATATCATCATTGAGGTCTTTAAGGAGAACAAATGGTTGGAGCTCAAAGCTGAAAGAGGTAAGGCTGCATGTAAGATTTTGGTTGACGATACCTTTAAGCCAGTTGCTGAAAGAAAGAATATTGCTGACGAGAACAAATTATTCACCAACTATGTGCAAGGCTCATTTGTGAATGACTTCTGGTGGAAATAATTACATCAAATATTTATCCTAGATCGTAATAAGAGAGGGGGTGTCTGCGTGAGGCAGATGCCCCTTTTAGTTGCATTGTATTTTTGTTTCCTTAATCCTCAAACACATATCCAAAGCCCGTACGACTGACGATGTTCTGAGCGTAGGGGCCTATTTTCTTGCGCAGGCGGGTGATATTGACATTCACGGTGCGATCGGTCACGACGACACCTGCCCAGACACTGTCCATCAGCTGTTGGCGCGAGAGCACCTTCCCACGATTAACCAGAAGCAGATGTAGCAGCGAGAACTCAGTAGGCGTGAGGCTCACAGCCACACCATCAACAGTTGCCGTCTTCTTATCGAGGTTCAGGCACAAGCCACTATAGCTGAGCAGATGCTTACCCAAGCGGGCTTCGACGATATTCATCACATAGTCGCCGATTTTCTCGCAGTCGGCCACGATATCGTTGTAGATTGTGCTCAGCGCATAAGAGTACTGGTGCGAATTGACGCCCACGACGTTCTCAGCCCTGAGTTGGTCGCGAAGCTGGTTGATGTCCTTTTCGATAGAGAGCGAGTCGGTCAATGAGAGGTCTTTGCGTCGTCCGCTCACCACCACAATCATCTGCGTCACAGCCTCGTTCACCAGTCGGAGCATCTCGTGCAGCCTGGCGTATTGCTCACTTGTAAAGTCCTCTTTGTTCTCACGCAGATGGACGACCGTTCGGGCCATCTTGTAACAGGCATCGCCAATAGACTCCAATTCGCCGATCTGACGGAGCATCACACGCGTCTTGTCCTTTGTGTCGTCCGACAGGTGCTCATTGCCTACCAGCTCCAGATATTTCGCAATCTCCAGTTCCATATTGTCGGCTATTGTCTCATAGCGCTCGATGCGCGCATACTGGCTCTCGCGCTCCTTCTTGTCCTTCTCATCGATGAGCACGCAGGCCATCCCAAACATACGGTGCATGCGCTCAGCAAAATGAACAATCTCCTTCTGAGCCTGAAGCACCGCAATCTCAGGCGTCTGGATCACACCGCTGTTGATGAAGTGCAACGTGGTTGGCTGTTCGGCCTCAGCCTTGCCTTCAGGCAGAAGTTTGCAGACAATCTTCTCCATCTGGGGAATAAACCCGATGAGCAGAGCCGTATTGAGCACGTTGAAGCAAGTGTGGAACATAGCCAGCACAATGGGAATCCGCTCTGCCTGTCCTGCCATCGAGGGATTGTAGCCCACGAGTCCGCACACCATATCGACAAAGGGATAGAACACCACGAGCACCCAGATGACGCCAAACACATTGAACATCAGGTGAGCCAATGCTGCCCGACGAGCCTCAGTGCCAGCGCCAAGAGCTGCAAGGTTGGCCGTAGCCGTCGTGCCGATATTCTCGCCCATCACCAAGGCAATACCCATATAGATGGGCAACACGCCAGTAGAGCAGAGCAGGATGGTGATGGCCATCACCGCAGCCGACGACTGCACCACGCAAGTAATCACGGTGCCAGCAGCCAGAAAGATCAGGATGGTGAGATAGCTGCCTGTATCGAACGAGGCAAAGAAACTGACCACATCGGCATTGTGGGCCAAGTCCATATCGCGCCCCACACTGCTCAGCATGACGAGCGACCAGAAGAGAAATGCCAGTCCGAAGAGGAAATCGCCAGCCACACGATGGCGCTTCTTGTAGATGAGCACCATACCGATGAGGAAGGCGGGAAACACAATGACGGTCAGATCGAGATTGTAGCCAAGCGACATAATCCAGGCTGTGAGCGTGGTGCCGATGTTGGCACCCATGATGACCGATATAGCCTGCGCCAGCGTGAGCAGTCCTGCTGAGACAAACGAAACCGTCATGACCGTTGTGGCTGATGATGACTGCACGGCGCAGGTCACCATCATGCCTGTCAGCATGCCGCTCAATCGGTTGCCAGTCATACGGGCTAATACGTGTCTTAAACTGGGTCCTGCCATCTTCTGCAGGGCATCGCTCATCGTCTTCATGCCGTAAATGAGCAATGCCAGCGAGCCAAGCAGCCTTAGAAACAATTCAATCGTCATATCTTCGTGCTTTACAATTTCGCTGCAAAGATACAAAAACCGCGTCATACTAACAAATAAAGGCGATTACAATTCGGTTACAAATTAGAACATGACGCCATTGGCTTATGGTTGTGACTGTTGTGACAGTTGTGACAGTTCAAATCGCCCCCACCTTATATGATTAAATATAGGTATTCTGCGACTTTTTTGAGAAAAAACTCCCGAAACTCCACAAAAAGTTGTATCTTTGCAGCCAAAGAACCATCAAATGGAAGAAAAAACCAAGAAAATCGACTTTCCCAACGCCCGCGCCGAGGTGTTCTGCTTCGACGCTGGCACAGAAGTAAAAGAATATCACGCGATGATTCATGCCAGCAGTCCGCTGATGACCTTCGAGGCACAGCTGGAGGCTGTGATGTCGGCTTATGCGCAGTTGCTGGAGCAATTGCCCGGACAACCGCAGGCCGTGTTCAAGCGCTATTTCCTGAGCGATGCATCGAACCAGGCAGACCATGTGATCGTGAGCGATGTGAGCGACTGCGCCAAGAGCATCATCGAGCAACCGCCCCTCGACGGCACGAAAATCAGCATGTGGGTGTATCTGATGACCAACGTGGCCACCAGTCTGACGGGCAACGGCCTCTACAAGGTGAGTCACGGACAGTTTCATCACCTTTGGAACGGCTCTGCCCATAACCTCGCTGCCAACTCGGAATACCAGACGCGACTGCTCTTCAACGAATACAACATGCAACTGCTCGAGGAGGGCTGTACGCTCGCAGACAACTGCATCCGCACGTGGCTCTTCGTGAACGATATCGACTTGAACTACGGCGGTGTGGTCCGCGCCCGCAACCAGTTCTTCTTCACGCAGGGACTGACCGTCCACACCCATTTCATCGCCTCGACAGGCATCGGAGGGCGACAGCAGGATCCCAATGTACTCTCGCAGATGGACAACTATGCCATCGCAGGCCTGCAGCCCGAGCAGCGCCATTTCCTCTACGCGCCAACCCACCTGAACCGCACCAGCGACTACGGTGTGTCGTTCGAGCGTGGCACCTATATCGACTATGCCGACCGTCGCCACGTGTTCATCTCAGGTACGGCCAGCATCAACAATAAGGGTGAAATCATGTACCCGCGCGACGTGGTGAAGCAGACCCATCGCATGTGGGAGAACGTCGAGGCCCTTCTGAACGAGGCAGAGTGCTCATTCGACGATGTGGCTGAGATAGTGGTCTATCTGCGCGACATCGCTGACTATCAGACCGTCCGTCAACTCTATGAGGAGCGCTTTGCAGACAAGCCTGTCGTGATTGTACTCGCGCCCGTATGTCGTCCAGGCTGGCTCGTGGAGATGGAGTGCATGGCCGTCAAGGCTCAGCAGAAGTCAGATCTGCCCGCGTTCTAAAAAATCAAGCCGATGAGAATCAGGCTGCTGATATGCCTCCTCGCTGTGATTTCTCCGCTGATGGCGCAGAACAGCAAGCCGCCTCAGAACAGCACGGTGATTGCGACACGAGGCAACTTCACGCTGAGGAAGGTTCACGACAGCCTCTACTGGCTCAACGACTGGAAACTACCCTACCCCGTGTATCAGTTTCAGACGGGCGATGTCAACGGTGACGGCAGTGAAGATGCATTGGTGGGGGTGATCAAGTCGACCCGCTTCTATCCGGAGAAGGCCCGCAGGCTCTTCATCTTCAAGCAGGTGAACGGCAAGCCTCGCGCACTGTGGATGGGTTCGAAACTGGGTGGTATCCTAGAGGACTTCCGCTTTGTCGACGGCAAGATACGCGCGCTGGAATCGACCACCGACTCGCTCTACGTGGTGTCCGACTATAAATGGGACAGATTCGGAATGGCATTCGACCATTTTATCATCAAAGGTGTAGACCAAGAAACAGCAATAAAAACCTTCAGCCAATGAAAAAGTTATTATTAGCAGCCTGCACAGCGGCCCTCATGATGGCCTGTGCACAGAAACAACAAGCCGTCGTGACGGTTCCTCCCTCGCAGATCAACGTGGAGAAACTGCTCGACAGTATCGATTACGACATGGACGTCAGCGGACTCTCGCTGGCCGATGTCCGTACGCTTCGCAACGCGCCCGCAGCACAGCGAGGCTTCCCCTTCAAGGACTCCTATATCCGCGACATCTATCTGACTACCTCGTGGTACGACTCGCTGATGTGGGTATTCGACGAGAACATGCCCTACGACAAGTTTGAGAGCAAGGAAGATGAGTCGTTCTACGATTTCTACTACCGCATGATCGACGAGGCGAACATCATGAAGTACACCGATCAGGAGAAAGCCTTCATCAAGCGCATGCAGGAGCGAGAGGACGAACTCAAGCAGAAGAACTTCGAGGTGGGACCCGGTCAGAAAGTGAACATCCAGAACATGGTCAACCCCACACAGCTCAAGGATTTCGACCCGCTGCTCAGTCAGCAGTTGGGCAAGGACGGTTTCGGCATCGTGCCCTCACGGATGAACCAGCTGTTCCAGATCTACGAGAAGAACGACTATAGCGACTTCCCCAACTTCGTGACCACCGACCTCTACCTGCAGATCTTCCACCTTTACATCGACTGCATGCTGCGCGAGGTGGAGGAGCAGAAGCTGTTGCCACTGATGACCACCTTCTGTCGCGATATGCACGAACTGCTGTACAATATGGAGAGATGGTCGGGCGCAGACGAGAAACGGTATGAGATCGCACACCGTAATGCAGCTTTCTACAATATCGCCTACAAGCTGTTCACTGGCAAGTATATCTCCGAGCCAGGCAAAGACGATGTCGAGGCACAGGAAGTCGGGAAGATCATGGAAGCCAAAGACGACTTAAGCGCCTTTATGACCGACTTCAAGGGGGTAACGTTCGCCTATAGCCTCTACCGTCCGCGAGGCCACTACTCCCGCACAGAGAAGCTCCAGCGCTACTTCAGGGGGATGATGTGGCTGCAGACCGCCAGCTTCGGATTGGACCACAAGGACGATGTGCTGGCTGCCGTGATGCAGGCCTGTGCGCTGAAACTCGACAAGAAATCGCAGGAGAACTACCGCACGCTCGACGAACTCATCACCTACCTCATGGGCGAGTCTGACGACCTCAGTCTGCCTCAGGTGATGGCCGAGGTGGAGAAGACCGGCTTGCAGATGGAAGACCTCATCCACAACGACGATGCCATCGCCAAGATTACCGCTACCCTCAACGAGATCGGCAACACGCAGACGCGAATCCGTCCGAAGTATGAGAATACGAGCCACAACAAGATCCAAGTAATGCCCCAGCGCTATCAGCCCGATGCGGAGGTGCTGCTGAATATGGTCGACTACGACAGCAAACCCACGAAGCGCGCCACACCAAAGGGCCTCGACTTCTTCGCAGCGATGCTCGTGCCCGCTGCTGAGCGCATCCTCATGGAGGAGAAGACCGAGTGGAAAGACTATGGCAAAATGCTTGAGAAAATGAAGATGCGCATGCAGGGCATCAATTGGAACGAGACGACGGCTACCCAGTGGATGAGTACCCTCAGAGCCATGTGCGACCGCGACCCGCAATTGAACTATCCTTACTTCATGGTTTCCCCAGAGTGGGAGTATAAAGACCTCAACGCGATGCTGGCCTCATGGGCAGAACTGAAGCACGACGCCATCCTCTACGCCAAGCAGCCCTTCGGAGCCGAGTGCGGAGGCGGTGGTCCCCCAGAGCCTATCGTGAAAGGCTACGTGGAGCCGAATGTCGGTTTCTGGCGGAAAGCCATTGTCCTGCTCGACAACACCGCCCGTCTGCTGAAGGAGCAGAATATGATGACCGATAAGATCAGCGGTGCCACAGACCGACTGAAGGAGGAGGCTGAGTTCCTGCTGGCCATCAGCGAGAAGGAACTGGCTGGCAAGCCCCTCACCGATGAGGAGTACGGACAGATAGAGTGCATCGGATCCACCTTCGAGAACATCAGTCTCGACCTGGTGCGCCAGAAAGACCAGGAACTGACGGGCTGGGACGATGTGCAGGGTGCCGATAAGAAAGTGGCCCTCGTGGCTGATGTCTACACCGCCAATGCGAACAACAACCCTGAGAAGTCGATCCTCTTCGAGGCTGTGGGCGATGCTGACGAGATCTACGTGGTAGTCGAAATCGACGGTTATCTGTACCTCACGCGTGGTGCTGTGCTGAGCTATCGTGAGTTCATCCAGCCTCTCGATATGCCCCGTCTGACGGATGAGGAATGGCAGAAGCTGTTGGAGAAGAATCCCCGCAAGGGCGTGCCAGAGTGGATGAAGCGCATCACCGTACCACTGGAGTCGGAGCCCGAGGATAATGAGGAATATCACTATAGCTCTGGCTGTTAGCCTGTTGTTTCATGTATCTGCGCGATGTGCTGATACATTAAGCATCGTCTTCACAGGCGACATTCTGCTCGATCGCGGGGTGCGCCGAGTCATCAATCATCACGGAGTCGACCATCTGTTCTCGGATGGCATCGACTCCGTCTTTCGTTCTGCCCAGGTCGTCGTGGGCAATCTCGAATGCCCGGCTACGAAGATCAAGGCACCCGTCTTCAAACAGTTCATCTTCCGCGCAGAGCCCGAATGGCTCGACACGCTGAAACAGCACGGCATCACCCACCTGAATCTCGCCAACAACCACGCGATAGACCAGGGGCGCGAGGGACTTATGGATACCTATCGGAATATCGTCGCAGCGGGTATGGTGCCCTTGGGTGCTGGCGAGAACATGCAACAGGCTTCCGAACCTGTGCTCTTAGCCTCTGAGCCTCGCAAGGTGTGGCTCGTGCCCTCGTTGCGCCTCGCCCTCGAGAATTATGCCTATCTGTCCGATAAACCCTGCGTGAGCCAGGAGCCGATGGACTCGCTGCTATCGCGCGTCTTGCGCCTCAGGCGGGCTGACTCCACAGCCGTCATCATCGTCTCGCTTCACTGGGGAGGCGAACATACGCTGGAGCCTGTGCCTCGACAGCGTCACGATGCCCACATGCTGATACACGCTGGAGCCGATGTGCTCATCTGCCATCACACCCACACCCTGCAGACCATCGAGGACTATCACGGTCACAAGATCTACTACAGCATCGGCAACTTCATCTTCGACCCCACAAAGCCCCTCAACAGCAAGGCCTGCATCGTGCGCCTCACCGTCACCAACGAAAAGGATGGTCTCCAAGTGGAAACCATCCCTGTAGACATCCGTCGATGCGTGCCTTACATCAATATGCGAAAGCCTCGCTGACTTATTCGCCAAAGATCTCCTTCAGTTTGTTCTGTAGTCCCTGGGCACGGAGGCCGCGGGCCACGATCTTGCCTTGCGGGTCGATGAGCAGGTTGTCGGGGATGCTGTTCACGCCATAGACCTCTGAGGCGGCTGTCTTCCAGCCCTTCAGGTCGGAGAGGTGAATCCAAGACAGATTCTTATCGGCGATGGCCTTCAGCCAAGGCTCTTTCTTGTTGTCGAACGACAGACCGACCACATCGAAGCCTTTAGCATGATATTTCTCATAGGCAGCCACCACGTTCGGCATCTCCTGCATACAAGGGCCACACCAAGAAGCCCAGAAATCCACGAGCACCCATTTGCCTTTGCCCACATATTCGCTGAGCTTGTGCATCTTACCATCGGCATCAGCCTCCTCCAGATCAGTGAACTGCTTTCCGACGTAGGCATTCTTCTTTGCCTCCTGGGCTTTCTGCTGGGCGAAATATTCCACCTGACTCTTCGCGATGGGATGATTGATCCAAGCGGGCTTAGTGGCGATGACGCTGTCAAACTTCTCCTGACCGAGCACCTGCTGGTACTCGTCGATGAAGGCTACGGGAATCAGCGTCTCACACTCCTCCTTGAAGACCTTCTCCACACCTGTCATCATCTTCATCACAGCGATCATCAGTCCACCTGCCAGTTCCACCTTCTTTTTCTCGCGCTCTTCTTCCGACATGCTCTGCACCTTCATCATATAGTTGCCGTAGGGAGCATTGATCTCTACGTCGTAGCGTGTGAGGCGCTCGTTCAGGGGAGAGCCTTTCAACGTGCTGTCGTTCAGATTGATGGTCATAGGCGTACCGTCGTTAAAGAAGATGGTGGCCCAAGGGTTCTCCCTGATTCCGATAGCCATGAGGGCATCCTTATCAGCATTGCCGCTCATCGAGAACTTGCCATCGGCCACCGTTGCGGTGTTGACGGGCTGATTGGTGCGACGGTCTATCAGACTGACCGTCTTTCCGTTGTCCTTACTGATACCGTTAATGGTATATTTTACCTGTTGTGCCTCTGTGGGCAGCGCAGCCAGCATCAGGGCTGCAATAAACATTACCTTTTTCATATTTTTGATAACTTTTAATTTTCGGTTGCAAAGTTAAGCTTTATTTTCCAAACCTCCAAACTTTTTCGTTCTCAATAGTTTGCGTCCTGTTTGCAATAGTTTGCATCAAGATTTCCGTTTCTTGTGGGCCCATAAGCCCATTTCTGAGAAAATGACAGTTGACAGCAAGGTACCGACCTTGTTCAATTCTGCGATGTCCTTCAGCGTTGCAATGCCAGCGACCGATGCGGAGAAAGCGATGGCTAAAACAGTCAGAACAACCAGAAGTCTGCGCGAAACAGTGATTTTCTCCTTTTGGTGTAATATGCCTAAGACAAGAACGACAGATGCCATGAAGAAAGAAACACTATCAAGGCCTTTTAGCAGACCAAGCCAGCCCGTACTGTTTAACACGTTCATGACAGACCCAACAAGAAAGAGACAACTTGCAAGACAGAAGAGGACACCACCTATGATGGTAAACCATTTTCCACCAAGTTTGCGAGGCTTACCTGTTGCGGGGTCGATAGCCTGACCATTATACTTGTACTTGATTACCAGCCAGCGGATAATAACGGGCATCAAAATAGTCAAGGCCAAGACGATAAATACGAATACTTCATTTCTTCCCTTACCTATGAACATCTGCAAGGAGAATGCTACTAAGAAAATGACTGCTACAATACCGCACCACATAATGCTGTTGGAGTAACGGGACTCTTTCTCAACGAGAGTCTTCAGGTTATAAGACCCATAATCCTCTTTCTTCGTCCGTCTTAAGAGAACGAATCTGAATATAAGCGAAATCACCCAATAGACACCCAGCAAGATAATGCCCAACAGTGTAAGCCTTGTATTGGCCCAAGCGTACCATGCTATGACGGGCACAAAGATCAGGTTACCCCAGATGAGGCCTTCCTTCAGATTCTCACGGATGTCGGTAAACTTGCGCATCATCACCTCGCGAAGCTGCTCGTCGGACACGATCTCCTGACCGTCGAGGCGCTCATCCATCAGATTGTAAGCAGCCTTCAGTTCATCCAGCTCATGGAGCTCTAAAACATTATTCTCACTCATAACTTTGCGATTTTAATTGTTTGACATTGATTTGAGTTGTTCCTTGATTCGGAACAGGCGACTGGTGACGGCTGCGGTGGACAGACCCACGATTGCAGCGATTTCATCATACCGCATACTCTCCAGCCAAAGAAGAATGATGGCGCGGTCGAACAACTCAAGGCGGTTGATCCTGTCGTACAGCATCTTGATTTGTTTGCCACCTTCATCGGAATCACTTATCACATCCTTGTCGATGATGAGCGGAACGGTTGGTACATGCCGCTTCTTGCCACGATCGATGTTGCAGCAGGTGTTCAGGCTGACACGCCAGATCCACGTCTTGGGACTGCTGTCGCCACGGAACTTGGCAAAGCCCTTCCAGAGATTGACCAACACTTCCTGGAAAAGGTCTTCCACCTCGGTAGGATTGTCTGAGAAAAAGTAACATACCGTGTAGATCGTCTTACGGTATTCTCGGACCAGTTTCGTGAATTCTAATTCAATTTCATTCATCTTTTCGGGAGTTTATTCAAACAGTTAGTACCCAAAGAATCAGATTCCTTTCAAGAATAATTCCAAAATAATGTTAAAGCTATAGTTGATATCAGATGCAAACTTACACATTATTTTTGAAATACGAGCATAAAAGCGAAGAAAAGTGGCTTCCGAAACCACGTGGCCATGGATTTCTTGCTACGAGGCCTTCCAACACTTTTTCCTTGGCCTTCCAAAAAGTGTTGGAAGGCCTTGTAAAAAAGACCCCATTTAAGTGGTTCCGAAAAAAATCGGGAATAAGTCTTCGAATCTTTCTTTATAAGACAAATCGTTGCACAGTCTAAAAAAAATGATTATCTTTGCAAACGAATTACATGATTGCTGGTACCCCGACCGAGAATCGAACTCGGAACTAAGCTTTAGGAGAGCCTTGTTATATCCATTTAACTATCAGGGCCAGTAGCGAATGACGGTGCAAAGGTACAGATAAAAGACGGAAATACAAAATAAATAATGAGAAAAATGATAGAAAAGACAATGAGAAAAGGATTTTTGGTGATTGCAGCATCGCTGGTACTGCTGACGGGCTGTAAGCAGAAAGCACCTGCAAATGAACCAGCAGCCGATGCCAAAGTGGAGAGTAGCACCGAGAGCACAACGGAAAACAAGGTGATGTATACCGATATCTGTTTGCCAGGCCCCCAGGGCCAGATGGTGAAGGTGAGCGACTATGTAGGCAAGAACAAACTCGTACTCATCGATTTCTGGGCCTCGTGGTGCGGGCCTTGCATCGGAGAACTGCCCAACGTGGTGAAGGCCTATGAGCTCTATCACGACAAAGGTCTGGAGATTGTGGGTGTCTCGCTCGACAAAGACAAGGCCAGCTGGGTTCAAGCCATCGCACAGACAGGTCAGAAATGGCCTCAGATGAGCGACCTGAAAGGCTGGGACTGCGAGGGAGCTGCCCTCTATGGAATCCAGTCGATTCCAGCCAATGTGCTCATCGACAGCCAAGGCAAGATTGTGGCCCGCGATTTAAGGGGCGACGCGCTGCTCGAAGAAATCGAAAGCCGCCTTGCCGCTGGGGCCGTAGCAGAATAGGCCTACGCGGATGCCTTTCCAATAGCCTGCCCGCATGGGGAACGCCTCGCCCGCAGGCTCATAATGCTCGCCATCGGTGCTGAAATAGAACTGATGGCGATTTTCTATGCAGTCGTTCGTGATGCGCAGCCACACTTTCGCGAACTTTCCAGACTTCACCATCTGCCGTTCAGCATGCGCCTCGATAAAGATGCCCTCCTTACAGAGGCCGATGCCAAGGAACTGCTGACCGGAACAGAACAGTCCGCCATTGGCATTGCCCGTTACCGTCACCAGCGTCGTGCTCTGACTCTGGTAGCCGACAACCTTTTGCGTGAGCATATTTCTCACTGCTTTCAGGTTATCGGCCGGCAATGCCTTCAATGTAAGCCACCCCTTACGCTCTGCCAGGCTCCAATGCGTATCCACAGGGTTGTGGTTCCACTGCCAGACGGGAGAGAGAGAAGAGGTAAGAGAAATGTTCATGCCATTGAAATCATCACGGAAATCTCTCGAGACGTATTGGTAATCTCTCACTTCTCCCCTCTTATATCTCACCTCTATCCAAGGCTTTTGCCAAACGTCCACGGGTTCGCCAACACCGTTGCCATCGTAATCGACACCCATCAGGGGCCAGTCGTCGTGCCAACGGACAGGTTGCAGATGCACCACGCGTCCAAGGACAGGTGTCTCCTGGAAATGATAGAACCACCACTGGCCATCAGGCGTATCAACCAGTGCCCCCTGATGAGGACCATTTACAGAGGTCGATCCCTGTTCGAGCACAATCTTGCGCTCGTAGGGACCATAGATGTTTTTCGATCGCAGCACCGTCTGCCAGCCAGTTCCCACACCGCCTTCCGGAATAATCAGATAATACCAGCCGTTACGCTTCATAAACTTCGTGCCCTCTGCCACAGGCCCCTCATAGACCGTCACACCTTCATCCAACAGCTGTTTACCATCTGGCGACATCTTGTGTACGATAATCGGCCCTGCACCATGTTTGCTGCGACCCAGATAAGTCTGTCCGTCGTCATCCCAAAAAGGACACGGGTCTTCCCATTTCGGCACGCGCTGCACCAGATGCAAGGGTGCCCAAGGGCCGTGGGGATCCTGAGCCGTGCTCATATAGAGTCCCTCGTCAGGAGTACAAAAATACACATAGTAGAGGCCGTTATGATAACGGATGGCAGGTGCCCAAGACCCACCGGCATAATGCCGGTTACTATCCCAGCCCGGCTCATCGAAGCGACGGTAGATCTGACTGATATAGCGCCAATTGACCATATCTTCCGACTCCAGCACCTGCATGCCTAAAAAGTGGAAGTCGGACGCCACCATATAATATTTCGCGCCCACGCGAATGACATCGGGATCGGAGAAGTCGGCATTCAGCACAGGATTCTTGTAGAAGCCATTGCCCAAGTCGCCCCAGGAAAAGGATAGTGAAGAAGGCTGATGGTCGTAGTCGTCACGAACGAAGTCAGGCCTCACATCGGGCTGCTCCGTCTGTATCTGGACGGCGTCGAACACCACGTTGCGGGCATGGCGGACGAAAAAGCCCTTGGCAGGCAGGTTGCCCCACATCGTCGCCTCCGGATAGGCCTTCTCCTTCTCATCCCTGATGGTGTCGTTGATAGCCGCAAGGTCAGCTGCCTTCACCCCACCCTTAAGATGGATGGAGATATCCGACAGCCACACATTCTCGACAGGATAGCTGGGCAATCCCGTGATAGAACACCCTACAGAGCCAGCGTTACGGACCCGGAAATGCGACACATGAATGCCGTCGATGCGCCCCACATGGTTGATGGGAATCAGTTCAGCAATCGTTTCGTCATTGCCATTTCCGCTCAGTCCTTTCACCGTTTCCAGCAGCTTATAGCCCCGTCCACGATTACCCAAGCGGATGAAAATGGGCGACTCGGTGCCCTCGACGGTAAAGTCTGACACATACACATTCTGCATCTGGCCGCCATCGACAATCTCCAACGACAGAGCCGACGTGCCAATCTTCGACGGTGCTCCGAAGAACTGACTCGACTGGTCGCTGCTCGGTCTGACCACGATGCCTTTGATATAAATACTATAGAAGCCACCATTCGTCTCCGTGCCCAACTTTACGGCATTGCAATGACTCGACACCACGCAGTCTTCAATATAGACATCCTGACACGGGAGGGGTGAGGTGCTTTTCAGCGTGATGCCGTCATCGTCGGAGTCCACTTGCAAGCCCTTCACCCAGACGCCATGGCATCCGTCGATATCAAGGCCATCGTTGTTGTAGTTATTCCGGTTATATATCTTGAGGTTCTCAATCCGCACATAGCGGCAGGCCAGATAATGCTGCATCCAACAGCCTGAGTTCCTGAGCGTGATATCCTTCACGGTAATCTCCTCGCCCTGGATAAAGCGGATGAGATGCGGTCGGGTGATGCCCTCATCATTCCACGACAGCTTCTTAAACGCCTTACCCTGCCCGTCGATGGTTCCTTCACCATCAATCACCACATTTCTGACCTTGTCGGCATAAATCAGTTGGATGGTGGGCGTCTGTGTGCGCAGAGAAACATAGTCGGTCTTCATAGGCCGGTAGTCTTTCAGATTGGTGCTGCCATAGAGCGTCGATCCTTTCTCTAAATACAGATGTACATCCGACTTCAGGACGACAGATCCGATCTTATAATTACCTGCTGGCACCACAACCCTTCCGCCGCACGCCTTCGAGCAGTCATCGATGGCCCGTTGGACAGCCGCAGTACTCAACACCGTGGTGTCTGACTTGGCACCATAACTCACAATATTATAGTCGGCTGCAGATACAACATTAGTAAACATTGAACAGTGAATAAAGAATAGTGAATAGCGCAAAAACTTCATATTTGTATCACTTTATTTTGTTTATGTTGCAAAGATACAAAACTTTTCACTTTTCACTATTCACTATTCACTTTTTTTTATATCTTTGCCAAACATTTCAGTTATCAACTTAAAAACTACCGAGTATGAAAAGATTTTTATCGTTCTGTTTCCTAGCGTGCACAGCTTTGGCTGTTAACGCTCAGAACCCTTACCTCCCTTTGTGGGAGCATGTGCCCGATGGCGAACCCCGTGTGTTTGAGGATCCCGATAACCCCGGCAAGCTGCGTGCCTACATTATCGGCTCACACGATGTAAACTACTCCGCCTACTGCGGTCCTGACATCCGCGCATGGTCGGCACCTGTAGAGGATCTCTCCCAATGGCGCGACGAAGGTCCGATCTTCACATGGTTTGTCGACGGACAGTGGGACACGATGTATGCCCCCGACCTTGTCTGCACCACCGACCGTGCTACGGGCAAGAAGACCTACTGGCTCTATCCCCACAGTCGTGGCTGGCGTCGCACACCAATGGTGTGTAAGGGTGACCGTCCTGATGGTCCCTTCACCCCTGTAAACCTCACAGAAGATGGTCGTCAGTGCCTCCCCGGATCGCTGATCGACTTCGACCCCTCGGTATTTATCGAGAACATCACCAATAAGAAAGACAAGGACTATGACATCGGCTATCGCGCCTATGTATTCTATGGTTTCCAGCACTCCACAGCTGTTGAGCTCGACCAGAAGACCATGTATTCGAAACGCGAGGGCACAGAGCCCATCGATCCGTTTATCCCCGCCAGCAGTGCCGATGGTCGTCTGCTCGACAAGGAGGGCAGCGTTTATAAGGCCCTCTATGAGGGACAGAACCCGCTCGACTTCAATTTCTTCGAGGCTTCCAGCATCCGTCAAGTGGGCAATAAGTACGTGATGGTATTCTCTGGCTATAGTGGCAAGGAGTACGGTCTGGGCAATACCAATTCCGCTCTGCGCTATGCCTTCGGTGACTCTCCTTTAGGTCCCTGGCGCTCAGGTGGTGTCTTGGTCGACTCCCGTGGTGTTGTCGTAGGTCAGAACGGCTCTAAGCTCATCACCACCAATTTCGGCCACAACACTCACGGCTCCATTCAGGAGATCAACGGTCAGTGGTATGTGTTCTATCATCGTCCCCCGCGCGGTTTCGGCAATGCCCGCCAGTCGATGGTAGCTCCCGTAAAGATCACATGGGATAAGAAGCCCGTTGCCAAAGGCGGTGTGGTGAAGATCACCGGCTATGACCCATTTGCCAAGGATAATGTATGGACGGCAAAAGCGAGCGATGGCAACGAATATACGGGTGCCGAGGTGACCAGCGAGGGTTTCCAGATCTTCGGTCTGCCTCCCTATGCTTATTATAGCGCCGGCTATGCTTGCTTCGTCTATGGTCCTAACGCCAACAACTGGATGCAGGACAACCACGACGTATGGAACAACTCGATGGATCTTGCCGGTATTCAGAACGGCGGCATCGTCGGCTTCAAGTACTTCGGTTTCGGCGGTCTGGCTCAGGACACCAAGGGTGTGAAGGCGTTCGAGGGCACCAAGGCTGGTAACGGCACGACACTGACACTGCAACTTACTCCTGGTGGACACGGTGACTTTAAGATCCACATTCTGCTCGACGACCCGTGGAAAGGTCAGGAGATAGGTATCCTTAGCGTACCTGCTGATGCCAAACGTGAGAACACCGGTTTCGTGATTAATGTGCCCGCTGTCGAGGGCCTCACCGGCAAGCATGCCATCTACCTCCTGGCCGAGGGACCTGAAGTGCAGCAGCCACAGCAGCCGCAGGGTCAGTGGGGACGACGGGGGCCTCAGCAGCCGCAGCGCCCACAGGGACTCTTCGACCTCCACGGCATCGGTTTCGGCAAGGCCATGCCTCATGTCTGCAAGGCTCCCGCTGTGCCACAGGTCACCATTACCTGCAACGGCAAGCCTTTAACGATCCCTTCAACGCCTGTGCGTTTCACCAATCAGAACGGCTATCCCGACCAGATCCGCTATCAACTCTATGGTCCTATAGAGGCCGGTGTGAAATTGAAGGCTACATCTGATGTGCCTGGCGTGAAGTTCGACATCAGTCCTATCGTTGAGGGCCGCGCCACCATCAAGGCCACTTATCAGGGTAAGACGAAGATCTTCCTGATCAACTAAATAAATACACACAGATCTCACAGATTTTATCGCCTCTGGCGATGGCCTTAGATAGGTAAATAGAACTTGCCAAAGGCCAAATCTGTGAGATCTGTGTGATTTGTGTGACATATTTAACCTAAAGATAACATATAATCTGATACGTAATCTGGCAATTTTGTGTAATTTTGCACCCGAGATGAGAAAAGCATTGATGTATCTGTTACTCTCGCTGGGTATCGTCCTGGTTGTGATGTTCGTCTGTGGAGCCGCTTTGGGCTTCATGGGACAATTCATCGAGGGCTTTATCGACGGTTTCCGTAACGAGCCCAATGCGAACTTGAATCCCTCAGACTTCTATTTCGCCATCGGTATGGGCATTCTCTGCATTGCCTGTATCATCCTACAGATCGTGTTCCTCCGCATGCATTTTGCCAGTTATACCTTAGGCCGCATTCCAAAAGGAAAGCGTAGGAACGTCATCACCTTTACTGGTATGGCGATGTATGGTCTGGCCCTGCTCTACTGCACCATCTCCGACCCTTTCTTCAGCAATGATGATTCTTTGCGCGAGTCGTATGCATGGATGGCCAAGCACCCCATCCTCTCTTTGACAGGCATGTCTTTCATCGAAGCCACAGGCGACTTGGTCATCTATGGCGGTATCATGCGAGAGCTTTTGGAGTGGAAGCACCGTCCACAGATTATTGTCCCTGTGTTTGGCCTCATCATAGGCCTATTGTCAGCATGTTTCAGTTCTCCCGTCTTGGCCATTCCTACCACGATGGCAGTGATGTTCCAGGGTTATCTCTACGACTATTCCCGAAGCGTCGTCCCAATCATCTTCGGCGATATCTGCTATTGGCTGATGATAGTCATTCTTATTGATGTGACCATTCCAACCTGGTGTTTCTTCATCGCCGCCATCCTCTTTGTCCCTGGCGCCGTTCTGGCTCTCCAGACGATGGAACCGTATAAACCGATTGATTAACCGACAATCAGCTGGAGTCCGATGCCACGTACAGTCTTGAGGGTTATCCGCGGTTCATCGGCAAGCAGTTTCCGCAGTTTATTCACGAAAACGTCGAGTGAGCGCGAGGCGAAATAATCATCCTCCGTATTCCAGAAACGGCTGAGGATAGCCTCCCTTCGCACCACATTATTCTTATTGTCGGCAAGAATCGCCAGAATCTGCGCCTCCCTTTGCGTCATTGTCTGCGAAGTGCCCGTCTCATCGTTGCGCAGTGTGGCATGGTCGGCATCAAGGGTATATTTGCCGAGTTTGTAGTGGCTTGTCTCTTTTTGCGTCTTCGCCCCTCCCCGCATCTTCATCAGTGCCTGGATATGGGCGTCGAGTTCCTCAGGCACGAATGGTTTCTTCACATAGTTGTTGATACCGAGGCGATAGCCCGCCTTCACATCGTTGGGCGACGTCAGAGCAGAGGTAAAGATGATGATTACGTTCTGGTCGGTCTCACGGATACGCTCCACCATCTCAAAGCCATTCATCACCGGCATATCAATGTCGGAAATAATCACATCGGGATGTGTCTCCTCCCAGGCTTTCACACCTTCCTTACCGTTGGCAGCGGTCGTCACTTCATAGCCGCCAATAATATCCTCCAGGCCCGTCTTCTCGATATAGGCCAACGATGCATCGTCTTCAACCAAGAGTAATTTTATCATGGATAGAATGGGTTTTATGGGTTTCTTTGGGAATATAGAGGGTGAACTCTGAGAATTTGTCTTTCTCGCTCGACACAGTCACCTTGCCGCCATGCGCCTGCATCACCTGGTCCACGTAGTTCAATCCGAGGCCAAAGCCCGAGACGCCACCCTTACGGTTTTTCTCATGGATGGCAGCTCGCCCGAACTTGTCGAATATCACCTGCTGCTCCTCCTTCGTCATGCCGATGCCGTTGTCGCGTACTTTCAGCAGTACATATTTGTCTGTATCGAAGGTCTTAATCGACAGTTCTATCTCGTCCTTTGAATATTTCAAAGCATTATCTATCAGATTGGCGATGGCCTCTGTCAAATACTGCTCGTCGGCCAATACGTTTTTCACTTCCAAAGAGATGTTCACCTCAATTGGCTTCGTAGCCTTTACCTTGGCTTTTTCCACCAAATCGTTAATGATTGGTTCGATATAGATATTCCATTTGTTCAAAATCAGTTTCTTGTTCTCAAGTTTCGAAATGGTCAGCAACTTGTTCACAAGCGCCAGCAAATGTTCCGCCTCATCTTCGATAATCGTATAGTATTTCTCCTTGATCTGCGGCTTGTCGTCCACTTTGCCACTATGCAGGAAGTGTGCTCCCATAATGATGCTCGACAACGGCGATTTCATGTCGTGTACCATCGCATACGAGAAGTCGTTCCTCAACTCCACCATCTGCTCCTGTTCAGTGATGAAACGCAGCAACTGGATAATAATGACAGCAAAGAAACCCAAGATAATAGCGCTGATCATAAACAGCGGACTCAACCGCCTGGCCAGTTCCGGATAAGGGTTGTTTAGTGCTAGACGAATGGCCCTCGACTGGTCGCGCCTTATGCTCACTGGCTTCGTCATCACCGACCAACTAGAGCTGCGCTCATTATTCTGCCTCACGACCTTCCATCTCACGCCATCCATCCTCCCGCTTTCATCATCCAGCTCAACTTCTTGAACGGTTACATCCCGATTTATCCTCACTATGCTCAACAGTGAGTCGACATACATGGCCACATTGTCGAGCGATAGTTCCGAGTGGTATTTCCGGCTCAAAGCATCATTCATGCCCTCCACCGATGAAGCCAAAGAAAGGTTACCACGCGACTGCGGCAGGCTCAGTGTATCTTCCGCTGTCACAAGGTCAGCACGGGTGTAGCTCTCGTAGAACATCGCCCACATCAATTGGTTGCCAGCCCGCTCTTCGATGTCCTTCGTCACCGAACGATAGGTCATCCACATATAGATGCCCAATAGCAATAGCACCGCCACTGCACTCACGATCGACACATATTTATATTTGCTTGTATGCATATAAACTCTTTCAGCATCATCTCTTTAGTCGTTCTTCTGCGCTTTCTTTACGTGGGGCAAAGGTACACATAATAATTAAAACGACCAAACTTTTGAATGTTTTTCACTCCCGCATTCTGTAATGTCAAATGAATACCCTAATCACATTTAACCTAAAGATAACATACAAATAACAGATGATTATGTTTTTTTTCGTACCTTTGTCGCTGTATTAAGGAACCTATTAAGATTTTAGAGTATGATGAAACAGTATTATCGCATTCTGGCTTATGTCGGAGGAGGCATAGCCTTGATCCTGATTCTTTTTGCAACTTGTTGCACAGTGGTTGACTCTGGCGAGGTGGGTATCCGTTTCCATAAGTGGTCACTCAACGAACAGGACTATGGCGGTGTAGAAGGTACATGCAAGGGTTGGGTATTCTATAACCCCATCACCACCAACGTATTTACCTACCCCACATTCACACAGCGTAAGCAGTACGAGACGTTCTCCGTGAACGCCAAGGATGCCTCGCTCTTCGAGATGGATCCTACCATCGCCTATCGCATTAACCCAGACAAGGCCTGTGATATTTTCACGAAGTATCGTGTGGGCGTGAAGGAACTGGAAGAAGGATATATCCGTACCTGTATCTACGAGGCTTACCGTACATGCGCCAACCAGTACACCTCCGACTCGCTGATGTCGAACCGTGCCAACTTTGAGCGTGACGTTCGTGCCCGTCTGGAAAAATCGCTGATGGCAGAGGGATTCCTCGTGGAGGAGTTCACCTCAAAGATTACACCTCCTTCATCGCTGCTCTCGATGATTGATGCCAAGAACACGGCTATCCAGAGTGCTTTGAAGGCTGAAAACGAGGTAAAGGAGGCTGAGGCCAACGCCAAGATTGCTGTCGCCAAGGCTGAGGGTAATGCGAAGGCTATGAAGATCAAGGCTGATGCTGAGGCTTACTACAACAGGACCATTGCAGCCTCGCTCTCGCCAATGATTGTCCAGGAGGACATGATTGAGAAGTGGGATGGCAAGATGCCTCAGATTATGAGTGGCAACGGTGGTATGATTATGGACATCTCGAAAGTCATAGGCAGTGGCAAATAGGCTGCAGAGAACAAAAAGTTTAGCAAAGTTTACCAATGGAAGCGGATGCCGAGGGGTAGAGTGACCTGAAGCGGGTGTTCTTTACGATAGGTATTCAGATCGCTGCCGTCATTGAAGAAATATTGCAGGCTTGGTTCGATGTAGATGCCGAGGTGGGGCGTAAGGTCGTATTGCAGCCCAAGGCCAAGGGTTGTAGACCATTGGCAGGGAACATTAAGACTTGATTCCTGGTTATAGGTATTAATGCCATTGTTGAAATGTTCTACGTTGAGAGTGCTGTGGATAGGCATCTCTAGCATAGCACCACCTGAAGAGTATAAACTGAGGTTTGCTTTACAATACCATTGCCAGCCAAAGCGGAGTGGGATTCCAAGATAGTGAAGCCTTTGGTCTTCAAAAATGTAACCAGTATTGCTTCCTGTCATATTCGTCGATTTCATCTTCGTATAACTGAGGCCAGTCTCGATGTAGAGCCGAGGGGTGAGATGGTGGCTTAGGGTTAATTGAAAGGTGAGGGGGAGGTGATATGTGTATTGTGCAACGATCTCTCCATGATTGATAATCGCGTTCTGTGCAGCAATTTCTTTCAGAGAACGGGTTTCTGCAGTCGTCTCGTCTGAGGGGATGGCATTGTTTAACGACCAAGAGTAGTCTATCCAATTGTTGAAAGAGTAGTCTGACGGAACGAATGAGTTAGAAGCGGAAGCAAAACTATAGGTATAGATTGCTGTTGGTGAAATATAGGAATTTGATCGTCCTATCTGTCCGTTGTATGCCAGACGGATATCCCAGGATGATTTCTTGATTTTCGTGGCTGCAATCAGATGTGTATCATCAAGTGAGGGTAAAGTAATCCGCTGATGGATGATTGTATCTTGCGTGGCCGAATCTTGGTCCCGTGATTCGGTCAAATCTTCTGACTCCTTTACAAAATAAGCTATGGAGTCAGACTGGATGACGGCTTCTGTTTGATAACGGATAGGATGATGCTGAGCAGGTCGCTTGTCGATGGAGGCATATACAATCTTCTCGTGTGGGGTTTCAATGACTGGTTCAGGCTGAGGTTCCTGTGGTTTTGGTGCTGATGCTGTTGGTTTAACTTCTGGCTCCGGCTTGTGCAAGAACTTCCAGATGGTTGTTGGGAAAACGATAAGTAGCAGGATAAGTACCCACGACTGCTTGATAAGTACCTGAAGCATCCGTCTGGCGTGGGAGAGTTGCGAGGAAGAGGAATGGGGCGCAATACCAAGCAGTTGGCTGATTTCCTGATGCGACAACCCTTCGAATACAGAAAGCCTGAACACTTGCTGATAGCCTTCTGGCAGTTGTGTAACGAGCGACTGCAATTGGGCATAGTCGGGCATCAGGGTTGTCTCTTCTGTGGCAATGTTCTCGCTGACCATCTGATGGAGAACTGATTGTTCTTTATTCTGATGTTCTCGATAATGGAACCCCACATTCCTGACGATAGAGGTCATCCACGATTCCAGCTTATCAGCATCCCGCAGTTTGTCGAGCGAGGTTAGAATCACGACGAAAGCATCGTGCAGCAAGTCTTCTGCCACATCATACCCCTTCGCATATTCTCTGCAGACACTGAGTAGTTGGGGCCGGTATTGTTTGTAAAGCAGATGCAAGGCCTGTCGGTCTCCAGCCTTGCATCCGCTAATCAGTTTATGAGCGTCCATCAGATCAGCCTTCACGTTGATAGGAGTCCCATCCCTCCAATTCGAGGGTATTACCTTTGATTCTTGCCTTGATAACTTTGCCCTGAGGCACGATGGCAGAATCGAAATTCGTATCAACACCGCCTTTGGAGAACCCTTCGTTAATCATGAATCCTTTGTTATATTCGTAGGTGGTAAGTTCTGCCTCTGAACCATGATAGGTGATGGTGTAGGCAAAGGGTGCACTAAGCACCCCATTTAGGAGCCTGTAGCCAGTGTTGTCTGAACGGAAAACCCATGTAAAAGTATATATTGCAGGAATGTTGCCACTTTTAGATTCGCCTGTCCATCTGCCCACAATCGGACTATTTGCATCTCTTCCCGGATTACCATATTTCTGGCCAGCATCGACGCCGAGCGATTCGAACGAGTCTCTTGTTTGGCTGAACCAAGGATAACTGACAAAACTCATGTAGTTGTTAAGTGTCTGCATATTGTCATAGGATCGAACCGAATACTCGATGGCATCGCCCGCAGCAAAATAACATTTAAAACTGTAATCAATATCGCCATACTGCTCATTCTTATGATAGTCAGTCAATACATAGGTAAAAGGATCGAGAGCCACTTCATTGGTGCCGTCCTTGTAGGTCTTGACAGTACGCAGATAGCCTGTGCCATCGTCGTTTATCGCCATCACCTCGGTAATTCTGAAAGGAAAGTCAGGATAGAGTGTGACGGTGGCTTGCTGGTAAACATCATGTAACAGGTGCTGCCAGTCATTCTGCCAATAGCCTACGAGATAGTTGGGCGCGTTCTCTACGTTCTTAATTCGTTCTGTTTTCAGTACGAGGATACAACAGATGTTTGTAACCTTACTCATAAATGCCTCGTATTCCGCAGTGCTATAGAAATCGTACCGTTCTCCGTCACTGTTGAATATGTTTGTAATTGTACTTGAAACCAAACTATATATGTCGTAGTAGTATTTCCCTTCATACTCCATCCTGCATATTCTGGTACTTAAGTCTGCACCAACACGAATGGCTAATTCTTGAATGGCTGATGGCAATTGCTCCACATAGACATGTTTGACGGGTATCTTCTCGCTATCATATGTGGCAGATTCAAACTGATCGGTGATATCCACAATCTGTAATTTCAGACCGTCTCTTTCAAACAATTTAACGACAATACCATCGTTGTCACTCGCTCCTCGTCTTTTTATCAGCCCCATACTTTCATAAACATCCAGATTCTCGTTCGACGAATCCTCGTCGTTGGATGAACATCCCGTGAATGTTGCCACTCCTGATAGCAAGAACATCAGCATCCATAAAATACATTTTCTTTCCATACTCATTATTATATATGTTGCAAAAATATCTTTTTTCTCTTATATAGTGTCAAAAAGTTCGAAAAGACTGCATGGAGTATGGGTGTTTTTATGGTTTGTTAACGCAGGGAAAACATTTAACCTAAAGATAACATACAAATAACTTAAAGTTTTTGTAGTTTTCCATACCTTTGCAACGTCTAAAGGACAAATTGAATTGAAAAAAAGTAGAACGATTAAAAGTATAAAGTTATGGAAGCAATCATCACAGCAGCAACAGTACTGACAATGTACTTCAACGCCGTCAACAGCGACAACGCCAATTATATGTATAATGGTGAAGTGGAAGATGGCGTAATTAACAAGATTGAGGTATATGCCGAAAACGATCATCATCAAATGACGCAAAAGATGGAGTACCGCTACGTCTACGATGAACAGGGCCGACTGCAAGACAAGGAGATGATGACTTGGGACGAAGCTACTAAGCAATGGACAAAGAGTAGCCGCCTAACCTATAAATATTACAAAAACGGATATAATGTAGAAATGAGTTATTGGAATGCTGAGAAACAACAATATGACCTGCCCACGGAGGTGACGCTCTACCGCTCGACAGCACCGAACCTGACCACGGTTAAAACCTATAAGATGAACAAAACACAGGACAATATGTTCCTGACCAGTAGTATGGTTGTGATGGAACCCTTAGACAGTCGTCTGATTGCCCAGAAGTGATTATAACATTTTTTTACACACTATTAGAGAAAAAATCCGTATCTTTGCAACCGGAAAAGTATAATCAACTAATTAATTTCAAAATGAGACTTAGAAGACTATTTGTAGCAATAGCCCTGATTAGTACAGGACTGGCATCAGCCCAAGGACAGATGCAAATGCCTGAGATCCCTGTAGACGACAGTGTTCGCATCGGCAAACTCGACAATGGCCTGACGTATTACTTGCGTCACAACAACACTCCAGAAAAGAAAGCCAACTTCTACATCGCGCAACGCGTTGGTTCCATACAGGAGGATGATTCGCAACAGGGTCTGGCCCACTTCCTGGAGCATATGGCTTTCAATGGTTCAGAACACTTCCCCACCGGAACAATGACTGAGTATCTGCAGTCAATCGGTGTGCAGTACGGCCGCAGCCTCAATGCCTATACCAGCATTGACCGCACAGTGTATTACATCGCTGATGTGAGCACCGAGCGTCAGAGTGCTCTTGACTCATGTGTACTCGTACTACGCGATTGGTCGAACGGCATCACCGTCACTCCCGAAGAAATCGAGAAAGAACGCGATGTGATTCACAACGAGTATCGTATGCGTAATAGTCCTAACCAGCGTATGATTGAGCGTGCCTTGCCCACTCTGTTCCAAGGATCGAAATACGGTTTCCGCATGCCGATTGGCAAGATGGAGATTGTGGATAACTTCAAACCCAAGGAACTTGTGGCCTATTATAAAAAATGGTATCGTCCCGACAATCAGGCTATCATCATCGTGGGTGACATCAACGTAGACTACACCGAGGCATTAATCAAGAAACTGTTCGGTGACATCAAGGTGGATCCAAACGCCCCAAAAGTGATTGATGAGCCCGTGCCCGACAATGAGCAGGCAATCTATGTTGCTGAGAAGGACAAGGAACAGCAGTATCCCGTGCTGATGCTCTCGATGAAGCGTGATCCCGTGCCTACAGAGTTGAAGAAGACTTCTGCCTATCTGGTGCAGGAATACCTGAACGCAATGGTGTGCTCTATGCTGAACAGCCGTTTCTCAGAGATTACCGAGCAGCCCGATTGTCCGTTTATCCAAGCACAGGTACAAGACGGTAACTTCATGCAATTGGCCCGTACAAAGGACGCACTGATGCTCATCGGCGTAGCTAAAGAGGGCAAGGATATCGAAACCCTTCAGGCTGTGCTCCGCGAGGCCAAGCGCGCCCGCGACTTCGGTTTCACTGCTACGGAATATGCCCGTGCAAAGGCAGACTACCTGAGCGGATTAGAGAAACTATACACCAATCGTGACAAACGCAAGAACGATGCATACTGCAGCGAATATGTGGAGAACTTCCTTGAAAGTGATCCCATTCCCTCTGTGGAAACGCTTTATCAGATGATGACCGCCCTGGCAGGACAACTACCCGTGGATCTAGTGAACCAGTATGCCCAACAGATTATCAGCATCGACGGAAAGAACCTCGTAGCCTTCAGCATGGAACAGGAGAAGGAAGGCAAGGCCAACTATATTACCGCCGACGCCCTAAAGAAGGGTACTGAGGTCGTGCGCACGGAGACACTCACCGCATGGGTTGACAACGTGAAGGAGGAGCCCTTGATTACCCAGATGCCCACCAAGGGACAAATTGTGAAAGAAACAGAGAACAAGACACTCGGTTACAAGGAATTGACACTCTCGAATGGCGCCCGCGTGATTCTAAAGAAAACCGACTTTAAGGACGATCAGGTGATGATGCAAGCTGAGGCAAAAGGTGGTATGTCGCTCTTCGGCAAGGCCGATGACATGAACCTGCAGCTGATCTCAGTTGTGCCTACTTATAGCGGTTTGGGCAACTTCCTGAAATCAGAGCTCGACAAGGCCCTCGCAGGTAAAGTAGCTTCAGTGAGCATCAATGTGGCGGAAGATCGTCAGTATATTGCCGGCCAGTCAACGCCGAAGGATCTGGAAACACTCTTCCAGCTTTTCTACCTGACGATGACCAATATAAAGAAAGATGAGAAGTCGATGGCCTCGTTTGCAAACTTAATGCAGACAGCGCTGAAAAACAAGGATTTGAACCACGAAATTGTATATCGTGACTCAGTAGCCAGTGTGCAGAACTGTGGTAATTTCCTCTACCTCACGCCCAGTGTGGACGATATTAAGCGCTTTGACTACGATCGCTCATTGGAGATGATTAAGCAGTTATACGGCAACGGCGGACAGTTTATCTACACCATCATCGGTAATTTTGACGAACAGCAGGTGCGCGAGCTGCTAGAACAGTACATCGCACCGATGCCTCAAGGCACACCTGTGAAGGCCAAAGATGTGCGTACTTTCTTCAAGGGCAACCCTGTATGCAACTTTACCCGTAAGATGGAAACGCCTCAGGCTCAAATCACGGAAATCTGGCTCAACGACAAGATGGCCTATACCCAAGAGAACGTGATACTGATGAATATTGCCAAGCAGATCCTGACACGTATCTACGACCGCACCATTCGCGAGGAGGAGAGCGCCGCCTACAATGTTGGTGCAAAGGGTAGCATCAGCGTGAATGGCGACAAGCCTGTGTTCATGCTCTCAGCCGTAGCCCCCACCAATCCTGACAAGCAGAAGATTGCCCGCGACCTGATGCTGAAGTATCTGAAAGAATCCACACAGAAGATCACTGATACTGACTTGAACACAGTGAAGGAGATTATGCTGAAGCAGGCTGAGGACAACAACCGCGAGAATAGTCACTGGATGAATGTGCTGACCGAGTGGACGGCAGAGGGTGTCGACCTGCAGACAAACTATGCAGAGACCGTAAAAGCCGTAACTGCACAAAAAGTGCAAAAGTTCCTCGCAGATATGATTAACGCCGGCAACCATGCCTCAATTGTCATGATGCCTGAGAAATAAATAAGAAGAATACTCGGAATAATCAAGATTAAACGGGTAATTTCAGAAGAAATCGTGCTCCGCCGCTATAAAGCGTGTCGAGCACGATTTCTCCTTTAAGGAGGCTAGCCAAGCGACGACAAAGCGGCAGGCCTAGACCAAGTCCCTCACTAAACTCGTCGAGTTTCAAGAACGGCTCAAAGATTCGCTCCTGATCATCTGAGGCTATGCCACAGCCTGTATCTGCCACATAAAATGCCATAAAGCGACTATTTAGCTGCTGACAGCCGATTGTGATAGCCCCCTCAGCAGTGAATTTATCGGCATTGTGAAGTAGTTCGCTCAGGATTTTCAATACACTCTGTTTGTCGGTTGTCAAACGGATATCGCGTTCAACCGTCTCGATGTTTACCATCACCTCGTCACGCTGTTTAAACAACACTGTACCCACAGCCTCATGGCAAAGCGTATTGGCGGTAATCATATCTTTGCAAGGCAGTTCCTTCACCTTTTCGAGGGCGGAAGTCATCGACCAGTTTTCAATGATGGTAGAGATCGTATAGCCATTGTGCAGCACATCCTTAGACAACATCAACTGCTCATCCTCGCTCATCTGACGATGGTTCTCGCGGAGGATCTGTGCAAAGCCGTTGATAATGTTGAGCGGTGTGCGAATTTGATGCGACATATCCTGGATGAAGGCCGACTTACGCTTGTCAGATGCCTCAGCCAGCCCCTTCGCCACCATCAATTCCTGGTTGCGCTGCTTTGACTCCGCTTTCATCCGCTCCAAATTGGCCACATACTCGGCCAACGAGGCCTGCATGGTAGAGAAACTATTCTGCAAGCGTCCGATATCGTCTTTACGACGCGTCTGCGGAATGGGGGTATCAAAGCGGCCATTCGCCATATCCTGTGTCGTTGCAGCTAGCACCTGCAGACGGGTGACATTGCGTTTCACCACGAAATAGCAGAAAGTCCACAGCAACAACAAGCCGAAGACAATAATAGTGACGACCATGAAGATATGTTGGTAATAACCCCTAAAGATATCACTTTTAGGACAAACAATAGTGATTTTCCAATCGGTATGGGGCACCTGACGATCAATAACTAAATTGTGATCATAGTCGATAACCACTTCCTGTTCACTAGCATCAGCCTTGGTAGAGGCGATAGGCTTACCACGACTATCGGAGAGGACAAAATAGCTTTCGGGATAGAGTTGTTCTTGAGAGAGTTCCTGAGTGAGTTTGCGCAGTGAGATATCCGATGAGATAACACCGATGCTATGGCCATCGACCGACATGAGAGGTTTACAATAAGAGATAATCAAACCCCGATTGTTGCCCGTGATGTCGTTGCTGTCGGGGAAGGGATCAATCCAAAGGGCCTTGCCGCGGAGTATGGGAAGACTATACCAGTCCATGCCAAAATAATAATAGCTCTCATTGCCTTCCTGCTGCGTTTCAATATGATCCTCACTACGCGACGAATAGGCGGAGAAGTACTTACCCTGATCTTTGAAAAAATTGGCCTCCATGGCAATACTACAGCCATCGAGGATAGGGTTCAACTCTACCATGTTGCGGGAGAGTTGCAGAAGGGCATCGGGGCGGAGATTTTCAAGAACTTGCCACTCAGTATTATGCGTAGCTACTTCAACCTGACTGAGCAGGGCTGTCATATGCTGTGTAACATTGCTGAGTACCTGTGTGGCCTGTGATATCGCGGCCTCACGAGTAGCGATTCGCGAACGATAGAAAAGCTCGCCAATAGCCACCACGAAGACAATAGTGGCAATCACCACGATACTCAAACTGAGACGTAGCGCAAACGAACGGCGTATCTGTTTAGCAATGATGTTCATGAGGCTTTATCGGTTTGAGAGTGATGAATCGTTTCCTCCTCTGCAGCACGCAGGAGTTCGTTTAAGAGTTCGCTGACCTGATTGGCATCGTTTTCAATCTTGTCCACCATGGCATCCATATAGTCATTGGTCATATTTTGGTATTCCTCGCAAATAGTACAAGAAACTGCCGTAATGTCGGCCACTGGTTCCGACATGCGCTTCGTCATTTTGTGGAGCACAGCATTCCGGATATGTTCTTCTTCCTTCGCATGGTTGTAAGCTTGCTGCAGTTCCGCATGGCGGGCTTCGAGTACGGCTGATTGTTGGCGCACCTTACCCACATACTTACCCAGCGACTCCTGCATAGCCTTAAATCGACGTTGCAACTGTCCGATTTCGTCCTCACGGGTGCTATCTGAGATATCTCCCGTAAACTTGTGTTGGGTCATCTGGTGAGTGGAATCGACCAACTTCTGCAAAGGACGGACGCTGCGCGAGACAATATACCATGTACTCAGTAAAAGCAAAAGCAGACCGATAGCAGTCACAATCTGAACAGTACGCTGCAACTGACGGAAGGCGGCATAGATATCGCTCTCAGGGCAGACCATCGCAACACTCCAACCTGTATTTTTGAAAGGTTTAAAGAACACATGCGACAATTCGCCGTTGATTGTCATTGTACGATAGCCGCTCTCGCCTGCAATCATCGCCTCGCCCAAACTTTCGAGTGTCGGGTCGGAACCGTCCAGTGAACTCGTGAAGACAGTTTCGTAGAACTGTCGTGTGCTATCGGGATGAACGAGGAATGTACCACCCTTGCCTAACAAAATTGTATAAGAATGGGGAAAGGGTTTGGTGGCGGAGACGGTATCAGAGAACCAGTCGAGACAAATGTCGACAGAAAAAGTACCGACCACCTTCCCTGCTTTGTCGTGGATAGGCTGGCTATACGACGAGAAAATGTCCTGCACGACAATACCTTCAGTAGCGTCTTCTTGAAAAGGTTCAATCCAATAGGGACGGTTGAGTAGTTTAGGTATTAAATACCAATCCATCGTATGATACTGGTAATAGTCGGCACCCTCGTTTTCAGTAAGGATGCTATCACCATTGTTGTAGGAGTAGGCCGAGAAATACTCACCCTTCTCCTTATAATAGAAAGGTTCAAATGAAATGCTGCAACCATCGAGAATCGGATTAGTCTCCAAGATCTTCCGGCTGAAATCGAGCATCTTGTCGGGCTTATCAAGATTGTTTTCGATAACCCGAATCATATTATTGGCTGCCACCTCCACAGCTTGCAGTGTGTTGTCAATATGGAGCACTGTACCATCAAGCGTCTGGCGAGCCTTACCTAGAGTATCCTTTCGGACGTGATCGCGCGACTCAGTGAACATGATGGTGAGAGCAGCGAGAAAAATCGCAGTCACCACGAGCACTGTCCACACACTCAGGCGGGCTGATAACGATCGACGGTAATCTTTCAGGCTTTTCATGGCACAATCAGCTCTTCATAAGTTACAGCACGTCGCAACAGACCACACTCGAGCATTAAGCGACTGGCCTTCTCAACCATATCACGACGCACACGGAACTCACGTTTCTTGCTGTCGGCATCGAGTTGGAGATTAAGTATCTCTTGCAACATCCTACGCTGCAGGGTCAAATTGGTGACAGCATGGTCACTACGCACATATTTCATCACAATTCCCAAAGCTTCCTCGGGATGAGTAGCAACCCATTCCCAACCTTTGCGCGAAGCAGCGGCAAACTGCTTGCAGGCTTTGGTATGGGCCTCGTAGTAGCTGCGCTTCACATAAACCCCTTGCTCTTGAATATTGTAGCCATGCTGGCTGAAACGATAAATGCTCTCATCACCCATTCTGAAACCAGACTGAAGCAACTGCAAATATTCATTATAGGTCGTGGCCATTGCAGCATCAATAGCACCAGAGATAAAGAGGTTGATATGACTAGTACAGGGAATAATCTCGTAATTCAGTTGTTCTTTTTTACTAAGAATATAGGTCAAATAATTGGGATCGGCGTTAAAGATGGCCACTTTCTTACCATTCAATTTCAAAGGATCTTTGCCCCAACGAGAGATAAGCAGGTTACTGCTGTTCATCGAATCCTGAAAAATATTCACCAACGGAATGCCTTGAGAAATGAAATCCATCGCCGACATCAGTGAGAGCATGATTGCATCGGGCTGCTCACGCTGCAAACAAATAAGCGGGGTGGTGGTCAATGAGGGGTGTGCAATCTCGACATCGAGACCAACCTCCTTATAATAGCCTTTTTCGTAAGCGATGTAATAGCCGGCAAACTGTGCCTGAGCTGTCCACGATGTCATCAGCACCATCTTCTCTGCCTGCACCTTCGGAGGGCAGAGCAACAGCAAAAGTGGCAGGAACATGAGCCTTATGGGAAATGACATCGGCTGGTCGCTTTTAAATCATAAACCGGGACAAAGATAGAAAAAATCTCCGATAAATGCAAGAAAAAACGCATTTTTATGTCAGATATTTGGAAATCTGTCGCTTTTTTCGTATCTTCGCAGCCCAAACCAACGTTTTTCAGATTATGACACAAGACCAAGAAACAAACACAAAGTCTACGGGTAGACGAGTCCTGCCCGGGAACAAGGTGATTCGTAATGAAAAGTTTGGCGGCGAGCGTCCCCTGTTTGCTACCCATGACCTGAGATTGGAAAATATAACCATTACCGATGGTGAATCGGGAATCAAACAGTGTCAGAACATCGAGGCTTACGACTGCAAATTCTACGGCAAATATCCCTGGTGGCACGTCGACGGTGCCAAGATCGACAATTGCTACTTCGCTGAAGGCTCCCGCTCGGCCATCTGGTATACAAACGACCTGGTGATGACCAACTCACGCATCGACGGGCCAAAATTCTTCCGCGAAATGAAGAACCTGACACTCGAGAACGTAGAAATCACCGATGCCGACGAGACCTTCTGGAAGGTGGATGGCATCCGCATCAAGAATGTGAAGTTGCATGGAGGAACCTACCCATTCATGTTCTCACAGAACATTTATGTCGACGGCCTTGAAAGCGACTCGAAATATGTATTCCAATACTGCAAGAATGTGGAGATTCACCATGCAAACATTCTAACAAAAGACTCGTTCTGGGAGTGCGAAAACGTGACTATCTATGATTCTACACTTGATGGGGAATATCTGGCGTGGCACTCGAAAAACGTCAGGCTGGTGAATTGCCATCTGGCCGGTGAGCAGTTGCTCTGCTATACGAAGAATCTGGTACTTGAGAACTGTACCATCGACCCCATGTGCGACCGCATGTTTGAGTATTCTATGGTAGAAGCTGATATCCGTGGACATATCGAGAACATCAAGAATCCTACGTCTGGTCATATCGTCGCAGACAGCATCGGCAGCATCACCATCGATGAGAATGTGCGAGAACCGAATAATTGCGTGATAAGGACAAGGAGTAAGGAGTGAAGGAGTAAGGAGATGAGTAGATATGACTTTGACGAATTGGTAGACCGTCGGGGAACGGGGTGTGTAAAGTGGGATGAAAGGCCACAGGTTCTTGCTGAGGCAAGCGAACAAGTTCGAGCGGACGCGCCAGCAGGAATAAGTATTAATCCTGATATCATTCCCCTTTGGGTGGCTGACATGGATTTCAAGGCTGCACCTGCCATTCAAGAGGCTGTGCGTAAACGAGCAGAGCATGGCGTTTTCGGATACACCGTCGTAGGTGACGATTATTATGAGGCTGTCATCTCGTGGTTCCAGCGCCGTCATGAATGGACTATACATCGCGAGGAAATCCTCTATACCACAGGGGTTGTACCTGCCATGAGTGTCGCCATCAAGGCTCTCACTATGCCTGGAGAGAAGGTGCTCATCCTCTCACCTGATTATAACTGTTTCTTCTCTTCAGTCCGTAACAATGGCTGTGAGGTGTTAGAGACTGTTCTATGCCGTAAGGGCAACACCTTCGAGGTGGATTTCGAAGATTTCGAAGCAAAATGTGCTGATGAGAAAACGACAGTCTTCTTACTTTGCAATCCTCATAACCCATGTGGTCGTGTGTGGACTAAGGCAGAACTCGAACGTATGAACGATATCTGCATGAAATACGGTGTAAAGGTAGTGAGTGATGAAATACACTGCGAACTCGTTATGCCAGGCTATCAGTTCCAACCATTTGCTGCTGTCAACGAAGCATGTCGTCAGAACAGTGTCATTCTGAATTCACCTTCTAAGTCGTTTAATATTGCAGGGCTTCAGGCTGCAAACATCATCTGTGCACAACCGGAATGGCGTCGCCGCTTAGACCGTGCTATCAACATCAACGAGGTATGCGACCTGAATCCCTTCGGTCCTGTGGCGCTCATCGCCGCCTACAATGAGAGTGAGGACTGGCTTGATGCGCTCAACGAATACCTATGGGGCAACTATCAGACGCTCTGCGCTTTTGCAACAGAGCATCTCCCCAAATGGAAGATCTGCCACCTTGAAGGCACCTATCTTCCTTGGGTTGACATCACCGCCACAGAAATGACATCACAAGCCTATTGCGACTGTCTGCTCAGAGAAGTGAAGGTCTGGGTGAACCCTGGTACAATGTACGGCCCCGTTTCAGGCGAGGGCTATATCCGCTTGAACATCGCTTGTCCCCGCTCCCGACTTCTCGAAGCATTGGAGAGAATTGCAAAAGTAGAATCATCAAGTAATCCCCCCGCATAGCGGAGGGATTTTTATTGTATTATTTTGTATTTTGCCCAAAAAGCACTACCTTTGCACCCAAAATAAGTGAAAGATGAAGAAATTATATATCGAAACATACGGCTGTCAGATGAATGTGGCTGATTCAGAGGTGGTAGCTTCGGTGATGCAGATGGCAGGTTACGAAACCACTGAGAACCTCGATGAAGCCAATGCCGTATTCCTGAACACTTGTTCAGTGAGAGACAATGCTGAACAAAAGATTTATCACCGTTTGGAGGCTCTGGCTGCTATCCGTCGCAAGCGTCCTTTGATTATCGGTGTATTAGGATGTATGGCAGAGCGGGCGCAGCAGGATCTGTTGGATAATCATCATGCCGACCTCATAGCAGGCCCTGATGCATACCTGAGTCTGCCAGACCTGATTGCACAGGCTGAAACTGGTCATAAGGCGATGAACATTGAGCTATCGACGACAGAGACCTATAAAGATATCGTACCCCAGCGCATCGGACTGGGCCACAGGATTGGCGGTTTCGTAAGTATCATGCGTGGCTGCAACAATTTCTGTCACTATTGTATCGTACCCTATACCAGAGGGCGTGAGCGGAGCCGCGATATAGAGAGCATTCTCAAAGAGGTGAGAGACCTGAGAGACAGAGGTTTTAAAGAGGTGACACTGTTGGGGCAGAATGTGAATTCGTATAGGAGTAAGGAGGGAAGGAGAGAAGGAGAGAAGGAGACGGACTTCCCGGCACTGCTGCGTCGTGTGGCCGAAGAAGCACCAGAGATGCGTATCCGTTTCACCACCAGCCACCCGAAAGACATGAGTGACGAGACATTACAGGTCATCGCCGAAATGCCGAATGTATGCAAGCATATCCATCTGCCCGTGCAGAGCGGCTCGGATAAGATCTTGAAACTGATGAACAGGAAATATACCCGTGAGTGGTATCTGGACCGTGTGGCTGCCATCCGCAGAATCATCCCCGACTGCGGACTGTCTACAGATATCTTTGTGGGCTATCACTCAGAGACGGAGGAAGACCACCAGATGAGTCTCGACCTGATGCGCGAGGTGGGTTACGACTCTGCGTTTATGTTCAAATACTCAGAGCGTCCGGGCACCTATGCCTCGAAGCATCTGCCCGACGATGTGCCTGAGGAGGAGAAGATCCGCAGACTGAATGAACTCATCGCCCTGCAGACGGAAATCTCCGCCCAGCAGAACAAAAAAGACGAGGGCAAGACCTTTGAAGTGCTCGTTGAGGGCTTCTCGAAACGCTCAAGAGATCAGCTCTGCGGACGAACGGAACAGAATAAGATGGTGGTATTCCCCAAGGCAGGACATCATATCGGTGAAACGGTGCAGGTGAAGATCACAGGCTCAACCAGTGCCACGCTGCTCGGGGAGAGCGAAGGAGTAAGGAGTAAGGAGATGAAGGAGTAAGGAGATGAAGGAGTTTTTGAATGTTCTGAGGCGATTCGTACCGCCGTATAAGAAATATCTGGTGCTGTCGGTGATTTTTAATATCCTCTCAGCGATATTGAACATCTTCTCGTTTGCAGCGCTGATACCTATTCTGCAGATTCTCTTCCAGACGAGTGACGCAGAGACTGCCACCTCGCTGATGGCCTGGGACTGGAGCAATATCCAGACAGTGCTAATGAACAACATGAACTACTACGTGAATGGTCTCATCGTCGAATGGGGACAGACCACCACCCTGCTTTTCATAGGTTTGTTTCTCGCTGTGACCACCTTCCTGAAGACTGGCGCCTACTTCCTTTCTGCCGCCACAATCATTCCCATCCGCACAGGTGTGGTGCGCGATATCCGCAATCAGGTGTATCAGAAGATCACCTCGCTGCCGCTCGGCTTTTTCTCCGAGGAACGCAAAGGCGACATCATTGCCCGCATGAGCGGCGATGTGCAAGAGATAGAGAACTCCATCATGTCTTCGTTGGAGATGCTCTTCAAGAATCCGATCCTCATCATCAGCTACTTCGCTGCTTTATTGTTTATCTCTTGGCAATTGACACTCTTCACATTGGCCATCGTACCCATTATGGGCTGGTTTATGGGTTGGGTAGGCCGTAAGCTGAAGCAAGACTCCATCAAGGCCCAGGCACTCTGGAGCGATACGATGAGTCAGGTGGAAGAAACACTCGGTGGTCTGCGCATCATCAAGGCTTTCTGTGCCGAAGGGAAGATGAACCGCCGTTTCGACCAGATCAACACCGCCTATCGCAACGATATCATGCGGGTGAATATCCGCCAGTCGTCGGCACATCCCATGAGTGAGTTCCTCGGCACCATCCTGATTGTGATTGTACTATGGTTCGGCGGTGTGCTAGTTCTCAATACCCATACCCTATCGGGACCTATCTTCATCTACTATATGGTGATGCTCTACTCCATCATCAATCCGCTGAAGGACTTCTCGAAGGCTGGCTATAACATCCCCAAGGGTCTGGCTTCGATGGAACGTGTCGATAAGATCCTGATGGCAGAGAATACCATCAAGGAGGTAACACGTCCGAAACGTCTGCCCAGCTTCGAGCACCAGATAGAGTTCAAGAATGTCTCATTCCGTTATGGAGAACAGTGGATATTGAAAGATATCAACCTGACGATTCCGAAAGGAAAGACCATCGCCATCGTAGGACAGAGTGGCAGTGGAAAGTCTACGCTCGTAGACCTGATCCCCCGTTATTATGATGTGCAGGAGGGTGAGGTGCTCATTGACGGCATCAATGTGAAAGATCTGGGCATACATGACCTCCGGCAACTCATCGGTAACGTAAACCAGGAGGCCATCCTCTTCAATGATACTTTCCGCAATAACATCTCCTTTGGTGTGGACAATGCCACTGACGAACAGATAGAAGAAGCGGCACGCATTGCCAATGCTTACGACTTCATCATGGCTTCAGAGGCTTGCTTCGATACAAATATCGGAGACCGCGGCGGCAGACTCTCTGGAGGACAGCGCCAGCGTGTGAGTATCGCAAGAGCTATTCTGAAGAACCCGCCCATCCTGATTCTCGACGAGGCAACATCTGCCTTGGATACAGAGAGTGAGCGCTTGGTACAGGATGCCCTTGAAAGACTGATGAAGACACGTACCACAGTGGCTATCGCCCACCGTCTCTCTACCATTAAGAATGCAGACGAAATCTGTGTGCTGCATGAAGGACGCATCGTGGAACGTGGTACCCACGACGAACTGCTGAATATCGACGGATATTATAAGAAGCTGCATGAGATGCAGCAAGTGTAAGGAGAGAAGGAGAGAAGGAGTAAGGAGAGAAGGAGAAATGAGGGAGCGTGTTGGGTTTCTGGTGAAGACATATCTTTGGACGGTGGTGGTGTTTATCATCGCGAAGGTGGTTTTCATGCTCTGCTGTCATCAGGGACATGCATTCGGCATTGGCGATATCTGGGATGTCGTCTGCCACGGTCTGACACTCGACCTTTCCACAGCACTCTATTTCCTGATACTGCCCTTTCTGTTGGTCATCATCAGCCTCTGGTGGGCATATAAGGTGCTCAGCAAAATCTGCACCATCTACTTTATCTTCATCTCTATTGCCTTTGCCCTGGCTTTCGTAGCAGATACCAGCCTCTATCCCTTCTGGAACTACAAGCTTGACTCCTCCTGCCTGCAATACCTCGAGACCCCCTCGGAGGCCACAGCCAGCGTATCAACGGGTTATCTCTTAGTGAGACTCGTCATTCTAGCCCTTCTAGGATATCTAATCTATCTAGGTTATCCTATATTTAAGGCTGATCCATTGCCAAGAAGGCACCGCATCACGGCTTCGATAGGCGCTCTGCTCTGCATGCCTCTTATCATCATCGGCATCAGGGGCGGATTAGGCGAATCCACCACAAACGTAGGACAGGTATATTACGCTCAGGACCAATTCCTGAACCATTCGGCGGTGAATCCTGTTTTCAATTTTCTGGCTTCATTCGAAAAAACCGCTTACTATGTACCCGATTATCAGTTCATGAGTGAGGCAGAAAGAGCAAAGACAATGGAAGGTCTCTATTTCACAGACAGCACAGCACCTGATACTCTCTTGAAGACCCAGCGCCCCAACATCATCGTGATTCTGTTAGAGAGCTGCGGAGGCATCTTTACCGAAGACATCGGAGGGCGCAGCGACATCATGCCCCATCTGAACCGTCTGATAAAAGAGGGTGTCTACTTCGCCAATTTCTATGCCAACTCCTATCGCACCGACCGTGGTACACTCTGCACATGGAGTGGTTATCCCTCATTTCCACGTTCTTCAGTGATGAAGATGCCTGCCAAGACAAGATTAATGCCAGGCATTGCGCAGTCACTCAGACAAGAAGGCTATCACACCTCCTACCTCTATGGCGGTGATATCAATTTCACCAATATGCGCAGTTATCTGGTGACGACAGGTTTCGAACAACTGCATTGGAAGAATGACTATACCATTCAGGAACAAAACACTGCAGAATGGGGTGTACGCGACGACATTACCTTTGCTACCCTCGCACAAATGGTAAAATCCCAACAAGGTCCATTCCTCATCGGCTATTCGACACTGAGCAGTCATGAGCCCTGGGATGTGCCCACACACCGTTTGAACGATGAGATAGCCAATGCCTTCAATTATCTGGACGAATGCATCGGCAACTTTATCAACGACATAAGGCAGACCCCGCAGTGGGATAATCTGCTGGTCATCATGCTGCCCGATCATGGTTTTTCCCACTTCGGTGTAGATGAGGAACACAAGATGCACGACCATGTGCCGATGCTCTGGTTAGGAGGTGCCCTGAAAGCCCCGCGACGCATTACGCAGTTGTGTAATCAGACTGACCTTCCTGCCACACTCTTAGGACAATTAGGCATTCCCCACAACGATTTCCGTTTCAGTCGCGATGTGATGAGTCAGAGCTATCGCTACCCCTTCGCCGTCCATACCTACAATAACGGTATCACGATGAACGACAGCACTGGCTTTGCGGTATTCGACCTGAATGCCAACCGTATCATTGTGGATAAGAGCAGCAACAGCGAAGCACTCATCAAAAAGGGAAAGGCGATTCTGCAGACAGCAGCGAAGGACTTAAGGGAGTTAAAGTGACAATAGTTATGAAGACGAAACGATTTGGATATCTGGCGCCGTTGACGGCAATGCTATGCAATCTTGTTATTGCATATATACTCTATTTCCTGGCAAGGATCATCTACCTGCTGGTAAACTATAGCTATTTCGAGCAGGGGCTGAGTTTCTCTCATCTCACAGAGATGTTGGGAGGCGGATTGGTGTTCGACACCTCAGCTATCCTCGTGACCAATATTCCCTATATCGTCTTGATGCTCCTGCCCTGGCACAGAAAGGAAAACAGCACCTACCAGCAGATCTGCAAGTGGGTATTCATCGTCATCAACGGTCTGGCTCTTGCCATCAACCTCTGCGACAGCGTGTATTTCCGCTACACCATGCGACGCACGACAACTACCGTTTTTAGCGAATTCTCAAACGAAGGAAACCTCGGTTCTATCTTCCTCACGGAGACCCTCCATCATTGGTATCTCTCCATCGCTTTCGCCCTCCTCATCTGGGGCGTGTGGAAACTGTATGTCAAGACAGGCTTGGAATGGAAACGCCTGCGTCCCTGGCCCTACGCCCTAACGGTATTTCTCTCGTTGGCAGCCTTTGCCCCGTTCGTGGTGGCAGGTATCCGAGGGGGCTTTACCACCGCCGTCAGACCCATCACCATCTCCAATGCCAATCAATATGTAAACCGTCCCATCGAGGCCGCCTTGGTGCTGAATACTCCCTTCTCGCTCTATCGCACCATCGGTAAAGCAGTCTTCGTAGTGCCTGATTACTATCAGAATGAGCAGGAGCTGGCGGCCATCTATAGCCCAGAGCACAATCTTAGTGATTCTAGATTATCTAGAGATTCTATAATATCTAGAGACTCTAGCGATTCTATTTTCTCTAGAAAGAACGTCGTCATCCTCATTGTCGAGAGCTTCGGACGCGAATACATCGGCGCCCTGAACAAAACCCTCGAAAACGGCCAATATCGCGGTTATACCCCCTGCGTTGATTCCCTCATCGCCAAGAGCGTCACCTTCAGCCACACCTATTGCAACGGGCGCAAGAGCATCGATGGTATGCCGAGCATCCTCTCAAGCATCCCGATGTTTGTGGAGCCTTTCTTCCTCACCCCAGCCTCGATGAACCACGTTAGCGGCATCGCCTCCATCCTCGCAGCAGAGGGCTATCAGACGGCTTTCTTCCACGGCGCCCAGCGCGGTTCGATGGGATTCCAGGCCTTCTCTCGTGCTACAGGGTTCCAAGACTACTACGGACGTGAGGACTACGATGCAGATACCCGCTTCGGCGGTGACGAAGACTTCGATGGCATGTGGGCCATCTGGGATGAACCCTTCCTGCAATACTACGCCACGAAGATGTCGGAGATGAAGGAGCCCTTCATGACAGCCGTCTTCACTGCCAGCAGTCATCACCCCTATGTCATCCCTGAGAAATACAAGACTCAATATCCCGAGGAGGGCATCGTCATCCACAAATGCATCCGCTATACGGATATGGCTATCGGAAAGTTCTTTGAGAAGGCGAGCCGCGAGCCTTGGTTCAACAATACCATCTTCGTACTCACCAGCGACCACACCAACCTCTCCGATCATGCCTTCTACGAGACGGATCTCGGCGGTTTCTGCTCTCCCATCATCATCTATGAGCCAGGCAATGCGGAGCGCCTGCCGGAGATACAGGACAAGATCGCCCAGCAGATTGACATTCTGCCGACTGTAATGGGTATGCTGCACTATCAGAAACCTTATTTCGGTTTTGGCATCGATGTGCTGAACTACCCTGCGGAAGACACCTGGGCCGTGAACTACCTGAATGGCATCTACCAATATGTAAAACAAGGATATGTGCTGCAGTTCGATGGCACACAGACGAAAGCCGTCTATGCCCTCAGCGACTCGCTGATGAAACGAAATCTCATCGGGAAGGTGCCGCAGCAGCCGCAGATGGAGCGCGAACTGAAAGCCATCATCCAACAGTATATGACCCGCATGACACAAGACAAGTTGTCAGTGAATAAATAATAGTAAATAGTGAATCTTAAAAAAAGAAATATATCAGGGCCTTGGGCAGTGATTGTGAATATCCTGCTTTTGTATCTGGCCTATATGGCGACCAGAATCGCCTTCCTGCTGGAGAACTACAGCACCTATGAACACGTGTTCAGTTCGCCGAAGTTCTGGGATATCTTCTGGGGCGGCGTCTATTTCGACACCTCAGCCATCGCCTACACCAATGCCCTCTACATCCTCCTGGTACTCTTTCCTCTCCACCTAAAGGAAAACGCCCAATGGCAGCGATTCTGCAAATGGCTTTATCTCATCATCAACGGTCTGGGTCTCGCCACGAACCTCGGCGATGCCGTGTATTTCCAATATACCGCCCGGCGTACGACGATTGCTTTCTTCAGCGAGTTCGGTGCCGACGATAAATTAGGCAGCATAGTAGGCTTGGAATTCCTGCGTCACTGGTATTTGGTATTGCTTTTCATCGCACTGATGGCATTGCTTTGGCACTGCTATCTTACCCCCACTTTCCGCACCCAGCCTCGAAAGCGCTATTACATCGTCCAGGCACTATCGCTCTTAGTGGCAGCCTTCCTCTGCTGGGCAGGCATGCGCGGAGGTTTTTGGGATAACCGTCCTATCAAGATCAGCACTGCCAATCAGTTTATTGACCGTCCCAATGATGCCTCGCTGATTCTGAACACCCCTTTCTCGCTTTTCCGCACCATCGGCAAGCACAGTTATCATAACCCCGGCTACTACCAGAGCGAGGCAGAGCTCGAAGCCATCTTTAGCCCCATCCATGATCCTAGAGATTCTAGATATTCTAGCGATTCTATATTATCTAGTGATTCTAGTTTCTCTAGAAAAAACATCGTCGTCATTTTTCTCGAGAGCTTCGGGCGCGAGTATATCGGCAGCCTCAATCATGAGATCCTACCTGGCTACAAGGGCTACACCCCCTTCCTCGATTCGCTGATGCAGCAGGCTGTCAGTTTCCGCTATACCTTCGCCAACGGACGGGCCAGCGTCGATGCGATGCCCTCGGCACTCTCAGGCCTCCCGATGTTCGTAGAATCCTTTGTCGCCGCCTCTCATGCCACGAATCATCTCAGCGGTATGGCGGCCTGCCTCGACAGTCTGGGCTATGAGACAGCCTTCTTCCACGGTGCCCCCGCATCGAGTTTGGGTTTCCAAGGTTTCACCCGATCCACTGGTTTCCAGCAGTGCTATAGCCAAGAGGACTTCGAGACCGACAAACGCACGAACGGTCCCGCCGATTCCGACAACTGGTGGGGCATCTGGGACGAGCCCTTCCTGCAATATTTCCGCATAAAGATGAGCGATATGAAGCAGCCCTTTATGACGGCCCTCTTCACGTTATCGAGTCACCATCCCTTCCACGTGCCGGAACAATATAAAGAGGTATATAAAGAGGAGGAGATGCCCATCCACAAGTGCATCCGCTATACCGACCATGCCCTGCAGCGATTCTTCGAGGAGGCCAGCAAGGAACCTTGGTTTAAGAATACCGTGTTTGTGATGACGGGCGACCACACCAACATGAGCAATCACCCTGAATACAAGAGCAGCATCAACCAGTTTGCCACCTCCATCATCCTCTATGATCCCAGTGGCGACATCACCCCAGGCATCCGCGATGGCATTGCCCAGCAGACGGACATCCTTCCCACTATCCTCAACCTTATCGGCTACGACAAGCCTTATATGGCTTTTGGCTGTGACCTGCTCAACACTCCCGCCAAAGACACCTGGGCCATCAACTACCTCGACGGCATCTACCAGTATTGCAAGGGAGATTATGTCCTGCAGTTCGATGGTCAGCAGACGATAGGTCTTTATGCCTTAAGCGATTATCAGATGAAGAAGAACCTGAAAGGCCAGGTTCCTGAGCAGCGGCAGATGGAGAAAGAAGTGAAAGCCATCATCCAGCAGTATATGGCAAGGATGATCGACAACCGGTTGGTACCCTAAAGAATCCTAAAGAATATGTTGGAAGAGATCGTCGAAATAGCGGAATGAACTTTCGCTTAACGGCGCATCGGCATCCATCATCCAATACAACGGACGATCATGATACATCGCTGCCACCAGTGAGAACGTGCTGGGGGCACCGATGAGATAGTCGCAATGTGACAACAGGCACAGATCCTCGCCAGGGTTCCCATCAGGAAACACTACCTCGCATAACGGTAACTCCTGGCGATAATAGTCTTTATCTAACTTGGGGTCATTGCCGCAGATAAACACCTTCACCTGCCTATCAGGATGCAAAGCAAGGAAACGCCTAATTATCCCCACATACTGCTCATCTGAGAAAAAGAACTTCCCATCGTAGAACGTTGCATAATCGCCTCTCCGGATATGTACACCAAGAATCATGTCCTCATGATTCATCACCTCAACAACCTTCTCCTCAATCTCAGGCCGAAAGGCAAACAGCGCCAGTATCTCCGACTTATATTTCAAAAACAGATCATACCAATGTGCCTCCCATCCTGTCACCACGAGCATCCGTTTCTGAAGCATGATGTCCTCGTTACGGCGATTCTGAGCCTTATCTTCACTGAAGGTCACCATCGGTATCAAGCCCCATTTGGCGGCATATTTCGCAAAAACGTAGGTGGCGAAGTTATGATGTTTCGTATTGCAGATATGAAAATACTGGTACTTATAAGCAAACCGCATTGACATAGTTTCCCGTCCATGCTCCCTTCCCCAAGCATACAAATGACCATATTGGAGGATATTGTTAGCCATGCGTCCTCTGTCGTGAACATATATCATATAATACCTCTTTCTTTTTTCAGTTTCTCCAAGTCATTTTCCAGGCTTACTCGCCCTGTCTCGGGATCGAAACGTATGTTGAATTCTTCATGAGTACGCTTCCACCGGTTATGAGTCCACAGGTAGCAAGCCGGATCTTTGAGGATGCTCTCCTCAAGCATCTTAAAATATATGTCAGTTATCTCAAACTCCTTCTTTTCTTTGGGATTACGGGTGATTAACTTAAATTCTGCCTCGTAGTAACCACGACGAACCCGATGAACATCCATATAGAATACAGCATGGCCTGTCTGACTTGCAAGCCGTTCTGTTCCTGTGAGCACAGGCGTATCATGGTTCAGGAAATCAAGCCAGTGGTGAATATTATTCCAAAAAGGAGTCTGATCACTTATATATCCTATAACAACTTGTTTGCCTTCTTGACGATATTTCACAATTCTCCTTAAAGTCTCAGCCATAGGGATGCACTCTGCCCCAAACCGCTGACGCAGTTTTAAAAACATCTGATCAAATCCGGAATTCTCAAGCGCATGATATATCTGCCCACACTGAGCTTCCTTACAAACCCAAAGAGGCAATGAGGTTATCCATTCCCAATTACAATAATGCCCTAGGTATACTGCACACGATTGCCCCTCACCGACAACTTTATCTACAGTTTCGATTCCTTTAAATACCATACGGCGTTTTAATTGCTTTTCACTAATTGAAAAGTACTTGATGGTTTCTACTAAATAGTCGCAGAACCAATGATAAAAGCCACTTTCAATATTTCTTATCTCCTTTTCTGTTTTATCTGGAAATGATGCTACAAGGTTTTGCCGTACTATGTCTCGCCGATACCCTATCAATCGATATACGATGAAACAGAGTATGTCACTGAAAATGTAGTGTACCCACAACGGCAACAATGATATTATATAAATAATGTAATAAAGACATTTCATGGTTGCAAAATTAGTGTTTTTTATCTGATTTTGCAAATTTAAGGCCTTTTTATTTTGATAAATGGCTTTTTTCAGCTACCTTTGACCCCAAATTAGAATAAGTCATGGCTTCATATGATATTAAGTTACTGCAAAGTAATATATTAAAGATTCTGCTTGCAGTCGACAAAGTCTGTCAGGAGCATCATCTACGCTATTATGCTTGGGCAGGTACGATGTTAGGGGCTGTTCGTCATAAGGGGTTTATTCCTTGGGACGATGATATGGATATCTGCATGCCACGCCCCGATTATGATTGTTTTATGTCTCATGCCCAAGAATGGCTACCCGCCCCATATGAAGCGATATGCGCAGAGATTAATTCCTCTTATCCAGGCGCATTTGGGAAAGTAATAAATGCAAATACGACCCTTATAGAGCGCGAACATAGCGGCTATCTGGGTGGAATATACATTGATATCTTCCCTATTGACGGAGTGCCATCTGGCAGATTGGCACAAAAGATTGCAGTCATGAGATACGGCATTCTCGACAAACTTATTTATTTTCTGAATCGTAACCCATATAAACATGGCCATGGGCCCGGTTCTTGGCCAATACTACTGTTACAAAAACTGTTCTCACGACAATGGGCACAGAAACGCATACTAAAGTTGAGACTGAGATACGACTATGAGCAATCTGACAAAGTTCTCGACTATGATGATGGAATACAAGGGATTATAGACAAGAAGATATTAGGTTCACCGACGCCTATAGAGTTTGAAGGTGAACGCATAATGGGTGTAGAAAAATGGGACCTATATCTAACTGCAAAGTATGGAGATTACATGATCATTCCTCCTCATGACGACCAACGTCAGCATAATTTTTTCTATCTCGACTACAATCTCCCTTATCGTCAATACCACGACGAACGCAGTTTCATCCATAAATAATCATAAGCCTATGGATAATAAGCCAAAAGTAACAGTTATTACCGTTTGTCGAAATAATAAGGATGCATTACAGTTGACAATGCATAACGTTTCTACCCTGCAATATTCTCATTTAGAGTACATTGTAATAGACGGAAAATCTACTGACGGCACGCTAGAACAATTGGAGAAGTATCAAGGATTACTCAACAAATGGGTTTCTGAGCCAGACAATGGAATCTATGATGCCATGAATAAGGGTACTGAGATGGCAACTGGAGAATGGGTAATATTCATGAATGCAGGAGACACTTTTGCCGATACGGATGTACTCTCTCGTATTTTCGGAGAGTCTCGCCAAGATGTGGATGTTATTTATGGTGACGTTATTAAAGGAGATAGCATAAAAGTTGCAGAACCACCTCATAATGCCCATCGTATGTACTTTTGTCACCAAAGTGCTTTGGTAAGGCGAAAATTGCTACTTCAATATCCATTTGATACAAATCATCGTATGTCTGCTGATTTTAAACAGATGAAAACTTTGTTTCTTAAAGGGTATAGGTTTCAGCAGCTTTCTTTCCCTGTTGCACGGTTTGACTTGTCTGGAGTTTCGAATACCAGTCGCTCGAAGGGTTTGAGGGACAATATTGCCGTCATCCGCGAGGTAGACAACATACAAAACCAGCTAAGACTATTGCCAAAGCTGTATTTTGTCTATTTCATGTGCCGAATTAGGGGCAAGTGATTAGCTTCTATAACGTTCTTCAATTATCTTGGAAATGAGAACGAACTGATAGACAGCGGCCAGCCCTGCACGTATCAGTCCGCGGACACCCATCTTAAATGCACCTTCTAAGAAGTAACATTGCGAAAAACGCCATATAGGACGCCATAGAAGAGCCCATAGCCCATACCCCCTTTGACGTTTTTTCTCTATTTCGTTGTCCGTATACTTGTTAAGTTTTTCTATAGTCTCATGCATGGTCTCATCCATGAGATGCAAAAGACGAGCATTTGGGTTAGCTTTTAGTTTCTCTACCTTTCCGGGAACCTTCGGTAGCGAATGGATGGTCGGTGGCCATTCTGTTCCTTTACGCACCAGGAAACGAAGTTGATAATCATAATGGAAATCGCGTACAAACATACCCATAAACAAATTCTGACGAGGAATATAATAACCAGCAGGGCCATCGGGATCGGCAATCTTCTGGTAAAGCACCTCACGTAACTCTGGAGTAACTAGTTCATCGGCATCAACGACTAACACCCACTTGTATGCTGCCGACTGGATAGCAAAATTACGAGCAGGCTCACAAAAAGTATAATCACCTTTAGGAAAGGTCACCACCTTGCAGCCATACTGCTCAGCAATCGCCACCGTGTCGTCAGTACTTTCCATATCGCATACCACCACCTCGTCGAAGTCCTTCACCGACTCCAACACTTTAGCGAGATATTGTCGGGCATTATAAGTGTTTATAACTACTGATATTTTTTGCTCTTCATTCATAATGACTTACATTACAATTTGATGCAAAGTTAATATTTTACGCTGAGAAAAGTGAAGAAATGGCAGAAAAAGAGCGAAATTCTTTGTGATACTCTCGTTTTTTCGTATCTTTGCACACAAATATGCCTGGAAAAATATGAGCAATACTCAAATAAAGAAGCAGAAGAGTCCTGTGGCAATATGGTTTCGAGACACCTATAAAGAGATCCGTATCTTTGTAGCGTGTTATTTATTATATCTCCCTTATGTCATAGCCTTTAATCTGAAGTATTTGCCACTGAGTCAGTCGTGGAAACTGCCTATCTGGGTCCGCTGCCGCAATCGAGGGGCATGGAAGCTCAACGGGAAAATACGTATTGATGCCAAGAAAGTGAAATGCGGAATGATCAAGATGGGCTTTAAGCATGATTTTTATTATAAGAAAGGAATATCATATAAGAATGTTCGAGGTCTCATCATCTTCAAAGGCAGTTGCCAGATTGGCAACGAGTCCATGTTGGAAGTACATCCTGGTGCCGTTCTAACATTTGGTGATGGCTTTGGCGCCTCATGCAGTAAGATATTCTGTGCACAGGAAGTAACATTCGGTGATGGGACTCTTCTGGGATTCGGGACAACCGTCATGGACTCTGATTTTCACTATATTGTAGATATGATAGGACGGCGTTTTATCAATCCATCGGCTCCCGTACGTATAGGAAACCATAACTGGGTAGGTTGTCAGACGCTTATAATGAAAGGGACACAAACTCCCGATTGCTGTATTATCGGTGCAAGAGCTGTGTTGAACAAGAAATATAAAGTCCCCAAATATTCACTAATAGGCAACACCCAAAGTGCCCAATTAATAGAGGAGGACTATTTATTGGTACCCAACAACAATCCTCAAGGCGATCCTACGCGTAAGCTGACACAAGAGGAGATAGACGCGATGAAGCAATTTTATGACAATAAAGAATAATAGTAAAGATATGGAACTGAAAGAATTTATCGACATTTTTATTGAGACTTTAGAATTGGAAGATGCATCTAATATCAATGCACAAACAGACTTCAAGTCGTTAGACGACTGGGATTCATTGGCTTCTCTGTCAATTATTTCAATGGTTGACGACAGGTTCGGAGTAACAATCAACAAAAAAGAAGTTCGTGCCTGTGATACGATTGAAGATTTGTTCAATATGATAATAAGCAAGCAATAAATGCAAAAAAGCGTCATTGAATATTTGGTACATACCGCTAAGCGGCTGCCTGAAAAGGTTGCCCTTGTTGATGAACAGGGGTCTGTCACATTCTCTGAATTGCTTAGATCAGCTTTTGTTATTGCTGATGCCATTAGAGAAAAGGGAGTAGAGCGTACCCCGATTGGTGTTTATATTCCCAAGAGTGCACTCATGATCAGGGCTTTTGCTGGCATCAATTTAAGTGGTAACTTTTATGTCCCTTTGGATACAAAGTCGCCAGACTCACGTATCGAGACAATTCTAAATACACTGCAAGGACAGGTGATAATTACTGATACCAATCATCTTGAACATGTTCGTCAGATAGCTCCAGACAAGCAATTGATAGTTATTGAGGAGGCTCTTCAACGTGAGATGCGTGCTGATGCAAAGGCAGAACAATATCTGGAACATCAAATCAGTACTGATGCCGTCTATTCGGTATTCACATCTGGCTCAACAGGAACGCCAAAAGGTGTTGTCATAGCCCATCAAGGTGTCATTGACTATATAGATTGGGCTATTGATACATTTGGTATTGACGAGACTGCCATAATAGGAAATCAGGCGCCGTTCTATTTTGACAATTCAATATTAGATATCTACCTCATGTATGCAACGGGAGCCACAATGGATATTATTCCTGAAAGCTATTTCTCGTTCCCTGCCAAACTGGTCGATTATCTGAATGACCACCGCATCAATTTCATCTTCTGGGTTCCCTATGCTCTCATCAATGTCGTCAATTTCGACATCCTGAGTTCCAAGAAGCCAGAGTATCTTCGCGACGTTTTCTTCTGCGGCGAGGTAATGCCTAACAAACACCTGAACTATTGGCGTCGATATTTGCCCCAATGCCGATATGCCAACCTGTATGGTCCCACGGAAATTACAGATGCATGTACCTACTATCTTGTCGACAGAGAGTTTTCTGACGATGAACCATTGCCCATTGGTCGTGCCTGCCGTAATACGGAGATGCTGGTCCTTGTTGATCGCAAGCGTCGTGCAGAAGTGGGAGAGCAGGGTGAGCTTTGTGTACGAGGTATCGGACTAGCCATGGGCTATTATGGTGATTGGGAGAAGACTGCAAATGCCTTTATCCAGAATCCACTAAACCCATATTTCCCTGAGCGCATCTATTGTACAGGTGATACAGCCTATTACAATGAACTGGGAGAGATTATGTATGTTGGACGCAAGGATGCCCAGATCAAGCACAATGGCTTCCGCATTGAACTGGGTGAGATTGAGAATGCCGTCCAGTCAAGCCATATGGTCGACAACTGCTGTATCGTTTACGATCGCGAGAACAAAAAGATTGTTTTATTCTATCAAGCACAGCAAGAACTGGATCTAGGTGCATTCCGCAAGGCAGTACTCACAAAGATCCCCCGTTACATGCTACCCTCTGAGTATCATCGTGAAGATTCACTCCGCCAGAACGGAAGTGGCAAGATAGACCGTTCATATTACAATAAACTTATTAACGAACCAAAATGAAAGAAAGAATAATACAAATACTGTCAGAACTGCGTCCTGAGTTCGACTTTACTGAACCCGGTCATGATTTCGTGGAAGAAGGAATGATAGACTCGCTTGATATCGTATCACTTGTCGATGCAGCAGAAGAGGAATATGGGGCCAGCATACCTGGTACGGAAATCCTGCCTGAGAACTTTAAGGATGTAGATGCCATTATCAATATTATCAATAAGTATCGCAACGTATGATTACAACATTCCAGAACAAGCGCATATCCACGGTTATCACCGTGCTGCCGACTCGTGAGATAGATTTTGCAGATGAGATGCAGAACTACGGCTATTCCGAGTTGAAGATGAAGAAACTCAAGAAGATCATGGGTTACGACAAGCGTCGTGCTGCCATGCCAGGCGAGACGGTTTCAGAATATGCAGAATATGGAATTCAGAATCTCTTCGATAATAACATCATCGCGCCAGAAGAGGTGGGGGGTATCATTGTGACAACAACATCACCCGACTATTTTATGCCTCCCATAAGCAATTTGATTCAAGGGCACTTCGACTTGTCAAAAGAATGTGTATGTTTTGATATCTCACAGGCATGTAGCGGATATAGCGTTGGTTTGTGCTATGCCATGATGACTCTTGAACATTTATCAGGAAAGAAAGTACTATTAATAAGTGGCGACATGATGACCTTTAAGATTGGACAGCGTGACCGGGCCAGTCGCCCCATTATTGGTGATGCCGTAACAATAAGCGTTGTGGAGAATACTGATAATGCCAGTACCATTTATTGCGCATTAAAGAATAAGGGTCAGGATGCCATGAGCATCGTTATTCCAGCTGGTGGTACCCGAATGCCGATTACACCTGAGACATCTGTTGAAACGCAGGATGATGAGGGGAATTGGCGCAGCCCTGAACATTTTTTTATGGAGGGTGACCTGGTATTCAACTTTGCTATTAATGAAACCCCAGCCATGATAGAGGAGTTGTTAAACGCTTCTGGCAAACAAGTTGAAGACATCGACTACTTTATTTGCCATCAACCCAATCCTTTCATGCTAAAGAAGATGGCCGAGAAGATCGGGGTCACTCAAGACCGTCTGCCCAATGACATCGTGCCAAAGTATGGCAATTCCAATAGTGCCACTATTCCTGTTACACTTTGTGAACACTATCGTGAAATGTTTGATGGTAAAAAACAACTGACGCTTTGTCTGGCTTCATTCGGTGCAGGACTGTCGCTGGGAGGACTCGTCATGGATATGCCAGAACTTGATTATTGCCAGATCATTAATTATCCTCACCGCTCGTGATACACTGCCATAGAATAGTAACCCAGTTTATTAACTCCTGCGAATACATCATCTATCATGATGCTGACGAACGGGCTTGGCTTATAGACTGTGGCGAATATTCTCCAGTGCAACAATGGTTATCTGATAACAACAAGACCCTTGCTGCGGTTTTTCTCACTCATGCCCACTGCGATCATACAGCTGGTATCAATGATGCCCTGAAAGAATGGCCCGATTTAGTTATCTACACATCTGCCTGTCAAGGGATTGAGTATCTGCAAGATCCTCGTCTGAATCAGTCCCGTTACTTTGACTCACCATTCACTGTTTCTGCCACGCATTGCAAAACTTTGGGTGATGGACAAAGCATTCCACTATATGATGGCACGACATTGACGGCATGGCAGACTCCTGGGCATTCTCCAGATTCGTTAATATATAGTGTCGATTCATGGCTCTTTACAGGTGATGCTCTGATTCCGGGGTTGGAAGTAGTAACCCGAATAAAGGGAGCCGACAAACTCTTAGCACAGAAGAGTAAGGAGCGCATCCTGACTATGACCGACGAGAATACAATAATATTAGCAGGACACGATACAAATGCCTCAAATAAAAATAGACAATTATGAGCTACAATCCCTATTCCCTACAACAAAAAACCATCCTCATCACTGGTGCCTCTTCAGGCATAGGGCGCCAGACGGCAATAGAATGCACACGTCTAGGTGCTACAGTAATTATATCCGCACGTAACGAACAACGGTTAAAGGAGACCTTTGAAATGCTGGAAGGCGAAGGGCATCAGTATCTTTTGTGTGACATGAGCAATATGGAGGCTGTCAGAGAAATGGTATCTCAATCACCTCGTATCGACGGATTGGTGAGCAATGCAGGGTTTACGAAACTACAGACCATCCCCTTTTTACAGGAAGACGATCTGAATAATCTGTTTCAAGTAAATGCACTGTCTCCAATACTACTGTTGAAGGAATTGTTAAAGGCACGTAAACTCGTTAAGCATAGTTCTGTGGTATTTACAAGTTCTCTTGATGGTATTGGGCCAACCACTGTAGCAAACAGTGCATATGCAGCTACAAAGGGTGCTCTCAGTGCTTTCGTTCGTGGTGCAGCTTTAGAATTAGCAGGTCGCAATACGCGAGTAAATGCCGTATGCCCTGGTATGGTTAATACCAATATCCTGGATGGATCAGGACTTAGCGAAGAGGATCTGCAGGAAGACCTTAAGAATTATCCACTACATCGCTATGGTGAGCCACGTGATATTGCATTGGCCATCACATATCTTTTAAGCGATGCCGCTTCCTGGGTAACAGGAAACAACTTGATTATTGATGGAGGATTGTCCCTACATTAATCTATGCAGTTTTTTAGTGGGACATTTTTCCAGGTAATTGTTAGAGAGGTCCCAGCTAAAAGGTAGAAAGTGCCAGGCTTCACACCCAACCAGCGCAGCATCATAATAGCGCCCGTGGTCCACGAGTTCACACAGAGCGCGGCCTGTGTACCCGTCAGTTTCACAATCTCTTCTTCCAGGGCCTTTACCTTAGGACCTGTGGTAATCCAGCCGGAGCGCAGCGAGTCGGTCACTTCTGCCACTACCTGGTCATCGATATACGGGGGTGAAAATGGTATCTTCATTTACATTATTTATATAATCCGATGCAAAGATACGAAAAAGTTACGGAAACCACACTATATGAAGTGTTAAAAGAAAAAAAGACCGACATCGCACCACGGAGTCCTACAGTCTCACGCCAAATGCCAGGCGGGCGTAGGCATCGAAGATGTTGACTTTGCAGTTATCGGTCTTGTAGTGGAAGTTATTGTACTGCGCCTGGGTACTGATGAAGTAATTGCTCCAGTTGTAGGCTATACCGAGGCGCAGGTCAAGGTTCAGGCGGAGCATGCTGTAGTGCACCTCCGGCTCTGCATCCCAGTAGTCAAACTGATTGTCCCCCTCCTCCTTGAGCATCCCAAGGGGTTTATGTGTCTTCCCGTTTGCCCATCTACGCGTCTGCTTGTTCCAGTCTCCGAAGTCATCCACAGGCTGTATATCAGACGTGTCATAGTTGGTTTCATATTTGTAGGCTTTCACGCGGTTATAGACGCTGACGGTAGGCATGGCCATCACGTTGACCACCAGGCCGCGCAGCGGCACCCAATTGAAGCCGTAGCCCACGCCGAGATTGGCCTGGTGTACTTTGATGCGGGAGATGCCGTGGCCGATAACCATAAAGAATGCGTTGGCTATGTCCGCATAGTCGAACGACGACTGATACCATGTGGCGCCTAACAGCAATGATCCTGCGGAACGACGCTGAATGACCGACTGGTTGTAGGCAGCAGCCTGTGAATAGCGACGCCCGTTGAACACGTAGTATCCGTTGATATAGACGGAACGAATCCATACGGGTTCCGGCATTTTCACATCCTCATCTAGCTCATAGGTAACCTGTCCGTTTTCGTAGTCTTTCCCGGTGAAATGGCCGTCTTGCGTTTTGAAGCGCCTCAGTCGGAAGTTAAAACCGTACTTGGCACCCGTCGAACTGATAGAGTAATAGCGGCCTGCGTTCTTGGTGAGCGACTTGGAATAGGAAAAGCCTGTACCGCGATAGCCCACCCAGAAACCGATGGAAGAAGCCACGGGAGGCTCGAAACACAGATTCCAGTCGGCATACTCGTTGGTTTCGGGAGATTCGATAATTTGGCTGTAGTCCACATCCACCGCGTTCTCCTTATAGCGGAGTATTACCCTCCAGGGCTTGTCGGGCACTTCGATGTATGCCGGATCCACCTTCTTCTTGGCCTTGGTATCTAAGTATTCCTGTAACTGATGAAGCCGTGTCATCAGGCTCGGCTTGGTTTCCTGTGTACATAGGCTGTCAGTAGTTGCTTGTTCCTGTGCTGCTGCATTCAAGGAGAATAGCAAGCAGCAGATAATCATCTTTCCTATCATTGTTTTTAATTATTTCTGTTGCAAAGATAGTGAATAATTTTGAATATACAAAAAATTTACATCGTTATTTAAAAAAAGACCGACACCCTTTTGATGTCGGTCTTTTTATTAGAAGGGGCCGTAACCCATGCAGCTCGTGGTTGTGATGGCCGTCAGGAAGGCCGTGAGTGCGGCTACTATCACCTTCACCGCCACCTCAATGATGCGCTTCTTCATGCGTCACCTCCCTTCCGGTTAATCCTTGTCGAGGCCGTCGTCACCATCGTCGTCGCCGTTGTCACCACCGCCGGTGTTGATGACGAGAGTCGAGGCCTGACCAGGCATTGCGAAGCTACCAGAGTAGACACCACCGTCCTCAGTCAGTTCGATACTTGAACCGTTGATGGTTGCGGTAGGTACTTGGCCCTCAGCAGGGGTGATGCTGATCTCCACCTCGTCGTCCTCGTTCAGGCTGGCACCTGAAGCAATAGCATTACCATCCTTGGTGACACTGGCCGAACCAACGCCCGTCTTCGAGATCGTCAGTGCGAAACCACTTGCCTGCTGGCCCTGACCGGAGTTACCCGAGTCACCCGAATTGCCGCCTGAATTGCCGCCACCTTCGGTTCCTGAGCCGCTGCCACCCTGACCGTTCTGCGCCTTCCACTCTGCCACAGCGGTGGCGATGGGCTTCAGGGTGGTCACCGTCTTCTGCTTGCCGTTGACCATCACCTTCTGGGTGTCGACGATGTTACGCAGCTCCAGCGTGCAGGCGTCCTTGAACTTCGGACCGCAGAGGTTGTCGAGCTTGGTGGCATCGGGCAGGAAACGGATGTGGATGGCCTTCACGATGTCGTTCGGGTTGAGTCCGTCCATCTGAGGGATGTCGAGCACGGCTGCATCCTTGGCCACCTCGGCTGTTGGGTAGAAGGTACCCAGGTTGCCCAGCTGGACGGGGATGCCCTGTGCCACGAGTTCGGGCAGACATTCGGTGATCTGCATCAGCACACCCTCCACGATGGCACGTCCGTAGAGCGAGCCGTGGTCGGTCATGTGCTTGGCGAAACCACGAAGGCTCAGGGTCTTCTGAGTGTCCACCTCGGGATAATACTTACCATAGGCCGAAGAGCCGATGATCTTGTTCTGTCGGAGATTAATCCCCATTGCAATCTTTTGAGTTGCCATAATAGAAAATTGATTAGAGTTGTTAAAATCAATCCTCTTCCTTCAAGCGTTTTCCTTAGTCCTTTCAAGCTGCTCCACGATGCGAAATTCGCGACTTTCGAAGTGGTTTTTGCAACTTTGTTGCAAAGTTACATATTTTTTCTGAAACTACCAAATTTCTCAGCAACTTTTTTCAAATTATTTTCATTTTCTTTTTCCGCCCCGCCGCCGGCTCCATTCACCTCTTAGCCTACCCAACCACCCGCCTTAGCCAACAAGACAAGCCATCGTAGCCAACGCGGCGTGGGGTAAGTTATTCAAGTTATAACTTATTCACTTTGGACATCTGTATTTTCAGAAAGTGACATTAATATATTATATATTATTATATATATTATAATATATATAATAATATATAATATCCAACTAACCACTTTTTACCTATACCCTAACTATCTAAGAACCTAAATGTCCAAAGTGAATAAGTGAATAAGTGGAATAAGTGTCACGCTGGGGTCTGTAGTGAGAACTTGTCTGTATGACAAAAGAACCGTCCCACTGTTACATACTCATAGCATCTCTTTTTCATAAATAAAATGTGTATTTTTCGGGACTTCGTGCAATAATCTCAGAAAATATTCGTATCTTTGCCAGCAAAAGAGAATAATCAGGTTATGGATGTATTGAATGAAATATACGCCGCCATCGCAGCAGAAGGCTTTACCGCCGAAACGCTGCAAATGATAGATAACTACGCAAACGATATACAAAATGGGAGAGAAGATTTTTTTAGATTCAATCTATCAGAGCATGCAGGACTCTGCAAGGGAGGCTCGCCTCTCATTGGGGCGTCCATCGTCGCATGCTACGCGTCAGCAAGCCTTAGAGCAAGTTGCGATGCTGAAGGCCGCGAAGGAAGCCCAGCAAACTGGGAAATAGACGAACTGCAGGAAAAGCTCATAGAACAATGGGCTAAGGCAGCGAATCTGTGGGAGGATGATTCGGAGCATATACTTACTGCGGAGTTTGGCCCCAAGATAGCACAGGGTGCCGAAGCAAAGGTATATTATAGTGATGGCAATACATCGGTTGTAAAAGAACGAACTTCCATCTATTCTACTTGGCAGAAGGCTTTAGAAGCCATCGCCCTTCACAACTATCTCTTTCCTGAGACGGCTATGAAAGTGATTGGTTTTACTCGTGACAGCGACAGTTTGATGCGTATTGTGTTGACTCAGCCATACGTGACTTGTCTGCGACTGGCTACGAAGGAAGAAATAGACGATATGGTTGCAGCCAAAGGTTTTCGTGACAATTGGAATGGCGATGGCGTGAATTACATATCCGACCGCCTGGCCCTCGAAGACATGCATCCCGCCAATGTGTTTATTGATACGATAACGGGCAAGCCAATTTGCATAGACTGCATTGTGAAGTTTGTTAAGTAGTATATAAGGATATAGTTTATATAAGGATATAGTTAGCAAAATAAAAACAGGGAACTATATTTTAAAACGTGTAGATTAATGGAATCATGGGTGCAGAGGGAGGAACCGCAGGAAAGATGAAGACATTGGAAGCTAAGACATACATAAAATTCCTAAATAATAAAAAGCCAATAGATAAAGAAAGAGATTCCTTTTTCTTTAATAGAATTGTATATCCTATTCTGTCTTTTATTTTACCGAAAGCAAACCCCGATTTTGATCACCTTTATGAAAAAGTTCATCTTTGGTATTTGGAGTATGATGATTTAAATAAGTACACATGCCGCGAAATTGGTATAGATGATAACAATACAGTCATTGTAAAAGCACCATATAAGAATAACTTTGGTTATTGGACGGATAATGATATGACATTAGAATCTTATGCTTCACACTTTAATATAGAGTATATTGACAAAGATGAGTTTGATTCTATCTGGGACTTAATGTAAAACAGGGACGTTTTGTTATATCCTAGTTCCTGCAGATAATAGAAAACCTGATTCCTGTCAATCTCTCGTTTGTTGGAACGCCCCAAAGCCCTGCAAGACCGTATATTCCAAAGATTATTTGATCAGGCAGAAATTGCGAAATATTCTGATGCAGAGCGCAGGTTATACGAGGCAAGCCAGAAGGAATACTGGGATTATACCAGCACACTGGAAACGGCAGAGCGCAAAGGGATACAGTTAGGTGCATTCCATGAAAAGATAGACACCATTCATCGTTTGCAGGCTATGGGATTATCCGTTGAACAAATCGCCCAGGGTGCTGGTATGAAAGTTGACGAGGTTAAGAAACTATTATGAAGTCGAGGTTGAATGCTGTGGTGAAAAGCAAACGATGTTCATCGACGAGAACGATGCAATGCCATCGGATTTTTAGCCATCCGATAGTCATTGCTAATTATTCATAATTTCCCGATAGTTTACGCAACTATTGGGATTTTTTTTGTATCTTTGCGGTCTTTTCGCGTTATTACGAACTAAGGTAAAAGATTGTATGATGATAGAAGAAGCAATAATAAAACCCATAGAGGACTATATGGCGGGCAATGGTGAATTACACCGTTTCCCCATCGTGCAGAGTGCGCGAGACTGCTGCCGGACAGGGCTCCAAACGGAACTTCACAACCTCATGGAGCCATATTATAATATGTATATCGATGATTCTGCTCGGCTGGACTGGACTACAAGGGGAATCATTGCCGAGATAGCGCATATTGACACACACTTCGGCAGTTGGGCATCCGGTCAGGACTTGATGAAGATGGCCCATGCCTGGGCTGTCAGGGGAAGTGGTGAAGAATTGCTGACGTTGATGGACTGCATGATACAAGCTGAGTATGAGCCTTGGGGCAGTGTCGACTGCTATGACGAGGTGACAGAAGAACTGCGCTATCAACGGGTGAATGGCAATAGTGGCAGTGGTGAGATCTATGCACTATTGCATGCTTTCATGTCTATAGTCCTTTCTTCGCATCGCTACGACAGGCACAAATACATGTTTCAGCTATTGAGAAGTCACTGGGACTTCCTGCGCCATGTATATAGTGTGATGACAGGCAGTATCATCGGGCTGGGCTTCCCTAACTTCGTCGGTCTGGCCAATAACTTGAAGAATACCAAGTATCAGCCCTATCTGCATCTGGTTTATTGGTTCCTGGCTGACAGAGCCGATGAATTGTGTACCAAGAAACAACAGAAGGGTATGGTGAAGGCATTGGCTTCGCTACAGGACATCATGGACAGAACTGAGCCGAACCCGGAACTCGACGAACTATGTCAGCTGCTTTTCCCCAAGGAGGTGAAGGAGATGCTGATAAATCATCCCAAGACGCCTTATCGCCAGTTAGAGAGTGAAAACAAGGTGCTGGAAAACGAGAATAAGGTGCTGAAAGTGGAGAACAACGAGTTGAAGGCCGAGAAGAAGGCTCTTAACGAGAAGCTGAACGCGCTGGCCCGACAGCAGGAGGAAATCACCCTCCAGATGGCCAGTGAGCTGAAGAAAGCCTTTGTCGAGGATGCCATTCCCTATGCAGAAATAGAGGAAGAGCTGCTGGAACTTCCACCAAAGACAGTTGGCAGTGTGTTCACCATCTTGAACGACATGCTTGGCGGCAACGAAGTATGGCAAAGGCATTTCAAGGAACTGCGCAAGAAGGTACGTAAGCGTGAGAAGGAGAAAGAAGTACCTCAGATAGATGCCCGTCACATCACCATGACTGGCAACGATGTTACTTACAATGAGAACAACGATAACGATAAAGACGAATAAGCGATATGGCAAGAAAGATTATCATGACTGGCGATGAAGTGCAGTATATAGAGCGTCGTGGGGCAAACTCCGTGACTGACGATAGAGAGATACACATGGAAGGAAAACATGTACGTTACGAGGAGCAGAGTAGCGCACAGGCTACCCACTTCCCACAGAACCATAATGAGACGGTGGGCAAGCAGTGGTTTGATTTTCTGATTACCAAGGGATTTATTGAGCGGGATTCTGAACTTGACAGCTGGCTCTATCAGATGGGGTTCTCCAGTAGTCAGCCTGCGGAAGTGAAACCTATCGCCTGGCTGAGAACTGTTGAGACGGCCCGACTGATGCTTACCAAGATCCACGGCAACCTGCTTGAGTCGAAGCAACTGACGGTAGTCAGGATGAACGAACTGGCATCGAAGTGCTTCACCAAACAGGGCGAACCGCTCAAATTATCAAAGCCCAAGAAGGAATACTCTGCCGATGCAGACGAAATAGAGAATTTTCTTCCGACCATTTCCGACCTATAACGAAAGCCCTTTATAGACTGGTTTTTGCCTGATTTCTCCCGACCATTTCCGACCTGAAATGGTCGGGAGATTCAGTATAAATCATTCTATTTCCATGATTTATTATTCATAACTTTGCACTTGCAAGCCTGAAGGATCCCAGGATGTTGCAAGTGCTCATTGACATGCTGACACATTTTTACACAATAGTACACAATAGGAACCGACCCTACTGTGTAATTTTCCACATTATTTATTATTTAAAAGGTCGCCTGAAAGGGGGCGACGTAAAACTCATTTTGCTTATGACAAGAACAGAGATACAGGAATTCAAAAGATTCCTTCATGTTAGAGAACTTTTCGGAATGTTCTCACAATATTACCGTCAGAACCACCTGACTTCGAACCCGCCAACACTGGAGGCTTATCTGGAGAAAGCCAAGGCGGAAACAGTGATTCCCCTGGCTTTCGTCTATCCCAAGACAATCTATGGCAAGGACTTCTGGCTGGCAGTCCACGAAGAATGGAACCATCACTTGTCGGAGATCCGTGCAGACTGTAACGAGGCGGAACAACTCAACAGTCTGGACTTGGAAATCATCGACATCAAGCCAAAGACCAACTGTCTGGGCCTGCCGAAGAACACTTGTTCCTTGAGTCTGAAGGGCGGCAAACGCTTCACACTCAATCTGGAGCACTCGAAGATGGTGGCTAAAAAGCTTTCGAGTCATATGCTGCTGACCCGTAGCCGACAGACTACCGACGTGGTGCTGATGTTCAACCGTCAGAAAGGCATCGAGGTGAAGTTTAAACCGGGTTCGAGCAGCCTTCAGTTCAATAACTCAGAGTTGGCCAGCCACCTGATAGAGCTTCTGGATCTCAATCCCGAAAAGGAGTATTTCCAGATCGGCATCGAGGTGCTGGCAGAGACGAAGGACTATTTGTTGTTTATGTTACGAAAGTAAGGAAGAAGATCAAGGATATGGCAGAAAATTCCAAACAGATTAAAAAGTATGGAAAGAATTGTTAGAATTCTGAATCAGAGCGGGCTGCAGACCCGCCAGTACATGGACCGCAAGACGGGTGATCAGAAAGTGATCAACACCGTGACTCTCAAATTGACGGACGGCATCGACACCTTCCTGGGTGAGATTACAGGGGAAAGGGCTGTCAACTGTCCGAAGTACGACCCTCAGTACATCTACAAGGTACAGTGCTCTATGGTGGTACGTGAGTGGAACTCTCAGCAGACCGGCGAGGCTATGCAGGCTACGACGATCTACATCGACAGAATATGTATGATGTAAGATGGAAGATGTAAGATATATGACGTTAGAGTATCTTGAAGTTATGGAAGAGACGAAAAGAAAGAAGTGTGTGAAGAGTTTCAAGTCGAATACTCGGGTGTTTGATGATGACTCGATTGAAGTGACGCCACAGGAGAAGGGTCAGCCTGCACAGACTGACGTGAAGAAAGTCGGTCGCAGTAAGCGCTACGCTACGACAGGCAAAAACCCGCTCACATGTATTGAACTGAAATGTCCGGATGATGTGGCTGACAAGGCGGCCTATTTCCATCAGGAACTGGCCAAGCTGACCAAGGACATTCAGATCAGTGAACCTACCTTGCCGAAAGGCGAGTATCTCATCAACGGTGACAGACTGAAGGTCTGTTTCGTTAAAGACGAACAAAAGGTCATGGCCTATATGACCTTCGAGGCGAAAGGATTGTTGGAAGTAAGGAGAGAGCTGTACAATCTTACAAGCGAAATCGACAAATGTTTTGTAATCAATCAAGATTCGATTTGCCCACAGCAATAGTGACTGCCAGTATCTTCAATCAGTTGGTGGACAGTGCCCAGACCCGTTGGCTTACGACTCAGCATCGTCAGCTCAGGGAGGCGCTGCCCTCCATCTTAGAGGGAGATCAGGCTTTGCTTAATCAGTGGGCTCAGGATGAGAATTTCATCAAGTTCTGCCAGGGGCAGGAAACCAACAAAAAGAAAGTGGCTGGAGGAAAGACCAAAGGCGAGGCGTTTCAGGCTTTGACTTTGGAAAAGAAACTCCAGACGTATTGCGACAACTTGAAAAAGTCGTTGCCGTTTGTCATCTTCATCGCCACCTACGTTGAGACCGCTTCGGCGAGTGGAAAGCTGGGTTGTTGGAGAAAACAGGCGGCATGTTGTTTGAACGGGTTGTGTGTGATCGACTTCGACCATATCGAGGGAGATTGCAGGGCTGTTTGGGAAGAAGCCTATTCTAAACTTTCGGATGAGGATAAGGCAAGGATCCTGCTGGTTTATATCACACCGTCGGGGCACGGTCTGAAGGTGGTCTTTAAGGCCGACGTTGCCGTTGGGAATCTTATAGACAATCAAAAGGACTTCTCAGCTAAGTTGGGGCTCAATCCCGATGAAGCCTGCAAGGATGCAAGTCGAGGGGCTTTCCTGACGACTCGCGAGGACATCTTATTAATTAACGAAAACGAATTATTTACGTATGAGAACATTGAATTTGGCGAGAAATACAACTCGCAATATCATGCTGGTCATAGCCAGCCTACTCTTGATTTTGCTAAGACTGACACTGGTGGTTCTGGTCTGGCCTCCGTACAAACTGCTGGAGAAAACCAACAGGGCGTTCACGACGGTAATGGTCGGGGTGCACAGTCTGCTGAGTCTTTGAGTTATAACGGCGTACCATACACCAAGATTATCGAGGCTTGGTTGGATGGCAAAGATCTCACCAACAAACGTCACGATACTCTTGTGGAGTTGGCTAACCATCTTCGCTATCTTTGCGGCAAGAACGCCAAAAAGATTGAAGAGGTGGTGATGCAATTGCCTTGGGTGCAGGATTTGGCGGCTGAAGGTGAGAATGTGAGGTCGACTATCAATTCGGTGATAGAGTTCAAGTATAAGGAGTATATGCCGAAGAAAATGAAGGAGGCTCTGGTTAAGGCTGGCGTCACACAGGGGTCAGGCACCTCTGTGACATCGCAAGCGACATCACAGATGAGCCAGACCCCATGTGACGCTGGGGATATCTACGGGATGCTGCCGCTGGATAAGTGGGCGGAGGAATTGCAGGAAATGGCGGAGTCTTATCCGTGTATGAAGGAGCTGTTTATGAATGTGCATCCGCATAAGCTGGCGGCGGTTTTTTTCTCATCTGCGGCGCTCTTTGGTACTTTGATGACCAGAGCGTGGTATCACTTCTGGTACGAACCGGAGACCGTCCGCAGACTTAATTACTGCATCTTCATCATCGGTGATCCCGGTGCGGGTAAGAATATTGTGGAGAAGTTCTACAAGAAGATTGCCGACCCGATAATTCAGGCAGACCAATGTCTGATTGATGCGGTAAACCGCTATAAGGAATGCAGGACGGAAAGGTCGACCTCTACCAAAGCTCAGAAGGGCGATGCCCTGAAGAGACCCGTTGTCGGTATCCGTGTTCACCCTGCCAGAACGGCTACAGGTGAGTTTATCCGACACATGAATGCAGCTGTTGAGACGGTACAGGGGCAACCTCTGAACCTTCATATGTTCTCGTTTGATGCGGAGTTGGATAATGTGACGAAGCAGAATAAGGGTGGCGACTGGAAAGACCGTGAAATCATGGAGTTGAAGGCTTTTCACAACGAGGAGGAAGGTCAGATGTATGCCAATCAGGAGAGTTACACGGGTATGTTCAACGTCTATTGGAACTTCATCTACACTGGCACGCCCTATGCCCTGCACCGCAAGGTGAACCAAAGGAACTTCGGTACGGGTATGAGTACCCGCCTGGCTGTGATTCCCCTGCCTGACAAGGGCTTGGCAGATCGACACCAGCAGGTATATCCCAATGCCAACGAGACGCTGAGAACGTGGGCTTATCGTCTGGATAGGGTCGAGGGTGAACTTCCCATCGAACCGCTGAATGACGAGACCTTCGACTGGCAGTCAAGTCACTTGGAGATCGCGGAGTTCAATGGCGACAAGGCAGACCGCACTTTGCTGAAGCGAATCCCCTATTACGGTATCGGCGTTAGTTTGCCTTTCATTCTGATGCGTCATTGGGAGGAGTGGCAGGAGAGCAAAACCCTAACGATGGATGACAGGGATAGGCGCCTTTGCAGGCTCGCAATGGAGATCCAATACAAATGCCAACAGTTCTATTTTGGTGAGATGGCTTTCAACTACTTCGCCGACCAGAACAAGGAGTTTGTGGTCAGAAAGCGTACCACCCGCTATGATGAGTGTTTCCGCAAGTTGCCTGATGAGTTCAGGACACAGCAGTTCATGGAATGCTTCGGCTGTTCTCAGTCCAGTGCTTCGAAGGCCATCACAAGGTTCCGTAATGACGGAGTGGTTGAGGATGTGAGATATGGCGTCTATAGGAAAGTCGTATCGGAACTGCCTTAGTTATGAAAGTTATAACTTATTCACTTTGGACATTTATAATTATGTTACCACGAGGAATTCGTAATTGCAACCCGCTGAACATCCGTCGCACAGCGAAGGATCAGTGGAAAGGTCTCGCAGAACGGCAGCAGGATGCTGCATTTTGCCAGTTCAAATCTTTGGAGTACGGTTGGCGGGCAGCTTTCTATCTGCTCACACGGACGTATTATCACAAGTACCGCCTCTACACCATCCGTACGATCATCCGTCGCTGGGCCCCGTCGAGTGAGAACAATACGGAGGCGTATATCGCCAATGTGTCGCGTCTCACCGGTATCGCCCCCGATGAACCTCTCGGCATCCCTTCGGACCAACCCGCCCGTTGGATGATGCTCGGTGCCGCCATGGCCATCCAGGAGAACGGCACCCAATCTCTTGACTATTTCGCCATGCTCCGAGGTTGGGAACTATGTAGAGCTGATATGTAATCTCTAAATTATTAGCCGCCGATATACTCCTCATGGGTATGTCGGCGGCTTTTTTTGTTGTTTTGCTTGGTGGTTCACAGGAAAATGTGTACTTTTGCAAAAGTTTATGAAGATTGGATACGACGCGAAGCGGATTGTGCGGAACGGCACGGGACTGGGCAATTACGGACGGACGTTGGTGAACGATATCGCCCAGTATGATGCTGAGTTGGACCTGCGCCTCTATGCCCCAGACAAGGGGCGCGACGAGTTGCGCGGACAGATTGTGGCGCAGAACAATGTATCGTTCTGCTATCCCAATGACTCTGCCCTACCCTTTGCCAAAGCCTGGTGGCGAAGCAAAGGCATCGTCAAAGACCTGCTTCACGATGGTGTACAGATCTATCACGGACTGAGCGGCGAACTGCCCTTCGGCATCAGCAAGACGAACATCCGAAGCGTGGTGACCATCCACGACCTGATCTTCCTGCGCCATCCGGAGTTTTATCACTGGCTCGACACGAAGATCTATACCTGGAAATTCCTGCAGACCATCAAGGAGGCCGACCATATCATCGCCATCAGCGAATGTACGAAGCGGGATATCATGGCGTTCGGCGAGGTGGACGGCAGTCAGATAAGCGTGATCTATCAGAGCTGCGCTCCGCGGTTTGATGGAGGGAGAGAAGGAGTAAGGAGAGAAGGAGGGAAGTATATCCTCAGTGTGGGGAGCATCGAGGAAAGGAAGAATATCCTCTTAGCCGTAAAGGCGCTGCCTTATCTGCCGGAGGACTTGCAACTGGTGATTGTGGGACGGCACACGAAATATACGGATGTGGTGCAGGCGTATGCAGAAAGGCACGGACTGATGCCTAGAGTGAAGATCATGCACGGGGTAAAAGACGAAGAACTGCCCGACCTCTATGCGGGAGCTGAGGCGTTTGTCTATCCGTCTGTCTACGAGGGCTTCGGCATTCCTATCATCGAAGCCATCAGCACGGGATTACCCGTTGTGGCCTGTACAGGATCCTGTCTGGAGGAAGCCGGAGGACCGGATAATCTCTATGTGGCGCCTGATGATGCCGAAGGTATGGCAGCAGCTATCCGACAGGTGCTCAGAGGGGCTGAGGGACGCGAAGCGCGCATCCAGCGCAGTCAGGCTTATATCCGCAGATTTGAGGGACAAAATGTCGCCCAGCAGGTCGTCGACCTCTATCACCAACTGCTATTTTAGAATTTCCACCGTACTTGCAAATCGATATCCGACTGCGAAGAGCCGTCGATCTGCTGGTAGCCGCTGCCTATCACAGAACGGTCGAAATAGTCGGTAGTGCCGAATTTCGCAGTAAGAATCAGACGTGGGCTTATCTCCGCCCGCGCCATCAGCCAATAGCGGATGCCTTCGCCACTAAACTGGCTGAAGCCGTAGTTATAGAGTGGTCCTGACTCATAGAGATAGACACGACTGTCGTAACTGTCGGTATGATAATAGCCCAGACCGCCATTCAGCCTCAGCCAACGATGATTATAACCCAGCGACTGACTTACCATCCAGCCCCGATCCTGCCCACGGAAAGCAATCTGACAATAGTCCAACTGCGTCCGACTGCTAAGAATGGCGTCATAAGTCAGACTCAGGCGTCCGCGATGCTCCGTCCTTGACTGCAGGGCAGTCTTTTGATCATTGTCTCGCTGACGGAATTTCAGGCGATAGCGGGCATCCAGCGTCCAGTGGTTGCGGAGATAAGTCACCTGCAACATATTGTCGAACGAATGCGACGACTGCGATACCTGATACTTGGCCCAAGGGAAATAGGCATAGTCGCTATACGCCATCACCTTCCAGCGGGGCGAAGGTTGCCAGTTGACACCCAGATAGACGCCGCTCTCGTTCTGTACCGCTCCACCATCGCTGAAACTATTGCTGTAGAGCGAGGTATAACGGAAGGAATAGAATCGGTAGAGGGCCATCAGCGACACCTGACCGCCACATTGCAGACTCAGGCTATTGATGGTGGCCAAGGCGCCGTTCTTATTCATGGCCGTCTCGCCATTGAAGGCGAAACGGGGATTGACATAGCCGTAGTCGGCACTGAAATTCAGGAAGCCCGACCCTTGGGCTGCATGCTGGCGATAGAGCACAGAGGTGTTGGGTTGCAGCTCTCGATTCAGATGGGTGGCAATCGCATTCAGGCCAGCATGGATGCCGTGCTGCTGATAGCGGATATTTCCTCCGAAGGTGGTGTTCTTCAGGTTGTCTTTCTTTTCCAGTTCTGTCTCTGTGCGATGATAGCCCGAGGTGACGATAGTGGTAGCTGTGCCGTCCTTATTGAGGGTGGCGTCCATCGCCCGATACGACAGGAAACCCGTTGCCGAGAGTCCTTTAGCAATCTGCACCGTAGCACCTGCACCTTGGAGATAGTCGGCTGCGCTACGGGAGGAATGGGCACGCAGGGTGCTGGCAGAGCGGCCTAAGTTCTGCAACGACGACAGTTTCCCCATCGCGAAACTATTATTGGCTATCAGGCCCATACCCATCGACACGCGGAATTTCCCCAACACAAGTGATTCCAGTCGTCCCAAATGTTTGATTTGCAGGTAGTAGGAATAATAGTCGTATCCCCAGCGGTTCTTATTCGCAAAGAATGGTTCGCCGGCATCCTGCGACCCAACGAGTCCGGCCTTCACCTGATCACCATACGAGAACTGGTATTTCAGCCAGTGGCGGTAAGGCCAGCCTCTATAGACCTCGTTGTCGCCCTTCCGCTCATAGAACGGGACTTTTGCCGTCGCCATCAGTTCGTGTCGGCCATACTGCGTGATGGTCTTCAGACTGGGAAAGCGCTGTTTCTGTTCACCGTCATCAATCTTAGCAAAGAAGGCAAGTAACCGTCGTCGCTGATAATCCAGCGAACGGATCATCTGCAACTCTGCCGATGATTTCATGGGGCCGTATTGGTAAAGATAGACCATGATATCCTCTACCTGCTGGGCAGAGAGGAACGGCAACTGCTCCAACTGCTCTCGCGAGGCTTGGTTCAGATTGATCGGATGCTGGTCCAGTTCGCACAACTGTTCATACATCTCCTCCCAAGCCGCAGTCCCAACATCCTCGACGGTGACCACATCTCGAAGATAAGTTTCCCACTCACGCTCCGACTGCGCTCTGGCAGCAAGCGACATCATCAGCAATACACATACAATTTGTGCCTTCATACGTCGATAAATTTAAGATTCACGCTGCAAAGATAGTAAAAAAAAGTAAAAGTGAAAAGTGAAAAGTGAAAAATTTGCTCCGCTCGACTTTTTTTTGTATTTTTGTAGCCGAAATGACAAAGACAAAACTATATTTCAGAGTGATAGCGATACTGTTCACTATTCACTATTCACTATTCACAGTCTCTGCGCAAGACGAGCGGATCACGGCAGAGCAGGCATTGGCGGAGATGGATTCCCCCTCGTTTGTGCCTACGGTGAAAGTGGGCAAGGTACTCGTCGACGGTGACAGCATCCAGTATATGGAGATGAACAACGTTTACGTCTATCCCGAGCTGACCTTTAAGAACAAGAAACAGGCACAGGCCTATATGCGGCTCGTGACCAACGTGAAGAAGGTGCTCCCCATCGCCAAGGAAGCCAAACAGATGCTCTACGAGACAACCGAGACATTGGAAATGCTTCCCACCCTAGAGGCGAAAGAGGCCCACATGAAGAAAGTAGAGAGCGAGATTTACCGTACCTATAAGCCGAGGATGAAGAAACTGACCTACTCGCAGGGAAAACTGCTGATAAAACTGATAGACAGAGAGTGCCACTCGTCGAGTTACGAGATGATACAGGCCTTTATGGGACCTTTCCGTGCCGGCTTCTGGCAGACCTTTGCCTGGGCCTTCGGCGCCAGCCTGAAGAAAGGCTACGATGCAGAAGGCACGGACAGGCTGACAGAAAGGGTGGTGCTGATGGTAGAAGCAGGACAAATTTAGTAAAAAGTGAATAATGAGGAAAAGCAGTAGAATTTGGTGGGTGCTGGTGGGAGTAATACTATTCGCTATTCACTATTCGTTATTCACTTCTTGCGCCCGTCAGGAACCCAAAAATTTCACACATGAAGTGCTTAACCGCATGACACCCATCAAGGATCAGGGCAACATTCCCACCTGCTGGATCTACGCCATGCTCGCCACTATCGAGACAGAACACCTCTCTTGGGGAGATTCCGTAAACCTCTCACCGTATTATATTGAGAAGATGATGCGGCAGGAACCTAAGCTGCCAAAAGACATACGGGGCATGGGAAAGACGGCCCTCAACCTGATACAGAAATACGGCATCGTGGGCTACGACGCTATGCGTTCTGTAGAGACACCTGCCCCCAGATACGTGTTTATGGCGGGTGCAGAATATACGGCACAGGAGTTTGCACGCAGCGTCTGCAAACCTGATGAGTATATCGCCCTCACGGCGAATGACGAGGAGCCTTACTATCAGGAGGTGGATATCGTATTGCCCGACAACTGGATGAACGACCGCTTCTATAATGTCCCCATCGATACGCTCCTGAAAAAGACGGAACGTGCCGTACGCCAGCATCATGGTGTGTGCTGGGAGGATGAGGACCATGCGATGGCGATTGTTGGCATCGCCCACGATGATGGAGGACATCGGTATTTCATCATGAAAAACTCATGGGGTACCGAAGGGCCCTACGGCGGATTGGAATATATCTCCTATAAATTCTTCCGTAAAAAGACAGTCGCGGTAGAGATGACAAAAGAAGCCTACGGTCTCCCGTAGGCTCCATAATCACTTATTCAGTTTCCAAGTGACACCGTCTTTGGTATCCTTTATCTCAAAACCGGCAGCAGCGAGTTCATCGCGAATCTTGTCGCTGGTAGCCCAGTCCTTTTCAGCTTTGGCTTTTGCGCGCAGTTCGAGCACCATATCCATCACCTTACCAAAGGCTTTCTCACGCTCCTGACTCCTGTCTCCTGACTCCTGACTCCTTAAACCTAGAATATCGAAGGCAAAGAGTTGCATCACCTCTTTCAGCTCCTTCAGACAATCGGCACAGATCGTAGCCTTATGGTCGACAAGTTTGTTGATCGTGGTGCAGGCCTCGAAAAGATAGCTGATCACCTGCGGCGTAGCAAAGTCGTCGTTCATAGCATCATAGCACTTCTGGCGCAGACCTGTCACCACGTTCTTGGTCTCAGCGTCGCACTCTGCAGAAGCCTGAACACGTTCGATATCACTAATCGCATTCATCAGCTTCTCCAAACCCTTCTCGGCAGCCTCAAGCGCCTCGTTGGAGAAGTCTACAGTACCGCGATAGTGCGCACTCAGCACGAAGAAGCGGATGGTCATGGGTGAGTAGGCCTTCTTCAGCAACGGATGATTGCCGGTGAAGAACTGCTCCAACGTAATGAAGTTATTATACGACTTACCCATCTTCTGACCGTTGATAGTCAGCATATTGTTGTGCATCCAGTATTTCACGGCGGGATGCCCCATCGATGCCTGAGCCTGTGCTATCTCACACTCATGATGCGGGAACACAAGGTCCATACCGCCGCCATGAATGTCAAATTCCTCACCTAAGTATTTGCGACCCATTGCCGTACATTCACAGTGCCATCCGGGGAAGCCATCACTCCAAGGCGAAGGCCAGCGCATGATATGCTCGGGCTGTGCCTTCTTCCATAGGGCGAAATCTGCCTGGTTGCGCTTCTCGCCCACTCCGTCGAGTTCACGACTGGCATCCTTGATATTCTCCAGCGAACGGCCGGAGAGGATACCATACTTATATTTCTTATTGTAGGCTTCGATGTCGAAATAGATAGAGCCATTGCTCTCGTAGGCAAAGCCATTATCCAGGATCTGCTGTACCAACTGCTGCTGTTCGATGATATGACCGGTGGCATGCGGCTCAATTGATGGGCGCAACACATTCAGCGCATCCATCGCCTGATGGTAGCGATTGGTATAATACTGTGCAATCTCCATCGGCTCCAACTGCTCCAGACGGGCTTTCTTGGCAATCTTATCCTCGCCCTCGTCGGCATCGTGCTCCAGATGACCTACATCCGTGATATTACGCACGTATCTCACCTTATACCCCAGGTGCTTCAGATAACGGAACACCACGTCGAACGTAATCGCTGGACGCGCATGTCCCAGATGGGGGTCACCATAGACGGTAGGCCCGCAGACGTACATACCGACGTTGGGGGCATGAAGAGGCTCAAAGCGTTCCTTCTGCCGCGTCAGCGTATTATATATGACCAGTTTCGATTCCACTATTCTTTTGTCTTTTTACTTAATATATTCCGAGAAATCGGTCAGTCTCATGTCACCCTTGCGAGCCAGCGTGTCGTGCATGGCGAAGGCAGCAGGCAGGTTGTGACGCGTCTGACCCATCTTCGAGATCTTCAGATAGTCCCAGAGCAACTGCTTGTAGTCGGGGTGAGCACAGTTCTCGATGATGCACTCAGCACGCTGGGCAGGACTCTTGCCGCGCAGGTCGGCGATACCCTGCTCTGTCACGATGATGTTCACGTCGTGCTCCGAAGAGTCCTGATGGCTCACGAAAGGCACGATGGAAGAGATCACGCCGCCCTTGGCCACTGAAGGACAGGTAAATATAGAAAGGTATGCATTGCGGATGAAGTCACCCGAGCCACCGATACCGTTCATCATCTTCGTACCGCTGATATGGGTAGAGTTCACATTGCCATAGAGGTCGGCCTCGATGGCTGTATTGATGGCAATCACACCCAGGCGACGGATAATCTCAGGTGAGTTGGAAATCTCACTCTGGCGCAGGGTCAGATGATTCTTCATATAGTCCATATTGTCATAGACCTGCATCAGGCACTCGTTAGAGACGGTCAGTGAACAAGCGGATGCATCCTTCACACGACCGTTGAGCATCATCTCAATCACGGAGTTCTGAATCACCTCAGTATAGATATTGAAGTCGGGCACGTGCTTGTCGGCACCCAAGGCACCGAGGATGGCATTGGCAGTAGAGCCCACACCACTCTGCAGGGGCAGGAACTCCTTGGGGATACGGCCCTTGTGCATCTCGTCCACAAGGAACTCAGCGGTCAGGAATCCGATCTTATCCGTCACAGGATCGCTGTCCTTGAAGGCACGGGCCTCGTCGGGGATGTTACACTCCACGACACCCACCACCTTCTCTTTAGGAATGCTCACATAGGGCTTGCCGATACGGTCACCGACATGCTCGATGGGAATAGCCTTGCGATAAGGGGGATCCAGCGGCTCATACACGTCGTGGATGAACTTGGCATTGGGGTTATGGAACGAGTTGAGCTCCAGAATGACCTTCTTGGCCAGACGGGCACCCGTGGGAGAGATGCCACCAGCGGCGGTCAGGAAGACATGATAGTCGTTGCCCACCTCCTCAATGTCGCACACCTCGAGGATGGCCCAGTCCAGGTCGCCATAGAAACCATAGCGCAGCTCTTGTGCCATGTGGCTCAGGTGCAGGTCGTTGTAGGGGATCTCACCCAGGTTCACATGCTTGCGGAAATCAGGATTGGTGGTGTAGGGAGCACGATAGAGAATCGCCTGGGCATTGGCCAGGTCACCATCGGTGCTCTGTCCTGTGGAGGCACCCGTGAAGATAGCCACCTTAAACTCGCGTCCTGCCTCATGCTCGGCAACGGCGATCTTTGCCAGTTCCTTTGTAGTAGCCTTAGCCACACCGGCAGGAGTAAAACCACTCATGGCGATATGGTCGCCATTCTTAATCAGTGCTGCAGCCTCTGCAGCAGTCATACGTGTATAAGCCATAATTCTTTTAAATTTGCAAATTTGCGTGCAAAATTAGTCATTTTCACCCAAACCGCCAAACAAATCCACGACCTTTTTTCTATTTGACAACAACTTATACAACTTGCACAACTCTTATTGTCAACAAAGACTCACGCTGTTGGAGTTGTCAGAGTTGTCGTTACGCCAACTGTTGCATAAGTACATCCCAGACAGCGATGATATGACAGACCGAACCGGCCAGCACAAAGAAATGGAATACGGAGTGCATGTATTTCTTCTTGTTGAACGAATAGAACACGGCACCCGTAATATAGCTCACGCCCTCGGCAATCAGCCAGATGATAGCCGCCTCCGACACCGAGTCCATCAGCGGTTTAAAGGCCACAAGTATGCTCAGACCCATGCCGACAAAACAAAATGTCTCCAGATGAGAATGCTCCTTCAACCGGATAAAACTCACGATGGTACCCGCGATGGCACACGACCAGACAAAGACAAACAGACTCCAGCCCCAATAGCCCTGCTCGCGTAACGCCGTCAGTGTCAAGGGCGAATACGAACCTGCGATATGCCAGTAGATGGCCGCGTGGTCCCACTTCCTGAGACGCTCCTTCCACTTCGAGTGGTGCTTCATCGAGTGGTAGAGTGTCGAGGCCGCATACGAGCCCAGCATGCCAAACAGATAGAGGATCACACCTACCCGCGCCCAGTTGTTGTCTGCCTGGGAACACCAAACCAAAAAGATGATGCCAAACACGACACCCAACAGAATGCCTCCGCCATGCGACGCTGCATTCCAGATCTCTTCCTTCTTGGTATAACGAATCATTTCCGGCTATGGTATGAATAATTGATGCCGCAAAAGTACTTAATTTATTTGAAAATTAGGCAGGCGACAACAAATTTTTCACTTTTCACTCTTCACTTTTCACTTCTTTTTCATATCTTTGCACCAAAATCAAAACTAAAAGGATATGAAGCTTAAAAATCTCATGCTTGGCGGCATCAGCCTGCTGGCCATCGCCGCTTGTCAGAATCAAGCAAAACTGTCAACTGTCAACTGTCAACTGTCAACACCAGGCAACCCTTATATGCCGCTTTGGGAACACATCCCCGATGGCGAGCCTTATGTGTTCGAAGACCCCGATCAGCCTGGCAAATACCGCGTCTATGTGTATGGTTCACACGACGACATCATAAACGACTACTGCGGTCGCGACCAAGTGGTGTGGTCGGCCTCAGTCGACAGCCTGAACAACTGGCGCTACGATGGCACCATCCTCGTGGTCGACAAGAACCGCGACGGCCAGCCCTTCGATTCGGCAGGCACGGCCGATGTACTCTTTGCGCCCGACGTGACGATGGCGATTGATAAAGATGGCAACAAGACCTACTACCTCTTTCCCAACGACCAGACGGGTTTCCGCAATGGCCTGATAGCCAAGAGCTCGCGTCCCGACGGTCCCTTCGAGGTCTGCAACTGGAGCAAGGATGATCCGAACAAAGTGGATGGTGTGCTGCAGTTCGACCCCGCCGTATTTGTCGACGACGACGGCCGTGTCTACGGCTATTGGGGTTTCGAGCGCTCCTATGCCGCAGAGTTCGATCCCGAGACGATGGCCACCGTCAAACCTGGCACCCAGATTGTCGAGGATATGATCTCAGGCCGCAACCAGCCGGGACAGTTCCGCTTCTTCGAGGCTTCCAGCATCCGCAAGATCAAGGATAAGTATGTATTCATCTACAGCCGCTTCACCGAGGATGGCGAGTTCGGCCTGCCCACTTCCAACTATACTCTCGCCTACTGCTACAGCGACAACCCCTTAGGCCCTTGGACCTATGGCGGCACCATCATCGATGGTCGCGCCCGCGAGAAGGATGAGCAGGGCAATGTCATCGCTTCGGCCGTTCCCGACGGCAATACCCACGGCTCCATCTGCGAGATCAACGGACAATGGTATGTGTTCTATCACCGTCAGACCGGTACCGATGAGTTCGCCCGTCAGGCAATGGTAGCTCCCATCAGCGTGAAGGTCGAGGAAGGCAAAGGCGGCAAGGTGGAGATCTCCGAGGGTGAATACAATAGCAACGGTTTCTCGCTCAACGGCCTCGACCCCTTCGAGTGTCACTCCGCCGGCATCGCCTGCTGGCTCACTGGTCCCAAACCCGCCGTCCACGAATGGCCCAACAACACCTTCTTCGGCTCCTACGTAGAGGCCGGCTACGGCGACACGCCCGATATGACCAAGGAACAGGCCCTCGCCTCGAAAGAGAAATACGATGCACCTTACGACCTGCGCTATAACACCAACCGCGTGGTCAACAATACCGACGGCTCCATCGTGGGCTATAAATACTTCCTCTTCGATGCCAAGCGTCTGGCAACCAAGGGCAATCTGATGTTCATCCTGAGCCTCATCCCCGAAGGCATCGAGGGAGATATCGACATCATGCAGGATCGCCCATGGATCTCGCAAGGCGGTAAGAAGATCGGCGAAATCCACCTCTTAGCCGACATGAAACGGGAACCCTGGAAATGCGCAGTAGGAATCGACAAGACCGAGCTCATAGGTCTGCATGCCATCTTCCTCGTCTTCAAGTCCGACACAAAGGACAAATCACTCTGTACCCTCGAGAACTTCTACTTCACATTCGACGTCAAATAGTCACACAGATCTGTGTGAAAAATAAAATATAATAAGGTAAAATGAAAATCCAGAATATCATCCTTGGCACCACAATGCTCCTGGCATTCACCGCCTGCTCCACCAAACAGAGCGCCATCAACCAGTTGGAGAGCTTCTCCTACGAACTGCGCGACCACAGCCGCGACTACGATACCGACGAATGGGAACGCACTGGCAAGAAATTCGTTTCTATCCGCGAACGCATCCATAAGCACGAGTTCGACTACACCGCCTCAGAGAAAGCCAAGATCGGCCGCCTCGAAGCCGACTGTGTGAAATACATGGCCAAAGGCGCCAAGGACGGTGTCTTCGACAAGCTGAAGAACATCGGCAGCGAGATCAAGGGCGTCATCCAAGGCATCCTCGATACCCTCGACCCCAACACCCTCGAAACAGAAGAACTGTAAGCATCACTTGCCTTCAAACTGACTGATGGCCAAGTCGGTTTTTTTCTTTCCCAAGTTGACAATCCGCTCCGATTTGTCGTAGTCGAAACCGCCATAGCTACTCATCTGAATGTCGATGAGGATATCAGGTTTCATCAGCCTTTCCATCAGGATAGAGTTCTGACGGATCATGAGCGAACTCGTCCGCGAAAGTACAGTGTAATAGTTGAAATCAAGGTTGTCGGGCAACAGTTTATCGAGTATCTGTGCCTTCAGCGAACGGTCAGCCTTGTGTTTCTCTGCCAACCGCTGCTGCCGCTCCCATTGCTTCTTATAATTATGGCCACTCACGTCGACACCTACCAGAAGGTCGCCCTCGTGGCGTTCCACCCGATTCAGAGGAATGGGATTGATCACCCCACCATCAATGAGTATCCTACCATCACGACGCACCGGCTCATAATACAACGGCAGTGAGATACTCGCACGAATAGCATCAAACAGACTACCTTCACGGAACACCACCTCCTCGCCATTCTGCCAGTCGGTGGCCACAGCACAATAAGGGATGGGCAGGTCCTCAATGGCCATATCGGGCACAAACGCCATGATGGCCTCGATAATACGGTCACCTTTCACCAGATGATTGATAGAAAACGAGAAATCGGTCAACTCCAGCATTTTCTTCCGGTCGATAGTCTTCATCCAATCACGGAAGGCCTCCAGCTTACCGGCTGCATAGACACCGCCGATCAGTGCGCCCATCGAGCACCCGGCTATCGAACTGATATGATAGCCATGCTCTTCCAAAGCCTCGATGGCACCGATATGAGCCAATCCTCGTGCCCCACCACTCGATAATACTAATGCAATATCCTTCATCTTGTATATTTCATAAACACCCTCATCTCTTCCTCTTTCAGAACTCCGGCTCAGTCACAACCGTCAGAAATCTATTGATAATACTCATATAATATTTCGATTCAGTTGCAAAGGTACAAAAAAGATTTGTTATTTAAAGAAAAAGAAAGTATTATTTTTTCAAGTTTGTCGTTATCATATTTTCGATTATCACATTTTCGATAAAAAACTTGCATAATCCATTAAATATATCTAAAAGGCAAGGCGCCTACGTGAACTATGATTTGACGATAAACAATAAAGTCACTTCAATTGGGGAATTTCACAACCGAAGCTATTATTAGGATGTTGAAAGCTTATAAAAAAATTATGGTATTGTTGTTCTTTAGATGTTTACAGAAAGCTTTGAGACAGGATATGAAAAGGCTCGGAAATACCTATCATGTAAACGTTCTTCAGTTGACAGTTTCCAAAATCTGAAATTCAAAATATCCCAGTAATGTATTGATCATAATGGACTCAGGCGGGACGACATTCTCAATGAATCCTCGCTCACTCAAATGCCGTCCCCTATGATTTATATGTTTTTGCTTTTTGATTAACAAAAAAAAGAAAGATAGAGCACAAAATGGGCTTTATCATCAAAAACCACATACAATTCCTAAAAAAAAATAGATTTGTTTGGTGATTTCAATTCTTTTTTGTACTTTTGTCGTGATATAATTATTAACTATAAAACATAAGTATATGAAACTACTGTATTTGTTGCTAGCTGCCACGATTTCTTTTGCATTCACAGCAAATGTAAGTGCACAAACACGCGAACTAACCAAGGATGAGAAAAAGGAACTTGACAAGGAAGTAAAAGAATCTCTTAAGAGCTTAGAAGGTTGGCAAGTAAAACCAGGTTCTCTTTCCTTACAGGCACAACAAAGACGGAGCAGTCAGGTTCAACTGTTTGAGGAAGACAAATGGATTGTGGGAAGTGCGAGCAGTACTGGCTCTATCTATGACGCAGCCAGGCTCCAGGCCATGACATTGGCCAAGAGCGAGGTAGCAGGCCAGATGGAAACCCAGATAACTGAGATGATAGACGCCAAGGCAGAAAATAAAGAACTTGGTAATGGAACCGCGGAATCGGTGACGGATATAGCCATGAAGTCGAAAGCCAAAATTGTAGATAAGAAAGTAAGGCGTCCGCGTATCCTTATGGAATGCTATCGTAATCTTCCAAATGGTAATATAGAGGTGTTGGTTCGACTTGCCATAGATAAGAACACCGTCGAAGACCTGGTAGAGAAGATTGTGGAAGATGCCATAAAACAGGCACAAGAATAATAACCAATAAGGTGACCAGAACATGAGATTGTTGACGGTATTGATTTTTTTGTCTCTTGGCCTGCAGTATGCAGAGGCCGACAATAAGGGGAAGGTGGTAACCGTAGAGGCCACCTACTCTCTTGAGATTCCCCCTTACATGTCTTATGACCAGGCATGTAGAGAAGGCATTGTGAAGGCAAAAAATCAAGCTATTGATAGCGTGTTCTATTCTGTTCTTAGTGGTTTTGACGAAGTAACAGTCAAAAATACAAACGCAAATTCTGAGGTATCCCTTCTCTCCATCCACCGCAGTCAAGTAAAAGGAGTATGGTTAGGAGATCTGGCGAAGCCACAATTTAAACGTGTTCTTGCTGACGATGGCAGGGACTTCCTTTATGTTACAGTAAAAGGGAAGGTCCGTGAACTGAAATCTGCAGGTATTCAGTTTGAGGCACTGCCGCTTAGGGTAAAGCCCGACCTCAAATTGCAAACAAACACTTTCAAGAATGGAGACGATTTTTTTCTCTATTTCAGAAGTCCGGTTAACGGTTTCCTTACTGTTTTCCTGTTCGACACCAATCTCAACGAGGTCTGCTATATGTTACCCTATCAGAGCTCAGGAGAAGGCTATTATGCCATTACACATGATGTACAATATACATTCTTTTCTACCGACAAGGCAAAACCTGACGACGGAGAAATAGACGAATTCGTAATGACCTGTTCTGATGGGAACAAAGAGGAATATGACGAGTTGTACGTCGTATTTTCTCCTAACAAATATGTCAAGAAACCATCCACTCTTGAAAAGAAACAGTTAGGCAACGACCTGATATTACCAGATCGCATGGATTACGAGGGCTTTAATAAATGGCTTATGGAATATCAGCAAATTGACGAAGACATGCAGATAGCGCGTATTCCAATCCGAGTTTCTAAGAAATGATGCTTTACGTATGAAAAGAATACCTGTAATTATATTATTGCTCCTGCTTTGTTTGAGTCATGCCGTCGCCCAAGACGATTACGATGACTTTGTCAACTCCGTCAATAAGGAGTACGAATCTTTTCGCAATCAGGTAAACAAAGAATACGCCGACTTCATGGAGAAGGCATGGAAAAGTTACAGTTTAAAGGAATCTGTCGGGAAGCCAAAGAAAGAAGATGTACCTGTCAAATACGACAAGGAAAAAGACAAAGACGAGGAAAAGGTCATAGAGGCAGAAATTATACCGTTCAAGTTTGAACCAAAGCCACAGCCGCAACCTGTTAAGCCCGTCCAGGAAAACAAAGAAGCTCCCAAGGTTAACAAGTTTATGTTTTATGGCACTCCAATGAGTGTAAGATGGGGGAATGCTGCACAGTTCAAGCTGTCTGGAACCGATGAAAAATCCTTGGCTAAGGCATACAGAGAATTGACAGGCAAGGCATACAACAACTTGCTTCATGACTGTTTGGAGATACGCAAGAATTATACGCTCTGCGACTGGGCCTATTATAAAATGCTGGAAGTCTTGACAGCTACTATTTGCGGGAAAGGCACCAATGAAGCCGTATTCCTTCAAGGCATCCTCTTCCACCAGTCTGGATATATGATGAGGTTTGCCATCAATTCAGAAGATAATAGCCTACACCTTTTGGTGAAAATCGACGGTATAGCACCTGACAGTGGTTATGCAAGTGTAGGTGGCAAGTTGTTCTTCCTCCTCGATGGCAGCAAACTGAAGAACCTCAAAGTCTGTGAAGCCTCTTACCCGGGCGAGAAAGAAATGATGTTTTATATACCAAAGTTGCCAAAACTGAACATTGAACTTTCCAATGAACGCCAGATAATCTCGAGATTCGTCAATGTTGAGGCCAAGATAGCCGTGAACAAGAATATGATCAATTTCTTTAATGACTATCCATCAACTTTCAACAACGACGATATTATGACCACCTGGGCATTTTATGCCAACACGCCTGTCACGAAAGAGATCAGAGAGAAGTTGTATCCACAATTAAAGGAAAAAATAGGTAATGCCACACCTCTCATGGCTGCCAATCTGTTGTTGAACTGGGTACAGATGGGATTCGAATATGCCCTAGACCAGAAAGTATGGGGTGGAGAACGTGCATTCTTTGCTGAAGAGAGTCTCTATTATCCGCTATGCGATTGTGAGGACAGGGCCATCCTGTACTCTCATCTGGTAAGGGATCTGTTGGGACTTGATGTGCTACTCGTTTATTATCCCGAGCATCTTTATACAGCCGTATGCTTCAATGAGGATGTGAAAGGCGACTATTTCATGGTGAATGGCAGAAAGTTCACCGTTGCTGATCCTACCTACTATATGGCGAATGTAGGTAAGACCATGAACCGTATGGACAACTCAAAAGCAAAAGTAATACTTTTAAAAAGATAAGCGATGAAAAGATACACCTTATTATTTTTTGTAGGACTGTTTTTGATTCCGGGCAATATGAAGGGGCAGAGTAGTGTTGACACAAGAATTGCCGTCAACAGTACGACAGATGCAAACACCTTTGCCGTTATCATTTGTAACGAGAATTACAAACATGAGGAAAACGTGCCTTTTGCCAAGAATGATGGAGAAGTATTCAAGATTTATTGTCAGAAGACCTTAGGCATTCCCGAAAGAAACATCAGGTTCATATCTGATGCGACGCTCAACGAGATGAACTACGAAATAGACTGGTTGGAGGGCGTGCTTAATGCCTATGATGGAGAAGCGCGTGCCATTATCTATTATTCCGGTCATGGAATGCCTGATGAGAGCAGTAAAGAGGCCTATCTGTTACCAGTTGATGGATACAGCAGATCCACCTCAAGCGGCCTCAGCACAAAGTCACTTTATGCCAGACTGAAAGCGATGAATACAAATAATATAATCGTTTTTCTCGATGCTTGTTTCAGTGGTACCAAAAGAGATGGAAAGATGTTGGCATCCGCAAGAGGCACAGCAATGAAGGCGAAAAAGGATCCTGTAGGGGATAATACTGTGGTGTTCTCTGCTGCACAAGGTGACGAGACGGCTTTTCCATATAAGAGCAAACAACATGGTATGTTTACATACTTCTTATTGGAGAAGATGCAGGAATCAGGAGGCTGTACCACAATGGGAGAGCTCTGTAATTATGTCACGAAAGAAGTGAAGAAGAACTCATATCTGGAGAACAGCAAGCCCCAGAATCCATCCATCACTGTATCTGCAAACAATGCGAATTGGAAAAACTGGAAGTTTGCCTCTGTTCCTGCCAAGAAATACGAGACAAGAACAATTGCAAGTGCCAAACCTGCGACAACGTCTACGTCAATACCTACGCAGGCCCCTGCCCAGACTACGAGCAGACCCACCACCAACAGTGCGGCATCCGCTGCACCAGCTTCTGTTGACAATGCAACTCTTTCCAACCTCATCAATCAAGGAAAGGCTGCAATGCGAACGATGAATTACGACTCTGCCAAGAGATTTTTTACCCAAGCAGCTAATCAAGGAAGCATAGAGGCTAACTACCAGCTGGGGCTGCTCTATAGTAACAGCAATTATGACGGATACAATCGTCCGACAGCGACCAGCTATTTCCTCAAAGCAGCTAATGCCAATCATGTTGATGCGATGTATCAAGCTGGCATGATGTATCTAGGTAGGGATAATTATACTGCCAAGACATGGTTCAATCGCGCAGCTGAAAAAGGACATCAGCAAGCTGAAGCGCAACTGGAACAGTTAGGCGTAAAAAAGAATAATAATCCTGTTTATGATGTTTACAGCGGTTTTTAGTTAACATTTTTACTAATTAAATATTATCATTATGAAAAAAATTGTTCTATTAATGATGGCGATATTCGCCTTTGGACTACAAAGTGGTTATGCCCAAAACGCAATGTCAATTGTAACCAATCACCCTGATTTCGTTATTAAGGTTAAAAGGTGTGCGGCTAGTGGAAAGACGGTTGTAATCGACTTAACCCTAACCAATATGGGATCACAAGATGTGGAGAATCTTACAGTTTATGGCGGTTCGGACTGGGGAAATCCGAAGGTGTCAGAAGCTTACGACAGTGAAGGTAATGTTCATAAGGGAGAGTCGGTAAGAGTTAAACTGGCAAACGCCTCCAGTTATACGGACAATAATGAAACACAATCAATTGATCTCCTACCTGAGGTTCCTGTCCGGATGTCTGTTAAGGTAGATGGTGTGCCAATATCTGCAGAAAGTTTTCCTCGTTTAAAATTATATTTTAACTGCGAAAAATGGGGGCTTAATTGCGACAAAATGGTAGTTATTCGTAACATACCTATATCTCGAAACTAATGGGATGAAAATAACTGTACAATATAGCATAAAGGCATGCTTGAGGAAATGGTGGAGATATATTACCGCCATTAGCCTCAGCATGTTTATTCTGATATTCAGCTATCTGTTAGGCAACACTTCTTTCCCCTTGCCCAATGAGATAGAACTGTTTCAGAAGATAAACGGGTGGAATGCATTTCTGGGTGTTCAAAAAGGCAACATGCCAGACAGCATACTATTTATCAATGTATGCTATGACAAAGAATTGGTAGACTATGAGGAGAACGGTATACCTGTTGGGAAATACGTCATAACGGACAGAGAAAAGCTTCTTAGACTGCTCACACAGGCTAAAAAGGCAAACAACTATCGCTATATTTTCCTTGACGTTATCTTTGAGGAAGGCATCAAGAGTCCAATAGACTCGGCTCTTTTCCACACGATAGCCTCAATGGACAGGATAGTCATACCTATGCATAAAGATGTGACCCTAGACGACAGTATTCTATATCCGAAAGCCGCCAACGCAGATTACACCATCGCATGGGAGGAAACAAACTTCGCACGCTATCAGTTCCTGCACAAGGGGATTCCATCCGTCCCTTTGAGAATGTATGCAGACAGACTACATCTGAACGATAATGGAATAAAGGCTTATTGGGGCGGGTTAATATATAAGGATCAAGGTCGCTGGTGCAGGAATGGCGTTACGCTCATGATGAACATTAGAATGACAGGAAGGCTGATGGATACAGAAGGTCAAGTCAGGGAGCGTAACTATATCCATTTAGGTGCAGATCTGTTAGACTTGGACTCAATCATACCGGTAAAAGATCAGATCGAGGACAAGATCATTGTTATTGGAGATTTTAAGAACGATATTCATGATACCTATGTCGGTCCTCAGCCAGGATCCGTTATCTGTATGAATGCCTATTTAGCATTATTAAATGGTGACCATCTTATTAATTTCTGGTGTGTCCTGGCTTTGTTCTTAGTCTACACGACAATTGGACTTTGGTATCTTTCGGGGCAATCTGTGACAGACTTTATAAAGTGGCGTTGGCTACAGACAGTTGCTTCTTTTATTAACAAACGGGTATGGTTACAAGTATTTTTTTCTTTTATCAGTACCTCTCTTTTCTTCGCAATAGTCGGCATCATTGCCTATCATTTTAACGTGGCTTTCAACGTATGGATTCCGACCATTATATATTCCACACTTGATGCTGTTATGCAAAGATACAACGACTTTTTTAAAAAAAAGAACAATGAAAAGATTCCTGTTTCTCCTAAGCCTGATACTGGCAGCTAGCCATGTACAAGCAGATGATTTCAAGGTACTCTTCGTGAACGACAATAAGCTCAGTTTCGTCAACGGGAAGAGTGTTAAAGTGGGAGATGTCTTCTCCGACGTAAAGGAAATTGTATGGACAAAGGAAAAGCAGGCTGTTAAGGCAATTAACCTGAAAACCAAAAAACAGACATTGTTTGTAGGTAAGAACTGGGTTAAGAAGGCTGGTTTTGATGCGCTGCTTCATAACAGGCACTTGTCCACACACGAAGGTCAGGATGATCATGCAGAATTGACCATCTACGACAAACTCCTGCGTATGTTTGCAGACCAATACGACCTACTTGATAGTATTGAGGTAAAATCAGAGGTAGAGCTTTCTGAGACATGCTTCTTTCAAGCCACATACGAATATGGCGACAAGAAAGTGACAAAAAGGCTCAAGCATAGAGATGATGTAGTCATTATTGACAAGACGCTGTTTAATATAGATGAAGGCTACCTGGAACCTCGCGACATTATCCTCTCAATAGATTATAATGATGACTCAACATCTACGACTATCTTTGTGAAAGATACTATTGAGTTGATTGTTTATCCTACTTGTCTATCAGCTGAAAGCAGTTCCCCATGAGCATTATCAATAGATTTCTAACAGCGGTCACAGAGCCAGAGTTTAAGTTAGCCCGCGACCTGACAGCAATGGCAATCGCTGATGGGGAGGTAACTCCAGAAGAGAAAGAGGCCATCAGTACCATCTGTCAAATCGAGGGTATAGATGAAGCGAAGTTAATGGGTCAGGGGACGGCCCTGACCCATTATTACCCATTTGTTTATTATGAACTAAAAGTTCGTTTCATTCTGAATTTGCTGTCGATTGGATAGCTTCTTAACTTGATGACCATGGGACAGACGGTAGGTCAGATACAAGGTGATACCGTATTTGAGATCCTCATAATCATCCCTTTTTGAGTGATATGTGTAGAAAGGCGTTTCAGTCCTGACTTCACAATATTTGTGGACACCGAGGTCAACGGGGAGATTAAAGCTTAACTGAACCATCAGGCGTCGTTTGAAGAAATATTGCCAAGCCGTAATCCTCCATTTCTCCCTATCAAGCGTAGTTATATTGATAGACTGTAGCCCTACATTGTATATCGGCTTTGAGATATAATCAAACTGTATATGCCCCCATTTGTTGTTTGAGTATAGCAACCGCAACCAAGTGCCCCAATGATGTTCTGACAGCCTCAACTCGTCATTCCAGTACTTATTGCCCGAATAATTTAGTTCTACTACTAAGGAAAGGTTTCCTTTTCCTACTTCCCGTGAGGAGGAATAGCCGGCTGTAAGGGAATAGTTATTGTATTTGACATTGCCAAATGTCTCGCAGATATTATTGTTTGTCCACTGATATACTTTGGATATTTTGTCTCCAGAACAACCGAACGAACCTTTTAGATAAGCGTGCGACTTTGATATCTGGAGATTAAATAAATGCAAAATGGATGCTTTAAGTAACGGATTACCTGCCGTATAAGTCAGTGAGTCCTTCCAATTTTTGTTTGGAAGCGATTGGTCCAAAGAGGGAATCTCCCTTGCACAAGTGTATTGCATTGTCGTACTGAGAGGAGATTCTCCCAGTCCTGAATATCTAAAAAGCAGGTTTCCTAATCCCGAAAACTGATGATTTTTGACCCCCTCAGCCTCATTTCTTAGGTATTCCAATGTACCACCTATTTTAAGAGATGCCTTTCTACTGAAAGCATGGGTAAAGGATGCATAGAACCGTTGTCGTTTAAAATTACTAGATGACAAAACATTGTTCCTTTCATAAGAGGACTCATATTCTCGACAATACCCCTGATAGCCTATATTTAGACTGTTCTTCTCGTTGATCCTGTCTGTAGCATCCAATGAAAATATGGAGTTCCTTCTAATGTTGCGTTTATAATATTCGGTTGTATGCCTACCCTCATTCATCGCGTAGAACAGGTGTTCATTATAGAAATCAAAGGTCAGGTCGGAATAGAGAGTCCAACGAGACAACTTTCCTCTGTAATAGAGAGTAGCAATATGATCGCGGACATCATAGTTATTATCTGTGATGCGTCTGAGATCAATGGACTGTTGGGAGGACAGGATTTCCTTATGCAGTAGGAAATCCGTCATGTTGCTGTTGTTGATATACCGAAAGTTATACTTGGCTGATATCACATGGTTTTTAGAAATCTTATAGTCAAAATCCAACCATGCTGTATGTTTGTCCGATGAATATTGCCTGTTGGGCCTGTTCTCATCGATAAAGGTGTAGAATACGTCATTGTTTTCCGACATATTCATACTGCTCCCCTGCTCGTAATCCATAAGCCAATGTTCATAGTAAGCAGCCATGTCATATTTCGGTCGGGTATATGTCAGGCTCAGCACTGTATTATCCGCTGAGATCAGATTGCCATATTTTCTCGCAGGCTCCATAACGGTAAAGTTCTCAGCTAGGATGTCATATCCTTCCCAATCTTCCTTGGTAATAAGGTTGACAACCACTTCATAATCTTGAAACTTACCCTGAGGATGCTCGTAGATTTCAATCTTCTTGAAACGCATATTAGATAGTTCTCCGATATACTGCATATCTTTTTCCCTACCATCCACAATGATGACAACATTCTCCATTCCTTTATAGGAGATGTTTTTATCTACCCTATCATAGAAGAAGCCTGGGATTTTCCCAAGCAACTCAAAGGAATTGATAGTATTCTTACGCATGTCATCCGTTATGGCCCAGACATCCTTGTCCGGATGATGAACCACATTTTGGGCTTTAATGACAACCTCCTTTAAATTCACACTCTTCCTAATACTGTCTGACTGATTTATCGAGTCTTGCTTTGAGGCAATAATAGAATCATTAAGGGTGGCACCTTCAATGTTGACAGAAGTCATGAATACAGTCATAACAACCATCTTTCTAAGATTTGATACATTCTCCAACTTAATCATTTTTTATATATCCTTTACAATGAATGCTCCGCACATGCAGGCTCAGTTGCTCTATAGTCTTTTTCTCTTCACTGGTATAAACATCAATTGTGTCTATCTTCTTGAGTATGTCTCCTGACTTGGCGACGAAGGTCATATTCTCGCCAAAGTCGACGCTTCCCCCATTCTTTGCAGCGAGGTTCAGCAGGAACTTACCAATGTGGACATGCTCCACACCATCAATCTTAGCCAACTTCTTGAAGTCTTTGTTTGATGCATCCTTCTATTTGAACTAACGAGATTATTGCACCTTTTGTTACAAAGACAATGCTATTTCTGCGATACGATGGAATTTTTGCTACGAAGCCTCGTAACACTTTTTAGAAGGGGATGGAAAAAGTGTTGGAAGGCCTTGTAAAAAGTGGGCTTGTAGGCGTACACAATTACTATGTTTGCAACAGGTAGTCACGAGGTAGTCACGGGGCGTCTGAGTATACCTTGTACTAGCCCCCCACGACTAGTTTGGAAATTGTATCGGCAGTGTCGACAAAAATATACCCAAGTACTAGCTGTCGGCTTCCGTTTCTTTTCGTCTGGCTTTGAAATAAATCACCTAATCATTTGGAAGTTAAGAAAATAATTCCTATCTTTGCAACGAAATAAAGACAATTATGGGACAGTTAGCATTTCTGAGAATGTTTATCCTAGTGGCGATCTCACTCGACGTGAATGATAATCGCCGTCATGTGCATATATTCAGAAAAGGACTGCGCCACCAACATTCGCTCGCAAAGATCTGGATAGAGAAGAATGGCGAGCAATGCGTTGAAATAGCAGAATCCGAATTGTCGGCCAAGGACAATGAGATGCTTGTTGCCGCCATCAATCGTCACTGGGAGTTCATCAACGACCAGATTACGAAGACTTTTAATGGTGAGAAGACCATTGCAATTGACATTGAGAAATAAACAAATAGGAGGACAAAGATATGTGTAAGATTCAAGGCGTAAAATTAGGTATAAAAGATCTGAACTTTACTGCCCATCGTGGAAAGATGTTGGTGCGTCTGACTGATGGACGTGAGGTAATTATTCCCGTTTCGTTCTTTCCTGACATTCAGCAGATGCCGGTGAAGGAACGCAAAAAGTGGATGGTGCTGGATGACCAGTACTTCACCTTCGAGAACATGACGAGGGTGTATTCTATATTGGATTTGTTGAAAGTGGCATGAAAAAGATCTAGTAGATAAAACACACCTATCTTTTAGAAGATGAACACAATAATAACCAAGATGGTGATTCGGAGAACGATTTGAGCATGCTCAAGATAGCGGGAAAAAGCACTACCTTTGCGATAGTTCAATAAATTTTAGAAGAAAATCATTATATGAGCATAATCAATCGATTTCTTACAGCGGTCACAGAGCCAGAGTTTAAGTTAGCCCGCGACCTGACAGCAATGGCAATCGCTGATGGGGAGGTAACTCCAGAAGAGAAAGAAGCCTTCTGCGCCCTTTGTCATATTGAGGGCATCGACGAAAGAAAACTGCTGGAGAATCTAAAAGTCAGACATGAGCCGATAGAAGAGGAAATCCCCAAGGAGCGTCGCGCCAAAGAGGATTATCTAAAGACCCTCATCAGACTGATTGGCGCCGACGGATATACAGCTCCGCAGGAGATTTTCCTTTTTCAGATTATCGCTAGCAAATTAGGGATGAACCAGATGGACGTGGTAGGGCTGTTTATGCTCACGACCAATCGCCAATACTTTCGTGGTGACGTTGGTTCAAAAGTACTCAGTAGTTTCCTACGACACCAAATAGACCCGATGGGCAAGACAGAAAGAGAGAACCGTGAAAATCTTCAGGCAATCTATGACACTATTGCCGCTCACACCCCAACCCTTCAAAATGAAGAGACAAACAAGGAGTTACTTCGTCAGAACCTAACCCAGGCCTCTGAGACTTTCCTTGAGAATAAATTGCTTGCTAAAGAGTTCAAGCGGGCAGGGCTTGATTATTTCGGAATCCTTAAAGATGTGGAATTAAAAATCTTCCTGAAATATATCGGATAATAGCACTCAAATAAATTCTTCAGTTGACTGTTTCATTTTTACATCATCAGGCTTTTGACATCGCGGACGATGCGGATGGGAGCGGCGTATTCGCGGGCGATGGCGTCGCCAGACTTTTCGAGGACATAGATGACTTGGGCGCTCAGCAGTTGCTCACGGGCATCGGAGCCGATGTCGTTGAGACGGACGTTGCTGAACCAGTCGCGGAAGAGTAAGGCGGTGTCGCCACCGTCGTAGATAAACATAGGGCCGTCGGGCTCACAGTCCTGCGGTTCGATGACCAGCAGGAGATCATTGTCTGGGTCTTGTAAAATCTTGTACATAAGAATAAGTTTTTCTGTTGAAAGCGCCTAAGCGCTGAAGCCCACCTTCTGGCGGGGCTTCAGGGCTATGGCTTTAGGATTGAAGCGGTCGTAGGCCTGACGGACGTCGATGGCCTCGATGGTCTGATAATCGTCGCTGCCGGTCTGCACCAGTCGGCTGGCCATTGCGGGGATAATACCGTTGCCAACGAACTGCTCCACCCATCGGGCGTTGCTGAAATTGGCGTCGCGCTGCGCGTAGGCCTTGGCGATGGACTCACGGAGCTGGGCCTCAGCCTCGGGCGAGAGACGGTAGTCGTCGTGCTGCAAAAGGCGGCTGGCGATGATGAAGAGTTGCTCGGCATTGTAGTCCTTGAACTGATATTTGTAAGGGAAGCGTCCCATCAGTCCGGGATTGGTGTTGAGCATCGCGTCCATCTCCTTCAGGTAGCCAGCGAAGATGACCAGCATGTCGGGGTCGGGCTGCGAGAGCACGGTGAGCAGCGAGTCGATGACCCGCGCGCCGAAGTCCTTGCGGTCGCTGGCTCCATCGTAGAGCGTGTAGGCCTCGTCGATGAAAAGCACATTGCCACGCGCCTCGTCGAGGATGGCCTTCATATTCTCCTCGGTCTCACCGATGTATCGGCCCACGAGTCGGGTACGGTCGACGGCGATGACATCCCCTCGCGAGAGCAGTCCCAAGGCGCGGTAAATACGGCCGAGCTTCTTGGCGACGGTGGTCTTGCCGGTTCCCGGATTGCCGGTGAAGATGCAGTGGAACGTGGCTTCCTGCGAGGTGGTCAGTCCGCGATGACGTCGCTCAGCGAAGAACTTCGTGTTTGCTGCCATCCGTCGGATGCCTTCCTTCACCTCGTCGAGTCCAACCATCTCGTCCAGGTCTTTGAGACATTGTTCGTAGGTGGATTCGATGCTGATGAGCCGGTCGAGGCAGAGGTCGTCAATCTCAACCTGCGGCAGGCTCTCGTCGTTGATCTGCTGATAACAGCGAGCCAGATAGCGAGGCTTCACCTGTTCGACGACGAACTGCCGGATGTCGGCCGTAGTCCAGGAAGAGAGGATGCCCTTGTGACAGCCCTCTAACAGTGCATGAGCGAGCTCGTCCATCGCGTCGATAGAACAATAGAGCTTTTCATTCTTGAGGGCGTCGAAGAAGGCGTGCACCTGCTCGAAATCCTTGGGCGGCTCCTGTTCCAGCCGATGATTGCTGGGGAAGAAGGCAGCAAGCGAAGGAAACATGCTGAGCACGGCCTCGATGTCCTGCTTGTAACCGCAGATCCAAAGCAGATAGCGACTCTCGTCGATGCGGATCTTCTCGACAATCTTCTTGACGATGACCTTTCCGCCTTGCCCAAGGAGGGCGCCTGGATTGGTCAGACAGAAGACGTGGTGATCGGTGTCGGATAGTGCCTCGAAGCACGGCTCATAAGGATTGTTGCGCGAGGCATCGAAGAGCATACCGCAGTCGATGCAACCGAACGTATAGTTACGGGCCACCAACGTTTGCAGCCATAAGAGCTGACTGGACGTGAGGTCGCGGTTGCGTGTGCCGATCAGCAGATGGCCTTTCTCACTAAGCGCCTCGCCACGCATGCCCTTGCGGAACTCGTTGTAGACCTCGAACTGACGCTGGCGGATGATGAAGTTGCGAATCTGCGCCATACCAGGTCGCTGCGCCACAAGGTTCCAATTGATGTCGTAGCCATCAAGCGACGTGGTGAGGATGTCCTCAGGACTGCATGGCAGACAGGGTTGCGGATCGGAGACCGTGGCCTGCAACTGGTCGTCGAGCGTGAAGGGCATCTGAATGAGAGAGTCGTCGCTGTTGTCGCGGATGTAGAGTGTGTAGCGGCCTGGCAGCCAGACAACAAAACTCATCATCGTGAGCATGATCGCATTGGGTGTGGGATGCTCAGCCTCGAAATAGGTCTTGGTGTTTGCCATCGGGTAATATCCCTCACCAAGAACGTTCAGCTGGAAACGGTTGTCGGCGAAGTCTGCGTCGTCATTGCCTTGGATGGTCACCGCAATGTCGCCATTGACATAGGGCGAACCGAACAGGTTGGGCTGGACTTGAATCTCCACCTTCGTGATTTCCGGAATGTAGTTGCGCTCGCCTCCGAAATGATAGGAATCTCCCACGTCATCGTCGGTTTTGTCATCTACAGTGTCTTCATCTTCGGTATCAGCATCATCAGAGGTTGTGTCATCGTCCAGGAAACCCTGGAGCAACTTGTCAAAATCGTCATCACACTGCTCGTTGTCGAGCTTCAATAAATCCTTTTCCATAAAAATGGGTTGAAATTGAAAAAATGTGTTTTCGAATGCCCCGAAGAAAGGGGCGCAAGAGTTATTTGGGCAAAGCCTTGCGGCCTCTGCCCAGTGAGCTTCATAGAAACTTGTGTTGAGTCTCTATCACACCGTTGTAACAATATGTCAAAGAACATGCAAGCCGAATACAAAGTGAAAGTTCACTTTCAGACTTTGCTGAGGCGCAGCTGTTTTTCGAAGCAAAGCTTCAAAGAACGACCTTCAAGACGTATTTATGCAGTCCGAATCACGACAGAATAAAACATAGCCAAGAGAGCTACATCTTCATCTGCGTCACCCGACGACTGAATAAACTTTGTTTGACGGCTTTTCTTTTCATTTGTGTTTAACTAATTGTGATAGAATTTTTAATTGCGGCGCAAAGATAGGAAAAATTCCCACTATCTTCCAAGAAAAAAAGGGAAAATCTTTCAGTAAGATATCATTTTTAACATTTCCTCGCGTGCGAAATATTAATAGGGACGCGCGAGCTTTATTCGTCGATGGGCAGTTCGATGATGAAACGACAACCGGCTTTGTAGGTGGTATCGAGGAAGAGGTCGCCACCGAGATTCTTGAGATGGCGTTTGGCGAGTGCCAGTCCGATGCCGAGACCTTCAGAGAGGTCGTTGACCTTGGCAAACATCTCAAAGAGGTGGCTCACATATTCATCAGCGATGCCAGGACCGGTATCCTCGACGATGAAATACACCTTATCGTCTGTACGATTGATGCGCATCGTGATGTGCTGACCATCAGAATATTTAGAGGCATTATAGAGCAGTTCACGGAGACTGCGCATGAGGTAGAGGCGGCTGGTGTGGATATTGAGGTCATCGGACACATCGGTTAGGAAATTAACAGGAGTATCGGGAAAATGCTTGAGATTCTCTGAGACACAATAACGGGCGAGATCGTTGCAATTCACCTCTTCATCGCGGTTGGCATAGGTCTCCTCGGTGATACCACGGGCAGAACTGTCGAAGAGCATGAGTACCATACGGTCGAGCATCTGGGCGTTGTGGCGCATCATATCGGTGATGCCCTTAGCCTCATCTGCCGATATAGCACCCTTGTTTTCCTTGAGTACCTGCGAGAAGCCCATGATGATGTTCAAAGGCGTACGTATCTGGTGGGACACGTTCTGAATAAACAGCGATTTCTGACGGGTGGACTCCTTAGCCAGTTCACTGATACGGGCGAGTTCTTCATTGCGTCGCTCGGCTTCGATGTTCATCTTCCGGATGTCGCTGACATGATGGTCCAACGATTCCTGCATGGTGGCGAAGCTATTCTGCAACCGTCCCACGACGTCGCGATGGCGCGTGCGTTCGATGGTCTCGTCATAATGACCATCGGCAATGCGCTGCAACTTTTTTGCAAGGTTGTAGAGGGGGCGGATGGCATGGGTCACGATGAAGCTGCTGAAGAACAGGATGAGCACCAGACCGATGATGAGGAGGGCAGAGACGATGTAGGCCAGGAGGTTGTAGCTGCGGAGGAGGGTGCGCTCGGGAGTGACGAGGGCAAGACTCCAGTTGGTGTCTGGCACAGGCTGATAACTGACGATGCAGGGCACGCCCTTGATCCTGACGCTCATACTGCCTTGCTGCCCGGTAGTCATCTGATGCCCTAGAGCGATGATATCGGGATTCTTGTCGGGATCGGCACCGGTGAAGATGGTTTTCGTGAGAAGCTGTGCAGAGTCGGGATGCAGATAGAAGCGTCCTTCGTCGCCTATCATGAAGAAATAGGAATCGGCAAAGGAGGTCTCGGAAGTGAAGGTCTTCGACAGGCGCAACAACGAGAGATCGGTGGAGATGATGCCCAGTAAGCTCTTATCGTCGCGATAAAGGGGCTTACAGTAGGAGATAACCATACCATAAAGGGCGAGTGCCAGGCTATCGCTTTCATCGTAAAACGCCGTCCAGCAGGCCTTACCCTCACGCTTGGGTTGTTTGTACCAGACCCTACTAAAGTATTCGTACTTCTCCTCAATGGCGGTTATGATGGTATCTCTCATTCCCTTTAACGAGTCCTGCCTATTATGCACGGAATAGACAGAGAAATAACGGCCGTATTGGGGGAAGGTCTCGGGTTCGAGACTGACGGAGCAGCCATCAACATTATTATTCATGGTGACGACATAACTGGTATATGTGAACAACGAATCTGGGTGGAGATTGGCCATGACATCACAGGCGGTGAGTTCGGTGGCGGTCTCCGCGATATTCATATAACGGTGGATGCGCTGCATGGTGGTGTTGACTATACTCTCCGCATGCTTGGTGGCCTCGCGCTTGACTTTGTTGCGCGACTGCACAAAGAGGATGCCCAACGCCAGCATAAAGATGGGGATGGCCATCAGCAGGATGCCAAGGCTGAGCTTCCAGGAAAGCGACTGGCGGATATGTCTGACTATATTGCGCATCTCTAATTATCAATTTTCCATTGTCCATTATCAATTATCCATTATCCTTAATCTTCTCCGAATCAGCAATCAGCTGGTTGAGCAGGGCGGTGACCATACTACCCCGATCGTGGATCTCATCTACCAGACGGTTGGTTTCTTCCTCCGAGAGTTCACTGGCTGAATTGCTGATGGTCATCACGCGTTGGGTGATATCACTGACGGGTGCCATCATCTGGTCAGACATGTTATAGAGGAAATTGGTCTTCATACGGTCGCCTGCCTGCGCCTGTTCGTAGGTAGCCTGCAACTCATCGCCACGCTCCTTGAGCACCTCAGAGGCACGCTGCATCTCTCCCATTCGCATGGCCAGTGACTGTTGCATATTCTGGAAATGACGGTTCAGACGTCCTATCTCATCCTGCTTGGGAATGTCGGGGATGGGATTGTCATAGGAGCCACCGGCAATGCGCTGCGCTGATACTGCCAGCTGACGAAGGGGCACCAGCTGACGATGGATGAACAGACGACAGGAGACGAACAGCAACAACAGACCTATGATAGCGATGATGAATACCGTATTAAGCAGACGGTTGTAATCGCCGAAGATATCGCCTTCGGGATAGATAATGCCTGCACTCCATCCGAGGTCGATCTGCGCACGTCCAGGCACTTCGGTACGGACGAAGGGTTTATAGAACACATAACAGTCGCGACCTGCCATCCTGACATGCTTGTAACCGGCCTCTCCCGAGGTCATCGCACGGATGGCGTCATACTCAGAATTGTCGTCCAGCTTCTCCGTCAACTCGAAGGCGTTCTTGTTGAGGAAGGCACTATCGGGGAAGACTATCAGTTTTCCATCTTTGTCGAGCAGGATACTGAAGGAATTGGGCGAAGGTTTGCTCTCGAGCATGATCTTCGTGAGCTGGGTGAGTGACACACTGACATCAAAGGCACCGATGACACTCTGCCCCTCGTAGATAGGCAGACGGAAGGCGGTGAGGGGTTCGCCATTTAACTCCTTGAGTCGCAGGGGCGTGGACCACCCCACCTTATTAAGATCCACGGCAATGGTGTCGGTGGCCCAGTGAAAATGGGCGTCAACAACATAAGGGTTGACATCCACCAACCGTTGGGCATAGGCCTGCAGCTTCTCGGGCTGACGTTGATAGGGCAACATCTTGAAATAGACATTGCCAGTGGCCTGCTCCACATCGAGGAGTATATTGTCGATACGCGCCACCGTGGCCTCGAGGGTCTGGGCAGCATTGCTGATGGCCTCCTGACGCAGGGCCCTACGCGAGAAGAAGAACATGATGAAGAGCGCCACGACAAGCAAGATAGCCAAAGCGGCAATCACCACCAAACTGAGTTTGGAGGAAAGGGTATTGCGGATATGGCTGGCGAATCGTGACATAGGCGGGGGTTATTCTGCCAACGTGAAATCAAGTTGCTTACGCTCCAAATTAGCCCGAGCCACTTGAATGCGGATGGGATCGCCCAACTGGTACTTTGTATGGTGACGACGACCTACGATGACGAAGTTCTTCTCGTCGAAATCGTAGTAGTCGTTGCCAAGGTCACGGATGGGAATCATACCCTCACAGTGGTTCTCATCAATCTGAGCGTAAACGCCATAGGAGGTTAGGCCTGAGATATGGGCGTCGTAGATATTGCCGATCTTGTCCTCCATAAACTCCACCATCTTATATTTGATAGAGTCGCGCTCGGCATTCTGAGAGATCTGCTCCATATCGCTGCAATGCTCACAATACTCCTCGTACTTATCCTTATTGGCCGAACGGGCACCATCCTGGTATTTCGTCAGCAGACGATGCACCATCATGTCGGGATAACGGCGGATGGGCGAGGTGAAGTGGGTATAGTAGTCGAAGGCGAGGCCGTAGTGTCCGATGTTATGGACGCTATACTTGGCTTTCATCATCGCACGCAGGGCCACGGTCTCGATGGCGTTTTGCTCACGGGTTCCCTCAGCATCCGACATCAAGGCATTGAGCGACTTGGTGATAGCACCCTTCGTGCCGCTGGTCTTCACCTTATAGCCGAACTTCGAGACAAACTGACGCAGATTCTCGAGTTTCTGGGGATCGGGTTGGTCGTGGATACGATAGGGCAAGGTCTTGGCTTTCTGACCCTTCTTCACCCGACCTATCGATTCCGCAACGGTGCGGTTGGCAAGCAGCATGAATTCCTCGATGAGTTTATTGGCATCCTTCGACACCTTGAAGTAGGCCTTCACAGGCTTGCCCTTCTCATCGATATCGAAATGGAGTTCCTCACGGTCGAACTTCACACTTCCGTTCTTGAAACGGGCTGCACGCAGTTTCTTGGCGAGGGCATCAAGGACAATCAGTTCGGTGGCATTTTCACCCTTATAGGGATTCTTCTTCGTGGCTGCGGGAGCGGGCTCACCAGTACCATCCTTCACGCCATTGTCCTCGAGTAACTGCTGCACCTCTTCATAAGCATAACGGCGATTGCTCTTGATGACAGTATGTGCCAGATGCCACTTCTTGACATTGGCCTCATCGTCGAGCTGGAAGATCACGCTGTAGCAGAGCTTTTCTTCGTCAGGACGCAAGGAGCAGATGAAGTTACAGAGACGTTCAGGCAACATCGGAATGGTACGGTCGACGAGATAGATGCTCGTGGCGCGATTGTAGGCCTCCTTATCGATGGTGGAGCCTTCCTTCACATAGTGGCTGACATCAGCGATATGCACGCCAACTTCCCAAAGACCGCTGTCTAGCTTGCGGATGGAAAGGGCATCGTCGAAGTCCTTGGCATCCTTGGGGTCGATGGTGCAAGTGAAGACATCGCGGAAGTCCTCACGACGGTCAATCTCCTGCTGCGTGATGGTCGCATCGATCTTCTCGGCAGCATCCTCCACATTCTTCGGATACTTATAGGGCAGATTGTACTGCGCGAGGATGGCATGCATCTCGGCATTGTTCTCACCCGTCTTACCCAACACATCGATGACGGACCCGATGATGTTCTTATGCTCGGCATCAGGCCACTGAGTGACCTTCACCACAGCTTTGTCATCGGTCTTTCCACCCTTCAGCTTGCGCTTGGGGATGATGATGTCATGAACAAAAGTAGAGTCCTGCGGAATCAGGAAGGCCCAATCCTTGTCGACACGCAGCTTTCCGACAATCTGGTCGTGGGCACGACGGACAATCTCAATGACCATCGCCTCCTTGATATGCTTGTCGCGACGGGCCATATAGGAGACTTTAACCTTGTCACCATCCATCGCCGACATCGAGTTACGCTCAGCCACAAAGACCGGCGTCCCGCCATCATCAGGCAGGAACGAGTTGCGACCATTGGCCTTGCGGCGGAAGGTTCCTTCCTGCAACTGCGTCTTCAGATTCAGACGATACGCGTTTTCACCAACCTTGCTCAGGAAATCATCCCAAGCCATTTCCTCCATCGTGTCGATGGCGAGCATCTTCAACGGATGGGTATCGAGCTTCAGCGCCTTGAATATCTGCTTGAACGAGAAGGTCTCGTTCGGATTGTGCTGGAAGAGGTTCTGCAGCAGTTCGCTGACCTGCTTCTTACCGAGTCTTTTTCCACCTTTTTTCTTTCCCATAGTTTTGTTTTTAATTATTCTGTGTGCAAAGATAAAAAAAAAATGGAATAATTGTAATAATTACATCTACAAATTATCTTAAATTATTAATTTCTTCGTACCTTTGCACCCAAAATCAGCAAAATGAAGATATTAATCACTGGTGCGAGCGGGTTTATCGGCTCATTTATCGTAGAGGAGGCTCTGAAGAGAGGTCTCGATACGTGGGCTGCCATCCGCAAGAGCAGTTCGAGGGAATGGCTGCAGGATGAACGCATTCATTTTATCGAACTGAACCTGGCGTCGAAGGCACAGCTCGTGGAACAACTGCGGGACCAGAACTTCGACTATGTGGTGCATGCTGCTGGTGTGACGAAGTGTCTGAATAAAGCCGATTTTCATCGCATCAATACCGAGGGAACAAAGAATCTGGCAGAGGCATTGCTAGAAGTGGGGATGCCATTGAAGCGCTTTGTGTTCGTGAGCAGCCTCAGCATCTTCGGCGCCATCAAGGAACAACAACCCTATGAGGCCATCTGCGAGAACGATTCGCCACAGCCGAATACCGAATACGGACGCAGCAAACTGGCTGCAGAACACTGTCTCGAGACGCTAGCCAAGCGCCTACCTTATATTATACTAAGGCCGACAGGGGTGTACGGACCGCGCGAAAAGGACTACTTCATCATGGCCAAGAGCATTAAACAGCATTCTGATTTCGCTGTAGGCTACAAGCGGCAGGACATCACATTTGTCTATGTCGAGGATGTGGTGCAGGCGGTGTTCCTGGCTCTGGAGAAGGGCAAGAACGGGCGAAAATACTTCCTCTCCGACGGTGAGGTCTACCAGAGTGCCACATTCAGCAACCTCATCCACGAAGCCTTGGGAAGGCCTTGGTGGATCCGTATCACGGCGCCTGTATGGGTGCTGCGCATCGTGACATTCTTAGGCGAATACATCGGACGGATAACGGGTAAGGTGACGGCGCTTAACAACGATAAATACAATATTCTCAAACAGCGTAACTGGCGCTGTGACATCCAGCCTGCCATCGACGAACTTGGCTATCAGCCGAAGGTGCAGTTGGAAGAGGGCGTGAAAAAGACGATCCAATGGTATAGGGATCACAAATGGTTGTAGTAGTGAATCTATTTAAGTTTTTGTTCGAAATAGAAAAGAAACCCAAGAAAGGGTTGTTGGCAGTGGAATGGGTCGTGATGGGCTATCTGGTGCTGACACTGCTGCTGATACTTTTCGCCCAGACAAAGATGCAGAATCCGGAACCAATGTTGTGGGGACGCTTCCGCATCGTGATGATGACAATCGCACTTTGGGCGGTATATCGCATGATTCCATGCCGCTTTACCCACTTCTGCCGTATCGGCGCTCAGTTACTGCTCCTGCCTTGGTGGTACCCGGATACCTATCTGCTGAACCGCATCTTCCCCAACCTCGACCACATTTTTGCAGGCTACGAACAACAGCTCCTGGGCTGTCAGCCTGCACTGTTCTTCGCACAGTCATGGTCGCATCCGGTGTTCAGCGAACTAATGCACTTAAGCTATGCATCGTATTACCCGATGATTGCCCTTGTGACACTGTTCTATTTCTTCTGCCGTTATAAGGAGTTCGACCGGACGGAGTTTATCATCCTCTCGGCGTTCTTTATCTATTACGTCATTTTCATCTTCCTGCCCGTTACAGGTCCACAGTACTATTATCTGGCTGCAGGCCTCGACAACATTGCGAATGGCACATTCCCCGACGTCGGCAACTATTTTGCCACCCACAATGAGGCACTCCCTATTCCGGGCTATGCCAAAGGCTTTTTCTATCAGTGCGTGGCCAGCGCCCACGAAACGGGCGAACAGCCTACAGCAGCCTTCCCCAGCAGCCATGTCGGTGTGACCACCATCCTCATGATCCTAGCTTGGCGCAGTCAGAACCGGAAACTGTTCTATGGCATGTTGCCGCTGTTCATTCTGATGTGCTTCGCAACGGTCTATATCCAGGCTCACTACGTCATCGACGTTCTAGGTGGATGGGTATCAGGCATCATCATCTTTGCCGTTTTGCATTTTTTATACGGAAAAATTTGGCCGATTCGAAAATAATGACTACCTTTGCAAACGGAAAAGTAAGGATAAAGACATGTTAACAGCGAGGATTCCGACATGAGAAAAGTCGGGATTCTTTTGTTTTTTGTCTGTCCAAGGAATGAATAATTAAAATTGTAAATAACATGGCTTACATGTCACAAGAAGGCTACGACAAACTGATAGCCGAACTGAAACGCTTAGAAAGCATTGAACGCCCCAAGGCCTCAGCTGCCATCGCAGAGGCGCGTGAGAAGGGTGATTTGAGTGAGAACAGTGAGTACGACGCCGCCAAAGAGGCACAGGCGCATCTTGAGGATAAGATCAATCAGTTGAAACTGACAATCTCAGAGGCAAAGGTTGTAGATACCAGCCGACTGAGCACCGACTCCGTGCAGATCCTATCGAAGGTGGAAATGACCAACATGACGAACAAGGCCAAGATGACCTACACCATCGTCAGCGAGAGCGAAGCCAACCTCCGCGAAGGCAAGATCTCAATCAAGACGCCAATTGCTCAGGGCTTGCTCAACCATAAGGTGGGCGACGAGGTGGAAGTGAAGATTCCTCGTGGCACTATCAAGTTACGTATCGACAAAATAACCGTAGGATAATATGGATATATTCAGTAAGATTGCCGCTGGAGATATTCCCAGCTACAAGTGCGCAGAAAACGAGGAGTTCTATGCTTTCCTCGACATCAATCCGTTGGTAAAGGGACATACGCTCGTTATTCCCCGTAGAGAGGTTGATTATATCTTCGACATGGAAGACGATGAGATTGCCCGCTACCAGGTATTTGCCAAACAGGTGGCACTCGCCATCAAGAAGGCCTTCCCCTGTAAGAAGGTTGCTCAGGTAGTGCTCGGCCTCGAAGTACCACATGCCCATATCCATCTCATTCCGATGCAGTCGGAACAGGACGTGGATTTCCGTCGCGAAAAACTGAAACTCTCGGAAGAGGAGTTCAAAGAGATCGCTTCTAAAATTCTGACCGAATTCTCGAAGTAGTTGATAGTTGACAGTTTACGGCTTAAAGTAAACTGTCAACTACACAAAATCTTCTCCGTATTTAATCTGCACTTCACTTACATACTTACGTACCAGCGACGACGAGTCGCCTTTCTTGCAGATGAGAAGCACATTGTCCTTCTCGGCCACGATATAACCCGACAGACCATTAATCACGCCCAACCGCTCCTTTGGCAACTTGATGACATTGTCGCTGCAATCCTCGAGAATCACCTCGGAGTCAATTACAACATTATCATCGTCCGTCTTACGCATGGCTTCATAGATGCCATGCCAGGTGCCCAGATCGGCCCAGCCAAAATCACACTTCATGACAAACACACCCTTGCTCTGCTCCAAAATGGCATAATCGAGAGAGACATTCGGATAACGCGGATAGTTCTCCTTTACATATACCAACTCCTGTTCATAAGTGTAGTTGGGAATTTCCTCCTTCAGGTGACGAAGCACCTCAGGAAAAATCTGTTCGAAACTATCTAGCAGATGACGAACATTGGAAAGGAAGATACCTGTATTCCAATAGAACTCTCCGCTGTTCATGAACATCGTCGCAAACTCACGCTCAGGTTTCTCGGTAAACGACTTCACACGATACACATCGGGCTTGCAACTCACATCACCCAATTGGATATAACCATAACCGGGCTCTGGTCTCGTAGGCTTTACGCCCATCGTTAACAGTACATCGTTTTCCGAAACATAACCCATTCCAATCTCAATGCTCCGCTTGAAGGCCTCATCGTTCAGAACCATCTGGTCGGAAGGTGTGATGATCACGTTCGCCTCAGGATGGATACGCGAAATACGCATGGCCGTCCAAGCCACACTAGGACCCGTATTACGATGAACAGGCTCCACAAGAATGTTATGGTCAGCCACCTCAGGCAACTGCTCCTTGGTCAGTTGCAGATATTCCTGACAGGTACATACAAATATATTCTCCTTCGGCAGGAGTTTGACGAAACGGTCGTAGGTTGCCTGCAACTGCGTACGCCCCGTACCGAAAAAATCGATAAACTGCTTGGGATACAAATCCCTACTACAGGGCCACAAGCGTCTGCCGCGACCTCCAGCAAGGATGACACAGAAATTTCTCTTGTCTGTTTTTTCCATTTATAATATCTATAGTTCTTGTTTCTGTGGGCGAAGGTACGCAAAAATGTTGATATAAGCAAGTATTTTTCATTTTTTTTTCAGAAACTTTTGCTATTTCAGATTTTTGTAGTACCTTTGCACCGCTTTTGCACAGAAACTGGCTGCGTTTGACTCGTCAGGCGCTTGCAACCAATAGGAACGCAAGAATGCCCAGATGGCGGAATCGGTAGACGCGCTGGTCTCAAACACCAGTGGGGCAACCCGTGCCGGTTCGACCCCGGCTCTGGGTACGAATTGTACCACAATGCGCTGGTTTCAACGAAAAGCAAGGTGCTGTAAGACTATGACTTACAGCACTTTTTCATAACTGAACAATGATGAGACCCTTTATTCGAAAACATATAATGAAATGAATCAAAAAACTATTTTCTTACCACTCTTCCTCTTGGCTGTTCTATTTTGCCCATTGAGTGCAACAGCCCAGCAAGTATGCCTTAACGTGACAAACCCTACCTCTAATCAGCGACAGGAGGTGGTGGAGGCAGACCTGCATGCAATCTACCAGTCACTTGGTCTGAAAACCAGTGATCCGCTGATCGTAAAGAATGCATTAGGTCAGCAGATAACCTATCAGAAAAGTCACGACGGCAAGCTGTTGCTTTATGTTTCCATACAGCCGAAGGGTAAGGCGACATACACCATCAGCAAGGGACAACCTTCGCCATCCATGCCGCAAGTATGCGGACGGATCTACCCAGAACGCCTCGATGACCTCACTTGGGAGAATGACCGAGGCATCTATCGTATGTACGGCCCTGCCCTCCAACGGACGGGTGAGCGGTCGTTCGGTACTGACGTGTGGGTGAAGAACACCCCGGATCCTGTCGTTGAGGAGCGCTACCGACTGCACAGTTGGGGATGGCATCAGGGCGACTCACTGAAGAAAGTCGGGAAACGCGAAGAGGGCGAAGAAGTATTCAGGAACGCGTCCTTCCACCTTGACCACGGCTATGGCATGGACGTGTATTCCGTAGGAGCAAGTCTGGGCTGCGGCGCCCCTGCTCTGATGAAGGATGGTAAGCTACTCTTCCCCTATTGCTTCACCGACTGCAAGATACTTGACAACGGTCCGCTCCGATTTACCGCAGAACTGACCTACGGCACGACTACCGACGGAACAACGGAACACCGGCTTGTCTCACTCGACAAGGGTTCGCACTACAACAAGATGACTGTATGGTATGATGGCATCCACCAGCCGGTAACACTCGCTGCCGGCGTGGTATTACATGATGACGAGAATCTGATACGGGGCAAAGACTACGTGCTTTACGCTGATCCTACGGATAATCCGAAAGTCCACCCGCAGATATACGTAGGTGTACTTTTCCCAGAAGGCGTTGACGAGACCACCCGGTTGGAGGGAAAACCCGCCCATGCCGTCGGCCTTGTCCGTCAGTATAAGGGTAGGCCTTACACCTATTATTTCGGTTCGGCCTGGAGTAACTACGACGTCCGTACTTTATCCCATTGGCAACTCCTCACAGAAGAATATCTCTCCAACATCCGCCAACCACTGTCCGTACAGTTAGAGAACTTTTAATGAATGCTGCCTTTATATCTATTCATTTTTAAGATTACTTCTTGCTGGGAGGAACAAGACCACCACCGATATAGGCAATACAGATGCCCTTCTCCCACTGCTGACGGATATAATCCTTAGGATCGTCAGGATTGACCTGAAGGTTCTGGAAACGCTCATCGCCATAGGCATAGTTTCCGAAGGTGACAATGTACTTACCACCGCCATAGGCCACCTGATGCAGATTGAAACCCTTGTTCCATACCTCCGATTGAATGCTACGCATCATATCGTTGGTGGTGTCGGCAGTGAAATAACCCTGTGACACAAACTTCGAATTCTGACTCATCACGACAAGCCACTGCTTACCATCAAAAGCAAGGTCGGTAATGCTATAGCCGTAGCCCTTCTGCTCTGCAATCCAAGGCGCAAGGTTGTCCCACGTGTTCTGCCAGACAATCTGACGACTGATACCACTACCCTGAGAAAGCACCACCAACCACTGACTGTTGCTGCGCGACATCGAGGTGATAGCGTAGCCTTCTTGCGTCTTCTTGGCTATCCACTCCTCAGGCCAGACTTCGCTGACAAGATAGGTCTGCATCGAATAACGCGTGTTGCCTGCCATGATGACAAACCATCCCTCGCCTGTATAAGCTGCTGTCACGATACGCTTGCCTTGATCCCAACATCCCACGATATCGTTCTGGTCGATGTTACCGGAACCATAGGCAAACCACGTCTGGGCAGTATAGGGAAGCCCGGACTCGGAGATCAACAAGGTCTTGTCCTGTGCTAAGACCGCTACCGATACCTGCATCAGCAAAACGGCGATAAGGAGTTTTTTCATCATTCTCATAACGCTATAAATTAATTACATTCCTTTTCGGATGCAAAGATAGGAAAAAAAAGGGAAAAGTGAACAGGGAAAAGTGAAAAATTATCCGTGCGGTAGCAAATTTTTCACTTTTCCCTGTTCACTTTTCCCTTCAACCTTCTATCGCTTACAGGGCGACTCCTGACCGAAGAGATACTGCGACTGATAACCGCCGGCATCAACCACAATCTTCTCGAAGACAATGCCTGGATGCTTAGGCTGTATCGTCAGACTGTGGACATCTTTCTGCGTCACAGACAACTCAACGACTTTCTCCACCACACGACGGGCAACAGCAGGATAATAGTCGGAGTACATATAGGGCTGACGATCGACAAGCGTCTTGTTGAAGTTAACAACATGCGCCTCACCACCATCGAGACTGACACTGTACTCAAAACCGCCTACATCCAGGAAGTCAAGCGTTGACTTCGTAACAACATGAACCTTCACTTTCGACGATTCGGAAGGTAACGTAAACTGATAGGTCAGGGCTGCATTAACGGGTGACAACGTTGTATAGGGCGTCAGGGCAACGGCACTGCGGGTACGACCGTAATAGGGGTAGACGGTCCACTGCAAGCCTTCAGGAGCCGTCGAACTGTAAAAGTGTTCTGCCTCCATCGACACATAACCATTGCTATGGCTAAAGGTATAACCACCTACAGTGCTATCGACGACAGAAGTGATACGCGGCAGCATATCGGCACGGAAATTGTCGTTCCAAGAGCGATAACCAATATGTTTCTGTATCATCATGCCATTCCACTTGCCACCGGCAATATCGGTATTATAAGCTGCACAGAGCAGTGAGTCGCGACGGAAACAATCTCTCACCATATCGGCCCACATGTTGGCATCCGGATTCTTAGCAGCAACCATCTTCTGGTTCATGGCTTGAGCGTAGTACATATCATAGAGATTGGCCATCGCCTGCACAGGGAAGAGTACCAACTGACGATAAAAATCGCGGGCCGCTGCTGGAATCTGGTCATAGAGACGCAGGGCACGCAGTTCCAGTCGCTGGTAGTCATCAGCAACCTTCTTCCACTCGCCAGTCTCAACATTATAGGTACGGGCATCGAGCATCTCAGGCGTGACACGGGCCATGTATTGACAGTTGAGGTTATAGATAGATGAGGCTTCTTCGGCAACAGAACCGCTGAGTACACTTTGGAAGAAACGGAGGGTGTGGTCGGTGACAGTCTGGACGGTATATGTCTTCGGATTCCAAGCCATATCCATAAACAACTGAATAGGATACTCCATCGGCTTCAGGTCGCCGACATTGAGAATCCACATACGCTGGATACCGAAATCATAGGCCAGCGACAATTGTTCATACATCTGCTGCGTCTGAGTGACATTGAGCCACTTCGTATTACGAGGCGCACCTACATAATCCACGTGGTAGTAGATACCCCAACCACCCTTCCGACTGCGTTCGGCAGCGGTAGGCACACGACGGATGTCACCCCAGTTATCGTCGCTGATAAGGATCATCACATCGTCGGGAACACGGAGACCGGCATCGTAATAGTCCTGGACTTCCTTGTACAAAGCCCATACCTGCGTGGTCTTATCGGCGGGTTTACCCGTCACTTCCTTGATGATCTTGCGCTGATTGTCGATAATACGCTCCATCAGTTTTGTGTCGGCAGTCTCACTCATTGCCTCGTCACCATCACCACGCATACCGATGGTCACAATGTCGTCGGTTCCTTTCATGCGCTCAATACCCTCACGGAAGAAACGGTCAAGGCTCTCCTTGTTGGTCTGATAGTTCCAGGCACCCCACTTGCTACGATTGCGGGCATATTCCTGATGGTTACGGGCCATCGGCTCGTGGTGGGAGGTACCCATGATGACTCCCATCTCGTCGGCCACCTTCGAGTTCTCAGGATCATCGGCATAGAAAGCCCAACCCCACATGGCTGGCCAAAGGAAGTTACCTTTCAGACGGAGAATCAGTTCGAAGACCTTCTCGTAGAAACGATGATCGCCATAGTCGGTGCCGAAGGTGTTCTTCACCCAGGTCGTCAGACAAGGGGCCTCATCATTAAGGAAAATACCACGATAGCGAACACTTGGCTCACCATCGGTATACTCACCTTTCTTAATATATAATGATTCGTGTTGCTCGATGGGAACATCTGCCCAATAATACCAAGGCGAGACTCCCATCTGCTTGGTAAGCTCATAGATACCATAAACAGTACCGCGTTTATCACTACCAGCAATGACGAGCTGGTCGCCAATGGTCTTGATGATATATTTCTCGGTCTTGCCTTTCAAATCACGAAACTCGCCTTTCTTCACCCATTGGTCAATCTGTTTATTGACACCAACGGTACCAACGAGGATACGAGCATGCTCGGAAAGGGGGAGGCCTTTACGTGTCACTTTCTCAAAATCCTGCTGTAAGTTGACAATTGCCCTCTGAACACAACTGTGTTCGCGATTGTCAAAAGAAACACTCGCATCCTGCAGGGAAATCACATCTGCAGATGATTTAAAACACACAAAAGGCTCGGCAGCTTCCGAGCCAAGCGTCACCACAAGGGCGAATAGGGAAATTAAAATCCTTTTCATGCTTGACAGATTTTTTTCGGCTACAAAGGTAACAAAAATCTGTCGCGCCACTTTTTAAGTATGTCACAATTTTTTTTGCTTTTGTTTCATACTTAAAATCTGCTGTTTTTTTTACTTATTGATCAGCGCAAATGCCTTTGTTTTTACCACTGATGCAAGCTTAACGGCTACAAAATTCAAAATAATCATACGACTAATACCTCTTTTAAATTGTTATCCTATATGCTTAAATCCGATGCAAAGGTACAACTGTGCTCGCACACAGACAAGCTTTTTAACTATTAAAAAAGGGAATTAACCGTCTTCTTGACGCACATCAACTAAACTTATTTCCGACGGCCTCCAAAACGATAGCCGATGCCTAACATCAGGTTGTTGGGATACTGAAAACTATAAAGACTATAGCCGATATGAAGAAAAACTTTAGGGGTAAGGGCAGCTTTTAAAGCTAGAATTTCATAAAAACCCCGGAAATGGGCACTGCCGGCATTGATCAGATTATGACCGATGCCGAAATTAATCGTAAAATAGGGCATCACATATTCCGCACGGACAGAAAGACCGGCCGTCACCTGACGATACCACGAAGGCGCAGAAACACGACTTTCTGACGAGGTAGATACCGCATCTCCCGTCTCTCCCTCACTCGCACTCTCTTTTTCGGTCTCGCCATCATCAGGCGGCACCGTGGAATCCTCTACTTTAAGGTTGGCACTATGATCATAATACAAATCCAAGGAAGCACCCACATTCAACCAGTGATTCAGATTGTACATCGGGTTTATGTTGACACCTACCACACCATACGTATCTGATAGCGTATACGAGCCGAGAGCCGTTTCTGCACCTCTACGCTTCCAACCGCCGAACACAACAACATCGGTACTCCAATGCTTCTGGAAAACAGGCAACGGACCATCGGCAGGCTGCTGCTCAGGACGGTTGAGATAATAGGCCAGCGACACTTTCGCCGAAGCAACATTCAAACCTGCGTTCGGCATCGATGTGTTGCCATTGCTGAAATGGGAGGCCGTAAGTCCGATATTCAAATCAAACTGCCGGGAAAGCATCCAACGTAAATAAACGCCAAAATCCATATAAGCCGTCATCTTCGAACCAATCACATGGTTTGATACCCGGTCTGACTCATTATAGGAATGCCAGCCATAGGCCACACCGAAATCCCACTCATAGTTAAGGGCAAGTTTAGACGACAGGGTCTTGATAGTAGCGCCTTGAAAAAGATAAGCTGAAACGGGATTGCCAATCTGATTGTTCAAATGGTGATAACCCAAACCGACACCTTGATAGCCGCCCTTATAAATCCTGGCCTCCTCAGAATCGGGTGAGGGCATGAAAGAATATTTCAGACGCGTGGTGAAATACTGATTCATCGTACGAACCTCAGGATTATAACCTTCGAGAAAACGGTTGGTATGCAACACAGCACCATCAATGACCTCCGCTTCCAAACGATGGATGACAGGGGCAGAGCCCCATTTCTGCAAACGCTTGTATTCCGCTTTCGTCAAACGCATGAAAGAGCCGTGCTGGGGACCTGTCACGCCCTCGATATCCACGGGATCGGAGAAATTGCGCAGATATTTGTCTGCCTTGCAGATACGATAGTGGCGGGGCTTGGAGGAATACTCGATATAGGCCACACGCCAGGTGTCATCACCAATCAACTGGAAAGCACTCGACCCTTCACACTTCTTCTTCCCCTCAAAACTGACATAATCATCCTCTACAGGCTCACCCCAACCATAAGTCAGGTGTTCTGAGGTGGCGGTATAGATTCCGGGCTTTCCACCTTCTTTCTTGATGAGCATGTGATAAAGACCATCGCTTTCCAAATAGTTGATATCAGCATCAATGGTGGCATAACCCCAGTCAAAAAGGATACGGGGCTTAGTCAACTTCGTAAACGACTTGTCTGCATAGGAATAATACATGCGATCATAGGCCTCCTCACTACGGTTCCACATCGAATAGTAAATCATGTAACCGCCCTTGTCACCATCAGGCCAGACATAGTGCGGATCCCAGAATATCTGTGGAGCCCACACACGGTTGATAGTGCTCCAGTCATTGTAGGGACTGGGTGACTCACAATCGCAGAAAATGGCATCACCCTTGCGATAATCAAAAGAGACACTGCTCCAATGGATGAGGTCGTCGCTCTTAAGCAGGTCGATGCCGTAATTGTCCCATTCGCTCTGCTTACCCAGAGCTTTGGTCATGCCGTTGTTCATATCCGTCGTCACCATCACAAAGCCATTGCCATCCCAACTGCGGGTGATATAGGCATCACGCTGACCACCCTCAATGCGGGCATGCTCCTTGACGTCCATCACAGGACCGCCACCAAGGACATCTTCATAATGATAACCGTCACGACTCAACGCAAAGGCTGTCCATTGGCCACGATCACTCATGTGACAATAAAGATAGCCATAGTCGCCTTTCTGCACGTTCTGTGCAGAGGCAGCTACGGCTATCAGTAGGAGAACGGAGAGAACGTATCTTCTCATCGCTTACTCAGCGTCAGGCGCCTTGTCGATCAGATCCATGAACTGATCGAGTTTCGGCGTGATGATAATCTGAGTACGGCGGTTGCGCTGTTTGCCGACCTCGGTGTCGTTTGTCGCGATGGGATTGTACTCACCACGACCACCAGCTGTCAGACGCTTAGGATCTACGCCATAGTCGTTCTGCAGGGCCTGCACCACACTCGATGCACGCAGGGCCGAGAGGTCCCAGTTGTTGCGGATGTTGGTCTTGGAGATGGGCACATTGTCGGTATTACCCTCGATGAGCACGTCGTAATCCTTGTAGTCCTTGATGATCTTGGCAATCTTCGAGAGGGTCTGCGCTGCACGGGCATTGATCTCATACGAGCCGCTCTTGTAAAGCATATTGTCGGCCAGTGAGATATAGACCACGCCCTTCAGTACCTGCACGTCAACCTCCTTCATCTCATCCTGCGTCAGCGAACGGGTCAGGTTGTTGGTGAGCACCATGTTCAAAGAGTCGCTCTTCGACTTCACCTCCACCAAGTGACGGATGTACTGGTTTGACTCATTAATCTGATCGACGAGCTTTTCGATGGAAACGTTGTTCTGCGAAGCGTTCGACAGACTCTTGTCGAGGGCTGCCTGCAGTTTATCGTACTTATTCTCGGCAGCCTTCAGCATCTGCTGCAAGCCACGCTGCTGCTCCTCAAGGCTCGTAATACGGGCATTCTTAGCAGCCAGATCTTCCTTGGCAGCCTGAAGGCTCTCCGTGAGAGATTTGTTGGTTTCCTGACATGCCACCAACTCTTTCTTACTACCGCAACTGCTCAGAATCAAGGCAGATACGGCTATCAAAATCAAACTCTTTTTCATAATTCTCATGTTATAATTAAAAGAAATCGGATGCAAATTTACATTAATGTCGCAAAAAACAATGAAAACTTTGGCGGAATTAGAATTATTTTAATTAAATTTGCACACAAAAACCAATTAAAGCACCCGAAAAGATGAAAAATTACAGACTTTTTCTCATTTTTACGCTCTGCCTGTTAGTGCTGGGCATTTCTGCGCAGGTACCGGAAAAAGGCGTCTCCAAGGAGCTTGCCCAACAGCGTAAAGCTAACATCAGTAATGTTTCGTATGACTTGACATTCAACATTCCTGCTGATGCCAAGACACCTGTGACTGGTAAGGCTATCATCGCTTTCGACCTTTCGCAGAAAAGCGATGTCGTGCTCGACTTCCAAGGCGGTTTCTCCGGCACCTGTACGGTCAACAATAAGAAGAAGCGCCAGGCGACTTACAAACATGAGCATATCGTATTGGCTGCTAAATTGGTGAAAGAGGGTCTCAACATCGTTGAGATCGACTTTGCAAGTACCAACAAGGCCCTTAACCGTCAGAAAGACTACCTGTATACGATTTTCCTGCCTGATCAGGCTCCATCTGCCTTCCCATGTTTCAACCAGCCTGATATCAGAGCCAGGTTTACTACCACGCTCAATGTACCGGAAGGTTGGAAAGGCATGTTCAGCGATGGCAGCAATCCCATACCTGTCTATCTTTACTCATTTGTTGCAGGAAAATTCGAGGAAAAGGCAGCTGTCCGCGATGGCTATCCGATTCGTGCTCTATATCGGGAGACCGATCCTAAGAAAGTGGCCCAATTGGACGTTGTCTTCAACGAGATTGTGAAATCCATGAAATGGATGGAGAGCTATACTGGTATCAAATGTCCGTTTAAGGAGTATGGTCTGGCCATTCTGCCCGACTATTCTTTTGGCGGTATGGAACATCCGGGTGCCTTCCAGATTAATGAATCACGACTGTTACTCGATAAGAACGCTTCGAAAGAAGAGGAACTCAAGCGGATGGAACTGATTGCCCATGAGACCTCGCATCTCTGGTTTGGAAACATGGTGCAACTGAACTGGACGGAGAATCTTTGGGAGAAGGAAGTGATTGCCAATATTATGGCATCGAAGATTACGCGAAAGCAGGTGGACGCTAAGGAGAGTGACATCAATTTCCTCAGCACTTACCAGAACCGCGCCATTGCCTTAGACCGTACAGATGGTACGCACGCCATCGAACAGCCTTCAATCGCCGATCATACAACCTTGCTCTACGATAACATTATCTATAATAAGGGAACGGTCATGATGCGTTCACTGGAGCAGATCATGGGCGCCACGAAGATGCAGAACGGATTGCGCAGTTTCCTCCAGAAATACTATTTCAAGGAAGCTTCCTGGGAAGACCTGATTGACATCCTCGACAAAGAGAATCCAACCGTCGGTGTTCGCCAGTTCTGTGAGGTCTGGGTCAAGCAGAAGGGCATGCCCATCATCAACACCTCGTATAAAGACGGACAGCTTGTCGTTTCACAGACCGACCCCTTCGGTCGCGGACTCTGCTGGCGACAGAAGTTTGTCATCCAGGTCATCTATGATATGGCTCAAAGCCGTACCATCGTCGTCGATATGGAGAAACCGATTATGACCTATAGCCTGAAAAACGGCAAACCAAGCTATATCATTCCCAACTACAACGGTCAGGGCTATGGTATCTTCACCCTTGATGATGAATATGCAGAAATCCTGCCAAAGCGACTCATCACAACCCGTAATGACCTGGCACGCTATTCGCTGTTAAATACCATCCACGATAACTATCTCCAAGGCAAGGTTTCACCATCGCACTTCGGAGAACTCTACCGTTTTATGATGAAGGAAAAGAATCCCATCATCATGCAGACGGCCATTGACCATATGTTCAAGATTGCCACAGACATGACATCTGACCAGCGCAGAACCCTCGAGCTTTGTATGATGGACCTGCTTGGCGAGAACAAATCGAAAGACTGCCGTCATCTCATTTTCCGCAAGATGGCCACTAATGCCACATCTCCAGACGTGCTCGCACAACTGGAGACGGTATGGCAACAGCATAACGACCCGCTCTTCGATGAACACGACTATATGGAGATGGCCTATCGCCTGGCCATCACCAATCCTACGCGGTCACAGGAGATTCTTTCTACCCAGCGCGCCCGTCTGAAGAGTGAGGATCTCCAGAAGGAGTTCGACTTTGTCAGCCGTGCCTGCAACCCCGATGCCTCCAAGCGTACTGACCTGTTAAAAAAACTCATCAAGAAGGATAACCGCAAGGAGGAGGATTGGGCCATCCACACGCTGAAGCTTCTGAGCACAGATGTTTATGCACAGGATTGTCCCAACTATGTTTCACAAACACTGGCCAACCTGAAATATCTGCAGCAGACCAGCGATATCCGCTTCCCCGAAAAATGGCTGGAGGCCTTGTATGACAGTCAGAAGAGCTATGCTGTCAAGCAGACCACAGAGAATTGGATGAACAACCCGAAGACGGACTGTCCTGAAGAACTTCGCAACAAGGTGATGGAGGTTTCATGGCTGATGAGAAACCAGAAGCCTTATGTAGAACGGCCCAAACCTATCGTCGTCAACAAACCCAAGACCACAGCCAAGAAGAAGGCTGCTCCCAAAACCGCCAAACGTAAGAAATAAAATCAAACATAAAGAAAAGATATGATACGCTTCTTTCAGACACCACTGAAAACCGTGATCGCTACAGAGGTCGATCACAAATTGAGTGAACAGGAAATCAAGGAATTAAACTGGCTTTATGGCGAAGCAACGATGCTCGAGGCCGAACAACTCGAAGGTTTCTTCGTCGGTCCGCGTCGTGAAATGGTGACCCCATGGTCTACCAATGCCGTAGAGATTACGCAGAACATGGGCCTTTCCGGCATCAGCCGCATCGAGGAGTATTTTCCTGCTGCCAGCAAGGATGCTGAACATGACGAAATGTTGCAGCGCATGTACAACGGTCTGAACCAGGACATCTTTACCATCAACATCAAGCCAGAGCCCATTAAGTACGTGGACAATCTGGAGGAATACAACGAACAGGAAGGTCTGGCCCTCAGCCCGGAGGAGATAGACTATCTTCATGGTCTTGAGAAGCAGAATGGCCGTCCACTGACAGACTCCGAGATCTTCGGATTTGCCCAGATCAACTCCGAGCACTGTCGCCACAAGATCTTCGGTGGAACATTTATCATCGACGGCAAAGAAATGGAGTCCTCCCTCTTCGCGATGATCAAGAAAACCACACAGGAGAACCCCAACAAGATTCTCTCAGCCTATAAGGACAATGTGGCGTTTGCACAGGGTCCCATCGTTGAACAATTTGCACCGAAAGACCAGAGCACAAGCGACTGGTTCCAAGTGAAGGATATCGAGAGCGTGATCTCACTGAAGGCTGAGACGCATAACTTCCCCACAACGGTTGAGCCGTTTAATGGTGCCGCAACAGGCACAGGCGGTGAAATCCGCGACCGTATGGGTGGGGGCGTCGGCTCTTGGCCGATTGCGGGTACAGCAGTTTATATGACAGCCTATCCTCGCCTCCATGACGATAATGGTACTGCCCGCGATTGGGAGGACATCCTTCCCGTGCGCCAGTGGCTGTACCAGACACCACAGCAGATTCTGACCAAGGCCTCTAATGGTGCTTCTGATTTCGGTAACAAGTTCGGTCAGCCCCTCATCTGCGGCTCCGTCCTCACTTTCGAGCATCAGGAGGGTAAGGAGAAATACGCTTACGACAAGGTCATCATGCTCGCTGGCGGTGTGGGCTATGGCACCAAACGCGACTGCCTGAAAAAGGAACCTCAGAAGGGTAACAAGGTCGTCGTGGTCGGTGGTGACAACTACCGCATCGGACTGGGCGGCGGTTCGGTATCATCGGTTGATACAGGTCGCTACTCTAACGGTATCGAACTGAACGCCGTTCAGCGTGCTAATCCCGAAATGCAGAAACGTGCTTACAACCTGGTGCGTGCCCTCTGCGAGGAGGATGTGAATCCCGTCGTCTCTATCCACGACCACGGATCGGCAGGACACCTGAACTGTCTCTCGGAACTGGTTGAGGAGTGCGGTGGCGAGATCGACATGACCAAACTGCCTATCGGCGACAAGACACTGTCTTCGAAGGAGATCATTGCCAACGAGAGTCAGGAGCGCATGGGCCTGCTCATCGATGAGAAGCATATCGAACATGTTCGTCGTATTGCTGAGCGCGAACGTGCACCGCTGTATGTCGTCGGTGAGACCACAGGCGATGCGCATTTCTCATTCAAACAGGGCGATGGCGTGAAACCATTCGACCTCGACGTGGCTCAGATGTTCGGCCACTCACCCAAGACCATCATGCGCGACAAGACCGTCGAGCGACACTATGCCAACGTCGAATATTCCCTAGATAATCTAGACAATCCAGCTCTTCTAGAATATCTAGAAAGAGTCCTCCAGCTCGAGGCCGTCGCTTGTAAAGACTGGCTCACCAATAAGGTCGACCGCTCTGTAACAGGTAAGATTGCCCGCCAACAGTGTCAGGGTGAGATTCAGCTGCCCTTGAGCGACTGCGGCGTCGTCGCACTCGACTATCGTGGCGAGAAGGGTATCGCAACAGCGCTCGGACATGCCCCACAGGCTGGCCTCGCTGATCCTGCTGCTGGCAGCGTGCTCTCTGTAGCTGAGGCACTGACGAATATCGTTTGGGCACCTATGGCTGAAGGCATGGATAGCATCTCACTGAGTGCCAACTGGATGTGGCCTTGCCGCTCTCAGGAGGGTGAGGATGCGCGTCTCTATGCTGGTGTGAAAGCCCTCTCGGATTTCTGCTGCGACCTGCATATCAATGTACCAACCGGTAAGGACTCGCTGTCTCTTTCTCAGCAGTATCCCAATGGAGAGAAGATCATCTCTCCGGGAACGGTCATCGTCTCGGCTGGAGGAGAGGTGTCTGACATCAAAAAGGTGGTTTCGCCAGTACTCGTCAACGACAAGAATGCATCACTCTATCATATCGACTTCTCATTCGACGAGCAGCGCCTTGGCGGTTCTGCCTTCGCACAGAGCTTAGGTAAGGTGGGCGACAATGTGCCGACGGTCAAGAATCCCGAATACTTCGCTGATGCCTTTATGGCCATCCAACAACTCATTGAGAAAGGCTGGATCATGGCAGGACACGATATCTCTGCCGGCGGTCTCATCACGACTTTGTTGGAGATGTGCTTCGCCAATACCAAGGGAGGCCTTCATATCAACCTCCACGACATCTGCAAGGATGGCGACATCGTAAAGGCTCTCTTCGCAGAAAACCCCGGCGTCGTCATCGAGGTTAGCGATGAGCACAAACAGGAGTTCAAGGAATTCATGGAGGAGCAGGGTGTGGGCTTCGCCAAGATCGGCTATCCAGTCGAGGACAGCCGCGAAATCGTAGTCGTCTATCCTAGAGAATCTAGTCTTTCTAGAGAATCCAGCGAAGCCTCCTTCGATATCGACGCCCTCCGCGATGTCTGGTATAAGACCTCTTACCTTCTCGACCGCAAGCAGAGCTTCAACGGCAAGGCTAAGGAGCGTTTCGAGAATTACAAGAAACAACCTATCGAGATGCTGTTCCCCAAAAACTTTACAGGCAAACTGGCACAATATGGCATCTCTGCTGATCGCCGTCAGCCTTCTGGCATAAAAGCGGCCATCATCCGTGAAAAGGGTACCAACGGTGAGCGTGAGATGGCCTATATGCTTTACCTCGCTGGCTTCGATGTGAAGGATGTCATGATGACCGACCTCATCACGGGCCGTGAGACACTCGAAGAGGTTAACCTCATCGTCTTCTGCGGTGGTTTCTCCAACTCCGACGTACTCGGGTCGGCCAAGGGCTGGGCAGGAGCCTTCCTCTTCAACCCGAAAGCCAAGGAGGCACTCGATAAGTTCTATGCACGCAAGGACACCCTGTCTCTGGGTATCTGCAACGGTTGCCAGCTGATGGTGGAACTCGGTCTCACTGGTGCCAAGGGTGCCAAGATGTTGCACAACGACTCGCATAAATTCGAGAGTGAGTTCATCAGCCTCAGCATTCCACAGAACAACAGCGTGATGTTCGGCTCACTGAGTGGTTCGAAACTCGGTCTTTGGGTGGCACATGGCGAGGGTAAGTTCCATCTGCCCGAACCGGAAAGCGCCTATAATGTGATTGCCAAGTACAATTATGCCGGTTATCCCGCTAATCCGAATGGTTCTGACTACAACGTGGCTGGTATCTGCTCTGCCGACGGACGTCATCTCTGCATGATGCCGCACCTCGAGCGTGCCTTCTTCCCCTGGCAGAATGCATGGTATCCCGCCGACCGCAAGAACGACGAGGTAACACCATGGATCGAAGCCTTCGTCAACGCCCGTAAATGGATTGAAGCCCAATGAACATCTATTGGGAATCATTCAAAACGTTCTTTAAGATTGGCATATTCACCCTCGGGGGTGGATATGCCATGATTCCTTTGATAGAAGAAGAGGTGGTCAACAAAAAGCAATGGGCTTCAAAGGACGAGATGCTCGACCTTATCGCCATTGCACAGAGCTGCCCGGGTGTCTTTGCCATCAACATCGCCACATTCATCGGCTATAAGTTGAACAAGGTACGTGGCGCCATCGCCACCACCCTCGGCACTGCCCTACCCTCGTTCCTCATCATCCTGGCCATCGCCATCTTCTTCAGCCAGTTCAAGGACAATCCCTACGTGGCAGCCATATTCCGAGGCATCCGTCCGGCTGTCGTAGCACTCATCGCCGTACCGACATTCCGTCTGGGTCAGCGGGCCAAACTCAACCGCTACACCATCTGGATTCCCGTCGTCTGCGCCCTCGCCATCTGGGGCCTCGGCGTCTCTCCCATCTACATCATCATCATCGCCGGCGTTGCTGGCTATATCTACGGCAAGTTTGTAAAATGATATTTCTGTCGCTTTTCATCACGTTCTTCAAGATTGGCCTCTTCGGCTTTGGTGGGGGCTATGGCATGCTCTCACTCATCCAACACGAAACAGTGGAAGCTCATCACTGGCTCTCAACAGCCGAGTTTACCGATATCGTAGCCATCTCACAGATGACACCCGGGCCCATCGGCATCAACTCCGCCACCTACTGCGGCTATACGGCCATACACAACGCGGGCTATGGCCATCTGATAGCAACGCTCGGTTCAGTTACCGCCACATTCGCCTTAGTTCTGCCATCCCTCATCCTGATGATTCTGATCAGCCGCATGTTCATGAAATACATGAACACCTCGCTCGTCCAATCCATATTCACCGGTTTGCGCCCTGCCGTGGTAGGCCTGCTCGCAGCCGCCACCCTCCTGCTCTGCAACAAGGAGAACTTCTCCACGCCGACAGAAAACCCCTGGCAGTTCTTTATCAGCTGTGCCCTCCTCATTGCCACAGCCATTGGCACGGGTTATCTGAAAATCAATCCCATTCGGATGATCTGCTACGCTGGCCTCGCAGGACTATTGCTACTTTACTGAAACTGAACCGCCTCAATGACAACATGAACCAGTATGTCGATGTGGTCAGTTTCAACCAGTATATCGGCTGGTACCGCGACGTGAACGAATCTCTCCATGCACTTCGTTTAGTCGAGATGACAACGCCGAGGTGAAGGCTTCAAGCCCCATACTACCTTCTCTCTACGAGAGAGAAGGTAGTATGGGGGGCCGATTGAAGCGCCCTTCACCGAGGCGCTCCCCTCCCATCATCCTTCTTCCATCTTCCTTCTTCCATCTTACATCTTCCATCATCCATCTTCCATCGTAACTAGAATAGTACCACTTTTCGACCTGAATTATGGTACTTTTCGCCCCGGATTATGCCGTCATCCTCCTATCATAGTGTTCGTTACTCCAGATACTTGATGACTCGTCATATAGGTATCAAAGATGTGCGTAAACAACTTGCTACGATATGCGTTGACAGGCATATCTTTATTGTCGCTATTCGTATTCCTTGAGGGAATTGGCGCCATGTCATCACACGAATAGTAGATGATCAGATTAGGATTGTTTGCAATCAACAGAAGTCAGCAACACACGATATTCATTTTCTTTTTGAGTGATTGAATAGGAGGCTTCCATTATGACATAATTACACGACGAGAAAACTCCTCAGGTTTCATGTTACGCAATTTTTCCAACTGCTCAAGTTTATGCCTTCTGAGTCTTTCTACAGCCTTCAGTAACTTTTCTGAAGGTTTGTTTATAACTATCGGTTCCTTTGTATATGCCATATTGTGTACATTTGACGATGCAAAGATAGGAACTAATTCTGATATTTGCAAATCTGTCTAAGAGCATGTCAATGATAACATTTGTATCAACAAGATAGTGTTTCTTCATCAGAAGCGGTCTTCTAATTCCTTTTTATAGTCGAAATCTTTAGGTGCATGACCTATACCCCGTAGTCTTTGAGAAAGTCTAAGACTATTCCTTTTCTTGTTTCTGGCATCTTCTGCCATCTTGGCGAACAGCGTCTGTACTTGCAACTGTACCCAAGCACCTTCTTCCATACCTTCTGTGATTGTAGGCCTTACATCCTTCATCACGGCATCGTCTATAGCTACATTATAATTACACATACTCGTTGTCCTTTCTTCTATTTACACTTACTGTACACATCTTTCTTCAATAATTATCTTTCAACGGGGCAAAGATAGAAATAATCTTTGAATCTTCCAAACTTTTTGGCGATTATTTGTTAAGATCTCTCCATGCACTTCGTTTAGTCGAGATGACAACGCCGAGGTGAAGGCTTCAAGCCCCATACTACTTCTCTCTACGAGAGAGAAGGTAGTATGTGGGGCCGATTGAAGCGCCCTTCACCGAGGCGCCCCTCTTCCCCCTTACTTCTTCCATCTTCCTTCTTCCATCGTAACCGGAATAGTGCCACTTTTCGACCTGAATTATGGCACTTTTCGCCCCGGATTATGCCGTCATCCTCCTATCATGATGTTTGGCATTGGGTACATAGTTAAGAGCGTACACGCTACATACACGTTACATACACGGAGGGTACACGGAGGGAACACGCTTGAACGGTGTTAGTCGTCGAGGGCATAGCCCGAGTATCTAGTCGTAAAGATTCGAGAAAAGTAAGCATTCGTAGAAACAGCATTTCGACAAAACGACTAGACCTCATAATATTCAAGAAAATGAAAATTTAAGCGTTCACAAACTAATTTTTAGATAAAATATTTGGCTTTTAAAGATAGTTTATGTACCTTTGCAGCCAAATGGAAGAAATTATGGAAATAAAAACAACGCCTACAGTGCAAATTATACAAGCATTAGGCAAAAGATTCAAGGAGTATCGAATTGCAGCAAGAATGACACAAAAAGAAGTTGCTGAGCAATCTGGGGTAAGTCTTCTGACCATCAGAAGGTTTGAGCAGGGCTATTCGTATGACATCAAACTTGGCAATCTCATAGCACTTTTGAAGGCTATTGACTTTGCTGATGGTATAGCCGATATCCTCCCAGAATTCCCTGTTTCGCCGTATGCACTGGCCAGGCAAGAAGCAAGTAAACCCAAAAGAGTAAGACATGGACAACAACATTAAAGTAACGATATGGGGTAAAGAAGTTGGACGACTCACATGGGACACAGGTAGAAAACGTTCCATCTTTGAGTATGCGCCGGGTTTTCTCAAAGGAGAAGTTGACATCGCCCCTTTGACTGCATCAATTCACGACCGTAAGAGTAGGCTACCCTTTTACGGGGAAGCAAACAATGGAGTCTTTTACGGACTTCCCGCTTTCATCAGCGACAGTCTTCCAGGAAAATGGGGAGACACGGTTTTCTCTGCCTGGGCTTCTGCAAACAATATCAACGAAGAGCATCTGACCGCAGTTGACAAATTGTCCTTCATTGGCAAACGAGGCTTACAAGGAAAAGGAGGAAACTTTCCGACGTACTGTATTCAACATCCTTGCTACCAATGTCGACGCACATATCCGTAATTTCTCTTTCATGATGGAGGAAGGTGGAACTTGGCACATAACACCTGCATACGACTTGACATTTTCATGTTTCAATCCAGGGAACAAGTTCGATCCTGCTCACTATTTGAGAATTGGAGGAAAGACCGTTGATATCGGGTACGAAGACTTGGTTGAATTCGGCAGGAAATTCAGCATTGCTAATCCGAATGAGATCATCCAAAGTACAGCAGAATGTGTCGCACAATTCCGTACTGTAGCCAAAGAAATCGGTGTGGACAATTATTGGATTGACAAGATTGAGGAGCATTTTACCGAAATGTCGCCAAAGATTCTCTCAATGCTCAACGGCTATAAGCCTCTCTCCTTCGACTACATCATCGAAGAAAAAGGAATTACCATCAAGAACCTTCATTGGACAGAAATGGGGAATGGTGCCATGCGTCTTGAAGCCGAATTAAATGGCACACCTTTCAGAGCCACTTTTGCTAAGAAATCGAAGGAATATCCCGCCATCATGGAAAATGGCGGTATCAAGATGCCCTTTGAAAAGCAGAAAGAATATGTTGAGAGGTTATTCCTACCAAGAATAAAACTCTTAAAATCAAAAGACGATTTACTATAGCAATAGCAGCTACAATCACATTCGACTGTAGCTGCTATTGTTTTCTGGTTAACAATGTTTATCTACTAATCTGGATATATGCTTCCAAATTGAACCTTTCTCTAAGTGGCTTCGCTCGCCTAATTTAAGAAAGAAATGCCATAGGGCAGTTCCATTTGGCAGCCCCTTTTCATTCAGGCCCCCACCAAACTGTTGGATTTTCATCAGTTTATAGAAGCCGAAAGTCACCAATAGGCCCATCATTACAACAATATATGTCTGCCATTCCATGGAAGCCCCGAACTTCCACAATATCAGCCATATCAACACGACAATAAAATTGATGGACAAAATAGACATAGCAGCTCCTAAATGAGAAAAGCCCATTTCGATAAACAAATGATGCAAATGCGTCTTATCAGGTTTAAATGGTGAGTAGCCCCGCAAAATCCGCAATGTCATAACTCTTAGTGTATCAAAAACAGGTATGCACATAATTGCCAAACTAAAAGCCAACAAACTAACGCCATGAGTTTCAAGGATACAGCATTTTGTTGCAGATGAAAGCGTAAAAAACACGAAAATAGCCATTAAGACACCGAGCATCATCGTCCCACCATCCCCGATGAACATCTTTGACTTTATTCCAAACACATTGTGGAAGAGGAAAGGCAATAATGATGCTACTACAACCATCGCCATACATAATAATACAGGCTCATTCGCTATCCAGAACAAAATGGCAAAACATAAACAAGCCTGTATACAAAAACCCGAAACATAGCCATCCACGCCGTCAATCATGTTCACAGCATTGATAATACCCACTCCAGCAACAACAGATAGGATAACAGCCCCAATACTATTCAGTTGATGAATTGACCAGAAACCATGAAAATCATCAATATAAATACCCGATATGGCAATAAACACAGCCACCAGAACTATTTCTATCAGGAACCTGAACATAGTTGACAAATCAGAAATGTCATCCCAGATGCCTATTATTTGCATTACTGTCATGGCGGCCAGACTCCACAAAATGCTCGGCTCTGGCAAATAACTTGCCAGAATGAGATACCCCATAGTAATGCCAAGATAAACAGCCACACCACCTAACACCGGTATAGGAGTACGCTGTAGTTTCCTACCATTCGGACTATCCACAATCTGATGTTTTTTAGCGAACCTCAGGACTTTAGGGAACACAAAAGTTGTTACGATAAAAGCGAATAGCGATATTAACAGAACGAAATAATAACTCATTGAAATCATTACCTCCTCAATAACTCACCTAGTTTATAAATATATCGTAAGCACAACAGGAAGAAATTTGAATACACACCATTTTTCTTCAAGGCGTGAATATGCTCCTTCATAATCTGTTTTCTACTTGCAATACCCGCCGTCGACATTCCTCCAAGTCGCATCGTAACAAAATCTTTATTTACATATTTCGTCCTGATACGATGGATATAGATCAGCCTCAGCAAATTCTCAAAATCAGCAGCGATTTTAAAAGATGTGTCAAAACCACCGAATTTCTGGTAGAGATTCCGTCTACAATAGAAAGAGGGATGAGCAGGCATAAACCCAAACCGCATAAATGGCCGTACAAAAAAGCGAGAAGAATAATACCTTACCCTTTTTGATAAATTACTACCTTTTACATAATGAACATCACCATAGACGGCATCTATCTCATTAACTTCAAAAGTATTTGCTACTTTTTGCAACACATCATCTGATGTATAGAAATCGTCAGAATTCAAGAAACCCACGACATCACCTCTTGCCATTGAGATACCTTTGTTCATCGCATCGTATGCGCCGCCATCGCATTCACTGATGTAGCGTAATCTGCCTCCGAAAGCAGGCTCATATTCTCTGACAATTGATATGGTATTGTCTTTCGAGGCACCGTCAACAATGATATACTCTATATCGTGACATGTCTGTTTGAGTACGCTCTCAAGTGTATCACGTATAGTCTTTTCACAATTATATGTAACAGTGATCACAGAAATTGTCATCGGCTATTTTCTCATTTATTAAATTTTTGTATGATTTCATCGGTAAATAGTTCTCACAGCAACACCTTCCTTGCGTACAAAAACACTTACAATGAAGTCAAGAATTTCATATCTGCAGAGCAAATCAGCGTATGATTCTTTGATGAAATATACGTATGCTTAAAATAATCAATATGATTGGACTCTAAAACATCTACAATTTCCTGTATTATTTCCTTCTCGCCCACCCTTTCTGTATCATCGATTAAAATACAAAAGCGCTCTTTTAGATTATCCTTTGCAATTCCCACGATCTGTGAGCGAGAATAATGTGGACTTCCAAAAGGGCCGTCGACAAGTACAAAATCAAACTTCTTGCCAGCCAGTTTCTTGTCAATGTCCTTATAGGTTAATGTCTCATATCCTTTATACTCAATGGTCTCCAGTTCCGTTAAGCAGACCGTTATATCGTATTCTCCATCTCTGCCTTCATTAAAAAAACTCATCCAATCTGAGTCATGCTCATAAGTTACTGCATCTACATGAAAATAATGAGCATACTGATGAACCATCTTTGATGATTGCCCTAAACCGAATTCGACTATCGATCTTGGTTTCATACTATTCAGCACACGATACATAGTGTACAGAAAGCCAAAATCAACAGCAGCCCCACCAGGAGAGAAATTCTTATATCTCAACCACTCACTGTCAGTTATGGTACTATTAAATATCAACCCCTTCAAGATTTCCCTTTGTGTAGCCTCAATTCCAATAAATCGATTATACAGGGAAGTACGCTTTATCCTTTCTTTGATTAATTTTTTCATTAATAGTTCAAATATGTTATATATTTGTAATCGTTATCTCGCACCGTTCCATTTGCTTTCGCAAATCATCTGCCCAGTCCTTATCTGATATAACAGAGTCAGTACTAAAAAGACCAACTTCATAATTAATCTATGGGCGCAATATCAATATATTCACATAAAGGCGGGAGCTGAGGCTTCAATCCATACTTTCTTAAAATATCAGCGACGAAGTTAATGACACGGAGTTTAAAAGGTCGCCTGTCTATTTTTACTCCTTTCCATCTTGTCTGGCTCTGATACTTGAAAAAGGTATTAGCAAAAGGATGTCTTGGATGTCTGAGATAACCTGCCCACGGCTTTTCTATCGTAAAATGAACGATGACAGGATCTTTTCGTGCCTCCTCTACTTCCTTCTCATATTTCTTGTAATCATAATGCGGTATTTTCTCTAAAGATCCACCAGTCAAATTGTACTTTATTGGAAGTACAACCTTTTTGTCTGAGAAAACTATATTCAACACCTCCTGATCGTGGAATTTAAATTTACTGGCATATTCCTGCAAAATACGAAAAAAGTCTTTCACAACGTCATGTTCTCGCCAATAATCCAAATTAATAAGAAGAACCCCAGAATTAAAATAGCCTAATTGAGGAGGAATATTCAGTCGATGATAATACTCTAATTCTCCTTCACTTCCATCTGGGACAGCACCAACTGCGAAATCCTTCAGATTCGTGTTCCATAGCGGAAGCAAGGAATGCCTGACTATAATGTCGCCATCCAGATATAACACTTTACGAATGGATTTAGGCAGTATTTCAGACAACATCAACCGATAATAGCAGGCCTGTGTGACATGTGAACTTATGGTGAGATTTGGGAAACTGGGGAATTTTGTTACGTCAACATGATAAAATGCAATTGACTTCCCTTTAAATACCGTAACCGTTTCTTCCAAGTCCCTCCGATTCTTGGACGTGACACTGTCATCATGAATAACATGGAACACAATATCCACATCCGGATTATTCACACATACCGAATACATCATCACACCTGTCGGCATGACAAACCATTTATCTGTACAAGCAACAATGTCGATCCTTGATTCTCTCATATATTCTATCAAACTGCAATTTCTTTTAATCTATGGGCGCGATTTCAATATATTCATACCATAGTGGGACTTGAGACTTTAAGCCATACTTTCTTAAGGTATCAGCGACGAAGTTAATGACACGGAGTTTAAAAGGTCGCCTGTCTATTTTTACTCCTTTCCACTTTGTCTGGCTCTGATATTTGAAAAAAGTGCTGGAAAAAGGATGTTGGGGCTGCCTGAGATAACCTGCCCACGGCTTTTCTCCTGTTAAATGAACGATGACAGGATCCCTGAGATCCTCATGCAACTCTTTCTCATATCTGCCAAAATCATATTGAGAACTACTCCACAAAAAGCCACAAACCAAATTATACTTAATTGGGAAGACAACTTTCTTATCATAAAAAAGAGCATTCAATACATCTTGGTCATGACAATCAAGAATGTCAGCATGTTCTTGTAAATAACTCAATAAATCTCTCACGACTCTATGTTTACGCCAGTATTCTAAATTAACAAGAAGAACCCCAGAATTAAAATAGCCATACTGCGGAGGATAATTTAAGCGTGTTGAATAGGCTCTTGAATACTCTATTTCAAAAACATCAGGGACAGCACCAACAGCATAATCTTTCAGATTCGTGTTCCATAGTGGAAGCAAGGAATGTCTGACTATAATGTCGCCATCCAGATATAACACTTTACGAATAGATTTAGGAAGTATTTCAGGCAGCATCAACCGATAATAGCAGGCCTGTGTGACATGTGATAGCATTGTGATATTTGGGAAACTGGGGAATTTTGTTACGTCAACATGATAAAACGCAATTGACTTCCCTTTAAATACCGTAACCGTTTCTTCCAAGTCCCTCCGATCCTTAGATAACCACTTATCTGTACAGGCAACAATCTCAATCTTCGATTCTTCCATATATTCTATCACATTACATCAATCTATGGAAGCGATCTCAATATATTCATACAAAGTCGTGAGTTGAGGCATTAGCCCATACTTTCTTAAGGTATCAGCGACGAAGTTAATGACACGGAGTTTAAAAGGTCGCCTGTCTATTTTTACTCCTTTCCATCTTGTCTGGCTCTGATATTTGAAAAAAGTGCTGAAAAAAGGATGTTGGGGCTGCCTGAGATAACCTGCCCACGGCTTTTCTCTCGTAAAATGAACGATGACAGGATCCTTTCGTGCCTCCTCCACTTCCCTCTCATATTTCTTGTAATCATAATGCGGGATTTTCTCTAAAGATCCACCAGTCAAATTGTACTTTATAGGGAATACAACCTTGTTGTTTGAAAAAACAATATTCAGCACATCCTGATCATGGAATTTGAGTTTACCGGCATATTCCTGCAAAATGCGAAAAAAGTCTTTCACAACGTTGTGCTCTCGCCAGTATTCCAAATTAATAAGGACAACCCCAGCATTAAAATACCCTAATTGAGGAGGAATATTCAGTCGATGATAAAACTCCAAATTTCCTTCACTACCATCAGGAACAGCACCAACAGCATTATCTTTCAGATTCGTGTCCCATAGTGGAAGCAAGGAATGTCTGACTATAATGTCGCCATCCAGATATAACACTTTACGAATGGATTTAGGCAGTATTTCAGACAGCATCAACCGATAATAAGAAGCCTGTGTGACATGTGATTCCATTGTGATATTTGGGAAACTGGGAAACTTTGTTACGTTAACATGATAAAATGCAATTGACTTCCCTTTAAATACCGTAACCGTTTCTTCCAAGTCCCTCCGATCCTTAGATGTGACACTGTCATCATGAATAACATGAAACACAATATCCACATCCGGATTATTCACACACACCGAATACATCATCACACCTGTCGGCATGACAAACCACTTGTCTGTACAAGCAACAATGTCGATCCTTGATTCTTCCATATATTCTATCAAACTATATCCTTTTCAATCTATGGGCGCGACATCAACAAATTCATACCACGGCTGGAGTTGTGACTTCAATCCAAACTTTCTCAAAGTATCAGCGACAAAGTTAATGACACGGAGTTTAAAAGGTCGCCTGTCTGTTTTTACTCCTTTCCATCTTGTCTGACTCTGATATTTGAAAAAGGTACTGGTAAAAGGATGTTTGGGCTGTCTGCCATAGTATACCCATGGTTTGTCTGCCGTGAAATGAACGATGACTGGATCCTTGAGAGCCTCATGCAGCTCTTTTTCATACCTTCCAAAATCGTATTGAGAACTAATCCATAAATAGCCAGAGGTAAAATTATACTTAATTGGGAGAACAACTTTCTTGTCACAGAAAAGAGCATTCAATACATCCTGATCATGAAATTTGAGTATATCCGCATGCTCTTGCATATAGTTCATAAAAACTCTCACGATGTCATGCTTTCTCCAGTATTCTAAGTTAACAAGAAGGACTCCAGCATTAAAATATCCCAATTGAGAAGGGTAATTTAGACGATGATAAAACTCTAAATCCTCTCCCAAAGAATCAGTTACTGCACCAACAGCAAAACCCATCAAATCCTTATTCCATAGTGGGAGCAAAGAATGCCTAACAATAATATCACCATCCAAATATAATACTTTATGAACGGTTTCTGGTAGTATTTCAGGCAACATCAAACGATAATAAGTGGCCTGTGAAATAACTGTTTTCGTTGTGGCATTTGGGAAACAAGGAAATTTTGTTACGTCAACATGATAAAATGCAATTGACTTCCCTTTAAATTCTGCCACCGTCTCCTCTAAATCTCTCCGATTCCTGGATGTGACACCGTCATCATGAATTACATGAAAGACAATATCCACATCAGGATTATTCACACACACCGAATACATCATCACACCTGTCGGCATGACAAACCACTTGTCTGTACAAGCAACAATATCCATAACCTTTATATCATTCGAAACTGTCTATGAAATTACTACAGATTTCTGTCAAGCGTTTGGCTAAAGGTTTCCATGAATCTTTATTAGCGACAACATCTTCAGGGAAATTATCTGTATAATCAAATTCTACTTCTATTTTATACGGGGTAACTTTTATAACATGTAACAGTTCCATTAATCCTCTGAAACGACAAGTGCTATCCTCTTTCCACGTCTTATCGTATGTAAAATAGACTGGTGTCCCCAAGCCCAAACATGGCAATGCACAATGAATACGACTCGTCACCACAAATTTTGCTTTGGCATACAACTGAATTAGTTTTTCAGCCTCGTTCAATCTCATCTCATTAGACAACAGGGTAGAACTTGCATGACGAATGTAGATGGCATTAGCAAGCACATTTTTCGAAAAGATTCTGGAATAGAGCCTTATAAACCTTGCAGTTCTTACATATTTTACAAAAGTGCTTATTTGCTGAAGATGATCATGCAGTTTAGGAGAAAGGTTTCTCACGAGAAACGGATGTCTGAACAAGGTAAGTACATCCAGAATGAGTAGCCATCTCGGTTGGGCTTTGGGAATGGGAGGGTCTGTAAAATAAATGATGTTGTCCTTTTCCTCAGAGAAATATTTCTGCCCAAGTGTTAGTGTTAAACAACCTGAGAACCATGCTTTAATTCCCTTCTTTGTCAATAAGTCGTAAGTATATTTATCCCGGCATCCTATCGGTTCATGCTCCTTTAAATATGAAAGCCCTTCACTACATAACATCTTTTCGGCTGCAGTACTGTTGATATGGAATGCCACAAAAAGAGGATGGATTTTCTTAGATGGTGGCCAGAATTCTGGGAAACGCATATACCACCCATTCATGATGACCGCGCACTCATCACCATCATATTCTGACAGTTTCTCTCTATTGATGAAACCATCTAAAGATGGAAGGAACTGAGATGCAGCCAAGGCCTGAATATCATCACCAATATTATTTGTATCAATAGTCTTAACAGACAATAATTTATATTTCATAGGTATTTCAATAAATGATCTCCATTAAACACATAGCTTTACCGAATATATCATCACACCTGTTGGCATGACAAACCACTTATCTGTAATGGCAACAATGTCGATCTTTGATCCTTCCATTTTTCCTGTTAAGTTATATTTTCCTTCAATCTATAGGTGCGATTTCAATATATTCATACCATGGTGGGACTTGAGACTTTAAGCCATATTTTCTTAAAATATCAGCGACGAAGTTAATGACACGGAGTTTGAAAGGTCGCCTGTCTATTTTTACACCTTTCCACTTCGTCTGGCTCTGATACTTGAAAAAAGTGCTGGAAAAAGGATGCTTGGGCTGTCTGCTATATTTCCATGGTTTTTCTACTATGAAATGAACGACAACAGGGTCTTTATGGGCTTCAAGCACTTCCTTCTCATATTTTCGGTAATCAAATTGAGGAAACTTCAATATAAAACCACTGGTAAAATTGTACTTTATTGGGAGTACAACCTTTTTGTCTGAGAAAGCAATATTCAACACATCCTGATCCCAGCATTTGAGTTTATCGACATCTTCCTGCAAAATGCGAAAAAAGTCTTTCACAACGTTGTGTTCTCGCCAATAATCCAAATTAACAAGAAGAACTCCTGCATTAAAATAGCCTAACTCTGGAGGATAATTCAGTCGATGATAAAACTCTAAATCTCCATCACTTGGATCTGGAACAGCACCAACAGCAGAATCTTTCAGATTCGTGTTCCATAGTGGAAGCAAGGAATGTCTGACAATTATATCGCCATCCAGATATAATACTTTACAGATGAATCTTGGTAGAATTTCAGACAACAACAACCGATAATAAGTGGCCTGTGTGACATGTGATCCCATTGTAACATTGGGAAAACAAGGGAATTTTGTTACGTCAACATGATAAAATGCAATTGACTTCCCTTTAAATACTGTAACCGTTTCTTCCAAGTCCCTCCGATTCTTGGACGTGACACTAACCACTTATCTGTACAGGCAACAATCTCAATCTTCGATTCTTCCATATATTCTATCACATTACATCAATCTATGGAAGCGATCTCAATATATTCATACTCCGGTGAGACTTGAGACTTTAACCCATACTTTCTTAAAGTATCTGCAACATAGTTAATGACACGGAGTTTGAAAGAGCGCTTGTCTATTTTCACTCCTTTCCACCTTGTCTGGCTCTGATATTTGAAAAAAGTACGGGAAAAAGGATGTTGGGGCAGTCTGCTATACTGCTGCCATGGTTTCCCTCCTGTGAAATGAACGATGACAGGATCCTTGAGTGCCTCTTGTATCTCTTTCTCATATCTGCCAAAATCATATTGAGAACTACTCCACATAAAGCCACAGATCAAATTATATTTAATTGGGAGAACAACTTTCTTATCATAAAAAAGAGCATTCAACAAATCCTGGTCTGAATATTGAAGAATGTCGGCATGTTCTTGTAAATATCTCGCAAAATCCCTCAAGGCCCTATGTTCACGCCAGTATTCTAAATTAACAAGAAGAACGCCAGAATTAAAATAACCATGCTGAGAAGGATAGTTTAAGCGACTTGAATACTCTTTTGAATACTCTATTTCTATAATATCAGGTACGGCACCAACTGCATAACCTTTTAAATCCGTGTTCCATAGTGGAAGCAAGGAATGTCTGACAATAATGTCGCCATCAAGATATAACACCTTATGAATAGTTTCTGGTAGTATTTCAGACAACATCAACCGAAAATAAGTGGCCTGTGAGACATATGCATCCATTATGATATCTGGGAAATAGGGGAATTTTGTTAAGTCAACATGATAAAACGCAATTGACTTTCCACCAAATCCTGCTACAGTTTTCTCTAAATCTCTCCGATTCTTAGATGTGACACTGTCATCATAAAAAACATGAAATACAATATCCACATCAGGATTGTTTACACACACCGAATACATCATCACACCTGTCGGCATGACAAACCATTTGTCAGTACAAGCAACAATGTTAATCTTTGATTCTTCCATATATTCTATCAAATTACATTTTCTTTCAATCTATGGGCGCGATATACTTTAAAACCTGTCTGAGTTTCCTCAAAATCGCTCCAATCCTTGAATGTGACACTATCATCATGAATAATAACATGGAACATAATATCCACATCATGATTATTCACCTTACCGAATACATCATCACACCAGTCGGCATGACAAACCACTTATCTGTACAAGCAACAATATCCATCCTCAAATTTTTCTGGAAACTACTCATATTTTCAAGCGACTTTTACTCTTTATAGTTCAAAACTGCTTTTTTCTGGAAATAACATCTCAACTCAATCAATAGGTGTAATATCTATGTAATCACACTTCGAATCATTGGAGATCGGGATAATTCCTTTTTTTCTGATAATATCTGCCACGAAATTTATAATACGCAGTTTCATCAACCGCTTTTCAACTTTCATTCCTCTCCACTTTGTCTGATTCTGATACTTATCCCATGTACTACGAAATGGATGTGGACATCTCTGATACTTGTACCATGGTTTATCATTTGTATAGTGGACAATAGTAGGATCCCAGCGAGCCTCCAACACCTCCCTTTCGTATTTCCAATAATCATATTCCTGATTATTTTTCCACAAAAAAGAGTGTTGAAGATTATACTTAAGTGGAACAAATACTTTCTTATCACAAAACACGGCATTGAGAATATCCTGATCATGGCATCTTATCGATTCCGCATGTTTTTCCATATATGCGATGAAATCTCTTAACACATGATGTTCTCGCCAATATTTCAAATTGACAAGCAGAACACCTGCATTAAAATAGCCCAAATCATAAGGATATTTCAGGCGGTTGTAATAATCTATTAAACCACTTGAGCAGTCGTTTACTGCAGCTACGGCATTTTCTCCAAAATCAATATTCCACAGGGGAAGAAGAGAATGTCTTACGATTAGATCACCGTCAAGATACAACACTTTGTCTATCTCATGAGGAAGTAACTCTGCAAGAAACAGACGATAATATGTAGTTTTTGTAATATCAGATCTAAATCTGCCTGCAGGAAATACCCTATCCTGCATCTCTTTATTCACATCATAAAACACCACAGACTTTTCAATATAAGATGCCACGATATCCAATAGATCCTGCCTATCTTTTGCCGTCACATTATCATCCAAAACGACATGAAACACGATCTCTGTTTCTTGATTATTCATGCACACCGACTGCATCATCACACCGGTCGGCATGACAAACCACTTATCTGTACAGGCAACAATATCCATCCTCATATTATTATCTGCAAATCTACTCCAATTTGAACAAATATTTGACCCTGAATTGTAATGAGCCCTCGATAAGCTTATACAAAATGAAACTTCGTGAGAATCCATATTTGTTGGCAATTTTAAAAAAGGAGTCCATCTGATGCCAATTTCTTTCGTGGAAACTATCCCTGAAAGGGGATAAAAAACCCTCATCAAAGACAGGAATATGCCTATCTTTGAGAAAACGATTTTTCTTTCCAAGAATATTGACCATTAAAACCTTCCTTTCATACGTATTTGTATATGTTATACTGCTAGGCCTATAGGTGACACAATAAATTTCTCTCGGATCAGCTTTTATCGTTGTTGCATGATATCCCACCATATATGAGAATGTGACATCATTGATAGCTGGAGTCTTGTCAAATCTTATTTGAAAGCGATCAATTAAACCTTTCCTAATCATTTTGCACCAAGGCTCAGTGAATAAAAATCTCAAGTCCAATTTTAGTTCGTCGTTATCTCGCACACATCGTTCCATTTGTTTACGCAAACGATCTGCCCGGTCCATAATCTGATGCGTTTCTGAATCAACAGAGTCGGCACTGAAATAGACGACATCACACGTTTCATCTTTATACTCGTCAAAAACGTCATTAATGCATTCATGAAAAAAATCATCTGCATCAGCAAAAAAGACGTAAGTTCCAATGGCATATTGCAAACCAACATTCCTGGCATTTCCGCCCCCTTGGTTTTTCTCCAAATACACGAATTGAACATTGCTGAAACTCTTTTCCATCTCCTTGAGAATAATAAGGTTCTCATCACTGCTACAATCGTCTATGACAACCACCTGAACATCTTCCCGACATGGAATAGATCCCAGGCAGCGTCTCAACAACTCAGGGATATTGAAATGAGGAATAATAACCGTATAGTTTATCATAATGACAGATTTATCATTTGACATCGATAAAATAAACGTCCCTCAAGTGTTCTGCTATTTTGACCTTATCATTGCCACACACCTTCTTAATCTCATACACCTTAGCATCCACCAAGGTCCTGTACCACCAACCTTGTAGAAAATGCCAAAGGAACCCTTCTTTTCCATCAAGAAAACCCAACTTTAGGAAATAGCGATACAAAAAATAAATAAAAGCTCGCCAAAACAAGGGGGCCTTAGCATATTTAAGTTTTTTGGCCCTCTTCTGTTTTGCTTGTTCACTCATCCGTATTCCATCAATAGAAGACGTGTTCCCAGATATACCAAGTTCTATCTCAAGCAAATCAGCTGCTTCACGAATAGCATAACCCACGTGTTTTTGGCAAAACCACGACAGGTTATTCAGATTATGGTCACAGAAGTCATTCTCCAATTCAACCACATTTCCATCAAGCAGTTGAATGTGCTCATCCATAAGCCGCTGTTCGCATACGGCTTTCCCGTATCTGAAAATTCGCAGGAGTTTGACAGGATAGACACCACGCTTCATCCACTTTCCCATGAAAATATGTCGACGCTTCATCACAAGTCCGGAAACCGACTCATCAAAGGAAGGTAACTTCTGAATTAATTCCTCAATAAGATTTGGAAGCAAATATTCATCTGCATCAATACGAAGCACCCATTCTGTCTTGATATTGGCATGTTCAAGCCCCCAATTGAATTGTTTGGCATGATTGTTCTCCCATTTATGCTTCAGAATATGTACCCCATCATACTGCTGGGCTATCTCCAAAGTCCGATCTGTTGAGTAGCTATCAACAATAAAAATATCCCTGGCAATCTCGCAGATTTTCTCCAGACATCGACGGATATGTATCTCCTCGTTATAAGTCAGAATAATCACTGACAAATCCAATTTACCCATCCCGTTTCTTGATAACTCGCTTTTTGATGAACTTAGCAGGATTACCTCCCACAACCGTCCATGGTTCAACATCCCGATAAACACTGGCTGTGGCACCAACAACTGCACCCTGCCCCACAGTAACACCCTTCCCTATGAAAGCCTTTGCTCCCACCCATACTTGATCTTCTAATATTATAGGGGCTGTAATAAGGGGATGTTGGGGAGACGATATATCGTGACTGGCAGTACAAATAAAAGCACCCTGCGACACCGTCGTGTTAGCGCTGATCTTTACAAAATCCACATTATAACACTCCACATCACTTGACATACACGAATATTCCTCCATCATCAAGTTGGCAGGATAGTATATCTTTGCCGTCGAATAGACATGAGCAGTCCTGTGAATCTTCGCACCAAAGCATCGAAGCAAAAAACGTTTCCAACCACTTCCTATGCTACGGGGCAGTGGCCTCGCAAACAACATCCAGACAACACACCATATAAGACGTATAAATTGATGCTGACGACTTAAAGAATTGTGGTAATGGGACAAATCGACCTTTGTATTATCATTCATAATGAAATACGGTTTTATTAAAGCTTCCTAAATTTCAATCATGTTTGTCGAAAAGCATATAACGAAGAGATAAAGGAATTATGTGAAAGACTATACAAAGTGTTATCCAAAGATAATAATGATTCATTATCATGACAATCAATTGGAATTTCTGGTTGTATTTACACGGATAAGCACCAATTTCCCTCAGCCTTGAAATAACTTCAATGTTTTTGCTAACGGAACTAAATCTAAACACTTTGTGTAGTAACACAAATGTATGAGTTGCCTGTCTATTTTCAAGTTCTTCAACAACTTGTTTAGAAATTCTGTTATCTGCTTTCATCTTCTTTATCAAGCATACAAGAAAGACTAGAAAGCTGATGATGCTGTCTCTATATTTGTCATGCAATTCTTTGTTTACCTGTTTATGTATTAAACTTGTTGAATGTTGTACGTAAAAATAGATGTCCTCATTAATAAACCCACAAGATTTCGCCAATAACATCATTTCATAGAAAAACTTAACATCTTCACATGCAATTAGGCTGACATCAAAAGACATTTCGTTTTCCAACAGAAATCTTCGCTTAGAAATGTAAGTTGAAGAAGACTCCAAAGGCATATAATCAGAAAGAAGATCACCTCCAGACTGATAACACTTTATTTCAGGTAAGGCCAGGCTCTCCTGAGGAACGCATCCATCTTCTCCACATATCTTTACTTTATGGATGAGTACATCCAAATTGTTTCTTTTAGCTAAATCATATAAAACTCCCAAAGCTCCCTCTCTAATGAAATCGTCACAATCACAAAAGAAAACATACTCCCCTTTAGCTAAAGAGAGACCATGATTTCGAGCTGCACATTGACCTTGGTTTTCTTGTCTGACGTATTTTATGTTTGAATACTCCTGTTCATACCTTTTCAAAACCTCTATACTATGCGTTGATCCGTCATCAATGACAATTATTTCATAATCATCCTCTGACAATCCTTGATGCAGCAAAGAGTTTAAACACGGGGAGATCCATCGTTCTCCATTATAATACGGAACAATTATACTAATTTTCATAGATTGAAAATTAATGCATTAAATATCCTATCTTGTCAGCAAAAATCATATAAAGCCTTACAAGTTTCATTCTACGATAATGATTCTGAAAGGAAACATCTCCCTGATAAGCAAGACGAACGATCTCGTCTACATTATTATCTACTATTGCCTTTTTAAAGGCAGTGTTCTCCGATTCTGATAGAACTTCGGAGATATGCTCACGAGCCCATAGCACTATTTTTCTATCAGAGATTTCCTTCTTAACAAAATCATAGATTCCATTTTCTGTATTCGAATGAAAATGAATCTGATTGAGCAAATCCGTCATCAATAAAAAAGAATAGTGACAAAACACGCGAGATAAGATAGACTCACATTTTTGATTAACACAAAGGTTAAATCTTATATCAAAAAAGCCTCCCCCATTTCTTATACAGGGGTAATCTCGATTTGTAATGCCGCCATACCTATAATGATAGACAACAGAACTGGTAATATAGACAGATTTTATATATGGTGCTAAAAACAGATTAAACTGTGTATCTTCCGGATATGGTAAACGCGTTTCTGGAAACAAATCTGAAATATTGGCCTTAAAAATGCAATCACGCCGATATAACCGTCCCCATACATATCCAGCCCACATATCTTCTATATGTGCCATTCCCAACATAAGCGGCAGGACTCTTTCCGCTGTTATCAACTCATCTTGGACTCCATAAGGAACCGGTTCCTTCTTCAAGATGCCCCAATTGTCATAAACACAATCATAATTCCCAACAACCATGTCTGCATTCTTCTCCTGCGAAAAGTAGTACAATCTCGTTAAAGCATCAGAGGCCAAATAGTCGTCGCTATCAACAAAACAGACATACTCACCTGAAGCTTTCAGAAATCCCGTCTTTCTTGCTTGGGTTACTCCTTTGTTTTCTTGGTCAACAACTAAAATACGATTGTCTTTTTTCGCATATTTATGACATATTCTTAAACTATTGTCTGTAGAACCATCATTGACTAAGATTATTTCAATATCCTCGAAAGTCTGATGTATTACAGAGTGTAAACATTTTCCCAAATACTTCTTTTGATTGAAGATCGGGATGATAATGCTAATAACAGGATGCTTCATATCCATATCCAAGGAAGAAAAAGCCTGAAACCATTACCAATCAGACGCTTTATCTTATTTTTTAAAGAATTCTGGTCTGCCGAAAAAGAAACTGCATCAATCATGCTACCTTCCATTCCGCCAAATACAGGTTCTCGTGAGAATCGAGCTATGATTTTTCCATCCGCAACTGCACCAGTAAATCTGTTTATACCTTTTCCGTATGCCTGTTTCACATCCTGAAAAAGAAGTCCTTCAAGTAAATGACCGTCATAATCGTTTAACTCACGATACTTACAACCGATATGCTTTTGGTAATATGAGACCTTCACTGCGAAAAGCCTGGCATCGGCAGAGTGACCACACCATCCCAAATGTAGCATATCGAAAATACAATGGTCTTTCACATCGCAATAGAAAGCTACACCTCTTTCTAACGCTTCTGATGTTTTTCTGATGAAGTGGGAGAGATTATAAATTGGATAGCGGCCAGTCACCTTGAAAAAAGCGCCACGCTCCTGAATGGTTGCCGATTTTTCAATCGCCAGATTAATTAGCAGCAATTCGTTATAGCCTTTTCCACGTGAGATGTCGAAAGCCTCTTTTGGCAATGCAATAAACTCTACTCTGTCTATGTCGTATCCCGACAAAGCAGTCTTTAGGCGATTCAGATCCCACCCCGAGTTCTCGGCGAAAACAATCTTTTGTTGCGGGTCGCTACTCAATAGGTCATGGAGATAATATGACAGTGCCCCAATATACATCTGCTCACGCTCGAGATCGGTGTATCTCGCCCCTTTCATTCCTTGTGTGCTGACAGAAGCCGTCATCAGAATTGGCAGGTTCTTACCCATATAACAATTTCCTGTAATTTTGACGATAAATATCGTAAACGACCTCTTTGCGATAGCAAGTCTTTACTTTCTCGTATGCCTTTTTGCGTATTTCAAATGCTTCAGAAAGATGGTTCTGACACCATTTAATGGCATCCGCCAACTCATGAACAGTTTTGTCTGGCACCAAAAGGCCACACAAAGAACCGTCAGGTAATGCCAGCATATCTGGTATAGCACCTTTAGGACATGTAATAATCATTTTCCCTCTGCTCATGGCTTCTAATATGGATATGGGAAAAGCCTCAAAATAAGTCGGCAGACAAAGAATGTCTAATGATTCTATCAGTTTGACTGCATCCTGGTTAGAGAGTTTTCCTAAAAAATGGATGTTCTGATCCATTTTAGAGCCAGCCAATTCTATCATGTGATTAATATCTGCCTCTGAACCTACACCAGCTATGTAAAGATGTGTGTCACCATCCAATTCTTTAAAAGCTTTGATGAGTTCAAAAATACCTTTAGTTACTGTAATATTCCCGACAAACCCTACTTTCTTAAAGTCACATGGTTTAATCTCAATCATACTTGGGACCTCGATACTGTTTGGAGTCAGTTTTATCTTGTCAATTGTTGTCGGAAGAATAGATCGGAGGAAAGATGCAGAATGATTGTCAAGTACCCATATCTGGTCAAACGTTTCAAGATTCTTTCTGAATAACCGACTCCAAACGCCCTTGTTTGTATAGAAATATTTCACACTCCCAAAATGGCAATGCATGATACATTTAATGTTCTTTTTCTGGCATAGGCGAACCATTAGATGGTCTCTAAGCGTTCCCATGTCACCACTTGTCGTAATATGCATAATCCTTATATCAGGATTATCTTTGATCGCTTTTCTTGTATTTAAGAGTATTTTAACTAAGGCCTTTGCACTATAAAAGAGCTTTGTGAATCCCCTGTTCTTTATGAAGTCTTGATCCGGTGCTGTATCAACAGTTATCAACTGGAATTCCCCATCTGAAAAGGAGGAAATAACACTATTTGCCCATGAGACAATGCCACCATTTCCCTTTAAAGGAAACAATCCAAGTATCTTAACCATCGTTATACTTCGCTATTTCTTATGATATCAGCAAGTTCTTCTCTTGAATACCGTTCTTCTTTTGGATATAGTTTGGACTCATGCTGTATAATTTCATCAATAGTCCAATAAAACTTGATAGGTTTTGCAGGCACACCTCCTGCAATGCAATATGGCGGAATGTCCTTGTTTACCACTGCACCTGCAGCAACGGTTGCCCCCCTCCCTATATGAACGCCACTAAGTATGGTTACATTGCACCCTATCCATACGTCTTTTTCAATCACGATATCCTCATCATATCCTTTCGGTTTATTCTTGTCTGCGATATCTGTTACAAACAATCCATTCATTCGCGCGTGATTTCCTGTATGGACAGTCAAGTGTTCCGCTATAGCGCAATTCCCTTTTATCACAAATTTGGCATGAATTGCAGAGATAAAGGCATTTGATAAAATACCTACATGGTCACCGATATAAACATTCCTTTGATTACAGATAGAGTAAGGCGGTGATATAATGACATGCTTGCCAATTTTTCCGAACTTTGCCCTATTCATTCCAAAATAATTCGTATAAAGGAAATACAGGCCACGGACTATTTTATTATCGCGTATGAACCGTTTACTCATGAATCAGCAAATTATTATACTCCTCAACGAATCTTTCTTCTGAAAAACAGGTCTCAGCCACCTCGCGGCTTACCTTACAACAGCCATAATATTGTTCGTCAGACAACAATAAAGCTTTTTCTATCTTATCGGCCATTTCTGAAACAATATGAGGGTTAAAGAGAAAGCCATTGGCCCCTTCTTTGATATAAATACCATTGTCGCATACATCACTACAGATGACAGGAAGTCCGCATGCCAACGCTTCACACAAAGCATTCGGGGTTCCTTCATAAAAAGATGGCAAGCAGAAATAATCTGCATTTTGGTATTCTTGAGCAATAACCACCGTTTTAGGCAATAATTGAAAAACATCCTCTAATCCATATTTCCTTATTCTTACCTGACATTCCTTTTCATAGGGAGTCTTTTCGTAAACGCCAAACCATCTTATCATAAAAGAATAGCCATGTTCTTTCATTATCTTTGCGGCTTCTATTAATCCCAAGGTGTTTTTGGGCGCCCATGCTGAAGCTACTACAATGATTATGTTGCCTCTTTTCTTATTTGGTTTGGGGCAATAGGTTTCTAAATCCACAAAATTGACAATAGTATGCACTTTATGACTCAAGTGAGGGAAATGGGTTTTAATAAGTCGTTCCTGTGAAAAGGAGTTTGGTACGATGATATCGGCCTTCTTCAGAAAATTAAATTTGAGCTTCTCACTTCTATTCAAAAACTGTGTGGTATTCCTCTCACCAGCAATCAATCGAAACTTCATTCCAATAGACTTCAGCAGGCAGGCGATCATATTTGGCTTGTCAAGAAAACTAATAACTATCTTCGGATTGTATTTCCTGATAGCATGTACTATCAAGAAAAAACGTTTAACATTATTCTTAGCCTCATCAACATACTCATTCTCAACATCATGCTCATCCAGATATACCCGATAAAAATAGTCGGGATGGTAATAGATGATTTTCACCTGATATCCTCTCTCCTGCAATAGTATTGCCAATCCCACTATCTGACGCTGAGCCCCCCCAGCCCCCAGACTATCAATCAAAAGAAGTATTCTTGCCATTAAGTATTTGACTCTTCAATTCTTTTGCCAGGATCGCAGTCTTTGCCCTTTCATTTATAGCCAAACAATATCCTATACAGAATGCTGCAGCTATCGGCATTCCATCAAACGACATAGAAAAAAAGGCTATCAGAAAATAAGCAATAATGATGTTTCCTAAGGTGTTCCTATAGTTTTTATCGCCACAATAGTTCTTCCATTCCCAAATAAAGGAAATCCAATAAACCAAATACATCAGGATGCCAATAACACCTTGATTAATAGCAAATTCTATCCAATCATTATGGGCATAGTCTCCAAATAAAACATAGGTAGAGTTCGTACCATTTCCTATCAGGAATTCTAAGACAGAAGTCCTCTCTAAGAAATATGTCAAATAAGAACGATACATTTCGTTTCGGCCGCTTGAGTCGCCTGACAAGGTTTGTTCAATACGCCCTTGAAAATAATCACTATCTGCATATAAGACAATCGTAAAATAAGAGATAGCAAAAAGTACGAAAACAGACAAACAAAGAAGATAAAACTTATGCCTCATTGACACATTCTTGAAATGATGTATCATAAAAATAATTATCATCACCACTCCAACCATGATAGCTCCTCTTTTCATAGCCATTAACAAATAGCCGAAAATGATAATTAAAAGAATGAATTTCCAAATATCCTTTATTTTCAAAAGCTGAAGCATCGGTATTAATGGTACAAAAAAGTAACCCGCATTATTGGTAATCTCTTCCAAATCATAATATTTGGACACAGAATAGTAATTCTGGTAATACATCACGATATTAAATAGTAAAAATAACGCATATATAAAAAATAAGTTGGATGATGTCATTTGCCTTGTCAAAGCATAATAATAAAAAAAATAGATAGGAAGTATTGATATATAGACATTTTGCAAATATAAATATGTCATCCATGATACGCCAACCTTGCCACTTCCCGTCATCGTCCATTCACCTATAATAGGTATAACACCATAAATAGACAGAACCACAAGCATAACATTCAGCCACTTGATATAAGGGCCTCTTCTATAAAACATATTAACTTGGAAAAATGTAAAGAATGACATTACTAATAGCAATACCAATATCATACGAGCTATACTACCCTCAATCATCAATAGCCTTTGAAGATAATATATCATCCAGAGAACTATGTAAATATGACAAACGTACTTCCCAAGAAAAAACATTGATGCAAATATACAAGAAATCGTTAATGGTTTATCTCTTTCTTGATACACTTCCTAATAATATCAAGGCCATTTAGGAGATTCTCCTGCTCAATTGTTAATGGAGGCAGTATTTTTACAACATTGTCGAACGAGCCCGCCCTTTCTATAATTAAATGATTATCGACACAGGCCTGCATGACTCGCTTTGACAGTCTATAATCTATTGCAGAAAAGTCAATCCCCCATATCATACCAATGCCTCTTATTTGCAGGCGCGAATCTATTGTCAGTATTTCGTTGGTCAAATAATCCTCAATGATCTTCTCCCTATCCTTAACACACATATCAAGTCTATTAGTATTATAATACTCAAAGGCAGCCTTGGCACCCACAAAAGCCAATTGTATGCCACGCCATGTCCCGTTATGTTCTGCCGGACCAAATATATCATATTCTGGCTTAATCAGCAGAAGAGACATGGGAATGCCGAATCCACTGATAGATTTGGAGAGGACAACAATATCAGGAACAATACCAGCCCGTTCAAATGAGAAAAACGACCCTGTACGGCCATTTCCAACTTGAATATCATCACAAATCATAAGTATCCCATATTTATCACAAAGATGTCGGATACCCTTTAACCACTCAACATCAGCAACATTAACGCCACCTTCTGCCTGAACCGTCTCTAAGATGATTGCAGCGGGAAGGGGCACACCCGAATGATCATCATTCAATAAATATTCCAAGTAAGACAGTGATTGCCTCCAACCTCCCAATTGATGACTATAAGGTACGAATGTTACATCTCCCAAAGGGATTCCTGCCCCTTCGCGGGCATATCGTTCCCCTGTGCAAGCAAGACTTCCTATTGTCATACCATGAAAAGCCCCATGAAATGAGATAACATGAGTACGCTTGGTGTTTTTTCTGGCCAGCTTTAATGCTGCTTCTACTGCGTTGGTCCCTGTTGAACCACAGCACATAACCTTGTAGTTTAGCTGCCGCGGTTGCAAGATTAAGTCTACAAAAGACTTCAGGAAATCTTGCTTGGCTACAGTATACATATCAAGTGCGTGAATCACATTGTCCTCTGAAAGATAGTCCATAATGGCCTTCTTAATATATGGATTATTGTGACCGTAATTGATTGCTCCTGCTCCCGCAAAAAAATCTATATATTTGGTTCCATCTGCTGAAAACAGCTCTGCATTATTTGCATGGTGAAACAAAATAGGGAAATTCCTACAATAAGAATGCACCTGAGATTCCTTTTCTTCAAATATCTCGAACATCAAAAAAATGAGTTTAATTAATTACATAATGACAAATCTATCCATGAGCCAAGCATTATTTCATCTTCCTCACGGTCAAAAGGTTCAAAACCGCTTGCATCAAAAAAAGTTATTTCTCCAAAATACAATTTCTGCTTTGCAATATACCAGTCTATTCTACACATAGGAATACCTTTTGCGAGTGATTCGCTTAATTCCAACATTTTTTTTAAACAAGTTGGGCGGTCAACAACAAGGTTGGAAACCGTGTTAAAACCGCCTTGAGAAAGGCTTGTTTTGTTCCAATTGGTGTCATAAAAATCCTGAGTGTGATTGGGTCCAAAACGATTGGCATGATATTCTATTAGTTTTGCTTTTCCTGAAAAGCATAATACCTTATAGTCATCTAACACACCATTTTCACTTTCCAAATATTTTTCGGCCATTATTCTTTTGGGGACATTTTTATAAGGCCATTCGCGAAAACTATTATATATATTCTGCTTCCAAACCTTTTTAAAATACTTAACTATTCCTGCTTTATCCAAGTGACTTTTTTCCTTACAAATCAACACTCCACAACTTCCTCCCCCATGAGCAGTTTTTAAAACAAACTTCTGAGGAAGATTAATATAGTCTATAGCATCAGGTTTATCCCATACACCAAGCGTTGGAATTATATATTCCTTTCCGATAATTCCTGCTACATAATCTTTTACAGCATATTTATCTACCATGATAGTATATTCTGGCCGGCGGTTATACAATTTTAGCCATTGTAGCTTTTCACTAAATGCTTGTGGATTATTCAAATTTAAATGCCTACCAATATATAAATAATACATAATTTGGAGAAACCATTTGTCTGGAATCCATAATCCGAAATGATGTAGTAAAGACAGTAGTAATAATCTTGGTTGTTCAATATATTCTTTAAATGAAAGCATTACTATTGTTCTGTTAAAAAAACAGGCGTTTGAGCCATTCATTCTTTATTTTCTTTTCAAACATGTCACACATCATACTATACTTGTTCCTTATTCCTTTCCTATAGAAAAAATCATGGTATTTATATTCCATGGTTCCATTGCCTCTATATCTGAGAAGGTTTAAATCTTCTGTGAATAACTTTCGTATCATGTTGTAGTAATTGATTCGGCGCTCTTCTTTTTGTTTCTGCTGCATAGGAAGATACCAAGGTTGTGAAATCATCTCACACCAAAGGTCATCATCCGTGTCAATATCAATTATCTTGGCTATTACGTCCTCAATGGTTTTATATTCCATAACATTTATATAACAAAGAGGATTAACATCAGCTGCCACATCTTTATTGCCAAAATAAATAGGGACGGTATGAGCTTCAAGGCTTGTCAAAAGTTTTTCCGTCGTATAACCAGGAAACCAAGCATTCTCACAAGCAATAGAAAATTTATATCTACTCTTTATCTTCACGCATTCCGATGAATGACCATACCACCCTGTCCCTGTCATTCCCACATTATTAAGATGCTTTCCTAAAGAATCTACTTTTTTGTATTTGGATATCTGATAAAAAAGTTTGTCTCTCATTGGATGGGCATTGTAGTTTGAATAGAGAAAGTTACAGAAGGCTCTGCCCCTTAATAATTCACGTGCTTGTTCTTTTGACTCAATTTCATTTTCCCTCTTTGAGATAAAACTATCAAAAAAATCTTCTGGTGGAAGAACTTGGCAAAAGCGTTCTCCCCCAAGAGAACTATCAAATGTTATACCTATATCGAAAAGATTAAAGTCTACAGATATCGCCTCTATTGAATAGAAGACATTAATAACAGAGGTTTGTGATAGTCTTTTGAATAAGTTCCAATAAGTGCGGTTGAAGTAAATATGCTCTGTTGCGATACAGACTTCCGGGTTGTCCAGATCCCAAACAATATCAATGCCATCTATAAAATCATCGGCGTAAACGTATTTCTTAAAATCATCTAAGCTATTAACGCCTGGGTGCAAGAAACAAAACCTTCTCATCACTTTTTACTCTACAGTATAGGGATTACTACATATGAAATAGTTATGCATAATACTTAAGGGAAGCTGTCAGTTTTGACGTCCAGGATTGAAAGTCAACATTTGGGCCATTTTTGCCAACTTAAGCGACTAAGCAAAAATAAACTTTTAAATTTTTTTACCTGAATAATTCATAGCACAAAAACGTGTCTTTCGCACACCTGCAGGAGAATTTGTAACAATCAAAGTATTATATACGTTCTCATGTGCAACGTTACAATAAATCCACTCAAAATTTCGGGGAGTGTAGTATTATTTAATAATAAGTGCTTGATTACAAGCGATTCGAGTACTGCAACCAGTGACTTACAAACGGTGGAATAGACTGGTTTCTACTCTCTTCACTCACCCTCTCCGCTTCCGTCTGGATCTCGAATTGACAACTTACAACATTAACTATATTGACAATAGAAGGATTACACAAAATGGATTATCCTCATTTCTTTACAAACAGCAAATGAAAAATCTTCAACCTTTCCTTCTTTTTAAATAGCAAAAACATACTTATAAAAGCAGTTATTACAAACACTATTGCTCCATTAACAGCCAGCTCCATTATTGAGCTAGAATGCAATTCTATCTTGAATTGGACAAAAGCATAAAGAATAAGACTTAACAATAAAACAGGGGCAGCTGTTGATTTCATATATGATACAAGACTAAAATCAGTATATTTCCCCATACAATATAAAATAGAGCATCTGGAAAGAATCATAGATAAAATGCATGAAATACCTATTCCTCCTATTCCCAGTTGGATTAGTCCACAAAATGGAAAAATCAAGGCCGATGAATAAAAAAACATTATCAGGACATTTACGAGTGCCACTTTCCCTATAGCACAAAGATAAGAACCCTGTCCTACTGCCATCTTTTCAATCACAAACATAATGATAAAACATTCACAGAGGGTTCCTGCACCCGTAGGTACATTAACCAGCCACAATTTCAATAAATCATCGAGATTCAATATTACAGGAACTCCTACTGCCAAAATAAGGAAGAGTCCAATCTTTGATGTAAGGTTTGATAAAAACATGGCAGACTGAAGATTTCCTTCCCCCGCACGGCGATATATCTCAGGTCTTGTTGAGGAAATCATTGCATTTGTAAGATTAGCTGACTGTATAGCTACTTGATTGGCTATGCCCAAAGCTGCATTACCAGAAGGACCAAAAAACAAGTTGACAATAATGGAGGTTCCTTGTGTTCTAATTAAATGACCAAAATCACCTAGCATATTCCAAAAAGAAAATCTTATCACTTCCGAAGAAAGCCTTCTGTTGAAGAAGTAATCCGTTCTGATTTTCGTACACTCATATTTTCGACATGAAAGTACAACCATAATCGCACTAACTATAATATATACCAGTGAAACCATGATGGAATAAATGATAAGTTTGTCGGAAGAACCAGAAAAGAATCTCAGCGAATAAGCACTTATGAACAACAAGAATGTTTGGAAAAGTGATATGAGAGAGGATTCTAATATGTTCTGATTAGCAACAAACAGCGCAGAGAATGGTACTGTCATCATGTTCAGCAGTGAAACAAAAATGCCTATTCTGAATACTATTAATGTAGATTGTAACCGTTCAGGTGGGATGACAAGATAATATCTAATAATGAATTCTCCAATCAAAAACCCTATTGTCGAAACTATTAATGGCAAGGCAATATGAAGCGACAATAATGTGTTAAATACTTTATTTAGCTCTGTCTGGTTATTTTGACCTATCCCCAAAGCAAAGAATCGTGCATCTCCATTTGCCAATACCGTGTTTAAGAATAACACTATCGCCATAATAGAACCGACCAAACTGTTCAATCCGAAGTCTATAGTTCCCAAGGCTTCTAAGACCCATCGGCTGCTAAAAAGGACAAAGACTATAGAAATCACCGTGCGACTATACGAGATAGCCGTATTGGCAGCTATTAGCCTGCTGCCTTTTAACTGAAACATTATTTTATTCTCCTTACATCTATTTGTTTTATCATCATATTTGGATAATATCCCATTGACACGAACTTGATAGCCAGGCACATATCCTATTTCCCTTTGCCCAGACTCTTGGCAATATCTTTTATCTGCTTTCCTCCATCTAAAAGCATTTGCACAGTCTTGCGTAACAAATCATTCGATAAATCAAACGGCCAAATATTTCTTTAAATTCTCTCCAGCAAGGTCTTGTGGACCTCAATATCTTGGGGTTCGGAAGGCTTGGTGATGAAGATGTAAGAAAGAATGACGGCGAGAACAAGGAAAATAATGATGACTATCAGGCTCTTACGCAACCAGCGTTTGGCGCGACGCATCCATTCGATGCGGCGATATTTTCTTTCTTGGGAGTGACGTGTTGCACTCTCAGAACGATGATGATACTGAGACATGTTTACTTCAGGATACTATAGAGCAGGGAGGCCAAAGAGATCAGAATGCTGGTGCCAGTGAGCCAAAGACCTGTTGTGTTTCCCACATTTGAGTTACGCGATTTTACCTTGTTGGGTTCCACATAGACGATATCGTTCTGCTGGAGATAGTAGTATGGAGAGCTGACAAGACTGGCATCGTTGAGGTTAAGCGAATAAATCTGTTTCTTACCATTCTCGTCCTCACGAATAAGTTTCACGTTGGTGCGCACACCGTAGATAGTCAGGTCGCCTGCCTGGGCCAGAGCCTCAAGAATGTTTATCTTCTCATTGCTAACAGTAAACATTCCGGGATGGGCCACCTCGCCAAGGACGGAAATCTTATAGTTCGACATACGCACCGTTACCACCGGACGCTCATTTTCATTCAAGTAGGGTTTGATTTTCGAGAGGATGAGTTTCTCGCAGTCGGACTTTGTCAGACCACCAACTGTAACTGAACCAACCACAGGGAATTCAATCTGTCCGTTATTATCCACCAAGTAAGACTGCAAAAGGCTTTGGTTATAAGTGGAACGCTGGTTCTGAGACAAAGTTGTAGGGACTGTCAGGTTAAAGGGAATTGCCGCTTCAGGATTGACGGTTGTCACGGTGATGGTCAGAATGTCCTTGGGCATGATCTTCGCATCATAAAGATACTTCGACTGCTCAAAGTCGATGTACTGGGCGTTTTGAAAATACGCAATTTCCTTTGTGCTGCCACAACTACACAACAAAACTATCAGGGCTGAAAGAAATAAGATATTATACTTTTTCATATTGGAGTATTTTTAGAAACGAATTACCATAATTATCACTAATTAGAACAAATATTTTAGAAACGAATTTGAATAATACAACATAATATCCTTAATTCAAGTTTTAGAACTGCCACCAGTGTTTCTTCTGAGGAGGACGGTGAGAATCAAAATCTGAGAGAGAGGCTTCTTCGAGGAGGTCGGGCCAGGTCTTGTTCTGACTGATCATACGGTAGATGATGCCCCAATCGGGCAGACCACCGAGGTTACGGTCGTCGATAAAGAGATCGACCTTGAGCTTGCGCGAATAATGCTCGTTCGTTTCGACATTCTCCTCGGGAAAGTCACGATTGACGGCCCAGAACTCTAAACCGCGATCACGGCACCAGGCTATGGCCTCGTCTAAAAGCCTGCCCTGTCGTACAGACCATAGTATCAACTGGTGCCGGTCGCGTACAAGCATTTTCAACGTCTCGACAGCGAAGGGCTTTTCAGGACCGATATCTGGATAGCGGTGCTCGACGATGGTTCCATCGAAATCAACTGCGATTGTCATGATGTATGATGTATGATGGAAGAGGGAAGATGTTAGCGCTTGATGGAATGGTCATCTTTATTGCCGTAGTGAGAGTTGGCGTAGCGGCCGTACTGGCCGTAGGTGCCGTAATGACCATATTTTCCATACCCGTATTTGCCATATCCGTACTTGCCATAGCCATAGCGGCCATATTTGCCATAGCGACCATAGCCATAGTAATAGCCATATTTACGCTTCGACATGTCGATGCCGTTGAGGATAATACAGGGATTAGGCACTTTCTTTTCATCTGCCAAACCATTGAGTAGCGCAAAATTAGATTTCGGTGTATAGTCAGCACGGCAGACATAGACCGTGAGATCTGCAACACGACTGATCTGCAACGTATCGCTCACGATACCCACGGGCGCCGTATCTAAGATAATATAATCATAATGCTCGCGTAGGAAAGCCATCACCCGGTCAAAACTCCCTCGAGCTAACAGCTCTGTGGGGTTCGGCGGTATAGGTCCTGCCAACAGCAGGTCAAGATGGTCGTTTACACCTGATGGCACAATTACCTCCTGGAGTTCGTCGTACGAAGCCACTTTATCTCGACTTAGCAGTGTGGTGATACCTTCCTTCTTTTCCGAGACACCAAACAACCGTCCCAAGGCCGGCTTACGAATATCCAAGCCACAGAGAACCACTTTCTTTCCTAAGAGCGCAAACGACACCGCGAGGTTAGCTGCGTTAAACGTCTTGCCCTCGCCAGGCACTGACGATGTGAATAGGATGACTTTCTCGTCCTCCTTCATCATAAACTGGATGTTTGTTCGCATAGAGCGGAAGATTTCATCAATCTGATGATTGCGATCCGCCTTCACCACAATGCCTGCTGCTTCCTTCACACTTTCACTAACCACTGGCACATCTGCCACAATATTCAGCGATGTCAACCTCTCCACATCATCATGCCCGCCAATCTTATAGCGGAAGAGGTTGATGAGAAGCAGGACGATAGCAGGAATAAAGATACCAGCTACTAAACTCAAAAAAAGAATCACAGCTGCCTTTGGGCTGACCTTACCTTCAAACAGCGGTTCGTCGAGCAATTTACCTTTATCTGCCGTAGCAGCTAAGGCAATGCTATTCTCTTCACGTTTCTGCAGGAGCATTAGATAGAGACCCGACTTCACATCCTGCTGACGGCCTATCTGCGTCAACACACGTTCTTGGATAGGGGCTGCCGAAACACGTCCCTGATACTTGGCATACTCCGACTGGATACCCTGACGAGCGATATCTGCCGACTTCCGGGCCTGTAACAGAGCCGTCTGAATGCTCGATTGTAATTCATTGATGGTGGCTGTAATGGTCTGCACCTGAGGTGCCTGTTCGCTGACTGCCTTCAACATACGGTTGCGGTCCTGCACAGCCTGATTATAGTTGGCAATCAACTGCGTAGAAGCGCCATCAGTCAGACCTACATTCGAAGGAATAATCTGATTCTTGTTAGCAGGATTATTCACAAACTCCCGCAGGTAGTCGAGCATCTGAATCTGGCTGTTGGCTTGTGACAGTCGGGAAGAGTATTCACTCGACATCTGTACGCTTTGCGAGGCATCCACATTCAAGTCTGTCACCGCATTCCGACGCTTGAACTCCTCCAAAGCTCCCTCAGTGCTGCCTAACTCTGCATTAATCTTTGCCATACGGTCATTGATAAACTCCTCCGTACGCAGGGCTATCTCATTCTTGTCGGCATTAGCCTGGCGATTATAGCAGAGGGCGAGGTGGCGTAAGAAATCCATACCGCGTTGATAATTTTCGTCTTTCACTGTCAATCGGGCAACGGAAGTCTGTTTCGACACAGGGTCAACACTCAAGGCATTCAGATAACGCGTAGCCACCTGCATAGGCGGTGACAAAAGAATCTCATACGTTTCATCTTCCTTCATCTGACTAGCTCCATTAACCGTGAATGTCAACACGCCATAATGTGTCTTAAAAGAGGCCGGCAAGGATTTGAATTTCTTGGCGAAGGTCTTATTGTCAGGCAATAACTGGCCGTTTACTATATAATAGTCACCTGCCTTTGATAATTCCATAACGATACTACGACTCCCCAGCAACAGGGTCTTATCAAGACTATCAAGATGAATAGGATCCAACTCAACATTCAGAGGCTGAGTCTGATAGATCAGAGGTTTGATGATCTGACCTACTAATCGATATTCCACATAAAGCTTCAGATCCTTCACCACTTCACGGAGCAAGACTCGCGAACGAAGCACCTCCACTTCATTCTCAATACCAGTAGAATTGCTCAAAAAGCCGAATTCCTGGGTCTCTGACTGCACCTGTGATACATTGGAACTTTTACTATTGTCGCTCTTGATAAGGACACGGGCAGACATCTGGTATGTAGGCATCGTGTAACGCAGATAAAGCCAACCACTCAACATACAAATAAGCAGCGACAACAAAAACCACTGCCAGTTGAGGACAATGATAGTCCACAAATTCGAAAAATTGAAAAAAGAAGACTTCTCTTGATCTTTAACCAAATAGTCCTCTAACGCTTCGAGACTAATTTTCTTTTCGTCAGACATAAAACTACGAATTATACGAATTATACGAATTATGCTTAAGTCACGTATCCATGGCCAAAATTGTGAAGGGAACACAATCTTGGTTCGTTACGCCTTTATCAAACAACTGAATATCAAGGTGTTACGTAATTTAAAAGTCAGATATGTTAATCACTATGAGTCATATGCACATCATAGTCACTGCAAAGGTACAAAAAAAAAGTGAAAAGTGAAAAGTGAAAAGTGAAAAAATTATTGCGAATCATAATTTTATTCAAGTTTCGCCAATTCATTATACAACTGATCGCGGAGTTTACTTGGACGTAGGTGTGAGATGGCTGCGTTGCAACGCTGTCGAGTGGTTTCGTTGGTGGTGCCAAGGACACGTTCAGCCATTAGCAAGGAAATAGAAATCTGTCCTTCCAGACTGGGCAGGTAGCCTTTTATACCCTGCAGAGAATTATAAAGTCTTGAGATCTCATTAAATAGCATATTGTACTCATGTTCTTGGCTGACCATATCTGGCGGTGCTATAAGCATTTGGTGAGTAAGACGGATGAGTTCCTTGCTGTCCCGATAAACGTTTGTGCTTTTAGCAGTTTTCTTGGATACCAGTTGCACCATTTCTGGCTGAATGGTTATGGCGGCTGACACAATATTTGGTATAGAAACTAAGAGTTGTTTATCCCGCTTGCCTTTGATCTTTAATAATGTGCCTTCTACACCATCGAAAGGCCCGCCATGGATGAAGATATGGTCGCCTATGTGAAGATTTATTTCCTCTGGACGGAAATAGGTCACAGCATGTTCGTTTTGTTGTGTGATACGGATGAAGTCATCCATTTGCTTGTCAGGAATAGTAATTTTCTCTCGTCCCTTCCCGGATGGCCTAGTTAGCCAATAGACGGTTTCTTTGGATCTAAGCTTAAAATCATTGATGGCAGAGGATGTGGCTTGCACAAATACTAATTCTGTGATAGCAGGTGCTAAACGGCGGACCTTATGTCCACGTTGTGTTTCTATGCCATATTTCATCGGAACATAACAATGAAAGCCAGAGTGACGTAGTGCGTCTCTTACTTTTAATTCACTGCGAAATATAGCTCGCAATACATACCAATGTATAGATTCCTTCTCGGCCACTTTAAATAAAATGAGGTGCGCAGTATTGCGACAGCGCACCTCAATTAAATGATTAATACAATTGTATGGTTGTTTCCATATAATTTGTTTAGAATAAGTTGGGATCGAAGTTTTCACCACCTTCACCGTTATCTTTGCCTCCATTAAGAGAACCGGGATCATTATCATCATTGATTGATCCAGCTAAAAAACCAGCTGTTTCCAGCTCTACGATCTCAATCTCAGGCATTTCATAAAGTTTCTTGCTCATATGTTTAAGATATTTTCATTATTATTTGAAAGTGCAGAGACTGTCATTTCGACAGCCTTCTGCACGTTCATATTATTTAAATTATTTAACGACTACCTTCTTGCCGTTCTGGATGTAGATACCCTTCTTAACATTATTTACGCGGACACCCTGCAGGTTGTAAATAGCATCATTCTCAGCACCAACAACCTTACCAGTCTTAACAGCATAGATAGCAGTAGCCTCGCCTTCATCAATCCAGTTGATAATCATACGTGCGGGTGCAGCACCGTACTTCTTACCAAGAGCATAGAAGTTCTCCTTATTAATAAATGGAGTTGTATATTTCTCATAATCAATTGCTACAGCCTTCACACCACCGAAGTTGGCAGGATTGGTCAGCAGATAGACATTGTTAGCCTCAAGAATGGTTTTTGTCAGAGCATCAGAGGTTGTAGTCTTCGGATCCGAATAATATGATACATAGGGCAACGGATCACCACTACCATCGCGCAGCTGCTGGTTGGTAACCACTGCAGAAGCAACCTTCATACTACCATCACCATTGTAGACATTAGCCTTCTGTTTGCCAGCGGGAATTGAAGCAATTTCCTCATACCACATCTTGGTAACGTTGCCATCCTCAGCCTTGGTCTTAGTAGCCTTAACAAGAACCACGAGATCCTGTCCTGCAGGTACATCAACATAGTAGAATCCGTCAGTAGAAACCATCGGCAGCATATTCAGTAATGTCATCTTGCTAGCGTCATCCTCTTCCTTATAAGTTACATAGAGGTTGTAGGTGATACCAGTCTGGTCAATCTTGTCAACATCCTCACCAATCGGGCGGCGGTCAATCTTATACTTCTTACCACCCTCCAAGAGGATACGTCCGTAAGAAGTTCCGTCATTGTTGTTGTCATTGTAAACATTGAAGAAGTTAGACGGAGCCTCAGGAACAAGCATCACACGGAAAATCACGTCATATGCATCAGCAGGATCTTTCTGAAGTGAAATAATAGTAGCCTTCAGAGCTGCATTGGTAACATTCAACTGAACGTCACGGTTATCGGTTGCAGCATCAGCGAAAGTTGTCTGAGCAAAGGGGATACCAGAAGCTGTAGTGTTAGCATGAGTAGCTGATGTATAATTAACAGTCAGCAGGGGGACCTTAGCAGCGTTATAAGCAGATGTAATAAGGAATGCATGAGCAGAAACAGCCAGAGGAGCCAATTCGCCATTGAAGTTAACGGTTGTAAGACCCTTAGCATCTACACCGTTAAAGACATCAGAACAAATACCGTTGGTGGCAATAGTACCATTGAAATCAAGACCATAGAATTTCGTTGTAGCAACCAAAGCCTCATCGAGACCCTTTTCAATAATTGCACCGTTGAAAGTCAACTGGCTAATATAGTTACCTTGGAATGCACTTGCAACGAATACCTTACCCTTAGAGTCAATTGCCTTCGTACCATCACCAATAGTAACAGTTACGGGTTTTGTTTTCGCATCATTTGCAGTAAACTTGAAAGAATTCAAGGCAAATACATATGATGTTCCAGCAGGATTCTCGTTCAGAACCTTTCCGATCTTAACCGTTGTTTTCGCGTTTGCAAATTCGAATGCATTTGCAGCAATAGCACCAGCCTTTGTTACGTCACCGATAGTCAGAGTTTCCAAATTCTTACCAAAAGCTAACTCACCAATTGCACCCTTTGTGTCGATGTTACCAATCACAACCGTAGCCAACTTTGTACATCCCGAGAAAGCGTTATTGTTAACTGTAAATTGACTATCATTGCCATTATGATCAATATCACCGAGGGTTACTTTCGTGAGGCCTGTACAATTGTAGAATGCTCCTGTCATAATCTGACCTTTCGAAGCAAAGGTCATCTCCTCCATATTAACTTCTGTCAGAGCAGTATTGCCATTAAATGCAAACGCACTAACCTTACCTTTCAGTTCACCTTTCAGCGTGAGCTTTTTCAGCGTTGTTTTTGAAATTCCATAAATTGCATCGGAATTATTACCAATAGATAGTGTAGGATCTTCAAGAATTGCATCCACGTTGATGGTCAAATCAGTAATCAATGAACCCTCAAAAGCTGCCTTCTCAATCGTCTTCACTGTATTTGGAAGTTCAACGGCACGCACACCCTTGGTCTTGTCATCAACGCCAGAACTTGTGCCATCAAATGCACCTTCCTTAACAATCTGAATCTTTGTTTCAGAAATGTTGGCTGACTCCAGTTTTGGAAGATCTGCCAGAGCTGTTCCGAAAGATGTGAACACAGCAGATGTTGGAAGTTTGATAGTCTTAACATAAGAATTCTCGTAAACGCCATCAGTAAACAACAGATCAGGCAACTCAGGCAGAACCACACAGTTTGTGAAATCAGGGTTCACAATCTGAGTTGTAGCAAAAGCCTTTGTACCGATTAACGTCAACTGGGAATTAGCAGCAAAAGTGATTTCTGCCAGAAGGGTACATCCCTGGAAAGCACTTGCACCAATTTTAGTCAACTCAGCGGGGAAGTTAACCTTAGTAACGCTCACCTGATCTTTGAAAGCATTATCAGGAATCTCATCCATTGTGAAGGTGTAGACGTCATCGTCATACTTCTTATTCACGCTGCCAGGAATGGTCACTTCACCAGAAAGAGTTCCATTGGGAGCAATGGTGATAGTACCTTTTTTGTTGACGAGGTCAACACTCTTGATTGTGTAGCTAAAGTTGTCGTCAGTCCATGTACCACCGACAGCAGGAGCTGCAGCATAGGCTATGTTAGCAATAAAGGCCAACAGAGCCACAAGCATAAACTTAAAATTCTTTTTCATTTTTTTGTTTTTAATTTGGATTATAAATAAAAAAATTGTTTCGGTTATTCGCGCACCGTCCAACATACTGAACGCCTGCGTATGGGAGTAGAACTGCTATGCGAGTACCTCCCCCCCCTCGCAGATGATCTCCTGCGCGGGAGTTACATACATTTTTAGTTCTTTCTTGTCCATAATTTAAAAGTTTTAAAATTAAATAAATATGTTAATTATCACGTTTTCACATAAAATCCGCCGCAAATTTAAGGTAAATATTTGAAACGTGCAAGTTTTTTACCGATTTTTTTATGAAAAACCTCGAAAAAATGCTCATTTTGCGGATATTCCCCTACATTTTGCTTCGAAAATCACAAATTTTGTTAAGTGTCGCCTCAGCCCCATCCCTCGCAGGACGGCCTTGGCCAGCATCACCCATGAAGCAGCGTCTGCTTCATATGTACCTTATATATAATATATTAAGGCGGATCGTCAAATTTTTGTATAAACATACGCGCTTTTTTGGATTATATGCTTAAAATCGGTGCAAATATAGGACAAAAAGCCGAAACAAACAATTTTTTTCCTAATTTTTTTGTTAAATTGGCCAAAAAAGCCATTTTCCTCAATACCTTTCGCAAAAATATTATTAACTTTGCCATCGAAAAGTAGAACAGAGCACATTATGGTATGACCAATAAAATAGATGTCTATTTGTTGCCGGAGCGATGGCGGGTGCTGAGTGGCAGCTGGCTGAAGGTGATAGCGATGGTATCGATGACCATCGACCATGTGGCAGCCTATCTGTTAAGGTATGATCATGACTTTACTGCTACCCTCTTCACTGTGGGCAGTAAGCAGGTGAGCTGGTATTTCCTGATGCGCTGCATCGGCAGGCTGGCATTTCCGCTGTTTGCCTTTCTCTTAGTGGAGGGTTTCCTGCATACCCACGACCGCATGAAGTACGGACGCAACCTGTTGGTGTTTGCTCTATTCTCTGAGATACCATACGACTTGGTGAGACATGGCCATCTGTTTGCTGCCGGGCAAAATGTCTTTTTTACGCTCTTCTTAGGATTTCTTGCGCTTTGGGCAGTGAGCAAGTGGGAGGAAGGGAAATATTCGCCAACTCGCCTTACCATCATGCTGTTCTCAATGATTGGAGCGGGTATCCTCCTTTGTTCTGATTACGGGAGTTATGGTGTCAGCTTTATCCTATTGCTCTATGTTCTGCGCCAAAACAGGATTTTTCAGGCCGCCATTGGTTTCTGTTTCCTCAGCAGCCGTTGGATTGCTGGTCTGGCGTTTATTCCCATCAACCTCTATAATGGCCAGCGCGGATTTATACAGGGTCCCATTGGCAAATATCTCTTTTATGCATTCTACCCCCTGCACCTGCTTGCAATCTATTTCGTCAGGTGCATGATTATGTAATATTATCACAATGAAAAAAACGATTATCATCATCATAGCATTAGTATTGACACTAGGCGTCACTGCCCAGCGTGTCGAGATACAGAAGCGGTCCTGCTGCGCGATGGAACAGGTTTTGGATCACCAACCATTAAAGGCCATGAAGAATGACTGGAATGCGAGCCGCACCTATCGCCAATTAGTGGTTTTAGTGTCTTTTTCCGATTGCGATTTCAAGATGGATAACCCAAGGGCCACCTACGACGCCATGTTTAACCAGAGCGGTTATAATCAGCGGGATGGGGCAGGTTGTGTGGCCGACTATTTCAGGGATCAGTCGAATGGACTGTTCAACCTCGAGTTCGATGTCTACGGCCCGATTAAAGTGAACAGTAAGGCACAAAAGGGAAATGGTGGTCAGGATTTCAGGACGAGCGTTTTCTTTGAGGCCTTGCGGTCTTTGATAAAACAGCAACCTGGTATAGATTTCTCGCTCTACGACTGGAATGGCAACAAAGTGGTGAACCAGGTCATCTTTGTTTATGCTGGCTATGCCGGAAACCAGCCCGGACTCACGACCTATATCTGGCCCAGCACAGGCACGATGAGTACGGTAACAACCCCCGACGGATATCAGGCTTACAATTATAGCGCCAGCGGCGAACTGTGGTCGAACAATGCCTCCTGCGGTATTGGCACCATCTGTCATGAGTTCTCGCACTGCCTGGGACTGCCGGATATCTATCCCACCACATCCACGACAAGTGTCGTTTCCATCGTTGACGAATGGGATCTGATGGACGGCGGTCACGGTTCCAACCTCGGGTGGTGTCCTCCCAACTACTCGCCGCTCGAAAAGATGCTGTTAGGATGGCTTACACCGACTGAACTCACCACAGACACTGTGATTACAGGCATGAAACCTGTTTCTGATGGTGGCGAGGTTTATCTAATCCGCCACACGGAGGATGAGTATTATCTCCTGGAAAACCGGCAATGGCAGGGATGGGATGTCTCTGTTCCCGGCCAGGGACTGTTGGTCTGGCATGTGAACTATAACCAGTCAAAATGGAATGGCAATGTAGTGAATAATACAACCGGCAAGCCAAACTACCATTTGGTCACTGCCGACAATCTGGATTATGATGCGTGGTATGACCTCTATATAGAAAGAGGTGGCGGTAATCCCTATCAGGATAAGTCGCGACGTCTTCACAGATGGTGGCTGAGCAGTGCGCCCTATCCGTGGGCGACAGACTCTACAGACTTCGTGAATCGCGAGCTGACAGACTCATCTACCCCTGCAGCGATGATGTATAACCGCAATGCTGCAGGCAGCTATCTGCTCTCGAAACCGATTACAGACATCACCCAGCACGATGATGGTACGATCTCGTTTGTGTTTCATGCCTCCTCAACAGACGGTATGAACATTCTCACTACTGACGAGACGCCATCAGCTATCTATACGCTGACAGGCAGAAAAGTGGAGTCGGATGCCATTAACCGTCTTCCCAAAGGCATCTATATTATCAACGGTAAAAAGACAATAATCAGATGACCAGATATTTTAGATTCAGGTGTATTGTGCTCATACTGACGCTTTTCGGCATAAGTGTGGTTTCCATTGCGCAAACAGCAGAAACAAGTAAGTTGTCAGCGTTCGTTCGAAAGGCACTTGAATCACGGGGACAGTCCCTCTGTAATCCAGTCGCTAAGCGCCTTTCTCACAGGAGGGACAGTCCCCATGATTCACAAACCGCACCACACTATATCCTAGCTTTCGTCAAAGTACACGACGGAGAGACGCTGCTACAGCAATACGGTTGTCAGACATACGCCCAATGGGGTGACATTTATATCGCCCGCATCCCGCTTTTGAACCTTGCGGCCTTATCAGCAGAGACACAGGTGAAACGTATCGAAGCCAATGCCTCTGCACACCAATTGCTCGACACTGCCACCACCATCATCAATGCCCTGCCTATCTACGAAGCCACTCCCACTCATCAGGCTTATACAGGTGAGGGAGTGGTGGTGGGTTTGATGGATATCGGTTTCGACCTGACGCATCCCAATTTCTACAACCGTGACTTGACGCATACCCGTATCCGCGCCTTCTGGGATCAGTTGTCGACGGATACCATTGGCAGTTCGCTCCCCCTCGGACGTGATTACATCGGAGAAGAGGCCGTGCTGGCCTATGCACGTTCCAGAGACGGAGAGACACAGACCCACGGCACCCATACCTTGGGCATCGCCACTGGCATGGGTTATGATACTCCCTATCGCGGTGTAGCTTTCGACAGCGACATTTGTCTGGTGAACAACGTCGAGTCGTCTGACACGGCCTACTTCGAGCCCAGCAAGATGTACCTCTATACAACTGCAATGGATGCCTTAGGCTTTAAATATCTCTTTGACTATGCTGAACAGCAAGGCAAGCCCTGTGTCGCTTCTTTTAGTGAGGGTTATCCCCCTTATTTCGATGAGGAGGACAGCCTGTATGCTGCTGTCCTTGACAGTCTGAGCGGACCTGGGCGTATCATCGTGGCTTCAGCTGGTAATGAGGGATTGGTGAAGAGCTATGTGGAGAAGCCTATTGAGACTAAAGAGGCTGGGGCCTTTATCCTCTGCCAAAAAGAAGGAGCCATATATCGCATCAAAACCAGCGGTCAACCTAAACTACACCTCTACCGATATGACGGCGAGTGGGGGGTGCCTTCAGACACGCTGACCGTTAAACTGGATACCCTGGCCTACGAGACCATAGTGACGGACAGCCTGATTTGCAAAGAAGACACCTTGGCCTTATCTCTTTATAGGACTCGTTCTACCTATCCACCCGATGAGGTATGGCTCATTTATGTGCAGGGCAACCGTACACTGGATAAACTGCCACCGATGGCCCTTACCATCGAGGGAGATCAACATGCAGAGATATTCGGCAAGTCATCGGCAGCCTTCCAGACAAATGAGATTGACCCTCGGTGGAAAGATGCCCAGGCCGGACATAACATCTTTGCTCCAGGAAGTTTCAAGTCTGTCATCTGTGTAGGAGCTACCTCGTATCGCGAGGCGATGATCAATATGTGGGGCAACCCTCATAATGCCCATGAGGGTACAGTCATCGGGCGCATCAGTCCCTATTCCTCGACGGGTCCCGCTGTAAGTGGCCTGCTGAAGCCAGACGTGGTAGCACCTGGCACGTACGTCATCTCTTCCTTCAATCATTACAGTCCCATCCGCTATTCCATGATGGCAGAGACGGAGTTTAAGGGCATCAACTACCCCTGGGGCCTTGCAACCGGCACGTCGATGTCGGCTCCGATGGTAGCGGGCACGATAGCTCTTTGGCTTCAGGCTAAGCCTACCTTGACAACAGAAGAGATTCGTGAAGTGTTCAATCGCACCTGTCAGCATCCCGACCCGGAAATGGACTATCCAAATACTGTGTATGGCTATGGCGAGATTGATGCCTATCGTGGTCTGTTAGATATCTTAGGATTAAACTGGATTGAAGGCCTCAGCCTCCACAAGCCCTCAAAGCTTCGCGTCTATCCTGCAGAAGGTGGTCTCCGTCTGGTGACGGACACGCCTTTGTCAGAAGCCATTAAGATCAAGGTATATAACCTTTCAGGAATCCGCATCTATGAGGCGAATGTGGCTATTAACGGCACAGAGGCTTTCCTCCCACTACCAACGTATATTGCTGGTGTCTATGCAGTTCAGGCAGATGCAAACACCTCTGAACTCAGGGGCTCGCAGTTAGTAAGACTATAACGAGATTTTTTCATCACACAACTCGCAGACTAACTGGCGGTGGGTGATGAAGATCATGGTTTTCTGTGGATAGGCCTCGAACAGACGGCGGTAGAGTTCGCGCTCTGTCTGTTCGTCAAGTGAGGCACTGATCTCGTCGAGCAGCAGGATGCCGCCAGGGCGCAACAGACCTCGGGCAATGGCGATGCGCTGGGCCTGGCCCTCACTGAGACCACCGCCGCGCTCGCCACATTCGGTGTCGATGCCCTCTGGCAATTCAAACACGAAGTCGGCCATGGCTATGTGAAGCACTTTGTGAAGTTCTTCGTCAGTGGCATCAGGCTTGGCCAACTGGAGATTGTAACGGATAGTGCCGCTCATCAGGGTGTTGCCTTGTGGTACAAAGACAAAGTTGGAGCGCGTCTTCTCACTGATATATTCCTTTCCCTTGCGGCCATAGACAGTCATCGTGCCTTCATTGGGTTTGATGAGGGCCAGTAGCAAGCGGAAAAGCGTGGTCTTACCAGCACCTGTGATACCCATCAGGGCCGTCTTGCTACCCGGATGGAAATTAAAACTGAAATGGGAAAGGACCTCGCGGTCGCCATCGGCATACTGGAAACTGACATCCTGGACGCTGACACCAAGAGGCCCGCTGATGAGCTGGCCAGAAGATTGTTCCTCTTCTGCCTCCATCTGTTCCAGTTCTTCCAGACGATCGATGCTAGCAGAGGCGTGAATGGCCTGTGGCAGCATGTTCAGCATCTGAAGGATGGGGTTCTGGATCTGACTGACTAATTGCAGGAAGGAGGTCATCACGCCAAAGGTAATGGCGCCTGAACGCAACTGTAAAGCACCCCAGATAAAGGCAATGATATAACCGAAACTGAAACTCGAAGAAATGATCAGGCGCGAAACCACTGTAAAACGGGCACGACGGTTGATCTTGCCTTTCAAGTCCTGCTGGATGTCGTCAAGCCGTCCTGTCACCCAGTCGCCACTCTCTAAGGAACGGAGCACCGCATTGTGCTCCATCGTCTCCTGCACCAGCATCTGGATGATACTTTCCTGGCGACGGATATCGAGCGTCATCTTCCGCAACTGACGGGCAAAGATTTTGCCAACCACGAGGAAGATGGGGGTGAGCAACAGCAAAGCCCAGGCTAAACGGGCATCCATCATGTTCATAAACAGGAAAGCGCCCAAAAGCTGCACAAGAGTGACGGTGATGTCGGGCATCAATGAAGTCGTGGCATTGCTCACCACATCGATATCTTTCTCCAAACGTGAGGTGACGTCGCCTGAATGCAATTCCTTCTGCTCGAACATCTGGCGGCGGAACAGGTGGCTAAACACACGCAGTCGGATGGCCGTACTCTGCACCGCACTGGCCTTGACACCTAAGTAATAATAAATCTGGCGACAAATGATACCCCCGCTTATGACTGCCACCAAGGCTGCTATCATCTGCAGGATATCATCGGCCGTTCCTGTCCGGATGGTCACATCGATAAACCGTTTGCAGAGCCACACCATCAGCAGTCCGAACGCCACGCGTCCGATGCCTGCCACGATGCGCACCAGCATATTCAAACGGATGCCCCTCGTGTTCTGCCAAAGCCAGACCAGGTATTTCTTCATCTTAGAGAATCAGACCGATCTCCTTCCAGTTGGCCACAATCTTCGTGATATCACTCAAGGCCTTGGATTTCTCCACATCGTACTCCTTGCAGATTTCATCGGCCAACTGTTCTGGGGTAAAGTCGCCCAGTTCGGAGGCCTTCTCCCAGAGCCAGGCTGCCGTATCGTTCAGACTGATGAGCTTGCCGAAATTCACGGTTTCCAAACCCTCACCCACAATTACTTTCTCGCCGCACACCTCGCGCAGCACAAATCCTTTTTTCTGTCTCATATTTCCTATAGATGTATATTCAGTTTCAATAACGACCTGCGGTAGATGGCCAGGATCCATCGTCTGACAGGCAATAGCCTGCGCCATAGGCGAGAGAGGCGTAGCCTTGTGTCTGTATATAGATACCGGCGCTTACCATTAGGAGCAATCACATATTCGGCGCGGGCCTTGACATCAGTCATCAGACAATATTCGTCATCAGTCAGATTCCCATCACCCATCAGCTGGACCTTATCTCCTTCAATCCGGATAATACGATGAACCACAAAGCGACAACCATTGATCCAAGCCAGCACCACGTCGCCCACAGCAACCGTCTCTGGCTTGACAAGTTCTACGCTTTCCCGCCCTCCAATAATAAACGGTAACATGCTGTTGCCTTTTACAGGCAACACCACCCGCTGGCCTTCATTCACCAACTGGATGAGATCGCGTAAAATCTCATTATTAGGCAGGACTTTATGTACAACTTCCATTATGTTTCTTAAATCCGGGTGCAAAGTTACGAATAAGCGCGCAAAAAACAAAGTTTATTTATCTTTTTTTCATCTATTCACACGTCTGACCATGATAAAGGTAGCAATTTGGCTGATTAAAGAATAGTGTATAGCAATTAATAAGCGAAATAATTTTGTATTTCCATTTTTTTTATTACCTTTGCACCGACTTACTATAGCGAGGAATCTTTGCCGAGATTCTGGGCAGACTTTATTAAAAAACTCAGCATTGACAACTCGCTTTTTTGATGAAAAATGAAAGATTATTATTATAAAGTAGCGGAGCACGTGTTCTCTCTGAATATGGGAACAAAGGGGAACCTGCTCTGCGAATTAAGGCAATACGAGCCGTTCGTGACAGATCCGACGGAAGATGTGGTGTTTCGTTTGGAAGTTGTTGATATGCCCTTCTCAACGGAGGGTTTCAGCGATGAGATGCATCAGGATGAAGAGGGCCAGGAAATCATTGCCGGCCATCTGCCGACGGGAGAGTCTTACTTTGAGTTCCTGCTGGGTGGCAAGCGCTCAGCGGTGCTGATCAGCAGTCCGGACTACCGCCAAGCGCGGGTCTCTTTGGAAGAATTCCCACAGTTTGGTATCAACAATTCCTTGATGGTGATGTATGCCTTGGCCACCGCCAATAAACGGACAGCTTTGTTTCATTCGTCGGTAGTCAGCTATCAGGAACGGGGCTATATGTTTCTCGGCCATAGTGGCACGGGCAAGAGCACACACTCCAGCCTGTGGCTGAAATATATCCAAGGGACGGCACTTGTAAACGATGACAATCCCGTGGTCAGAGTCTTAGAGAATGGTGAAGTGCGTGTCTATGGTTCTCCCTGGAGCGGTAAGACGCCTTGCTACCGGAATGTGAGCTATCCTGTAAGGGCCATCGTCAAACTGAGTCAGGCGCCCTTCAATAAGATTGAGCGTCTGAAGGGTGTCAAGGCCTATGCAGCCGTAGTGCCGTCGATCTCCGGCAAGCGCTGGGACAAGGAATTGGCCGAAGGACTGCACGAGACAGAAAACCTGATTGCCCAATATGCCCGCGTGTGGCATCTGGACTGTCTGCCCGACGAGGCTGCCGCGCAACTCTGCTGCAAGACCTGCACAAAATAAAAGTTAAAAGGGCTTCGGATTTCCGAGACCCTTTCAACTTACTCTTCCCAACGCAACACTGCGCCGTTTCTGCGGGCAGGGTCTGAACCGGTGTAGTCCATCGAATAGGGACTGCCCGTGGTGGGACTCTTGCCAATGTAACGATGGGTGCGCATCGACATGAGCATAAACTCATGGTTCAGATAGTCCTGCCACATAAAGACTTCGGCTTTCGACACATCGGTTGTCAGCCGTACATCACCGGCAATGCCATAGCCTGACACGAAGACATAGCGCCCGTCTTCACACTGAAGAATCACCTGACCCTGACCTTTGTCGATAATGCGGAAACGTGTCTGAGGGCTCTTGTCAGAGATTTCTGTATCATAAAGCAGTCCATGAGGCAGGGCGATGGCGGGTTTTCCTGTAGCAAGGTTGATCATGCGAAACCAGCGGTCGGCGGCCGAAGGGGAAGCCAAGGTCTTGCCATAAGGGATGTTCCCGCTACGGTCGGCCTGGGGTTCATCAACGGTGAAGTTGTCGAACTCTGCATAACCGCCCTTCTGTCCTTTATGATTGAAAGCGAAGAGAGCATGACGTGAACCTTGGAAAGAGATGAGCTGATAGCTGAGGGGCATCTCACGGCCTACCTGCTGGAAATGAATGCCATCGAGCGAGTACTCATAGTGAGCACGGTCGTTGTCATAGTCGCCAACCATACGGAGGGAAATCTTGGTGGCGGATAAAAGGCTACGGGTAGGCGAGCTTTGCTCGGGAATTAGTTGAATGTCTGTGGTGTCGTTGATGGCTTGTTCGAAACAACGCAAAACGAGTTCCTTCCCATCCTTCACGATACCAATCCAGGAACAGGGCACATTGATATTGCCCAAACCGGCAACATCGCCATCCTTCAGACCCTTGGTGTACAACTCAACGGTAGCGATAGAGGTTGGACCTATCACGCGCTGGGTGAGGGTGTTGCGAGCCCACATCAGCTGTTCAGCTGGCATCGACTGCAAACGAAGACGACCGTTCTTCAGGCTCCACTTAGTATCATCGGGGTTGTGGTTCCATTGCCAGATGCGGCCAAGGGACTTGCCATTGAAATCCTCACTGCGGTTGTAGGGAGCTCTAGGAAGACTAGACATACTAGTCGAACTAGACAATCTAGATAGACTGGAAGGACTAGATGAACTAGATATACTTGGCTTCAGCCAGGTGCGGGGGGCGCGACCTAAGTTGCCTTCGAGACCCAGCATGGGCCAGCCGTCCTTCCAGGTGATAGGCGCAAGGGTAACGGTGCGGCCGATAGAGTGGAAGTCCATCATCAGAAGAGCCCACCACTGACCACTCTGATCCTCGACAATACCACCCTGATGGATATTGGTACAGGCAGTGGCATCCTTGTCTACTTCTGGAATACCAAACTTTGTACCGTCATGCCCGATGCGGTATTGCTCGCCACGAGGCACCTGCGTCAGTGATGCCGCATGATAACCGAATGTCTCATCGGCGGTGATGGTGATGGTCTCGTAGGGCCCCCAAATGCTCTTCGCACGGGAACAGAGGGTACGACCATTAGGACGGTAGTCGGTGGAAATGAGGTAATACATCCCGTTAATCTTATACATATGATGACCCTCGCCAACGGCATTGCCCTCAGGGATGATTGTTCGCTCCGTCTCTTCGATAGGACCGCTCATGTCAGACTTCAGTTCCGTACACTTCACCTCGCCATAACCGTGAATGGCATAGATCTTCCCGTCATCATCGAAGAGCACACTGAGATCGTAGATACGGCCTTGCATATTATGATGCTCCCACGGACCACGGATATCCTTCGAGGTGTAGCACTGAAGACCCTTGCCATTGATATTGGTAAAGACATAGAACTGCCCATTGGCATATCTGATAGCAGGAGCCCAGACGCCCTGGCCATAGATCTCCTGATGGTTCTTCAGTGAGAAGGCATCGTCGGCAAAGTCAAAGCGATCGAAACAGTATGAGATATTCTCCCAGTTCACCAGGTCCTTCGAGTGCAGGATGACCAGACCTGGCACGGTGTGCATGGTGGTTCCTGCCAGATAGTAATCATCGCCTACACGCAGAATATCGGGATCGGAGAACTCATCATAGAAGAGCGGATTCGTGAATGTGCCGTTGCCGTTATCTGCCGTCCACGACTGACCATAACATGGACTCGCAAAAAAGTGGAAAGCAAAAAGAATATGTATTGCTACCAACCAAACATTTCTAACTAATTTATCATTTCTTACATTATAACACATATCTTCTCGCCTTTCACTTTTTTATTGCTTACTTTTTACTTTCTAGCGTCGGCCAACCATCTGACGTCCATGTAATAGGGTGCTGAATAAGAATAGAAGCACCTTGGTGGGCGATGCTGTAGCCATGACAGATAAAGATATCCTGACCATCAAAACGGTATACAGCACAATGGCCGGCGGCCTCATACGCCTTTTTGTCACCTTCAAGGAAGAGATTACCTCCACCATAACACATGTCAATACCCTTGCTGTCGAGGTAAGGGCCTTCTACCGTCTTACTGCGACCTACGGCCACACGATAGTTGCTCTTGCTACCCTGACAACAATAATCCCATGACACAAAGAGGTAATACCAACCGTCGTGTTTGAAGATAAACGGTGCCTCAATGGCATTCGGCCCGGCATAGTCTGACGTCGGATTCTTCGGAGGATTAGGGTTAATCGGAAGGGATGCCTTGACATGCTTGTTGCTCAGATTATAACGGCGGGCAATGGTACGAGGCTGTTGTGACACACCAATATGCATAGTCGTATCAAGACGGACAAGCTGAATACCATCCCAGAACGAACCCCAGACAAGCCAGGGATTATCATCGTCATCAATCACAAAATTGGGGTCGATGGCGTTCCAGTTGTCACGCTGCTCACGAGAGGTAACGATGCAACCCTCGTCATTCCACAGACCCTGGGCAAGGGAGCGGCAGGAGAGCAGACCGATAGCAGAACCGTTCTTGCCAAAGGTTGAACAACTATAAGCAAGCCACCAACGGCCGTGCCACTGAATGATGTCCGGCGCCCAGACATGATTGCGGAATCCCGGTACAGAATCATGCGTCCACTTCGGAATAACGCTCATCACCGGCTCAGCATGAACCGTCCAGCTCTTACGGTCTTTCGAGGTCATCTTCTGGATACCCATGCCAGTGGCGAAGAGATAATAGGTACTGTCCTCGTAGGCCATCACAGGGTCATGCACCATCGGCGTGTCGGTGACGAATGGTAAGTTCCTCCTGGGATGCCGTTGCCCCTGCGCCAACAATGTGACACACGAGGCTAACAGCACCAAGGAAATGACTGTTTTCCTCATTTATACTATGATTTAGTAGTTTGTTTTATCTGACGATAAATTTCTTTCCATTTTTAAGATAGATACCGGGCTTCTTCGGAGATGAAACTGGTCTGCCTGAGAGGTCGTAGGTCTGAGCATCATCATCGCTATCGGCAATAACCCCGGTAATAGCCGTAGCTGCCTCGGTCTGATAACCCCAGACGGTAACACCTGTTGTGGCTGCAACAGCCGTAAAGGCTGGCACCTTCGTGTTCGTGGACTCTAAGGTCTGCTCCACCATCACACCATGATAGTAGGTGCTACCCAACTTTAGGGTGACATAGGATGTACCGGCCTCGGTCTTCCAGGTGCCTGTCACACTGCCCGTGATGGTACCATCACTCTTCAGTTCAATATCGGTGGGTTTTGCCGCCTCCTTCTTCCTGTGATCCAGTTTGTAATTATGTATCAGTAGTTTGTATTTGCCTGGAATCCGGGTATCAGCAATCTGCTGCGTCGTGGCGATATCAGCACTCTTCACTTCTTCGCCAGTATATTCAAACGGTGCTGCCACCAGCCAACCGTTCTTGCTCTGGAACACCTGATGCACACGCACCTGATGACTCTCTCCCCAGTTCTGGAAACGGGTATGATAGACCAGATAGGTGCGTCCGTCCTCAGCAGCAATGATGGAGTTGTGGCCCTGCGAGCGTTCGCCCATATTGCCTTTGGCCTGATTGCCCCAATCGGTGTAGGCACCGAAAATGTTAACACCACGGTTGTTGTCATTCTCACTCGGACCGAAGTTCAGAAGATAGGATGAGAAGATGGCGCTATTATTAGATGACTTTGAGTCGGTGTATGGGCCGTCGGGCTTCGTTGAACGGAACACGCGCATCTGATAGCCACCATTGTTATAGTCGTTCGCATTACCGCCGGCTGTCAGACCACCGTATGTGACAAACAGATAGTAGTAGCCACCGATATACTCGATATAACTGGCCTCACCCGACACATAGAAACCACCGGCAATCTTCTTGCCGAAGTAGGGATCGATAGTGATGCCGTTGCCAGATCCTTTCAGTTCATACGTGACATCATAATCGCGAAGACCGGTGTTCTCATCGAGTTCCAGCATCCAGATGCCACCGCTCCAAGAGCCATACGACATCCAGAGCTTGCCATCTTCATCATAGAACACACAGGGGTCGATACAGTTGGGCCAGCGCTCACCCCAGTTGCCAGCACCACCGGTCTTCATGGCGTAGCGGCTGGGCAAAGATGCCTGTGTACCGATGACCAGTTCCAGATCGGTGTCCTTATAGGCCGTGCCGGTGTGGAAACCGCTCATCACCACCGGTGCCTGATAACGGTAGGGACCTGTAATCTTGTCGGCTGTCAACAGAATGATGCTCGAATACCAGAAGTCACCATTGACACTCAGGTACATACACCATTTGTTCATAGCCTTGTTCCAGATGACATCAGGCGCCCACATGTTTCCATCGACATTATATCCATTGTTACCGCGCTTGGACCAGTTAAAGGCATTGAAGTTGAGGTCATAGTCTGCCCCGCCCTTCTTCACCTTCGTTACCTGCGGAGTGGTGAAGGCGGCACTATTGGCCGCATTCTGACTCGATGCAGTGGCCCAGGGAGCCTGAAACGCCGTCCAGCTCATCAGGTCGGTAGTTCTGGCCGCTGCACGGTGGGAACCGAAGATGTAATACGTCTGGGACGCTGGCTCCCACACGATGCTGGGGTCATGCACGCTGACACGTTTCAGCGAGTAGGCCATAGCACTCATGGGAACCAGTGCCGCCAAAAGTATAAAGAGACAATTTTTCATTACCGATTATTCAAATACCAAGTGAGCTTTCTCAATGGTAAAGTGGAAGAAGAAGTTGTCAGGATCAATCGTATTGATACCGATGTATTCCTGAGTATAAGTAATACCATCATTGCCTACCATGACACACTTTACATCTGCCGTACCATCGCCCTTATTAGTGACATAGGTGGTCACCTTGGCACCATCCATCGCAGAAAGCCAGGCCGTCCAGTCACGATCAGGCTCCATGGACGGTATGCAGGCTGCATAGCCATTGCCCCAACCGTAATTGTCGGCACGCAAGATGGCATACTCAGTGGCACGATCCTCCGAGGTGAGTGCAACGAGGAAGTTGTTCCAGTTGGCACCGCCATCGGTATAGTTGATGAAGTTAATGGCGTATGTCTTGCCTACAGGTACTTGGATGTTCTCAGAATGGGCACCCCAGAAGGCGTCAGTGTTATTCTCATTACCAATGACCGTGTCAAACTCCAAATGAGCTTTCTCAATGGTAAAGTGGAAATAGAAGTTGTCTGGATCAACGGTATTGATACCGACATACTCCTGGGTGTAGGTGTTTCCGTCATTGCCTACCATCACACACTTTACATCAGCCGTACCATCACCGTTGTTGGTCACGTAGGTGGTCACCTTGGCGCCATCCATCGCAGGAAGCCAGGCAGCCCAGTCACGATCGGACTCCGTGGATGCTGTGCAGGCGGCATAGCCATTACCCCAACCGAAGTTGTCGGCACGCAGAACGGCATACTCCGTAGAACCGTCGGCAGTGGCCAGTACAACGAGGAAGTTGTTCCAATTAGAACCACCATCGGTATAGTTCGTGAAGTAGGAAACGAATGTCTCACCGGCTTCCACCTTGACGGCATCAGAGTGAGCACTCCAGAATGCACCTGAGTTGTCAGTAGCACCAACAGACTTATACATCTTGTCTACCACCTGGAAGTCTGCACGTGCTATTAATGGCGTGGTGCAATTCTCGCCTAAATAGGTCTTGTTGTAAACTGCAATCAGAGTCTTGGCACCTTGCGAGTTCATGTCGGGAATTGCCTCAATCTGCAATTCATCAGCATTGACAGTCTTGGTAAGCTCATTCTTGAACTTCACAGTAGCTGAGACATTTTGGAAAGCCTCTTCCATTGTAGTACCCAACAATACCTTCTTGGGTACACCATTTAACTCGATAGATACAGGCTCGCTGTCGTCGATCTTAACAGGCTCGCCAAATACGACATGGCTGTTGTCGACCGTGAAAGAGAAATAGAGGTCGTCAGCATTAACAGGAATGCCCAGATAACTTTGCTTGTAGGTCTTGCCATCAGAACCGTTCATCACAATCTCTACATCAACCGTACCATCACCTTTGTTGTTGATGGTTGCCACACACTGAGCCAGATTCATCGCCTTAAGCCATGTGGCCCAGTCTCGTTCACTGCTCTCCATCTTCTTAACACACCAGTTGTCACTATCGGCACCATCAGTGTATTGAGAGTTCCAACACCAGTTGTCTGAACGAAGAATGCCATACTCATAGTAACCTTCCTCACCACTGGCAACACCATTGCGCAGAATAATAACGAAATTGTTCCAGTTACTGGCACCACCATAATTGGTAAACTTAATCTGATAGGTCTCACCTGGTTCTGCCTTCACATCATCGGTGAATACCGACCACCATGCTGTAGTATTGTCTACAGCACCGAGAGTGGCAGGGTTGGGAATAACATCAATATATGATGGACCCTCGCTATTATTTGCGATAGAGTCGATTTTGCCTTGCAGCCAGCCAGGGGCATTTACATTGTAAAGGTCGCCACCTTCGCAAGCCGTCAGTGCTAACAGACCAAGGACTGCTGCACAGAAGGTCGTAGCTAATTTATTGAGATGTCTCATAATCTTCTAGTTTTTTACTATTAATCTGTTTTCTATTTCACCTTGCTCTTATAGATTCTTTACAGGATGTATAGGCCATCCCTTTTCCTTATGGTTGGCAGTATTGTCGGTGTTGTTGTTTGCCGAATTACCACTGAGGTTGGGATTGGCATTAAGCAGACCCTGATAGACGGGTAGGAACTCATGACCAGGCACATAGGCATCGTAAGAACTCTTCAACTCGGGATCGATACCTACCTGTGAATAGCTGACAGACTCTTTGATGTCACCGGTGGCGGTTACGTTTCCTTCGGCATCTTTCATCAGATAATTATGTCGGCGGAATGTACCATGCTCCTTCAGCTGCTGCAGACGATCTGCACTATAATAGAATCCCCAACGGATAAGGTCGAAACCACGCCCGAACTCACAACCAAACTCTTTCGGACGCTCTACATTAGCAATCTGCTCGAACAGTTTGTCGGAATCACCAGCAAAGTCAGAGAGCTGCAACTTCTTCAGCTTAGCACGAGTGCGAACCTCGTTAATCCAGTCAATGGCTTGCTGGGTGGGTCCATTGATTTCGTTCTCACACTCAGCTGCGCGCAACAAAACGTCAGAGTAGCGCATCATACGCAGATTTATGCCACAACGCAAACCTGTAATAACGGTAGAATAGAGATTCGTACGCATATTGGTATTCTTGGCAATAGGCAGGCCACCGTTATTGTTATTGGTCTGTACAGGCACATCAGCAGACATAGGCTTTGTGTAACAGACATTACCGTTCTCGAAGCCGTTCCAGTCATCTTCGTAAGTACCGATTGTCCAGTAAAGACGTGGGTCAAGTTTGCCATCGGTTGTCTTCTCTTCCTTAAATAGGTTATAAAGCCAAGGGGTAGCAGAAAGGTCTGCCCAACCACCAAAGTCGCCAGGACAACAATTACTCTCGATAGCATGTGCCTGAGTAGCATTTGAACTGGTATTCACAGGTGTCCATTCCTGTTCGGTACCCTGTGTACCATAGTCAAGGAACTGTACTTCGAACAAACTCTCGTCGTTGTTCTCATAAGCAGATCCTTCACGGAAGTTATCACCATAGTTTGACATCAGCTTATAGGTTCCATACTCCTTGTTGATGATACCCTTCAGCACGGTCAGGGCTTTTTCCAGATTCTCCTTGCTCGGACGCATCATCAATGCACGGGCATAGTAACCTGCAGCAGCACCTTGTGTGGCACGTCCCAACGACCATTCGCCACCCTCATCACGCTTGGGCAACAGAGTCATGGCCTCGCTGAGATCGTTCTCTGCCTGCGCTAACAGTTCATCATAGGAACTGCTTGATGCATAGAGGCCTTCAAGAGTGCCATACGAGGCGTAATCGGTAATCACAGGGGAGTTCTGATAATAACCTGCCAGATTGTAGTAACTCAGACCACGGATAAACAAAGCCTGACCTTTGATACGACGCATCTGTTCACCAAGCGCATTATTGTCATCGCCTGTACGTGAAAGGATAAAGTTACAAACGTTGATGGTATAATACCACTCACGCCATACCCACTGGGTCATCTCTTCAGTGGCGGGGGCGTTCAGGTCATCAAACGGAAGATACCATACCTGCGACGAATTCCATACTTCATCGCCACGGCACATATCGTAGCCATAACCTACACGAGCGTATGACCCTTCCATACGAATGTGGTTGTAAGCCGCAATAACACTCTCTTCAAGCTGATCGACCGAATCACCAAAACCTGCAGTAGTTTGCTGGTTAGGATTGGTCAGTTCTAACTTATCTTCGCACGATGTCATTGTGCCAAGACACAGAAAAAGGGCTAATGATATTTTATATAGTTTCATAATTATTGACCTCCTATTGATTTAGAATGTGAAATTAACACCACACATGAAGCTGCGGGCACTGGGATAAGAGCAGAAGTTGAAACCTGGTGTGAATGTGCCAGGCGCAAAATCTACGTTGTAGCCTTTGTAACCTGTGAAGGTATAGAGATTCTGTGCCGACACATAGATACGGGCACCACTGACATAACCATGGAATAGCTTGTCTGGGATGTTGTAGCCTAACTCCACATTGGCAATTTTCCAGTAAGCTGCATTCTGAATCTTACGGTCACTGAACAGGTCATTCCAACCCAATGTGGCACCTGGATGATTGATATAGGTGCGGGGAACATCAGAGATATAGGTTGTCTTATCCTCTGACCAACGGTTAGCATCGCAAATGTCTACAGACTTGTTGCCATAACCATAACAATTGTTCAGCACATTATAAATATGGTCTGACACATGATAGCCCAGTGCACCATAGGTAGAAATACTAAAGTCGAAATGCTTGTACTCAAGATGAGCACTCAAACCGAAATTCAACTTAGGCAGACCACTGCCCAAAACCGTCTGGTCGGCATTCGTAATTTGACCGTCACCATTGATATCCTCATAGTAGCAGTCACCCACCTGTGCGCCAGGCTGATAGGCGGCGGCCTTGTGCTCGGCAGCATATGCATTCAGTTCGTCAAGCTGTGCCTGAGTGCGGATGATACCCTTGTAATTCCAACCATAGAACTGACCGATTTCCTCACCGACTTGAGTAATGTATGCACCATCAATCTGGGTGTCCTTGCCCGTACTCAGGGCTGTAACCTTATTGCGGACAGTACTTACATTAGCACTAATCTGATGCTTCAAGGCATGGTCATTGTTGCGATAGGTCAGCGAGAATTCAAAACCGCTATTCTCCATCGAAGCGGCATTCATGGTCACGGCCGTATTGGCAACACCGGCATTTGCAGGAACGGATACGGAATAAAGCAGGTCGGTAGATTTGTTCTTGAACCACTCTGCAGAGAATTCAATACGGTTGTTAAACATAGCCAGATCGAGACCGATATTGGTAGATGTCTTCTTCTCCCATGCCAGTTTTTCATTGACATAAGTGGAAATGGCAGAACCGCTCACCTCCTGGTTACCGAAACTGTATTTCATATTATTACGGGCCATCGTAGCCATATAGACATATTCACCGATATTCTCATTACCGAGTTCACCATAACTGGCACGAAGCTTGAACATGCTGAACAGATCACGACTGAAGGGGAAGAAACTTTCCTTATCAAAACGCCAACCTAATGAGACAGAGGGGAATGTACCCCAACGGATATCCTTAGTCAGACGCGAAGAACCATCACGACGAATGACGGCCGACAACAGGTATTTGCCGGCATAGTCGTAGTTCAGACGGCCGATGTATGAACTCATGGCATGCTTGAATTCAGAAGAATTAGCATCACGGTCATCAGCATTTTGTAACTGAAGGAAATAAGGCATTGACAAGTTGAGACCCCATGCAGCAAGATTATTAGTGTTCTCTTCTTCGTAAGTAATACCTACCAAAGCATTGATATGGTGCTCACCAATGGTTCCTTCATAATTTAGCGTGTTCTCAGAAAGAAAATCACTGTAGTGGTGGTTGGCTTTGTCTAAGCGCTCATCTTCCTTCGACAAATAAACATTATTACTCTGCATCCAAGCTGATGTCCAAGTCTTTTCGGTTACATGTGTCGTGCTATACGACAAATTCAACTTGTAAGTCAACTTGTGGTTCTTGTTTTCCATACCGAATAGCTTCAACAACTCAACCTCAGCCGAACCCGTTGCCACCAGTCGGTCTACCAAAGAGTTACGCGTTAACATCTGGTTGAAGAGGAGCGGGTTTCTGGAACGGATGTCACCATGAATTTCATCATAGTAAGTACCATAGCCATAGGAGTCATACTGGTAGTCCTTGGCTGCACCGACTTTGTCATCGAGTACCCATGTCGACTCATCATAAGCCTTGATAGTAGGCTGCATAGTCAACGTGTTCTCAAGCATTGTAGTGTTTGAACCCCACAGACCGGGCACATATTCGGCATCGGTATTGGCTCGTGCCATACCATCCTGGTTAGAATGTGAATAAACTAATGATGTACGGAATTTAATGAACTTTGTATCCATTGTGTTATTCACACGGGCAGTAAAGCGCTGGTAATTAGGACCTGCGCCCTCTAAAGTGCCTTTTTGCTGGAAGTAGTCAAGTCCTATATTATAGGTATTGTTAGCACCACCACCACTCAGATTGATGTTGTGATTCTGGCGCGTACCAGTCTTAAACACCTCTTTGAACCAGTCGGTATCTGTATTGTCCATGAAATGATACTGGCCATCAGCACCAATGCTATAACCACCAGGGGCTGCAATACCACTATTCGCACAGGCCATTCCCAAATACTGACTGTACTGGTCGGAATTCATCACATCATAGACACCACCGTCAATCTTATCCCAACCAAAATAGCCTTTGTAGCTAACTTTCAGAGGCTGGTCTTTCTGACCACTCTTTGTAGTGATAATGATCACACCATTCGCGGCACGTGAACCATAGATAGCTGCGGCAGAAGCATCCTTCAAAACCTGAATGGTTTCAATATCGTTTGGAGAGAAATCACGGATAGTAGTACCCATAGGCACACCATCAATCACATAAAGTGGAGCTGTACTTCCAAATGTACCCAAACCTCGGATACGTACCGAAGGATCAGCACCCGGCTGACCGTCTGTGGTGATTTGAACACCGGCGACTTTACCTTCAAGCATTGAAGAAATGTTGGAATGGGACACGCGTTTCAGTTCATCAGCATTGACAACTGCAACTGAACCTGTCAGGTCGGCCTTCTTTTGTGTACCATAACCGACGACGACCACCTGCTCGAGCACTTGGGAGTCGCTTTCCAACTGGATCTGGCCGAGAGCGGCGCGACCGCGAACGGCAATCTCACGATCCTTATAACCAATGTAACTTACCACGATTGTGGCATTAGCAGGAACACTCAACTCAAAGTTACCATCATAGTCGGTAATAGCACCTGATTGAGCATCCTTCACCTTGACAGTGGCACCAATAAGCGCCTCACCGTCCTGGTCAACAACCTGACCGCTGACCTTAATGGTCTGTTGGGTCACAGATGCCATCATCGGTGTCGGACAGACGGAAAGTCCACCTAACATCCCCAAGGATAACATCACAGAGAATAAAGCTTGTTTTCTCATTGTAAATTGTAGAATTAGTTATTAAATGAATAAAAAACTGCCGCAAAAGTAGTCGTTTATTCATTTTACATGGTGGACAAAACAATTTATAAGGTGGACAAAACGATATTACGGCCACCAAGGCTGTTTTTTCCACCTCTTGAGATAAATCAATGATAAATATCAATTGCCACTATAGGCACTGGGACTGACCCCATACATCTTCGTAAAGCAACGGGTAAAGTATTTGGGATCATTGAAACCGACTGCATAGGCTATCTCGGTGATGTTACGGTTGCCGGTCTTTGTAGAGAGCAACTCTTTAGCCATGTTCAGACGGTAGTTACGGATAAACTGACCAGCTGGGAGACCGGCTTCGGCATTCAGATGCTTACTGGCCACACTACGACTCATACCCAAGGCATCACAGAATTCCTGAACACCGAACTCAGAGTCCATATAATGCTGCTCCATAATAGCCATCACACGTTCCATAAACGGCTTCGTGTTTTTCATCACTTCTTCCTGATCGGCCTCCACACTCCTGGTCACACTCTTCTGATAACGTGCCTGATTGTCGAGAATGTTGCTGATGCGCTGCTGCAACTGCTTGGGATCCTTCGACTCTTCCAACACTTTACGGATGGGCTGCATCAACTGCTCAGCCTCACGACGCTTCAACTCAGTAACCCAACGATTATAAATATGTATAATCAGCGCCACAAACAAGGCTGACAACAACAAACGGAACCACCAACTGTTCCAGAAATGTGGCTTCACCACGATTTCTATCGAGATGGTCTCTGCCTCTACCGTCGACAAAGCGGATTCATATTTTACCTCAAAGGTGTAATCGCCTACGGGCAGAGCACTGTACCTCACAGAGTGCTGACCTGACTTCAGAAGGGTCCACTCACTGTCAAAGCCTTTCATCCGGTAACTGAAAATACCCTGGGTCTCATAGCCGTAGTTCAAGGCCGAGAAGTCGATAGAGAACGAACGGTTACCCTCACTAAGCCGGATGACCTTGGCAATCGAGATGTCTGCATCAAGATAGTCACTGCCGGCCATGATGTCCTGATTGTCTACCATCAGACGGGTAAAGACAAGATGACCTTGACGGGCGGCCTCGGGATTCTCACCTGTCACCTCTACCACACCGGCCTCACTGCCCAGATAGATGGTTCCAGAAGGGGCTATCACAGCGGAGTTCCAATAAAACTGCGAACTGACAAGACCGTCAGCCTCCGTATAATTGGTAAAAGTAGCCGAATGGGGATCATAGACCGACAACCCGTTCTGGGTCGTTATCCAAAGTCGTCCGTTCCGATCTTCCACAATACCCTTCACGGCATTGTTCACCAGACCGTCCTCCTGCGTCAGCACCTCAAATGTCTCCTGACTACTTCTCTCCTTCTCTCCTTCTCTCCTTCTATACAACCCATAACCGTTGCTGCCCAACCACAAGGTACCATCCTTAGCCAGACAGAAAGAGGAAATCTTATCATAGATGCGCGACTCCGGAATATCCAACCGGTATCTCAGGCCACGGAAAGAGAACTTCCCGTTTTTCCGCGACTTCAGGTCGATGACACAAACGCCTTGCATACATCCTATCCACAGCTTACCGTCGTTGTCGATAATCGAACCGATACAACCACGGATTAACTGACATTCATCGAAAGGTTCCTGCAGTTGCTTGGTCTGGAGGTCGTAGAGGAATACACCGTCATTGCTACCGATCCACAAGGCATCATTAATAGCATCGTATGCCAAAGCACCGATATAGTTGGTCAGACGGGCGGCCTCAACGGGCATCTCTACCTTATAGACGGTTTGCGAGGCAAGGTCTACAACATTCAGTCCACCACCCCACGTACCTGTCCATAAACGGCCTTTCCCGTCGGCAACCAAGGCGGAGACACTATTGTGCGACAAGGCGGAATTCTCCTTCGTAAAATGCCTAAAACCCTTCTCTCCTTCCATCCTATTCAACCCTCCTTCCACGGTACCGACCCAAAGCGTACCATCCGGCTCCACATACATGGCATTCACAGGATTAGGAGAGAGGGATGCCGGCGAGACTGTATGAACATAGTTCTGCAACAACAACTGACGGGGCACCAACTTGGCAATACCACCGGACTCCGTACCGACCCATATCAGACCTTTGTCCACCAGAAGACAATGCACGAAATCACTCTTCAAAGGCGGGTTGCTGGCGGTATTCCAGACAGAAAAACCATCGGTGGCATCATCATACACATTGACACCCGACAGGGAACCGACAAGCAACCGGTTGTCTGAGGTCAGGGCCAGACTGGAAAGGAAGTCATGGGACAGTCTGTAGACCGTCATCTGCTGCTGATAGGGATCATATCTGAACAAACCGTGGTTCGTGGTAATCCAGATATAATTATCACGCTTCATCATGTCCGTGATATACAGGCCATTTAAAACCCGGAACTGCGGCGAGATCTCCTCACGCACGAGTTTGCCGTTTTTCTCTACCAAACGGAAAAGACCACCATCAACACCAATCCAGGGCCGACCGTTGCCTTCCACGTCACGGATACTGACATCTGGCGTATTCCCATGATAGGCATAGGAACAGATTTTAGCCACATGACCTTTTTCGTCGAAGGTCAGCATATTGACCGTTGAATAGGTTACCAGCCACAGACGACCCATCGCGTCACAATAGGTCTTGGTACTCGACTCCGACAACAACTGCTGAAGATGCTTGTCTAAAGTCTCAGGGAAAACACCCGACATCGTTCGCAGGTCAATGATGTTCGTCCCTTCGTCAAAAGCCACCCAAAGCCGCTTGAAACGGTCTTCAGCGATGCTCTTGCAGGAATTGCTCTTCAACCACATCACAGGCGACATCATACCATAGCCGTCATAACGCACCAGACCGCCACCATAGGTTCCTACCCACAGAAAACCACTGGAGTCCACGAAGATAGAACTGACATTATTATGGGGCAGACCGTTCTTCAAGTCAAGATACGACACATTGTAACGCTCTGTCAACATCGTTGCTGATGTACCGACACTAAACAGCAGCAACAATAAACATAACACGATATGACGACATCCACGACTCATAGACAGTACACTATTGGCCTTTCTCCTTCAAATACTTGGCAAAAATCCTGGCCGCACTCTCTACCTTGGCAGCACAGGGACGGGTCTTATAGTATTCCGCCGTACGGGCAGAGGCCACATAACTGTTCGGCGCCTTCTCGTAACCTTCAATACCCAAGATCTCAGCACAGATCAGACTGCCGTTCTCGGCCTTCGACTGTGCCAGAAGATCCTGAACGACCTTGTAACAGGCGGACTTGCCCTCACGGTCGCTACCTTCCGTCTGACCGCAGTCCAGACCGACGAGCATCACAATACCCGACACGGCACCGCACATCATACGCAAACGACCGACACCACCGCCAAAACCGGCTGCAATACGCTTCGCCATCACCTCGTCCAAACCATAGAGATCGGCAAAAGCAGCTACCACACTCTGACAACAACCATAGCCGGCCATGAAATTATCAACGGCTCGCTGTACCCTCATTTCTAACTCCAAATCTGACATAGTTTGCTCTTTTTAGGTTACAAAATTACAAAAAGAAAACACAAACACACCTTTATCCGCATTTTTTTGATGTTAATAATTTCTAATTGGACCTTATTAGGCTTGGCATATTCAAATAAATAACGTAATTTTGTCGTTCAAAAACAGAGTTTACAATTTATTTTATTATAAAGTTCAAAGTTTACAGCAATGATTTATTCAAAAGAAGTTGAAAACATGTGTAGCGTTTGCAAAGGCGCTTATCATGGACCTGCTCCTATCCCCGAGGAGGGCAAATGGGTAGCAGTAAAGGAAATCAAGGAGATCTCTGGTTACACCCACGGTATCGGCTGGTGCGCACCTCAGCAGGGTGCCTGCAAACTGAGCCTTAACGTGAAGGACGGTATCATTCAGGAGGCTCTCGTAGAGACAATCGGTTGCACCGGTATGACACACTCTGCCGCTATGGCGTCTGAGATCCTGCCAGGTAAGACCATCCTCGAGGCTCTGAACACCGACCTCGTGTGCGATGCTATCAACTGCTATCAACACCGCTATGCGCGAGCTCTTCCTGCAGATTGTTTACGGACGTACACAGAGTGCTTTCTCTGAGGGCGGTCTGGCTATCGGTGCTGGTCTGGAAGACCTGGGTAAGGGTCTCCGCTCACAGACTGGTACTCTCTATGGCACTGTGGCTAAGGGTACACGTTACCTGGAGCTGACTGAGGGTTACATCACCAAGCAGTACCTCGATGCCAACAACGAGGTTTGCGGTTACGAGTATGTTCACCTCGGCAAGATGATGGAGGCCGTGAAGAACGGCATGGATGCCAATGAGGCTCTGAAGAAGAGGAGGATACGACAATGATTAGAAAAGTACAGTTTGAGAGTCAGGAGCGCCGTATCAACCAGGTTCTTGCTGCTCTGAAGGAGAATGGCATCAACTCAATCGAGGAGGCCAATGAGATTTGTGAAAAGGCTGGTATCGATCCATATCAGATGTGTGAGGACACTCAGCTCATCTGTTTCGAGAACGCTAAGTGGGCATATGTTTGTGGTGCTGCTATCGCCATCAAGAAGGGCGTGAAGACTGCTGCTGACGCTGCCGAGGCTATCGGTATCGGTCTGCAGAGCTTCTGTATCCCCGGATCAGTAGCCGACGATCGTAAGGTAGGTATCGGTCACGGTAACCTTGATGCTCGTCTGCTCCGTGAGGAGACAGAGTGCTTCGCATTCCTCGCTGGTCACGAGAGCTTCGCTGCTGCTGAGGGTGCTATCAAGATTGCAGAGATGGCTAACAAGGTTCGTAAGAATCCTCTGCGCGTTATCCTGAACGGTCTTGGTAAGGACGCTGCTCAGATCATCAGCCGTATCAACGGTTTCACATATGTACAGACCAAGTTCGACTACTTTACTGGCGAGCTGAACGTTGTTAAGGAGGTTCCTTATGGCAACAACCCCAGCCGTCTGAAGGTTAAGTGCTATGGTGCTGACGATGTTCGTGAGGGTGTAGCCATCCTGTGGAAGGAGAACGTAGATGTATCAATCACTGGTAACTCTACCAACCCAACACGTTTCCAGCACCCAGTAGCTGGTACTTACAAGAAGGAGCGC
>CACWSX010000001.1 GCA_902763615.1 uncultured Prevotellaceae bacterium | reverse complement strand
ATTGCCAGCAGTATTTGCAGTACTGCCATCAGTCTGCTTCCAGAAATAATTATAAGTCAGTTCACCTTTATCATTTTTATTTGTCTTGTCAATGATACCTACATCACCCAAGTTACCGCCACCATACACGTTTCCTTCCACAGTACCTGTACTGATGTTCACCTCTGTATTAACCTGAACGTCAGCCGCATTACCACCACCATAAACATTGCCTTTTACTACGACGCCATCAGCCATCGCATTACCACTCGTCAGCAACATCATTGTTGCCATGAATACTGCCCGAAAGGCTTTCACGAATGTATGGTTCATATCTTGTTTCATATCTTGTTCTTATTCTTTATTCCATCTATTTCAGCAGGTTTCTGCCCTCATTGCCGTTCAGCACCCGCATCTGCTGGATAGCGATTTGGTTGAGCGGAACCCAGTTGGCAAATTTGAAGGCGATATCTGTTATGGCATAAGTATCACCATAGATATAGTCAGCACCATTGACCTTCATCGTCCTGATACTCACACCCTTGACTGTTATCTCGCCTTTCTTTGCCATTTATCTCTTCTTATTCTTTATTTCCTTTTCTGCCGCTCCTTGTCGTTGCTCATGCGAACAGAGTTCGGAAACCTTCTTCAATTCTCAATTTTCAATCATCATTCCGCAACAATGTTCACTTCAGTACTTCCTTCTACTTTGCCTTTGTTTCCGCCACCGAAGACGTTACCGTCAATGTTGGCACTTTCTTTAAGTGTTACGAAAACGTTTCCATCAACACCACTCTCTTCACCACCGCCGAAGACATTTTGATGCACCTCTGAGGTGCCGCCAATAGTCAGAATTACGTCTTGAGAAACGGCACCAAGGTTCACTAGTGGAACTTCTGTAAAGAGATAGTTGGTATTATTGCTACTTGCTGTAGGAGAACTCGTTGATAGACTAGTTGAACCAATTGTTGTCTCGTTTGTCCAAACATAAGGTGTTGGATTTGGATAAGCAGGATCAGAAATGACTGCGGTATTCTGGTCTCTCTTAGGAGCTGTATAACCTGTTTTGGGGAGGACATCTACAGATAAATCTTTTGCAGAATATCCGGCACCATAGACATTTCCTTCCACCACGGTATGACCCTTCAATTCGGATGTAACACTTCCTGTCACACCGCCCAAATTGCCTCCACCAAAGAAATTGGTCTCAATAGTACAATCTGTCAACGTGTTGCTGACATCACCTGTATTGGTAGTAGCAAACTGTGCCGCAAACAAATAGGTGCGGTAGTAGAGAGAAGCATCTGTACCTGCAGAAGTGTTAACTAATTCGAACTCATATTTAGCATGATAACCATTCATTCCCGTGACACCATTAATGCTTTCCTCATACTTAGTCGCTGTATAATTGCTTAATGAAAAACTACTTGTGTTTTCAGTTCTTGAATATTGTGAATAACACGTACCGCCATTCCCTGCTCCATAGTACACGCCAAAGGTGGTACCTGTAGCTGTAGTTGTAACCGTCTTGCCATCATACATATCACCAAACATAGGACCACCACAGAACTTTCTTACCTTGCTACGGTCGATATAGATTTCTATATTGCCCGTCACCCGCTTGTCGGAACTGATGCCACCCCCGTAGAACTCACCGATATAAGCGTGGGCAATCTTCCAATAGACACTACCATTGATACCCTCCTTGGCAGCACTAGCCACCATGTCGAGTTTGCCGCCGTCGATGTAGCAATGAGGATCATCTTCATTAGGAGTCACACCATTATTGTAGTTGCCTGTCAGATAGAATTTTGTGAATTCACCTCCGAGCACGTTCACGGCGCAATGGCGGCTTTTATTATTATTTCCTGCAGTTACATGCGCACCTGGCGTAAACGATGGCATTTTTACATGTCCTCCCAAAAGGAAGTAAGTAATGTGTTGGTTATTTGTACCATCCGTTCCTCTACAGATTTGGTCAAAGACACCATTGTTAAGAATTACAGGAGCTTCGATAGATCTATTTTTATTCTCATACTCGAATTGCCCGAAATGAATGACAGATGTCTCTGTTACTTCAAAATGTCCATATGGGGTCAACTTACCCAAGGCGAAAAGGTTCGTGCTGGCATCCTCCTTCATGGCAACACCTAGTTCCACCACAGGCAAGAAGTCAAACCTCACAGGTGCAACCATAGCACGTGTAGAACCACTACCGACCTGCCATTCCAAACAATAGTCGGGTTCATTGTCAAAATCAAGATCCACCGACATGATTGTGAAGGGCTTTTTATCATTATCGACAGCATCAGTCAAATTCTTATACTGATGGTTGCCCACCAGCACTATAGCACAGTCATAAACCGTACTTGCAGCAGTAGCACTTGTCAAAACACTCTGAATAGTACCATTATTAACTGACTGTCCGCCAAAAGCCCCACTGCTGAACGAGCGAGTACCAACAGGTGCAAAGGCACTACCTGATTGAGAATTTGAGAACCAAACCCTATCATAATAGCCATCAACACCATTGCCTAAATAATAAGCCGTTGCCCAATGAGCCGTAATGGTAATGGAACCTACTCCGTAGGGCACATAATAATACCCACCCTGAGCAAACACACGATGTGTATCCTTTGCCGTGCTGCTGCGATCAGCAAAGATATTGCCCGTTATCGGGTCATCAGAGAAGGTGCCCGCCGTACCGTCTGTCGTAGTAATATCCCATCCAGTCACTACCGAACTCGTATAATTGCCACCATATTTCTCGTTCCACGTAGTGCCGCTGGGATTGCCAAATATTTCATTATAGTAAGGCAATTGTATCTTGCCGTAACAGAAATCGTTATTGTCTATATCCATTGCCGTGATCTTGATAGTACGGGAGTCACTACTACCTTTGCCGCTAACAATTGTTACCTCAACGGAACCAAGTGTTTGTCCTTTTGTATCAGGCGCAGTATTGGTCTCAATAGTGTTGTCGGATTCAGCCCTATCACCCCATGTTTTCGTTTCAGGATCAATACGTCTGTTAGGATCTTGATTTATTACCGATGGATATTTACCAGGAGCCTTCAGTATCGGATAAGGGGCAATAGAGGGGTCAAGCACCCACTTGGCAATCAGTGATGCATCCTTCTCTATGGCCTGTACTTCTACAGTAGACAGCGTGTTAGGAGCTACATCGCTCTTTACCCACCAACCGCAAAGCTCACGGTTAGAGTTGAGCAGATAACGATAATATTCAAAACGTGTCAGATTTTCCTCCGAAGCAGGCCAAGAACAATTGAAACGTGTGCCCACATTAATATTAGCCTTAGCCCGATAGAAATTATAATTGTTAATGCCGTTGGCTTCTTTGTTCAACATCTTTGCACCGCCATAGACGGGATATACTTGTGAGCCGCCAGTAATGTCGCCGTAGAACATACAGTTCACTATGGCAGTCTTAAGCTCAGTATATTTCCCGTCAGTAACTTTTGTGGTTGACGCAAAATTATTATATCCAACGATACCGGCTACTGTTGTGCCACCTGTGATGTTAGCATAGCTGAAACAGTTGATTACACGTGAGTCGTCTTTCAGCCATCCAACCAAGCCACCGCAATAACCAGTATTTTCGCCCGATGTTGTTGTAGATTTAACGTAAGACACCTCGTTTTCATACTTATTACTGCTTGGCAAAATGCCACAATTATAGATACGAGAATACCCTTTAGCCTCTCCTGCAATAGCACCCACATTACCACTTTGCTCGATTTTGACATTTTCAAGGATTACATTCTTCACCGTTCCATCATTGACACTCGTGAACAAAGGGTGACTAAGCCCTTTAAGTATCACCATCTCACCATCAAATGTTCCAGAAAAGCTCACACTGCTATTAACGGCCGAAGAACCGATAAGATTTATCTCGCCATTATTAACATTTGCCTTATCTATTTTAAAAAACTTGTCTCGTACTTCATCAACTTCATTAAGCAAATCCACAAATACTTCAAAGTCTTCTGCGTTCTTTATTAAATATGGATCAGTTGGTGTGCCGTTACCAGAGAGATTCGTTCCGAAGTATTTTGAACCAATCTCAGAATCATTATAATCAGTTTTTTTAGCAATAGCCTTTACAGTAAAAGGCAAATCTGAATCTGTAAATGGTATGGCACCTCCACCATATATAGTAGTTGGTTCACTTCCATCTGTTGAATAGTAAATAGTTGCTCCTGTAGGGAATGAGCATGTTATAGTATATGTCATACCCTCTTTGGTTATGACAGGCTTTGTGCATGATAATACAATGGTTTCGCTACTCTCATCTGAATCAATGTATTGGTCTTTTACAGCTATCGCTCTAATTTGTTTATTCGTAGCATCTGTCAGAGGAACGGAATAAACCGAAGATGTCCTTGATGGGGTTGTTCCGTCCACTGTATAATAAAGAATCGCACCTTCTGTATCACAAGTTATTGAAATAGCATGTTCGCCATTTTCTGCAATAACAGGCTTATCAACTTGAATAATTTCCTTTGTCGGTGTTATCTCTGAATTAGTAAAATAGTTCTTAGCCGCAAATGCTTTAATCTTTGTCGGTCCTGTTATTGAAAAAGTAACGGAATTGGTACCAGTTCCATCATTGGAAGATGCAGTAGGATCAGCAGGATTTTCCCCTGTTGTATAATAAATCGTTGCGCCATCAGTCGTTGTACTGATAGTTACTTCGTTTGTCTCATTATTAAAAGAAATCGTAGGTGTGGCGCATTTGGCTTCTTCAAACATCCATTTCGAGTTGACATCAGTTGCACCATTAAATAGTCCCACCAAGCCACCATAATAATTACTGCCGTCTACACCATGATAGCTAGCACGGTTTTTATCGGAAACATTCCAGTATCGGTGTCCGTTGGGTTCCCTTGGATTTTTAGGTACAATATTGTAGTATCCGCTTGTTTTTGTTACTGTAAACTTTCCAGCCTCCGAAGACGTCGTTCCATCAAGGTGCATACACTTTCTTCGCCAATTATTGTCATTAAAAAAGGGTTCATAAATTACATATTTTCCAGTAAAAACATGCTTGATATAGTAGAAAGTACCATCATCATCTGTCACCTTGGTCAACTCCCAGATAGCTTCATCGGCCCATCCTGTCTTATAGGTTGTCAAAAACGGCTTTGATTCACCTGTTCCATCGAAATAGGCATCATTCTTGTTCTCTTGTGAGGGATCTTTTGCTGGCACAAGGTAGTAATTGGTCTCAGGTGTACTTGCATTATATGTGTAGTCTTCAGGTGTATTTTTGTCATTAACGTTAGCCGCATTACCACCTCCACCGATAAAATACTTTCCCGAGTAGTCCTGTCCCCATACACTTACGCTTCCCACTGTGAGCATCAGGAGCATGGATATAGCGAGCCGTAACCTCGTGAGCGGCGAGACGTAATCTCGTAAGAGACGAGACGTAATCTCGTCCGCACAGAGATGCCATTCCTGTGTGAGTGCGCCGGTTAACGCACTTGAGTGCGCTGCCGAGAGAACTCGAGTGCGCCAGTTACGTACCAATTTCTTGGTCATAGTGTGTAATATCATATCTTTGGTCATATCTTGCGTCAAAATTTTTCTTTTATATCGTTATTGCCTTCTTTTAGTGCACTCAACTCATTTCACCATTTGAACTAATTCAATCGATCAATTGAATTAATTCATTCGACCGATTGAATTGAGTGCCTTTTGGAGGGGCCTTTTCTATGTTATTTTTTACTAGTTTCATTTGACAGATAATTTCTTAACATAACGAGCCTCCGACGGCTGGACGATGTAGACACCGCTCGTGTTGATGCGGGTCTCGACGGTCTCGCCCGGCTCGATGGTAAAGCTGTTGATGGTGATGCCCGCCAGATTGACGATGCGCACGTCAGTGGAGTAGCCCAATGCCGACTCCACGATGATCTTATGCTTCTTGGCATAGATGTTGAGGGTGCCAGCCTCATCCTTCGTCGGATCACCATGCTCTATCACACCCTTCATCTCCGAGTCATCATTGCTGAAGACGATGCTGCGGGTAATGCTACGGGCTGTAGACGCCTGGGTGAAGTAAGGACGGAAAGCATAGACTTCGACAGGCTCCACCGTAATCGAAGGTTCTGTACTTGCAACGGGCACCGCATCGTAACTGCTGCCTTCACCATTGAGTACGAAGGTATTAGCTGTGCCTGCCGCAAACGAGCGGTTCAAGTAGTTGGGCACAAAGGTATATTTATCCTCCGTCACACCTGGTTGACCACTTACACTAATAGTCTCACCCGTCTTCGAGGCAAAGGTGATGATCTGCTGTTCAAGCTGATTAGGCTGTGGATACGCCGTCGTGCTGGTGGTCCAGTTACCACTCAGGTCGAACTCATAATAGGTGATTCCCGGGAATCCTATCAGATATGGTGTAGCCGCCTGCAAGCGAGAATACTTCGAATAGGTGCGTTCAGAGTTATAGTACGTCTGATACTCATCTGTATTCAAGTCCAGATGACGCGGATCAGTTCTCTCATAATAATAATAATCCCAGAGGTAGGTATTGGTCACCGTCTTGTCATCTGCACTACTAACTGTAGCTGCCGGACGGTTGAAATCGGCGGTTACGACACCAGACTCACCTGCCTTCGCTTTAACATTGCCACTGAACTTCCTCAGCCAATACTCATGACCAGTAGAGCTGTCTCCATAGAAGTGGGTGATCTCACCCTTCTGATGAGTTGTCACGATATCAGCCGTGAAGGGCAGACTGACATCCTCCCAGCCCTTGGTGGTGCGCACGAGCGGGGTAGACTCATCACTGTCATGGTCAGTCCACTCGATGTCGACGTAGTTGTCAGGCTTGCGCTGATACCACATACGATGCTCATCCGTTTCACCTGTGCCATCGGTAAAGGCGTACTCTATCGGACAATAGAAGTCGTTCTTATCCACCAAGAAGTGGTCGCGGAAAGCCTTATACACTGAACCACCCTGCCATTGTACCCAGTGGCCGCTGATGCTCGTGGTATCCGTCACCTCAGCCACAGTGCGATAAGTGGTGTGCGTTTCCGTGTAAGCCTTGTCTGTCAGCTTTGCTTCGATGACAGCATCGGTGATTGCTGATGCCGGAGCCGTGGTGCCAGTATAGACGAGCAGGTTGCGCGTCAGGCCTTCATTTCTGAAGTTGGTCAGTCCGCCATCGTCGAGCAGCGGTGCATAGAACGGTCCTGTCTGAGTTGGAAGCAGATAAGGTTTAAGCTTACCGTCAGCAGGATTAAAGGCATCGTTGTAACCCGTGAAGTCGATGGCCGTCATGTCCTTATGGGCTATGATGGTCACATCGTCTTTCTTGTTATGGGCAAACACGGCATTGGCATTGAAGTGGGCCGCACGCATCTCATGGCTTCGGAAGTAAGCCGGTGCACGGTAAACGCGGTTGAGAGATGTGATGCTCGACGGCACATCCTGGTGCCTTGGATTATCACCATAACCGTAATCCAGGGTCTGTCCGAAGAAGAGATAGTCGTCTGGCCACTTCGGATGGTAAATCAGCTTTCCGTTGGCATCGGTAACGGGGTTACCCTCGTCATCTGTTTCTGCCCTCTCGTCCACACTTTCAGGTATCGTGCCGTTAGCATAGATGAAATCGCCATCGGCAAAGCGGTCCTCCACGTACTTTTCACCATTATAGCCTGATGAGCAGAACTCAGGATGACTAGCATAATAACCTGTCTGAGGTTCATTCTCACCTGACTTCCAGTACTTATATTCGGTGCCCGAAGTAACCGCCTTATCACTGTAGCGTTTATAGAGATAGAAGCCGTTCAGGTCGTAAGCCACCTCACCGTTGTAGAAGGCACTGGCAGGCTTTGGTGTGGCTAAACCGTGAGTTGCGTCTTCTGTCTTATAGTTCTTACCTTCCTGATAATAGCTGTTGACAATCTGCTTTGTTTCTGACACTCTGTCAGAAGGATTACCGAAGACAGCATAAACCGAACCAGGATTGCCTGAAGTGTTGATCCAGCAGTTCTCCACATAGCCTTCTCCAGTGTCAGCAACACCAGCTCCTGTGAACGATCCGGTGACACCAAGGTTGTAGACATCACCACAGAGTTGGTTAATCAGAGAACCGCTCGTCCCCTCTGCTGGCGCGAGTCCACTAATCGTATGGCCGTCGCCATGCAGTACACCGCTGAAGCACTCGTTCTCGTTATTAGCTATCGGCGTCCACTCACTACCAGTATGGTCGAGATCGGTACGGAGGAAGAACTTCAAGTTCTGAGCACCTTTCAGGCGTGGTTCCAAAGGTATATGTCCATTGAGCGGACTATCTGTGTCGTTTATAGCCACAGGTATGGAATGACCTTCCGCATCAGTAGTATAGGTCTTCTCCACATAGGTCAGGTCGAAGAGATTCTTCAGCAAATCAAGACCGTTCTGCGTTGTAGCAGGATCGTCCGTCTTATAGTCGTTGATGTAAATCTTCGGAGCATCTTTTACGTCCTGGTGGTCTATGTAGTAATGATGCATCAGATCGTCCATCACCTTCTTCAGGTCGTGGTAGTTGGCCACACTCAGCGGCACCGACTTAGAATACGTCTTGCCGAGTTTTGTCTTGGCGTAATAGGCAATCCAGTAATTATTTTGGTACCAGTAGAGCGGTGTCTCATTATTGTAGAATGGCACGCCGTTGTAGTGTGTGGCCGCATCATCGGCATTAGAGAAGATTTCCCAACCCGATTCCGTCACACGATAGGCTCCTTGCGTGACAGACGGGATATTCAAGCCGATGGTGGTACCTGGCAGCACGATGTCGGGCTTTTGGATGTCGCCTATCTCAGGCACACCACTCTTGAAGTTGATATGAATATTCAAGATATGACGCTCACTCACAGGTGTCACGTTGAGACCTGACTCATCGCTCTCCTCATATTCATAGAGGTAAATGACGGTTATGATCTTCTCTGTAGAGAGATCGTTGATATCCGACTCATTCGATACATAGAGTGTGCTGACCTCCGTAGGTGACGTGCCGTGAATGATGAAGCCCGACTGGAAGTTCTTCAGTTTATTGTAGTCGGTATCACTGATAATATCACCTTGTTGAACTTCATCTCCATTATTATAGGTAGTCTCGGATGTTGCGGTAGTACCCTTTGTGACAGCAATAGCAGTAACGGGCCGGCCTTCTCCCTTCTCATTGACTGTATAAGACTCACGACAATAGTAATAAGTCTTTGGCTTATAACTACCGTCTGGATTTTGAGTATTTGTCTGAGCACTGGTGAACTTGAGAATGTCAATGTTTGCTCTCTGCTGCTCGCTCAGGACCTGGAAGGTTTCCTGGTCTAACTGCTGTCCTACGGTATAGGGGATGTCGCCACGCATGAATGCCTCCTTTACCATATAGTAGGAATCATCAGGCGATGTGACAGTAATGGGTGAATAGTGGTGCTTCTCGTTGGGAATGGCCTCATAGTCGTCACGTGAGAGCCAGTCTTTTGAGTCACTGCTGGCATAGATGGTGTGAGAGTGTCTCTCTTGATCAGTATAGGTGATGTATTTTTCCCCTGTTCCTTCCTCAACTAGTGTATTGTTATCACCATAGAATTCTGCCCTGTAATCGATTTTCTGAGGTACGGAGTAGACCTTATTAGGAAGTGTACCATCATATTTTGCCTTGTTTCCGTACGGGTCGCTGTATTCTGGATCGATGAGCAAATCAAGGGCATCATAATTATACACAAAGTTCTTGCGTTCGTCCTCAGACATACTACACCATGTATCAATAGCTCGGTAAGCCTTTCCTGACTCGAAGTAGATACCACCATATTTACCTTTCTTAGTACAATAGTAAGCGTCATCGAGATAACTCTTCAGAAAATTCTCTGCCTTCTTTTTAGCAGTGTTGGTAGCATCGTCCGGATCATCGGTATAATGATTCTTCTCAATCACCTTGTCCTTCAACTCCTCAATGTCTGCCGATGACAGCACCATGCCGGCATATACATAGTCGGTAGTAGAGAATTCTATGAGGCTGGTGCAAACCTTAGCCGGTTCTGCCACTCTGCTTATCTCAGCCCACTGGGCATCTGTGTATTTCGATTTATAAATAGGTGTGCCAGCGCCCAAATTCTGCACTTCGTTACCAGCAGCATCCTTCACCGAATAATCTTCAGTCACCACGTATGCCTGTTCCACCTCAGCCTGAATAGCCTTGGCCTCATCAGAAAGATGGCTAAAGACACTTGTATCGTAGGTAGTCTTTGCTGTGCCATAAATGATACTACCCAAATCATAGTCCTGCTGGCCATAAACATTATTCGTGACACCAGACTTCAAGGTATAGGTCGGACCTTCAGTATATAAGCTTTGGTCTACCACATAATTTCCAGATTCGTTCGTCTTATAATACTGTTCGGTATTAAGTGAATTAGCCTGTCCAGGACCTGTTGTCTTGGTGTAGTAGTTGTTCCACACCATGGGGTTGTTCACGTCATAAGTAAGCACGTAGCCCGTGTTATGACCCATGTTATTTGATGAGCGGAAGAAGTAGTTGAAATCACGATCCGTTTTCACAACATCATCCTCTACATAGGAAATAGTGGGATTTGAATCCTTCAGTGATTTATAATCTTCAAACAGCAGGACATCTCCTTTCTTATAAGAGGTGGTGCCTATCTTACAATCTTCAATAACGACGTATGTTTCTGGCACGAACTTGGCACGATCACCCTCACCCAGTAACTGATAGTCCCAGTAGCTGATAGGCTGGTTAAGCTTGTAGGCAATGTTATTAGCCACAAAGACCGTGTCGGTAGGATCCGTACCTATCTTATTCATATTCTTGTCGAAGTAAGCATAGTAGTTGGGCTTCACCTCGCGCAAGGTCATCCTACCGTTTGAAGCAGCTGTAATAGTAAGTGGTATCTCCTGTTTCTCCGCAGTGGCATTGGCAGAGCCGGTATAAGCCGAGATATACTGGTCATATACATAAATACTACCTCTGATAAACCAGTAGTGGGCTGGCGACTCCACATAGCCATCCTTATAGATACCACCATTAGGATAGCAGTCATCCACAATCTGCTTGGTGTTATGAACGAAGTTTCCGGAGGTCTCTATGGGTAACATAGCGTCCTTATCCGTACTAGGCGTATAAACGAACTGACGGTAGGTTTTAGCCGAGTTGTTGTAATCCAAAAGGGTCAGTTTACCTGTGGCACCCGACGAAGGAAAACCGTGTTCGTTCTTGGCATAGACATAGCCGCCACCCATGCCTGGCATCACATTGATCAGGTCAAGTTCGATGACACCAGTGATATAACCCCAGTCATCCTCGCCTGTCAACTCACCTTCCTCGCGTTTGATTTCCAGATAGACACCCGAAGCCAAAGCCACCTTATTGTGGCTAATACCGTTGTTACGGTACTTGTCTTGAGGCTTATTAAGTTTCCAATCATAATATTTCGTAGTACCATCTGCCTGAATGGCACTGTTATCTGTATTCGTTCTACGAATATCATCGAAAGAAACATCACTGGTCAGATTACCGAGGAACTTCACAGAACTGTAGATGCCGAAGTAGTTGCCATGTTCTTTATTCAATTCATCCGTATCGCCTGCTTTCGAGACATTCTTATTGAGTGACACCTCGTCCACACGGTTAATGGTGTAATTATTATAGTCGATGTTCAGTCCTGTCTGAGGAGCACGGTCAACGGCTCCTTTCAGTACCAGTCTACTGCCGAACACGCCACACAGGTCGGCACGCTGGATGGTGTTCATCGGTCGTCCGGCATAGATGCTGGTGACACCCCAAAGCGTCCAATAATCTTGCTCAGCTTTATACATCAGAAGCCACTCACCCTCTTCAATCTGGTCATCCTTCTGGAATACCTTAGATCCCTTTATCCAATTCGATTTTTCATTAGAAGAAAAACTATCCCAAGTAGCTTCCGTTACTTTCTGACCTCGCTTATAGGGCGTCCCTATGGTTTCTCCTTCCGGTATATAGGTATGAAGCGACTTACTCTCATAATAATCAAAAGTGTGTGTACTAGCTGTCACATATTTTAGTTTGTAATAGGCTTTCTGCCTGTCTGACAGTTCTTTATAATCATCCAATTTCATAGTCTCTGCCAGACTATAATAATCGGTACCATAGTTGTCGATATGTATCTCACGGAAGCCGTCAACCAGTGTCAGGTTACCGTCGCCATAAAGGCCTCCCATATCTTCGGTGCCGAGAGTGATGAGGTCGAAATTATAAGCATCACGCACTGAGACACCTGCGTTGCCATAGACGGTGACTGTATTGGCTGTGAGTTTATCACTACCCTCGGTAATGTTTCCACCGGCAAAGAGGGCATTGTGGATAATAATACCACTCTGGTCGAGCTTCGCTATGTCAGAAGACTTGTTTTTCAATTGGTTCAAAGCTTCCACAGGCACATATTCTCCTTCCGAATAAGAGGCTTTGACTTTATCATTGGCTGTAAAACCACTAATGCCAGCTGCACTCGTGACCTTACAATAGGGTTCTACGCTGACTTTACAATCATGCGACAGACCTTTGCTAATGTCATTATCAATGTAATAGAAACCACCGCCCCCCGTTGGCATTCCATTTGCATCAATAAGATTGCTACTCTGCTTTACACCTATTTTAGTTCCTGTGGCACTATAGACATAACCCTCGTTACCGCCACCGAAGACATTGCCAAAACCATGGAGCACATTTTCTGGAGTGCCAATCTCACCACCGTAAATGCACACATCGGTGGAGCCAAAGACATAACCCTTCGAACTCTTATCCATGGTCTTTTCCTCTTCTTTGGTCATATAGCCTTCGCCGCCCCAGTTGTCGTAGCCTCGGCCACCGCCAAAGACATCACGCATCACATGGCCTCCCCACAATTCGACATGAGTAGAACCGCCCTTGTAGATTATTGCGTTAGCATTCCTAATGACCCCGTCTGGAGCCGGTGCATCAGCCTTGACGGTACCACGACCGATAGGACCAATCTCACCACCACCATAAAGGCCACCACGGACAATGCCGCCATACATCTTGACATGGGAACGATCTACATAACTGTTGGCCACATAACCGCCGCCGAAAACGTTACCACCCTTTTCCAACAGGTTGTCGCCAGGAGTGACATCATCCAGCTCGGGAACATATTCATATTTTGGGGGGACATTTTCCACAGCCGTGTTCTTATAGCGATATCCGATATAGCCTTTGTTGATGGTGACATAGGCATCACCGTAGATGGCACCGCCTTCACCACCACCATAGACATTACGAGTTATGGAAGGGATGCCATCAGTATGGTCATTGCCATTCAAGTCACCAATGACAACATGGGCCTCACCATCAAGGTCATCAGTGTTGGGTGCACTAATCGCTCCTGTATGATCACCTTTGGGACCATGATGACCGACGCTGCCTCGCCAGCCACCGCCATAGACGTTACGTACAGTACCACCCATGACATAAGCGTTAGCGCTGGCTGTAAAGCCAGAGCGGTTATCAGAACTATAATGACCAGCCCCATGTACATCTTCTATCGAACCGCTTGTACCACCAGCGTAGATATCTTTCTTCACCTCGCCGCCAAGCAGGGCGATATAGGTAGTACCTGAAACAATAGCCTCTTTACCATAGCCACCAGCATAGGCATAATTACTAACGGTAGCACCACGATTGATGATGACATTGGTATTATACCTGTTTTTCCAAACTGTCGCATCGTTTTCAGCAACGTTACTGAAATCGCGGTCTTCCATCTCTGCCGGTCTTACCAGCGGATTGAGCAAGTTGGTATATTCACTTTGCCAGTATTCTTTTCCTTCACCTGGTTCGTACGGCGCTAGTTCCCAGGCGTATGCCCAGTCATCAGGGGTAAATTCTTTCTCATCATCATCCGGCTTTTCTTTGGGCCACTTCGAAGGTTTATATTCTGGCTTCATATAGTTTTGGACACTCTCGGCATTAAATACCTTACCGTTCTGTCCGCCGCCATAGACCTCATAGACCTTGGCACCTTCTTCCAGATTCACCTCGGTGTATTCTGACCACGTGTTACCACCTCGGCCTGCGCCATAGACGGTACCGTATGTCATTAGTTCATCACCTTCTTTCAACTTATCTATTTCACCATCGTATTGGATGACCTTCTTCTGGCGGAGTTCCGACGAGATGTTCACCCTTCCGTAGAGGGTGCGACGCTCATTATTGTTGCCGCCATAGATGGAGCCCGTATATCTCTCATTCGTCTTTGGGTCATAAGTCAACGCTGCTGTGCTACTATTGTAGTTGACATTGGCCTCATAAACATCACAAGGGCTGTAAGTACCTGTACCAAATGCACCGCCAAAGATACTGCCTATGGCGAGTGTATCTCTCTGAACTCCTGACGGAGTTGCCGGCACATTGACTACCGTACGACGGGTGACACCCTCCTGATAGCTGCCGCCATAGGCTACAGCCAGCTGACCGCGCACCAGATCGATAATGGCAGAATGATTGTCAAGAGCGGTCTTTTGCTCTGCTGTCGGATTGGCTACAGGTTCCACTTTATCCTTCATGCCAAGGCCACCCCAGGCACCGGCACCAAAGACAATCATGTTTTTGTAATTATCCATGTCCTGAGGGATGTCTATCAGCACATAGCTGCTCTCCTGCATATTGTTGCTGTCGAAATCGCCCGGTTGTCCCTGACTACCGCCATAGACATAATTTACAACGTTTTTCTTACTTTCAGCTTTCAACTCGTTCGTACTGGTCGGTCTGAAGTTGACGAAGGCTCGGCCTAAATGAGGCTTTGTCTTGTTTCCTGTACGCGCATATTTTGGTAGTGAATAATTGTATGTACCAAAGTTACCACCGAAAATAGCATCAGCATGCCCCTGGCGGTACTCCATGTAAGAAGAGGCCGTCAGCAAGTCGTCGCTGTATCGCATTCCGTCGGTTTCTGGACGTACATAATCCTCGCCAGAGAAGGTCTTTGTGCCTTTGATCTCACCACCTAAGTCGTTGCCGCCATATACGATATCGCGTATCCAAGGATAGCCGTTTACTGTGACATCAACATTATTATCATCCGTATAGGTATGCTCGTAACCGACATAGGTCTCGGTATGACCTAAGATATCAGCATCGCATGAGCCGGTGAAGGCATTGAAGATACGTCCGTTGCCCAATCTGACCACCGTATTACCAGCGATAGGTCCCTTAAAGCTACCACCATAGATAAACTCGCTCTCTGGCATCTTCTCATCGTTGCCATCAGCCTTGGAGAATCCGGCTACAGCACCCTTCAGGTTGACATAGCAACTGTAGTAATCACTGTTTGAATACTTGTCGGTATGCTCCACGCCATCCAGCGTATAGGTAAATGAATAAGTACCATCATCGGAAGGTTTGCCGATGACGCCTTCCTCACTACCACCAAACACCTGGAACACGTAGCCCTTGTTCATATTGATGGTCGAGCTACCCCAAATCTGAGTGGCAGAACCCTTTCCGCCGCCGAAAAGGTTGAGTGACTGGCCAAGCACGTCCATACCCTGCTGACCAAGCAAGACACCCGAGTTACGCTTCGTGATGGTATAAGACTCCTGAGTCAGGAGGTCACTGCCATAGAGGCTTTCCTCGCCACTCGTCTCCACCTCATCGAAGAGCTTGTCACGCTCCATGATGCTGGAGTTAATATTGATAATCACGTTGCCATTCACCACGCCACTTTCACAACAACCTCCGTAAATATTACCCCCCTTGAAGCGACGGGCTAAATCGTCTGTTCCTGCCAATCCTGTCGTAGCTCCTTCAGGCAACAAGTTTTTCTCATTTCCTATCCAAGTGTTCCACTCCAATAGCTGTGTCTTGTCATCGGGATCTTTCCATCGTTTGGGCTCAATCAGCAGACCGGAGAGGTTCAGCAGGAGCTTGTTTCTAGTAGCATCCTCGGGGTCTCCAAGCACACCACCCTTGTATTCGGCGTTAAGCCCATCATGGAAGGGAACGAACGCTGTATTGCAACCGCCCACCAACTTGTCGAATATAACAATCTTATGGTTGAAATTGATGTCGATAAGTCCATCGAACTTCATACTTCCCACATTTCCACCACAATAGAACGAGCCGACATAGGTACTGTAGTTGACATAGTCTTCAGGATCTCTTGGAGTGGTATCGAAAATGACGGAGGGCTTGACGGTCATGGCGCAGCCATCCATATAACTTTCGAAAGTCCCTGAGTTTGTCAGATCTAAGCTACTGAAATCTTTCTCCACTCCATTCGCATTATTAACTCTACCAGCATATTTCTTCAGCACACCATCGTCAGAGACATCCACCATATTCTCACCATTGTTGCCGAGGAAGACCTGATCTGTATACACATAAGAACCAATCTTCAATTCCACCTTGCGATCAGAGATCTGTGTCAGTTCCTTGATGGTCGCACTGTTGCCACCCACATAAACGGCTCCTTCAATCACTGTAGGCTTGTTTTCGGTTCCCACCACGCGGATTGACACCTGCTCTGCATTAGGACGATGACTGTTAAGTGCCTCAACAGAATTTGTACCAGGATCATAGTAGTAGTCACCCCACAGTTTGTCACCTTGCAATTCCGATCTATCTGTATAAGCATACGAACCGTTACCACCGCCATACACATTGCCGTGGATGGTTGTGAAGATACCCACCGTGTTGCCACCGTAAACATTGCCGGTGATGTCGTTGCCACCATACACATTGTTAACCCATCCGCCAAGCACACGTATTCGCGCACCAAAACCAGCAGGTATCTTGTTTGGATTGGGGTTAAGCTGGATTTCAGTATTGGGCACATCCACGCCATTTCTCTGTGGACGGACATCAGCCATACGACAACCGCCATAGGCATTGTTGACCATCATCACGTCATCGTCATCAGACTTGGCATCGGGATTAGCAGCATCTATTTCAAGAAGCAGGCCCTCGGGACTGGTCATATCGCCCTGGTTACCACCACTGTAGAGGTCGCGGATTTTTCCTCGTTTGAGGAACCAGAAGGGACGGATTTTCATCTCCGCCACGTTATTGCCGCCAAAGACACGTCCATATTGGAAGCTACCGGCAAGGTTGGTCTGCGTGGAATTGATATCAATGTTGTCTAAGAATTCACTGGTCAGCAAATCGTTTCCTGCAGCATCCGTGATATCATTCACCACCTTGCTCTGGTTGTCGATGCAGATGGAGGTATTTGACGTCACGGTGGCATTGTTGCCGCCGCCAAAGGCTTGCGCTACAGTTCCACCCTTCAGCTCTAAATAGGTTTTACCAAGATCTGGTTTCAAGAAAGGCGTTGTGCTCGTTGCTATGGTGAGACCTGTCTTGCTGTCTTTAACCACATAATAAGTCTTGCCATCTATCGTTTCTGTAAGGTCCTGATTACCTTCTTTATATTTATAAGCGCCGTTGCCACCGCCGAAAAGTTTTCCTATAAAGATCTTATATGGCTCTGTCTCTGTTCTTTTTCCTTCTGGACTGATACGGACAAAGGCGTTGAACGCGTTCATATTTTTACCTGCTTCATCGGTGATTTTATTTTCCACCTCTTGTTCTATGGCCTCTGGAATATCTGCCGAAGAGCCGATAGTGCCGGAGATATCGTTGCCTCCATAAACGGCACCAATCAAGACATCGTGGTTGTCTGCACCGATTTCAACAGAAGTAGAGCCGCCGACATTCGCCTGACGGGCACCACCATAGACGCTACCTCCGATTTTTATCAGTTTTGCCGGCTGTGTCTGGGTCTGAGACTCCTGACCCATCGCCACTGTTGCCGACAACATCATCAGCATGATCAGCATCAGAAGAAGTTGCCATCTGAGGCGGCCTCCCTCGCGCGTACCTAATATATAATTATATCCTTTCAATTTTCTATTCTCAATTATCAATTCACGTGTACCGTCGGATTGTCCAGATCTGGATCAGACAACATATACAGATAGGTGGGGGCCACGGTGAGCGTGAGCATCTTCCTCACACCAGGAGCCATGCCCGATACCTGAATCTTGTTCGTTGCTTTACAGTTTGCCCGGATCAGATTGCCGTGTTCCTTTGAACTGTCCCTGTCATAGACATCGTAAGTGGTCTCGATAGAGAGATAGGCTCCATTAGCTGTAAACAGACAGGGGGCACAATTGACCGTTTTGGAAAGAACGGTATATACGGGGTCCTCTGCATTGGCATCGGGTTCGACCTTCAACTCCTCCTCCTCATTGCCGCCTGTCAGCAATGACATCTCTTTTGGTGTAGTGGGCGTAGTCGCTGCGGGATCAGAAAAAGCGACCTGTCCTGTCAGGCCCTTGCCGTCTCTAAGGCTCACTGTTGCGGTGACCTTACCATTTGCGACATAAGTAGACTTCAGTTTTACCTCTTTCAAGTGGATGCAACGCAAGGCGTAATAGTTTTTTTCAACACAGAACCGCAGTTGCAGTTGACTATAGAGATGTCCCATCAGCAGATTGACGTAGTTCTGGCTGGCAATGCCCGAGAGGTAGCCATAGTGGCCCTCGGTGGCTGGGGTAAAGGTTTCACCGTCTGTTACCCGCTGAACACCGATGATTACCCGGTAGTCCTCATCGGCAAAGACAGGCAGACCTGACAGTTTCAGTTCGGCACCGGCGGAGTAATCGCTGCCTGCAGGTTGGGCTATGCTGGCGGTTACTGCTTCTGTATTGGGCATATAGCCATAGATGTAATATTGCGTATTCTCCTTGATGTCGAGATTGTTGCTGTTCCAGATGGTCTGGGTACTGTTTTTGTCGAATGAACCGGTTAAGGCAGGATTATCCGCATCCCTCATGGTGATAAACACTTTGATGTTGCCTTCAGCAAGATACGCAGGAGTCGAACTCTCGTCTCCACGGGTAACAGACGACAGCCGCAACTGGCTGTCTTGCGGCTGATTGCTGCCATTATCATCGGAGCAAGCTACCAGCAGGAACAGCATCAGAATACTGCCCAGCCATCGCATCATATGTTTATTCCACTTCTTCACTATTCACTTACCAATTATAAATAATGTCTGACTCAGGATCGTCTTCCCAATCCTTCAAGACAACCGAATTCAACATCAGCGTTCCACTACCGAGGAAATAGCCGTAGACAATCCAAGTATGGTTACGCGTAAAGTCACCTGCTGCATTCATCTCGAAAGGAGTCTCCTTCTCCTTTCCCCCAATCGTATATCGTATAGTGCCCGTCAATTTCTTATCCGACTCTCTCAGATAGAAACGCCTCACCTCGGAGAGTTCTGCCGGTCTAGTCACGCCCTCAATCGTCTGCTCCACAAGTCCGGCATTGATTTTTGACTCGTATTGCTGACCCGTCTCGTTTGTATAGATGTAACTGGCAGGATCGGCACAACTGTTAATATCTTCACCACTGACACCTGAGACAATTTCTGCTTCAGATTCATAGGCAGGAGTCTCTTCGAGGTGAATCTTTTCTGTAGGATACTCACCTTTGAGGAAGAGATATTCTTTCGTGGGCAGCACACCATTGTTGAGTTTGATGCTCAGGTTACTGATGACAGGAGCTATGGTGGATCTACTGAAAACAAACCGCACCTTCGACACTGCGCGTACCAACTTAACGTTTTTAGTCTTGGCAGAAAAGACTGGTGCCGTTCCTGTGATTTCCTGATTGAGTAAGAATCCCGACATCGGCAGGCCCTCAACAGGCACTGAAGTGACGGGCGAGGTCAGGCCGAAGAAATCGCTGCCAGTGGTCGTGCGCTCAATGAGTGCCTCCTTCAGTTCTGAGGGTGTCGATGCCTTACTCAGTGTCAGACCACAATTAGATGCCGCGACGTTTGCAACGACATAGATATCCACATTAGGTTTGTTAGGATTGTTAGCAAACTCATCACTAATCTCCATAGAAATCACCTTGCTGCCCTCAAACGTCTGATTCGCCAGATGGATATAGCTTACAAGGGTTGCGGTGTTATTTTCAAACACCCACACATCGAGCGTACCGATACGCCTCTCATCCTCTGAAGGACTAACCCAACCGTTCTCGGCACGAGTGACGATAGGACTCTCCGGGGCGAAGAGGTAAATCTTAAGCACAGGCTTTTCCTTAGGTTCCTCTATCTCCTCGCTCGACGATGAGGTGCAAGCGGTGAAAAGTAGGAGCAATAGGAGTATCGTCAGGGATTGTAACCTCCTGACAACGGACTTAACGTCCTGCCTATGTTCTATATGTATGTTACTACTCTCCATGCTTCGCTTTTTTATTCTTCCATTCTTATCACCGTCGGAGTGACCGATATCCAGTCGGGGGTGGTCTCCACACCTATCTCCAAATTACTCGATAGCAGATTAGGTAGCACATTGTAAGCCTTCGCCAACGAAGAGACTGTCATATTAACTGTGGTAATATAGTCTTTAGTAAATACACGGCCCCTGCTTATCTCGTCGCCATCTGTTCCACCTGCGGCTTCCACCTTTCCTACAAGATAGAATCGAGTGCCATTATACACAGTGCCATCGATACATTTGAAATTCTCACCACTATTATTCTCAAGCTCAAGAATGATATTCACATCCTCACCACTAAAGCTTTGAAGCACAAGAGTGCTACAAGCATCTTTCAGATCGTTAGTCAGACTGCAGTCTTTCACCTGACTATCATAGATAAACTTCACCTCGGCATCTGAATTGCTACCTTGCTCAAACAGATAGTTGACGGGACGCTGGCCACAGATGATGATGCCCTTAATTGGGAAACTCTGGCCGTTTTCAGAATTTACAATACTTATATTATTGGAGGTTGCATCTGGCAGCGAACTCTTCTCAGAAGCCTTGACCTTCACTTGTAGTTGCGCTACGGCATACTGAACAGGGGCAGTCAGTGCTATAGACTTGGATTTAGGAGTCACTTCGGTTTCAGCATTTTCAAAATGCTGCTCCAGAAATGAGTCCCAGGCTGTTTTATCTACTGTTGGCGTCACCGTAGTATATTCTGACGCGAAATCTACCTTTGAGTCGGACGTTTTGATTCCACTGTCGACAAAATAGTAGAGTGCGGCAGGATAGGCGAAGCGCGACACAGTATTGATATTGTCGATGGTCGTGGTCTGCATCTGGGGCTGGAATGAACCACCAGTAGCACTCTCTACCCATCGCAAAACTGCTGCTCCATCAGGCAGATATAGGCTGCGCGGATATGGGGGGGAGGTTGCGTCATCAATACTGATACTCTGTGCCGCATTTATAGCTGAGGTTTTAACACTTCCAAGTATTGTTTTATCAGTCTCTGTCAGTCCTGACGGATTATCAACATAACTCTGTACAGCTGAAGCCAAAGCCTCTAACCACTTCTTCACACTGGCAGCAGAACCAGGAAGGTTGAAGCCATGATTGGTGAAGTTCTGACGAAGGTTTTTGAGGATGTTATTATCAGAGTTCACCCAATCTTCAAGATTAGCCACATTCGTCAAAGCTGCAGCTAATGTCGTAGCATCACTTGGAATATCTGGTCCATCAAAAATGGACTCAAGACTAAACGACACATCACGTAAGCCAGCATTAGTCGTGATATTATTTAAAGGGCTCTTGACCAGGCTACCATTATAGAGCTTTGAAGGAATACTACCAGATTCCGCATCAGCAACATCCCCATACACTAAACAACGATTAACGCCTTTTGCTATGTTGCAATAGCCGGAATGATAAAGGTAAGATGCTGGCTGGGGGTCGGCCCCTTGTATATAAACAGGCTCCTCCCAAAAAATCTCCGAATTCATGAGTTCATAGTCTTTCAGCGCAACGATATGCAGGCTGTTGGGATTTGGCCGACGCTCGGCAGTATTCTGCACCAAATCATCGGCCTGACGCGTCTGACTACCAGCAACAGAAGAGGAGAAAGTAAAGGCAATGTCAACTCTTACGGGGGCGTTGTTAGCAACAACATCCGCATCATAATCTCTGCAACCCGTCATGATGACCGATAACAAAGACAATATCAACAAGCCTATATGTCTTACTTCACTCTTCATTAATTACAATTTAGAGTTCTGGATGATAAACACCACCTGGTTTCCAATCGAGCGTGACACTGACACCCACATCGGGGTTGGCAGTGGTCACACTACCATCTTCACGAGCCTGACACTTGATGATCATCAACTCACCAGCCCTTATCGGCTCCCTCACTTGAAGTACCGTCTCAGTGAACGTCGCCTCCGCACGACTCTTGGCGGCTGAATGGTTCGGTACATAGACACGGAACTCCCATAGCGATTCTTCGCCAGGTTGAGCCATAAACGGCTCCTCTGTCTCTATCACAGTGCGCGTCTGTTTGGGCTCCCGGGAAGGGAAATTCACGGAACAGAAACACAACTGGCGATTGTTTTTGACTTCCAACTCATCAGCTTTGACCACAAAAGGCTTTCCACCAAAGGCATACGTGCTGTCATTGATGTTGAATCCCGAGGCAAAACCGTTGGCAATGACTTTCATGCCCTGCACATCATAGCCTTGCGGGTCTACGACCAGCGCCACAGCACAATTCGCCATATACAACCTGACATTGAAAGTCTGGTCCTTGCCTTCCTTCAGACTCATAGGCTGTCGTGCTGTAAACAGACCTGTATTATGTGGAGAAATGGTGTCCGTCTGCTGTTGCTGCAACTTTGACGGATGGCAAAAGTCATCATCTGTCAGGCTGACCATGGAGTTGTTCACGAGATTGGCTGCAGCCAGGTGCATATAGTCACGCATCGGCAAGTAGAGGGTGTAACTCTTCTGGTTCGCATCCATGATGTGCTGGTCATGATGAAGCCGTGAGGAATCTCCTTTTGTATCGTAAAAAGAAAGGTCCACGTCGTGGGCGAAATCTGTGAAGATATTCTTCAAGTAATCCCTTAATGCCTCTGCCACGTCCTTGTCCAGTTCCGAACTGAGCTTGGTCCGCAACTCAATAGACATATTCGTGATCAGCTCCAGCTCGTAGTTAACGTTTGCCTCCCCACCGCAGTCGCTCTGGTCTTCGTCGATCATAGAACATCCTGCGAGAACAGCCCAAAAGACTGCTCCCGCAATGATGTATACTATGTTCTTTTTAAGTCTCAACTTCTCGTTTTATTGATACAGACGATTATTGTCCAAGATTAATATCGAACGTCAGACCTGGTCTCCAACTCAAGTCAACAGAAAGACCTAATGTTTGGTTTGTAGAACGAAGATCAGGAATTGTAACAATTGCCTTTCCAAGTGAACCTGCAGTATTAGCATCTCCTGCTGTTAACGTGAAGTTTGCTATAGTCTCAAAATCCTGGATAAACACACGAGGAGTAAGACTGGGATAATAAGAACGCGTTATTGAAGCAATGTCTGAAGCCGTAGTCTGCACAGAACCTACTGTTGGAAATGGGAAGGAATTATTTCCAATTGTAAGTTTACCTACAATATAGAACTTCTGACCTTTAAGAATGATACCATTACTTCCATAGAAATCAGAACCAGAATTATTAGTAAATTCCAAACAGATATTCACATCTTTTTGTTCGTTATCAGAAGTAAGATTGTCAAATACTAAGGTGTAGTTCTTTGAGCTTTGAGTGGTAGCACCTGCATTAATACCAGAAGGGACGTTAGCATCATATACAACTTTAGCAAATTCAGTTCCTGAAGGAAGGAAATTCCAAGCTACTGATGATGGCTGACCACCAACTAGAACACCAGTAAGAGGGAACGAATTATCAGTAACAGTAATTGCTCTGTTTTCTTCGGGCTGATCAGGATCTACCGCTTTTGCATTGTCATACAAAACTGAGGCCTCACTCTTTACAGTTGAAGACAAGAGCGCTGTACCATACTGAACATTATTTATCAGAGCGATATTCTTTGAATTAGCCTGCACTACGTCAGTCCAAGAGCCCCAAGTCGCATTAGTCCAGTCCCCAACATTTGTTGGCCAAGTGATAGTTTTAGTATCTGTCGCTTTCAAAGCAGTGTTTGTCAAATAATACAACTCATTGGGATAAACAATACTCATGACCGCCGTATTTGATGCATTCAGTGTCGGTTCTGTCACATATTCAAATTTAGAAGAGGTCGTGTTCCACTGGTATTGTGCAGCTCCCTCAGGCAAACCAAGATTTTCAGGGAAATTTTTTAAAACAGTTGGTGAAGTTTGCCATTCTAATTTGGCGGTAGGAGCATCTGTTCCTGATTTCACTTGAAGATTTGCAGTTGTGATAGCTGTTTTAATGGCTGTTACAACAGAAGCGTCTGTTTGTTCATGTACGGCATTATACAGTCTTTCAAGTGTTAACAAGATTGATGCTGAAGAACCTGCAGTCAAACTTGCATTTAGAAAAGTATTGCGGAGATTTTGCAAGTTAGGATTTGTAGTAGCTGCCCAACCTGCTGCATTGGCAATATTTGTCAAATAAGTTGCCAAGTTGGTTGCGGGAGTATTCCAATCATCAGTTAAAGCAGGTGTTTCTCCTGATACAGGAGCAATTCCCTCTGCATTAATAGCGATAGCACCTACAGTTGCTGCAGTAAAGTCGCTTCCTGCACCGATATTATTTGTAGTATAACCATTAGCCAACTTACCTGCTACTGTTGACACATCACCACGTGTAGCTTTTCCTAAAAGAAGGAAATTGGTTGTACCCACAGGTACTTCCTTATCTGTATAAGTCTTCTGAGTATCTTTATCAGAATCAAAACCACTTGCTCCTTTGGTTGTGGAAATTGAACCTAATTCAATCTTAGATGTGGTTGAAGTCGCATTTTCAATACTTGTAGAGGGAATCAGCCATATATCCTGCATACCACGGAAAGTACCTGTTCCTATTTGAGCAGTAGCTTCCGCCATACGAGTTTTGGCACTTCCATTAGGATCAATACTCAGAGTAATAGCGGTTTTCACCGAATTGGTCTCCGGATTGTAATTCGGATTGTCCACGACTTCTTCGTTTGACGAGCAAGCGGAGAATGAAACAACGCCCACGACTGCTATCGCACTCATTAAGGCATACTTGAAATTTTTCTTCATACTTTCGAAAGTTTTTATTTGTTATTATTTAATTATCAATTGATGATATACACAACATTAATGCCCAATTGAGGCAAGAGGAAGATACGATCGCCCTTGCCATAATAGGTACCGCAATGATCACATTCGTATTCCTTGAACCAGGCATAGCCGACAGCGACACCGGCCTCAGCCTCAATGCGCCAGTCGCGAGCAAGAATCCAAGCATAACCGTATTTCGCACCCAGCGCCAACAGGTCGCCCTGAAGACGACGGTCACGGACTGACTTGTACAGACCAAACGGGAATTTCACGTTTCCAACATTGAAATGACTGTAAATGGCATCCAACTCCAAATAATGACCAGTGTTATTGATGGCCACAGAGTCGTGACGGACACCTACCAGACGATCGCCGTCAAAAATATAGTGATTCAACGTGTCACGCTTCTGACCAAAATAGTGACGAACATGGGGCGCTACCAACAAATGGCGCCACTTCTTATTCTTCTGCTTGTCAATATCCCAAGCATTAAAACCGACATTGATACCCGCAGACCACGTGGAATCTAGTCGCACTTCTACACCAAGATTGGGAGAGAGCGTGGCGTCATAGAGTAGATTGGTACGAAGTGCTAAACTTTGTGCACTGGACCTAGAGATTATTAAGCTCAATAACAGCAGAACTGTTAAGGATATTTTTGTTGAAAAATGCATCTTCAATTACATTAGTCGATGCAAAGATAATAAAAAAAAATAATGTAATATAATAATTTAACATAAAATTTCAATAAAACTATCATTTTTTGTCTTTTCCCGCCTTACCCCCCCCTAAAAATTAACATCACTTAACAGAAACCCGCAAAAAAAAACGGGGATCCTTCGCGTTCCAAAGAGTCCCCTATCAATGCGCTGGTCCGCGTTACTCAAAACGACAATACCAGACTCTGTCGCGGCTTCAATGCCAGATCGTTCGACAAATCATAATAACGATTGGTCAAAATATCCTTCACCTTCCCGGCACTGCCTATCACCTCCTGATAACGACCGACATCCAACGTGGCGGCCTTATTGGTGCCATTCAAAATCGTCAAAGCAGTTCGTCCTTGATACTGACGGGCAATGACATAGATACCGTTATAAGGAATAAACTGTACCATCGTACCCTTGATAATGACATCATTGCCCTGACGCCAATGGAGCAGACGACTAAGCCACTGGAACATCGATTGCTCGGCCTTCGAACGACCTTCTTTTGTAAAACAATTATGTGTGTCACCTGGAAAACCGCCGGGGAAGTCCTTACGTACATTGCCGTCGGTCACTTCCTTCGTGCCGTTCATCAACACCTCAGTACCGTAATAGAGCTGCGGAATACGGTTCACAGTAAGCAACAAAGCCAAAGCCTGCTTCAAAGCCAGCGTGTCACAGCCATTGCCAAGAAAACGGTCTGTATCGTGATTCTCAATAAAAGCCATCACACTCGACGGGTTCGGATAAAGGTAGTCATAACAGAAAGAATTGTAAAGACGATTCAAACCGTTCCACCAGGCATCGGTCTCTTCATTCTTGGCTTGGTTCAACTTGTCAAAAAACGAGAAGTCCATCACCGTCTTGAGATAGGAGTTCTTCTCAGCCAATTTGGAGTCGCGCTGCCAGGCTGCCGTGTAAGCGGGCTCCGTAACCCAGGTCTCACCAACAGTGTTGAAATTGGGATATTCCGCATCGAGCTCCTTCATCCACTGAGCCATCGCATCGGCATAGGCATAGGGATAGGTGTCCATACGGATACCGTCAATACCAACGGTCTCTATCCACCAGATACTGTTCTGAATCAGATAACGCATCAAATGGGGGTTATGCTGGTTGAGGTCTGGCATAGAGGGCACGAACCAACCTTCGGTGGTCTCCTTAAGATCAACTTTCGAGGCATAGGGATCAAGCACAGGCGTGAGCTTATAGGATGTCTGCAAATAGGCTGACTTGGCTGGCTCGGTACCATCGGCATTGGACGTGAAACCTGTCATCGGGTCGCGACCGCTCTTTTCCATTCCCGACGTTCCGTCGCCTACCCGTTGCCTTTCAGAAAGCCACTCAGGCACATTGAGCCAGTCCTTCGACGGCATATCGTGCGTCCAAGGGTGCTCAAAACCGCTATGGTTGAAGATCATATCCATCACAATCTTCAAACCCTTGGCATGGGCTTCATCACAAAGACGCTTGTAATCGGCATTGGTGCCAAAACGGGGGTCTACCTTGTAATAATCGGTGGTCGCATAACCGTGATAGGTAGAAAAACCGTTCGCTTGGTCGGGGGAGTCGTTCTCCAAAACAGGCGTGAACCATAACGCTGTCACACCTAACTCCTTGAAATAGTCCAAATGCTCACGGATACCGTTCAGATCGCCACCATGACGCAAAGAGGGCTTACTGCGGTCTTCCTGATAATGGCGCATCCCCTTCACCTGGGGGGTATGACCGGCGCCTTGGGCAAAACGGTCGGGCATCAACATATACAACACATCGGCATTGGTGAAACCCATACGCTTGTCACCGCTCATCTCACGGGCCTTCAACTGATACTCCACTTTGGTCTTATCAAACTTCAAAGTCATCGTACCTGGCTGGGCGTTCTTTACATTAATATATATAAGAAGGTAGTTGGGTGAGTCGAGCCGCACCAGACTGTCAATCGTGACACCGGGATAGTCGGTCGTCACATCATCAACATCACGGATGCCTGGACCATAGACCATCAACTGCACAGAGGGGTTCTTCAGACCAACATACCAGTCGGTTGGGTCAATACGGGTTATCATACTCTTTTTTGCTGCCATCACTGTCATGTTCAAGACCACAAGGGCCGTTAAAATAAAAAGTCTTCGCATATCGTCGTTAGTTATTTCATTGACTCTGCAAAGATACAAATAATCTCTAGAAATCAGGACGTTAACAAAAACTTTTTTTGCTAAATCATGCAAAAACGTTTGCACAATGCTAAAAAAGTCGTACCTTTGGCTTCGCCGAAGATAGGCTACATCGGAAATATCCAAAATTTTTTGGTATTTCGCTCGATTTGCACTATCTTTGCAACCCAAATGAGAATAGAAGACTTTGAAATCATGGCACCCGTGGGCTCGCACGAGTCGCTCGCGGCAGCAATACAGGCAGGAGCAGACAGCATCTACTTCGGCATAGAAAAACTGAACATGAGGGCGCACTCGGCATCGACGTTCACCATAGATGACTTGAGGGACATCGCACAACAATGCGAGGAACATGGCATCAAAAGCTACCTCACCGTCAATACCATCATCTACGGAGAGGACATACCCTTGATGCACGAGATCATCGATGCGGCAAAAGAAGCGGGCATCTCCGCTGTCATCGCATCCGACGTGGCCGTGATGACGTATTGCAATAAGGTGGGACAGGAGGTTCACCTATCCACACAACTGAACATATCAAACATCGAGGCACTGAAATTCTATGCACAGTTTGCTGATGTCGTGGTACTGGCACGGGAACTGAATATGGATCAGGTGACGGAGATTTACCGCCAGGTAGAGGCGGAACACATTTGCGGACCAAGCGGGGAACAAATACGCATCGAGATGTTCTGCCACGGCGCACTGTGCATGGCCATCAGCGGAAAATGCTACATGAGCCTGCACGCGGCTAACCGCTCAGCTAACAGAGGGGAATGCATACAGGTGTGCAGACGGTCGTATACGGCAACTGACAACGAAACGGGTTACCAACTCGACATCGATAACAAATACATCATGTCACCCAAAGACTTGAAAACGGTCCGCTTCATCGACAAAATGATGAAGGCTGGCGTACGGGTTTTCAAAATCGAAGGAAGAGCACGAGGACCGGAATATGTGTATACCGTCGTGAAATGCTATAAGGAGGCTATCCAGGCCGTACTCGACAATTCCTTTACGGAAGAAAAGAAGGATGAATGGGACAAACGACTTGCCACAGTCTTCAACCGCGGCTTCTGGGATGGATACTACCAGGGACAACTCATGGGCGAATGGAACAAAAACTATGGCTCTAACGCCACAGAACGTAAGGTCTACATCGGTAAAGGGGTAAAGTACTTCTCCAAACTGGGCGTGGCAGAGTTCACCGTAGAGGCAAACACCTTCAAAGTGGGCGACAAAATGCTCATCACAGGACCCACAACGGGCGTCATGTACGTCACTGCGGATGAGATACACGGCGACAACGGACCCGTACAAATCGCAGAACAGGGCACAAGGGTATCCATCGCCGTCACAGACAAAGTAAGACCTAGTGACAAACTGTTTAAATTAGAAAAAGATGACAATTAACGAGATTCAAGATGAGATCATAGAGGAGTTCGCAGGCTTCGACGACTGGATGGACAAGTATCAGCTGCTCATCGATCTGGGCACTGAACAGGAACCGCTCGACGAGAAAGATAAAACGGAACAAAACTTGATTGACGGCTGCCAGAGCCGGGTGTGGCTGGTAGCGGAACTTATAAAGGAGCCGGGAGACAGAAGTCTGGAGCCGGGAGTAATCCATTTCCGCGCGGAGAGCGATGCACTGATCGTAAAAGGTATCGTAGCACTGCTCATACGGGTACTCAGCGACCATACACCACAGGAGATACTTAATGCCGACCTCTATTTTATCGAGGCCATCGGACTCAAAGAGCATCTCTCTCCCACACGTTCGAATGGGTTGCTGGCCATGGTCAAACAAATGAGAATGTATGCCATCGCATTCCAAGCAAAAGCAGACTAAAAACAACTCCACCGGAAGGATAAGTGACTGAAAACGGCATAGTTATCAGCTCAAGTTAAAGTAAAGAAGTTGTACTTTTTGGAACACTTTAAAGCGGAAACTATTTCAAAAGTTTCCGTTTTATGTTTTTAACAGACTGATTATCAGTGGTTTTAATTTTTTTAACTAAGCAAATGTTTTCCAAAAAGAGAATCTTCGATTTATTTTATAGTAACTTTGTTGCTGATTTTGGCTATGCCCTAACTCAATTAACGAAGAAAGCATAAATTAATAACTTTATAAGAATGATTCAAACTGTTGTAAAGCGCGACGGACGCATTGTGGGCTTCAATGAACAGAAAATCATGGCGGCCATCCGTAAAGCCATGATCCACACGGACAAAGGAGAGGACGAACGACTCCTGTACCAGATCACAGACCATATCGCACAGCGTGGCGAAAGCCAAATGACTGTGGAACAGATACAGGATGCCGTGGAAATGGAACTCATGAAATCAAGCCGAAAGGATGTGGCACAGAAATACATCGCATACCGGCATCAGCGCTCCGTGGCAAGGAAAGCAAAAACACGTGAAGTCTTCCTCGATATCGTCAACATTAAGAATAATGACGTGACACGAGAGAACGCAAATATGAATGCTGACACACCGGCCGGCATGATGATGAAGTTCGCATCGGAAACTACAAAACCTTTCGTCGACGACTACCTGCTCAGCGAAGAGGCAAGGGAGGCCGTGGAACAGAATTACTTGCACATACACGACAAAGACTACTATCCCACAAAATCGCTGACTTGCGTGCAACACCCACTGGACAATATCCTCAATTGTGGCTTCATCGCAGGACATGGGGCCAGCAGACCGGCAAAACGCATCGAAACGGCTTCAGTCCTGGCGTGCATCTCAATGGAATGCGCACAAAACGAAATGCACGGCGGACAGGCCATCCCGGCTTTCGACTTCTATCTGGCACCTTATGTAAGACTGACCTACATCGAGGAACTGAAAGCAATGGAAGAACTGAACGGGGAGAGCTATAAGGATCTCTACGACGAACCGCTGATGGACTACCTGAAGAAACCGCTCGACGGACTGAAAGGCAAAGAACGGGCACAGCAACATGCCATCAACAAAACCGTGGGACGCGTACACCAGGCAATGGAGGCGTTCATACACAATATGAATACCATACACTCACGCGGAGGTAACCAGGTGGTGTTCTCTTCCATTAACTACGGTACCGACACCTCAGCGGAAGGAAGATGCATCATGCGAGAAATACTGCTTTCCACCTATGAGGGCGTAGGGGGAGGCGAGACGGCCATCTTCCCCATACAGATATGGAAAAAGAAACGGGGCGTAAATTACTTGCCAGAGGACCGAAACTTCGACCTCTACCAACTGGCTTGCAAAGTGACGGCAAGACGGTTCTTCCCCAACTTCCTGAACCTCGACGCTTCTTACAACCAAGATCCGGAATGGCGATCCGACGACCCGAAACGCTATATCCACGAAGTGGCAACGATGGGATGCCGCACACGCGTGTTCGAAAACCGATTCGGACCTAGAACTTCCATCGGACGTGGTAACATTTCTTTCTCAACCATCAACATCGTAAAACTCGCCATCGAGTGCATGGAAGAAACGGATCAACAGAAACGCATTGACATGTTCTTTGCAAAACTTGATAACATGCTCGAAATCACAGCAAAACAACTCGACGACCGCTTCCAGTTCCAGAAGACGGCTTTCGCAAAACAGTTCCCACTGCTGATGAAGAGCCTCTGGATAGGGGCCGACAAGTTAGGTCCCAAAGATACCATCGAAAGTGTTATCAACCAGGGAACACTTGGCATCGGATTCATCGGACTGGCAGAATGCCTGGTGGCACTGACAGGAAAACACCACGGGGAAAGCAAAGAGAGCCAGGAACTGGGCCTGAAAATTGTCGAATACATGCGACAACGCGTAAACGACTTCTGCGAACGTTATCATCATAACTACTCCGTACTCGCCACACCGGCGGAAGGCCTCAGCGGAAAATTCACAAAGAAGGACCGACAGAAATTCGGAAGCATACCGGGCGTCACCGACCGCGACTATTACACCAACTCCAACCACGTACCGGTGTATTACAAATGCTCTGCACGACATAAGGCAGAAGTGGAGGCACCATACCACGAGATTACACGCGGCGGACATATCTTCTACGTGGAGATCGACGGAGATGCCACACACAACCCACAGGTCATCATGAGCGTAGTCGACATGATGGACCAGCTGAACATGGGCTACGGCAGCGTGAACCATAACCGTAACCGATGCATGGACTGCGGATACGAGAACGCTGACGACCATCTGGAAAGATGCCCGAAATGCGGATCGACAAACATCGACAAACTGCAACGTATCACTGGCTATCTGGTGGGAACAACCGACCGCTGGAACAGCGGAAAACTGGCTGAACTCAACGATCGCGTGACACATATCAATCACGGAGAACAGAACCTGTTCTAGAGATTATGATAAGGGTCTTAGATATCATAGAGGATACTATGGTGGACGGTCCGGGATTCCGGACCTCCATCTATTGCGCCGGATGCCGACACAAATGCCCCGGCTGCCATAATCCACAGTCATGGGCCTTTGACCAAGGACATGAGATGAGCGTGGAAGAGATCATGAAAATCATTGAGGCGGATCCCTATGCCAACGTCACCTTCAGCGGAGGCGACCCCATGTACCAGGCTGCAGGGTTCGCAGAACTGGCACGGGAAATCCATAAACGAACAAACAAGGATATCTGGTGCTACACAGGATTTACATTCGAATCACTCATCACACAGGAACAACGGGAACTCCTCGAACAACTGGACGTACTCGTAGACGGACCGTTCATAGAGAAATTACGCGACACAGACTTGCTCTTCAGAGGCAGTAGCAACCAACGACTCATCGACGTACAGGCCTCACTCTACTCAGGCAAGATCGTACTGTGGCATCCTGACATCGCCGTCGCTATCTGACAAAAAGAATCCCGCTTGCGGGATTTTTTAGGCTCTTCTCATAAGTTTTTTGCCGTTTCGGTTGCAAGGTTGCAAAAAAAACTGTATTTTTGCAAAAAATTAGAGAGTATATGGCAAAAAACGCTAAATGGTCAGACGATTACTGGCTGCTGCTGATGCAGATTTACCTACAGAAACCAGTGGGCATCAAACCAACGTTCCACCGCAAAATGGTTGACCTGAGCCTGGAATTACACATGCCACCCAACTTCCTCTTTAACAAAATGTGCCAGATCGCGAATCTGGAGACACCACGCATAGAACATATCTGGGAAACATACGGAAGAAACCCAAAGAAACTGGCTCGAGCCGTCAGCCTGTGGCGAGAGATGAGAGGCTATGGCCATGCCGATGCTTTCTATGAGGGCGTGGAGGTGCAGGAGACATTCGAAAGAGACTTCAAACCCGTGAACAAAGAGACGACAATGACACCTGTCATGATGACACTGATTCTAGACCTCTATTTCCGACTGACACCTATCACCATGGTACCGGAAACACCGGAAGTGCAGGAACTGGCAAAACTGATCAAGGTCAGACCTCAGGAAGTGATCGAAATCATGAAATTGTTCCAATACTGCGACCCGTATCTGAACCGCAAAGACCAACCGGATAGTACACTGTTGGCTCCTTGCCAGGTGATATGGCGACGCTATGGCAATGCAGAAACAGAACAACTCGCCGCATATGCAGAACAACTGAAAGAGTATTTTAGAAGCTAGAGGGATTAGAAGAAATGAGCGATAAGTCCTGGCAAATACAGGAACAGAAACAGACACAGATCCAGAAACTGGCACAGTCGATCTCACAGCAACAAATGCTGGTATCGTCGCTGGTGGAACTGCCAATTACACAGTTGGCAGACCGTATCAATACGGAAATGAACGACAACCCGGCACTGGAGGTCGAGTCGCCAGGAGAGAATACGGAGTTCGCAGATTACTCTGACTTCCCCGAAAACACAGAGTATACTGAGAAATCTGATGAGACATCCATGTCTGAGCGAGAAGAACGACAGTCGGCACTGGATGCGGCATTGGAGAATATCGGACGGGACGATGAGGAACTGCCCGTATACCACGGGGGAAATAATCTCTCAGAAGATCAGGAGGAAGTCGTATTCGGAACCACAGAATCGTTCTACGACCAACTGCTGGAGCAAATGAGGGAGAGTGACCTGACAGACAGACAACGAGACATCCTGGAATACCTCATCGGCTCACTGGATGACGATGGATTGCTCCGCAAGGACCTCTATACCATCAGCGACGAACTGGCCATCTATCATAATATCGATGCAAACGAAAAAGAGATAGAGGACGTACTGCATGTCTTACAGGACTTTGATCCCGCTGGAATTGGCGCACGTTCCTTACAGGAATGCCTGCTCCTCCAAATAGCACGACGGGACGACTCACGGGTGAAAAAACTCATGCAACAGGTCATCAACCGCTATTTCGACGACTTCACACATAAGCACTGGAAACGTATACAGACCGCCCTCGCATTAAACGACCAACAGGGAGAGGCGCTCTTCGGAGAACTGCGCAAACTGAATCCACGACCTGGTGCATCAATGGGAGAGACTGTCGGAAGAAACCTGCAACAGATTACACCCGACTTCATTGTGGATACACAAGACGACGGCACAGTAACCTTCACACTCAACAATGGCGAAGTACCGGAACTCACCCTGTCGCAGTCGTTTATCGACTCTATGAACGAGTACCAGCAGAACAAGGAACACTTGAACCGCCAAACTAAAGAGGCACTACTCTATATCAAGAAGAAAGTGGATGCTGCACAGAGCTTCATTGAGGCCATCCGAGTGAGACGGCACACGCTCACCATGACAATGCAGTCCATCATCACACTACAACGACAGTTCTTCCTCGATGGAGATGAGGCCTCGCTACGGCCGATGATTCTGAAGGATGTGGCAGAGAAAACAGGACTGGACCTCTCGACGATATCACGTGTCTGTAACTCGAAATATGCCCAGACACGATGGGGCACCTTCCCCCTGCGACACTTCTTCAGCGACAGCTATGTCACTGAGAGTGGTGAGGAACTGTCAACACGACAGATCAAAGCCATGCTACGTGATTTGATAGAAGCAGAGGACAAGCATCATCCATTAAGCGACGATGCACTACGCGAACAACTCACAGAGAAGGGATTCCCCATCGCCCGGCGCACCGTCGCCAAATACCGCGAGGCACTGGGCATCCCCATCGCAAGATTGAGAAAGGAATGAAAAAAATGACTAGAGAAAAGGGAATAATCCTCACTGCAAGACTCATCAGTATGGTGTTCACACCATTCTACCTGCCAACGGTGGGCATGATCTGCTTGTTCATGTTCAGCTACATGAGCCAGATGCCTTGGAGTTACAAATTCCAATTGCTCACCATGGTTTATCTGCTGACAGTGGTACTCCCGACCGTATTGATCCATTTCTACCGGCGCCACCAGGGATGGAACCTCATCGACCTCGGACAGAAGGAACGACGCGCAGTGCCTTATGTCATCAGTATCCTCTGCTATTTCCTCTGCATCTACTTGATGGAACTCCTACACATCCCGCACTTTATGATGACAATCGTGACTGCAGCACTGTTCATTCAGATTACCTGTGCCATGATCAATGTGTGGTGGAAGATCTCAACCCATACAGCAGCCATTGGCGGCGTAGCGGGGGCATTGTTCGTCTTCGCAGAGTTCTTCGGATTTAACCCCGTCTGGTGGCTATCACTGACACTCATCCTGGCTGGCATCCTTGGCACAAGCCGCATGATTCTCCGGCAGCACAGCCTAGCCCAAGTCGTAGCCGGATTCTTCGTGGGGGGCGCCTGCGCCATCATCGGCATCCTGTTTCTTTAAGTAATCGTCTGTTTCAATTTATAACAAGTCAAAGTTCAAGATACATGAAACCATTAGTTAGTATTATCATGGGCAGTACAAGTGATCTGCCCATCATGGAAAAAGCCTGCAAACTGCTCGACGAGATGCAGGTACCTTTTGAAGTTAATGCCCTCTCCGCACATCGCACACCTGATGCTGTGGAGGAATTCGCCCGTACGGCCAAGGACAGAGGAATCAAGGTGATCATTGCAGGAGCAGGCATGGCCGCCGCACTGCCTGGCGTCATTGCGGCCTCAACAACCCTACCCGTTATCGGCGTTCCCATAAAAGGAATGCTCGACGGCCTCGATGCCATGCTTAGTATCATTCAAATGCCACCAGGCATCCCCGTGGCTACCGTAGGCATCAATGGTGCACAAAATGCAGCTATCCTTGCTGTAGAGATGATGGCTCTCAGTGATGCTACACTTGCACAACGACTGGCCGTATATAAAGGGGGACTGCGGGCGAAAATCGAAAAGGCCAATAAGGATCTGGCCGACGTGAAATACGAGTTTAAGACTAACTGATGTTACCATGAGTTATCAAAGAAGACGTTCTACAGAAACGCAGGTGGGTAATATCGGCATTGGAGGTAATAACCCCATCCGCATCCAGTCGATGGCAACCACCGATACCAACGATACCGACGCCAGCGTAGCACAAGCAAAACGCATTATAGATGCAGGCGGCGAACTGGTACGCTTTACAACACAAGGAACCCGTGAGGCAGAAAATATGAAAAACATCTCTGCCAAATTGAAGGCCGATGGCTACACACAGCCATTGGTGGCCGATGTGCACTTCACCGCACACACCGCCGACATCGCCGCCCTCTATTGTGAGAAGGTGCGCATCAATCCAGGCAACTATGTCGACCCGGGACGTACCTTCAAACATCTGGAATACACCGATGAGGAATATGCCGACGAACTGAAGAAAATCGAAAGGAAACTCGTCCCCTTCATTCAGATCTGTAAGGAACATCACACTGCCGTCCGTATCGGTGTGAATCACGGTTCCCTCAGCGACCGCATTATGTCGCGCTATGGCGATACGCCCGAAGGCATCGTGGAGAGCTGTATGGAGTTCCTGCGCATCTTTAAACGCGAAAACTTCAACGACGTAGTGATCTCTATCAAAGCCTCTAACACAGTCGTGATGGTGACAACCGTGCGACTGCTGGTAACCACAATGGACAAGGAGGACATGCACTACCCCCTGCACCTCGGTGTAACGGAAGCTGGCGAAGGAGAGGATGGCCGTATCAAAAGTGCCGTAGGAATCGGAGCACTGTTGACAGAGGGCATTGGCGACACCATCCGCGTATCGCTGAGCGAAGAACCAGAATGTGAAATACCCGTGGCACGCAAACTCGTGGACCTGATTCCTGAATGTACGCTTTTGCGTGAAGAGGCAGAAAAATCCATTAAGGATGATACCATCACACTCACAGTCTTCTGCCAAGACTGGGAGACACTTCAACTGAAGGCCGCCATGGCTGTAGGTGCCTTGCTCATCGACAAAAAAGCCACGAAACTGATCATACGCAATACATCCTTCGAAGAGGCGCGTCTCATAGAACTGGCTGACGCCATCCTGCAGGCTGCCCGCATCAAATTCACCAAGACCGAATATATTTCCTGCCCAGGCTGCGGACGCACCCTCTACAACCTACAGGAGACCATCGCCCGCATCAAGGCGGCGATTAAGCAAGAGCAATGTGAACTTGCTCGCATTGCCGAGCGTGAGCCGTCTCGCCTCGAAGAGGTTAAGGTAGCCGCCAAGGACTTTGTAGGTCTGAAGATTGGTATCATGGGCTGCATTGTCAATGGTCCAGGCGAAATGGCTGATGCTGATTATGGCTATGTCGGAGCCGGTCGCGGCAAGATTTCACTCTACAAACAAAAAGTCTGCGTAGAAAAGAATATTCCCGAGGAAGAGGCGGTGGAAAAACTCCTTGAGTTGATTCGAAGTGACAGGAAATGAGCCTGAAACGTTAATAAAGGAAAACAAATTGCAGGAATTTGCAGAGAAAGGTGTACCTTTGCACACGAATTACTTTGGGAAAAGGATACATTTACGTAAATGATTCAACGAATTTATCTGATATTGCTGCTTGTACTAGGTCTAAATGGAACCATTTCAGCACAGCAGCTCATAAAAGGAACAATCAAAGACGCCGAGACAGGTGAGGCTATCCCGTTTGCCAGCGTAGTCTATAAGGGCCATAACCAAGCTGTCATCTCTGATATCGATGGTGTCTACTCCATCAGACGACACTTAGGGTGGAAAATCACCTTCAGTGCCGTGGGTTATCAGTCGCAGGAGATTACCGTGACTTCAGAAACGAAAAATGAACTCGACATCGCACTGAAGTCCGACAAAATGCAACTGGCTGAGGTGACCGTCACCACCAAACGGAGCCGATACAGCAGGAAAAATAATCCCGCTGTGGAACTGATGAAGAAAGTCATTGCAGCAAAAAAACTCAGTGACCTCTCGAATCATGACTACTATCAATACGACAAATACGAGAAACTGACACTCGCCGCTAACGACCTGACACCAAAACGCCTCGAGGAGAAACCTTTTTCCAGTACACCGTGGCTGATGGACCAGGTTGAGACCTGCAAGTACAACAATAAGAAAATCTTACCTATCAGTGTCGACGAAACAGTTTCCCAGATTGTCTATCGCAAAAGTCCACAGTCGAAGAAGACTTATATCAAAGGGGAACAGTCGTCGGGACTGAATGATCTGTTCCAGACAGGCGATATTCTCAATGTCGTCCTGAAAGAGGTATTCACCAACGTCGATCTCTACGATGATCAGATCCGCCTGGTCCAGTACCCCTTTACATCACCGATTGGTAAGGATGCCATCGATTTCTACCGCTTCTACATCCAGGACACCCTCAAGATCGACCGCGATAGTTGTATACACCTGCACTTCCTGCCCAACAACCAAATGGATTTCGGTTTCCGAGGTGATATCTACATCCTGAAAGACTCCACCTATCATGTACGCCGCTGTGAACTGACTCTGCCTAAACAGACTTCCGTGAATTTCGTGAAGAATATGCGCATAGAGCAGGAATTCGAACAACTCGAAAACGGAGAATGGGTTCTTACCCAGGATGATATGATTGCCGAACTGGAGTTTGCAAAGTTCATCCAGGAAGCCATCGTCATCCGCACCACCCGTTTGGGCGATTACTCTTTTGCAGAGATTCCCAAGAAGATGTTCAAGGGTAAACGTACGGAAATAAAAGAGCCCGATGCTGGCATGCGAGGCAAGAACTTCTGGAGCCAGTACCGTCAGGTAGAACTCACAAAGAGCGAGGATTCTATGGGAGACTTCGTGAAGAACATCCAGAATATCAAGGGCTTCAAGTACATCATGATTGGCCTGAATGCCTTGATTGAGAACTCTATCGAGACAAGCGATCCTAATAAGTTCGATATCTCCCCCGTGAATACCATCCTCTCGCGCAACTTTATCGATGGTTGGCGTTCGCGTATGAGCATGCAGACCACTGCCAATCTCAGCAAACGGTGGTTCTGGCAGGGTTATTACGCCCATGCCTGGGGAAGTCACCGTAACTACTATAGCACGAAAGCTACCTACTCATTCATCGATAAAATCTACATGCCCTGGGAATATCCAAAGCGCACACTGATGATTGAGAGTTCTTATGACCTGGCCTCGCCAAGCGACCGCTACCTGCCTACCGACAAGGATAACATGTTCGTGGCATTCAAATGGGCGGACGTTAACAAAATGACACTCGCCAATCGGCAGCAGATTGCTTTCGAATACGAGATGTATGGTGGCCTGAAGACATCGTTGAGCCTGAAGGCAGAGGAACACGAGGCTGTCGGTGCCATGTCGTTCCGTAAACTGAGCCAACCCAAAATAGAATATACCGGACTGGAGCGCCATCGAGAATTCCTGCGTACTACCGAACTGTTCGCAGAGATCCGCTATGCACCCGATGAAACCTACATCAACAGCAAGCAGCGTCGTGTCACCATCAACAAGGATGCTCCTGCTATCTCCATCGCCCATACCTTCGGCTTCAAGAACTTCCTTGGCGGTCAGTATGAGTCTAACTTCACCGAGGCTAAGTTATATAAACGCTTCTGGATGAACAGTTGGGGAAAGATTGACCTTTTCCTCAAAGCCGGCATTCAATGGAACCAAGTGCCCTACATGTTGCTCATCCATCCGCTGGCTAACCTTTCTTATATCGGCCAGGAGGAGATGTTCTGCCTCATCAACAACATGGAGTTCCTCAACGACCGCTATGCTTCAATGATGTTGTCATGGGACTTCAACGGCAAGTTCTTTAACCGTATCCCCCTCATCAAGAAACTGAAGTGGCGCGAATATTTTGCAGTGAATACCCTTTGGGGCGACCTCAGCGATAAGAACAATCCTTACCTACCCCAGAATGCGGGCAGCGACAAACTGATGTACTTCCCCGACGGCTGCTATCTCATGGATCCCCACAAGCCCTATGTCGAGATTGTGGCCGGCATCCATAATATCTTCAAAATTGTACACATCGAGTATGTGCGTCGCCTGAACTATATGGAGTTACCTACAGCTCACCGCTGGGGCATGCGCTATATCATACGTTTAACATTCTAAACATCGATCATTATCATGAACGAAAATATTTCTCAGACACTGAAATCCTCAGAGACCGACGACTGGTTGGACTTTCATGTCATTCGTCCCTTATGCTTTTATTTCGTCAGGTTCTTTGCCTGGCTGGGCATCACACCCAATACCGTCACAATCCTATCAATGTTTGTCGGCGCTGCCAGCAGCTATTTCTTTGCCTGGGGCTGTTTTTATTACGAAGGAACGAAGGGACTTATCTATAACCTAATTGGCATCACACTGCTGATGATAGCTGATTTACTCGACTGCACCGATGGACAATTGGCACGTTACACAGGACAGAAAAGCCGCATGGGACGTATCCTTGATGGTGTGGCTGGCTACACTTGGTTCCTGCCCATTTATCACGTGCTCATCTACCGTTTCTATCTTCATCACAGTATTGAGTTCGGATGGTTCGGCATCGAGGATACCCAACAAAATGCCATCATCGCCACCATTGTGGTCTATATCCTGGGATGGATCTCCGGTCTATTAGGCATGGGCAGTCAGACACGTCTCGCCGATTACTATTATCAGGTACACCTCTTCTTCCTAAAGGGCGAGAAGGGTAGCGAACTCGATGACAGCCAGCGCCAGAAAGAAATCTACGAACAGATGCCCGCTGACAGCAGCTGGATAGAGCGTGCATTCCAGAAATCATATATCGACTATACACGTCAGCAGGAGAAGTCTACACCGCAGTTCCAACGCCTTATGGCACTACTGCGTCAGAAGTTCGGCAGCCCAAGTAATATGCCGGAAGAGGTGCGCAAGGAACTACACAGTAACTCACTGCCCCTGATGAAGTGGAATGGCCTGCTCACCTTTAACTTCCGTTCTGCGTGGTTCTTCCTCTTCTGTCTGCTCGATGTTCCCGCCCTGAACTTCCTCTTCGAGATTATCGTCATGAGTCTGCTGGCTTTTTATATCAACCGCCGGCATGAAGCCTTCTGCAAACGTATAGCAGACAAGTTATAACCAAGGAGGATAAGGATGAAGTGGACCAAACAACGACTCAACAATCTGTTCTTCTTCCTCGGCATCGCAGCTGTCGTAGCGATGTTGCTGACATTCGATGTCAGTTTCATTGAACTATGGCAGCACCTGTGCCATGCCGGCTACTGGCTGATACCGATTGTGGGCATCTGGATTGTGGTCTACGGTCTGAACGCATTTGCATGGAAAGCCATCATCGAAGGCAACATTGGCGGCAAGGCACCCGTCAGCTTCTGGCGCATCTATCGCCTCACCATCACTGGCTATGCCCTGAACTACGCCACACCCGTCGGTGGATTGGGCGGCGAACCCTACCGCATCATGGAACTTTCAAAGGACATCGACAAACAACATGCCACGTCGAGTGTTATCCTCTATGCGATGATGCATTTCTTTGCCCATTTCTGGTTCTGGTTCCTCAGCATCTTTATCTATCTTGGCCTAGTGCTTATCGGCGATCTGCCCATCAGCACCGCCATCAGTATCACCTTGGGCATCATTGTCGTGTTCTGTCTGGCAGCCTTCTACCTCTTCTCGAAAGGATACAAAAACGGGCTAGTGAAATATGTACTGGGAGTAGTCAGTCGTATTCCTGGCCTGAAACGGTGGACCCTCAAATTCTGGGCACGCCATTCGGAGGCCATCCAGAATGTCGACCAACAGATAGCAGCGCTGTATGCCCAAGATACAAAGGCATTCTATAAAAGTCTGGTGCTTGAATACTTTTCCCGCGTAATACAAAGTTCCGAGGTGATGTTCATGCTGCTGCTCTTCGGCATCGACAACGGAGGCGGTTTCGGCGGACTTACCATCACCTTCCTCCACAGCATCCTCATCGTATCGTTCACCACACTCTTTGCCAACCTCATCGGTTTTCTGCCCATGCAACTGGGAGTGCAAGAGGGTGGATTCGTGCTCTCCATCGCAGCCATGGGACTCTCAGCTGCCTTGGGCATCTTTGTGAGTATCATCTGCCGCGTGCGTGAAATTATATGGATTGTCATCGGCATCGGACTGATGAAATTGAAAAATTGAAAATAAGAAAGAATAAAAAATATAGCATTATGAATTTTCTCGACAGAAATGAATTTAACTTTGAGCCCAGCCAGAAAGTGGTGGAGGCTATCAAGAATTTCGATCCTAAGACACTGTGTTTCTATACCCGCATCTATGATGAGGGCAAAAAGAGCGTGATCTCCGTACGACTGAGTGAAATCTATGGCGTACCCGAGGAGCAGGTGCTGCTCACCTATGGCGGTGAGGACATGCTGAAAAATGCCATCCACTATTTCCTTATGCTCGACGACAACAAGCGCATCCTCATCCCTGAATTCTCATGGTGGTATTACAACCGTGTGGCCAGTGAGTGTGGCGGATCTTTTGAGATGTATCCCCTGCACGAAAAGGACGACACCTTCGCTTACGATGTTGACGAGGTGATTGAGTACACTAACCGTGTACACCCCCGTATGCTGCTGTTGGCTTCGCCCAACAACCCCACTGGCAATGGCCTGACACCAGAGGAAATAGGCAACATCATGGAACATATTCCCTCCGACACAATGGTACTCATCGACGAGGCCTATGCCAGTTTCATCTCCAGCGATACTGATTATATCGCACCATTGGTGAATAAGTATGACAACCTCATCATTTCGCGTACGCTTTCCAAATTTTATGGTCTGCCAGGCCTCCGCTGCGGCTTCGGCTTCATCGGAAAGGGCCACGACCAGTTCCTAAGCTACGTAAACAAATACCTTGGCTACAACCGCTTCTCTGAGGCCGTCGCTCTGGCTGCCCTCGAAAGCGACGAGCATTATCGCCATGTAGCAGATGACATGGAATGGGGGCGCCAACTGTATAAGAAAGAACTTGGCCATTTGCCCGGATTTAAGGTTTATAAGTCCGTGGCTAACTTCATCCTTATCAAGTATCCCGTTGAGATCAAGGACGCCCTGATGCAAGCCCTGAAGATTCAAGACTATAAGATTAAGTTCATGTCCGATAAGGGGCTTGAGTCCTGCCTCCGCATTACACTCGGTCGTAAGGAACAGACCCAAACTGTCGTTGACACCATTTTGAAATGCATTAATAATAAATAAGGTATGATAGGCGTCATCTTAGCTGCGGGTATGGCCAAACGTCTCCGCCCGTTGACAGACACTAAACCGAAGTGCTTGCTTGAAGTGGGCGGAAAGACCTTGTTGCAACGCACCGTCGATGCGATGGCTGCTGCCGGTATCAGCGAATTTGTCGTTGTTACCGGTTACCGCGACAACATGATACGTGACTTTCTAGAAAATCCAAACAATCTGAAAAATCTAGAAAGACCTGTCTTCCACTTTCTTCACAACGCTGACTACGAGCACAACAACAACATCTACTCACTTTGGATGTCAGGCCAGATTGTGCGCGGTCAGACATTTCTGCTGATGGACAGCGACATCCTATGCGATCCTGCCGCTGTGCTTCGAATCGCCAGTGAACCAGAGGCAGCCTTGGCGGTGAACCGACATGAACTGGGTGAGGAAGAGATGAAAGTTGTTGTCGACGATCAGATGCGCATTACTGAGATTAGCAAGACATGTCGTCCCGAAGATGCCATGGGTGAATCGGTGGGCATCGAGAAGATAACTGCCACTTATAGCGAGGCCCTTTTCCGCGAACTCGACCAGATGATTCTGCAGGAAGGCCTCATCGACATTTTCTATGAGCGAGCCTTCGAGCGTCTCATCCCACAAGGGCACACCTTCCGTGTGATTGACACCACTGACTATTTCTCCTACGAACTTGACACGCCTGAAGACTTCCAGCGTGCCCAGACACTCATGCCTCCCAACCTCTAAGCCCGCGGTCAGCTCGGACCGCCTACTACCCCAGAAGATTCATTTGATAACAACTTTCTTTCCGTTCTTGATGTAGATTCCTTTTCCAGGCTGAGATACCTGCCGGCCTTGCAGGTCGTACCATGTGTCAAGCACCGGTTCTTTCCTGACTGCTTCGACGATACCAGACGGTTTGATACCAGCAAAGGCAATGATATCCTTGAGCACTCGCTGGCTGCGTACGGGAAAGTATTCCGTCAGCAATCGGTTGCGCTCGTTCATATAGTGACCATCGACGGTATAGAGCTCGCCCTTTGTTTGGTATTTATGCACATCGCGGCGATAGTCACCCCAGCGGGCAGCCTCATCGTAAACGGCCAAGTCGATGGTGTGATACAGACTATCCCAAACAGCCACGACAGAAGCTTCACTCAACAAGCCGCCATCACTCAACAGTTCATTGGCCCTGTTCACATATTGCTGAGCAAACTGCCGGTTTTTCATCAGGTATTGGAAGATACCGGTGGGTGTATCGTCGCCATTGTTCTTCCCGAGCACGTTCTCCTTGGGGTTGTCAAAGATCAACTCAGTGTCCCAACAGAGGAACCGGAAACCCTGCGAGTCTTCACCCCGACGATTGATGGCATACCAGTTATGATGGGCCCAATCGGTATTGCCAGCATATTGGTTGATGAGCATATAGTCGATAAACGCATCGATGTCGAGCAGCTTCTTCATTGCTTCATAACCTCCGTCTGCTGCGGCCTTTGGTGCTGTCTTCACCAATTTGTTCCAAGCATCAAGCGTGCCCTCGCTGGCCTCGATATGATTGCCGCCATCCTCCTCGATCTTAACCACGTCGATATCACTCTTGCTACCACCCAGATGATCCTTGCCATACAGGTCGTCAACACGCTCAGCAATATTGTAGAGACCCCAGTACATGCCGTTCAGGAAAAGGTGCACGTAAAGAGCATTCACACTTGTGCGACCCAGCTTCTTCTGCATTCGTCGTGCCCAGACGTCTCGAGTGTATTGCGCTTTCTGACGATTCCCTTCCGACCAGTGCTGCCAGGAATTACCAAAATGACATCGCAACACAAGCTGGTTGAATTGGTCGGGCTCTCCCTCACCGAAAATAGGATATTTCAAGGTCTTTGGACCATAAATATCCTTGAATACCAATCGCAACGAGTGTTTGGGATTCTTCTCAGCCAAGCGACCGTGCCCACCGTGGAGACGCAGACCGCAAGTCGTACTCAAATCATGGTGTTGAGGACCACCGAACAGTTCTGCACTGGCAGCACGGGTCCATCCGTGCCCTGTGGCATCACCAACAGGAGGTCCGGTGAAAATATAAATACCACCACGCTCCTCGTCGTTCTCATGACTGAACAGATTGTCCTTGTCGGTCACAATGCTCAGGATGGGCAGGTCCTTCAACCCCGCCTCGATTCGGCTTCGTAGGCTGACGTCGTGAGTCATCTCCTGATCCATACCGTAATCGGCTTTAGCCGTTCCGTTAAATTGGGTATACTTGCCCCATGTGTCAGGATAGCCCTCAGGACTGTCGGTCTGGCTGATGACAGAATGCGTAAAGATATAACTGACGGTACTGATGACAGAACTGATTTTTCCGCCCTTTACCTCCACTGCCCGTAGAATGGTGGTCTTGTCGACTGTCAGCGGTTTCGAATAAAGCACACTCTGCACCGAAGGCTCACTGCCATCAGTGGTGTATCTGATTTCCGCTCCCTCACTGCCCGTCATGGATACTATAAGACTTCCTGCGTCGTATAATCCATGTGGCTCAGAAAACTTCGGTTGTGCCTGGATCGCCAGGCACAACAAGATAGAAAAACAGAGTATGGTCCACTTCAAGTTTCTTGCCACTGCGCTTGAAGACTTTTTATTCACCCAACTGTTTCAGGAGTTCCTTCATGCCCTCGGAAGCACCTTTTTGGATCTGCTGGACACGCCCACCGGCATTAACGGGATTGGGGTCAATGAGGTAAACTGGTACCTCGGGACGGGCATAGTGCAAAAGACCTGCTGCGGGATAAACAACCAGAGAAGTGCCTATGATAATGAGGATGTCAGCCTCTGACACCACTTCAGCCGCAACGGTAATATTGGGCACAGCCTCGCCAAAGAAAACAATATAGGGGCGCAGCAGCGAACCATCGCCAGCCTTTGTACCTGGCTCTACCTCGCAATTATCAGGTGTGAGCTGCTGAATATAGCGAGGATCGTCGACATCGCGACTGGAACAGACCTTCATCAACTCGCCATGTAGGTGGATAACCTTTGAGGAGCCTGCCATCTCGTGGAGGTTGTCGACATTCTGGGTGACAACAGTCACATCATAGTTCTCCTCAAGTTTGGCCACAAGACGATGGCCTTCGTTGGGCTGCACATTCCAGCATTTCTTGCGAAGCATGTTATAAAAGTTAGTCACAAGCGTAGGGTCGGCCTCCCATCCTTCGTGGGTGGCGACTTTCTGCACGGGATAGTTCTCCCACAAGCCATCGGCATCGCGGAAAGTCTTCAATCCACTCTCCACTGACATACCGGCACCGGTTAATACTACAATCTTTTTCATAAGCTTATAAGATAAATTCTGATGCAAAGATACGTATTTTTTATGTTCTTCTGTTATTTTGTCTAAAAAAAGTTCTTTTCTCTAAAAAAATATTGTAACTTTGCAGCCGATTTTCGAAAGTTATACATTATTATTATAGAGAAAGAATGGATAAATTAAGTTATGCCTTAGGACTGGGCATTGGTCAGCAGTTGTCCCAAATGGGTGCCAATGACATCAGTGCCGAGGATTTTGCACAGGCCATCAAGGATGTATTGGAAGGCCGTGAATTGAAGGTGTCACACCGTGAGGCTCAAGGCATCGTACAGGACTATTTTCAGAAGCAGGAGCAAAAGCTTCAGGCTGAGCGTGCTGAAGCCGGCAAAACCCACAAAGAGGCTGGTGAGAAGTATCTGGCAGAGAATGCCAAGAAAGAAGGGGTCATCACTTTGCCCAGCGGTCTGCAGTATCAGGTGCTGAAAGAGGGTAACGGTAAGAAACCGACAGCTAAGGACACTGTGATGTGCCACTATGAGGGTTTCCTCATCGACGGAACCGTATTCGACAGTAGCGTACAGCGCGGTGAACCCGCCACATTCCCCCTGCAACAGGTGATTGCAGGATGGACAGAGGGTCTGCAACTGATGCAGGAGGGTGCCAAGTACCGCTTCTTCATCCCTTACCGCCTAGGTTATGGCGAGGGTGGCGCAGGCAACTCGATTCCACCGTTTGCAGCGCTGATCTTCGACGTTGAACTCATTCAAGTAGTATAAAAGGAAAAAGAAAAATATCGATTTTTTAAATTTATAAATTATGAAGAAATTAATGTTTGTAGCCGCAATGGCTATTTCTGCAGCCTTTTTCACTGGCTGTGGTAATTCTACTCCGAAGGCCAACCTGAAGAGTGATGTGGACACACTGAGCTATGTATTTGGTATGGCTCGTACACAGGGTCTGAAAGAGTATCTTTCTCAGACTGGCGTTGACACAACCTATATGGCAGACTTCATCAAGGGTCTGAACGAGGGTGCTAACTCTGGTGATGACAAGAAGAAGGCAGCTTACTATGCTGGTATCCAGATTGGTCAGCAGATTGCTAACCAGTGGGTGAGCGGCATGAACCGCGAGCTCTTCGGTGACGATTCTACGAAGACTATCTCTCTGAAGAACCTGATGGCCGGTTTCGTAAGCGGTATCAACAATAATGGTCTGATGACTGTCGACTCTGCCCAGCAGGTGGCACAGGTCATGATGCAGTCTATCAAGGCTAAGGAACTGGAGAAGACTTACGGCTCTAACAAAGAGGCTGGTGAGAAGTTCCTTGCTGCCAACAAGACCAAGGAAGGTGTGAAGACTCTGGAGAGCGGTGTACAGTACAAGGTCATCAAGGAAGGCAATGGCCCCATCCCCGCTGACACATCACTCGTGAAGGTTCACTATGAGGGTAAGACCGTCGAGGGCAAGGTATTCGACAGCAGCTACGAGCGCGGCGAGCCCGTCAACCTGCGTTGTAACCAGACCATCAAGGGTTGGACCGACGCTATGGTTCACATGCCCGCTGGTTCTGTTTGGGAGGTTTACATTCCTCAGGATCTCGCCTATGGTGAGCGCGAGCAGGGTGACATCAAGCCCTTCTCTACTCTGATCTTCAAGATTGAGCTGATTGAGGTTAATCCTAAGAAGTAATGAGAAAGATCATGATATTGGCACTCGCCCTCGTGGCGAGTGCCTCTTTGTTTACAGCCACTGCTGCCCAAAAGAAGACAGTGAAGAAAGAGGCGGTGGCGAAAGAAGAGCCTGTAAAGCTGACCAACAGCAGCGACTCGGTGAGTTATGCTGCTGGTATGAGCATCACCAACGGCCTGATTCCTTTCCTTGTGCAGCAGCAAGGTGTCGACACCGCCTACATGGCTGATTTCGTCAAGGGATTCCAGATAGTTGCCAACGGTGGTAGCGATCCCAAGATGAAGGCCTACGCCGCTGGTATGGATATTGCCAAGCAGGTGATGGAACGTATGATACCTGAAATTACCAAGGAGTTTCAGGACTCACCCGACTCCATCGTATCAACATTGTTCTATAAGGGTTTCGCCGATGCATTGTTGAAAGACTCGAGCGTGTTCAAACAAGAGACTGCAGAACAGTACTTCAAGGACAAGCAGATAGCCGACAAGGCTGCCAAGGAAGAGAAGCTTTATGGTGCCAACCGCGACGCCGGTCGCAAGTTCCTAGCAGAGAACGCCAAGAAAGAAGGTGTGATCACCCTACCCAGCGGACTGCAGTATAAGGTTCTTGTTCAAGGTGACGGCCCAGTACCTGCCATCGACGAGAAAGTGAAGGTGAAATACGAAGGTCGTTTGGTCGACGGTACGGTATTCGATGCCTCTGCCAAGCATGGCGACAATCCCATCGAGTTCAAGCCCAACCAGGTTATCAAGGGTTGGACAGAGGCGCTAACCATGATGCCTGTAGGCTCGAAATGGCAACTGTACATTCCTTACGAATTAGCCTACGGCGACCGTGACTCTGGTCAGATCAAACCTTTCAGCGCCCTGATTTTCGATGTGGAACTGGTAGGTATCGACCGTCCACAGCCACAGGCAGAATCTCAGGAGCCGGAGGAAGCGCCTGCCAAGAAGTCGAAAAAAGACAAGAAATCTAAGAAATAAGCAAGTGTGTCACAAAAGTGGCACACTTTTTTCATTTTTTCTCCAAAATAGTTGCATTATTCAATAAATTTGTTTACTTTTGCTGACAAATTGTAAACAATTGCATCATATTATGGAGAAAATTGACAATCTAGACAGGAAAATCCTTAGCATTCTCTCGAAGAATGCACGTATCCCATTCAAGGATGTAGCTGCTGAATGTAACGTATCACGAGCAGCCATCCACCAACGTGTACAACACCTGATTGAGGCAGACGTCATCACAGGCAGTGGTTTCGATGTAAACCCAAAAAGCCTTGGTTATAGCACTTGTACTTACGTGGGCATCACCCTCGAAAAGGGCAACATGTACAAGACGGTGGTAGAACGTCTGATGCATATTCCAGAAGTGGTAGAGTGCCACTTCACCACAGGCCCATACACCATGATGGTGAAACTCTACGCCCGCGACAACGAGCAACTGATGGAACTTCTTAATGGCCAGTTGCAGAGTATCCCTGGCGTGGTTGCCACAGAGACCCTGATCTCACTTGAGCAAAGCATCAAGCGGGAGATTCCCGTATCGATCTAATGCAAACCGACACCCGCTATGACAGACAGATTCGACTTGCAGGCCCATCTTCGCAATGTTTATGCAAAGTATCCGGCCGCGCAGAGCCAGCCGATCATTGGCATCACCGGAAACTATGAAGACCTGACCTGCAAACTTGGCCAAGGCTATTACAAATCGGTGGTTGCTGCTGGTGGCGTACCCATTGTCATCCCTCCCGTAGCTGATACGAACACACTGTTCAACACGCTCGACCATATCGACGCCCTCATTCTCAGCGGCGGTGGCGACTTCAATCCCCTTTATGGGGGTGAGGAACCCTCAAATCGTCTGCACGATATCAATTCTGAGCGCGACCTGCCCGAACTGATGCTCACACAGATGGCTTACAACCGTCAGATGCCCATCCTTGGTATCTGTCGTGGAATCCAAACACTGGCAATGGCCCTTGGCGGCCGCGTGTGGCAAGACATCAACGAGAAAACTGTCACGAAACACTCACAGCAAGCAGCTCGCAGCGAGGTGACGCATTCGGTGAATATCGAAGAAGACTCACTCCTCTATCAGATGTATCAGGAGAATAAGATGTTCGTTAATAGTTTCCACCATCAAGCCGTACGCGAAACCGGACCAAAGTTCCGCATCACTGCCAAATCGCCAGACAATATCATCGAGGCTATGGAGAGCAACGAATACAAGCCTATCGTCGGTGTCCAGTGGCATCCGGAATGTCTGGAGGAGGGTATGCCCCTGTTCCATTGGCTCATCAAGGAGGCATTGGCTTATCATCACGCCCACGAGGTGCATAATCGCGTGCTGACACTCGACACGCACTGCGACACGCCCATGTTCTTCCCACAGGGCATCCATTTCGATCAGCGTGACCCCAAGATACTCGTCGACCTGCACAAAATGAACGAGGGCCGTCAGGATGCTACCATCATGGTGGCTTATCTGCCCCAGCCTAAGATTGGCGAAACCTTCTCATCGCTGGTCGATTTCGACGTACCAGGCCCTACGGAATATGCCGACCTCATCTTCGACAAGATCGAGGAGATTGTCAACAATAACAAGGCTTACCTAAGTATCGCCCGTACTCCCGGCGACCTGTATGAGGACAAGCGCAACCATCGGAAGTCGATTATGCTCGGTATCGAGAATGGTCTGGCTCTCAATGGCCAGTTGCAGAACCTACAGCACTTCGCCCAGCGCGGCATCGTCTATTTGACGCTCTGCCACAATGGCGACAATGACATCTGCGATTCGGCCCGTGGTTGTAATACCCACGGCGGCGTGAGCCGCTTCGGTGAGCAGGTAATCCGTGAGATGAACCGTCTGGGTATTATGGTCGACCTGAGTCATGCTTCAGAGAAGAGCTTCTACGACGCCCTCGACATCAGCAGCACGCCTATCGTGTGCAGCCACTCCAGTTGCAAGGCCCTCTGCGACCATCCCCGTAACCTTACCGACGATCAGATGCGTGCCTTAGCCTCGAAGGGCGGTGTAGCGCAGACCACCCTCTATTCAGGCTTCCTGAAGAGCGAGGGCGAGGCGAGCATCATGGATGCCATCGCACACTTGGAGCATGCCATCAAAATTATGGGCATCGATCATGTGGGCATCGGTACTGATTTCGACGGCGACGGCGGCGTGATCGGTCTTGCCGACAGCAGCGAACTCATCAACTTCACCCGCCAGCTCTTGGCTCGTCGCTATAGCGAGCGCGACATCCAGAAGATCTGGGGAGGCAATTTCCTCCGCGTCATGTCGCTGGTGCAGAAGAATGTTTAGTTTTTTTGTTTATAGTTCAAAGTTTATTGTTTACGGTTTACAGATGATTACCAAGTATATAAATAAGGTGTCAGCAAGAGTATTCTACTTACTCCTTCTCTCCTTACTCCTTCTCTCCTTCTCCTCTTGCGGTCTCCGCAAGCAGGCTACCACCGAGTCTGAGACACAGACCGCTGTAGGGCCTGCTTTCAATGCCGACAGTGCCTATCTGTTCTGTCAGCAACAATGCGACTTCGGTCCTCGTACCATGAACAGTAAAGCCCATGATGATTGTGAGCAATGGATAATCAACAAGTTCAAGGGATACGGAATGACCGTCGTGCCTCAGAAATGTGAATTGAAAGGCTACGATGGCACGATCCTGCATAGCACAAACATCATCGCCAGCTACAAGCCTGCATTGAAAGACCGCATCATGCTTTGTGCCCACTGGGACTGTCGTCCTTGGGCAGATAACGACCCCGACGAGGCCAATTGGAAGAAGCCCGTTATGGCTGCCAACGATGGCGCCTCAGGCATCGCCGTGATGCTCGAAATCGCACGCCTCATTTCTATATCTCCCGACTCCTGTCGCCTCTCGCCTACCCTTGGCCTCGACTTCATCTGCTTTGATGCCGAAGACTACGGCTTCCCCCAATGGGAGACCACCGAAGACCCTGGCAACACCTGGGCCCTCGGTTCAAAATACTGGGCTGGGAACCTCCATACGCCGGGCTACAAGGCGCGCTACGGCATCCTGCTCGATATGGTAGGCGGACAAGGTGCGCAGTTCTATCAGGAGAGCATGTCGAAATACTATGCCAAGCACATCGTCGACAAGGTTTGGCGAGCCGCAGCAGTTGTGGGCTACGGCAGTAGTTTCCCCATGACGGAGGGCGGCGGCGTCACCGACGACCATATCCCGGTGAACACTGTGGCCAACATCCCCTGCATCGACATCATCCCCCACTACCCCAACTGCGAGCAGAGCAGCTTCGGTCCCACCTGGCACACCCTCAACGACGATATGGCCCACATCGACAAGAACACCTTACTCGCCGTTGGCCAAACAGTCATCCAAGTGTTATTCTCTGAGAAATAAACAAGAAATAGACTCCAAAACAACAGGCAGGCACCCGATTGGATGCCTGCCTGATTGATTATATCGGTTTGCGAATTACTTCTTAATCTCGATTTCGCAGTCGTTCTGAACAGAACCGAACCAACCGATGGTATTGACGTTAATACGCTCCTTGCTCCATTCCTTAGCAATATTTGTACAAACCATGTAAGGAATCTCGCCATTCTTCGGGAAGGGGAGTACAAACGTACCATCATTGCCCTTTACGGTCACTGTCACGTCGTTTAACTCAGGAACCCAGCCCTCAACATCGAATCTAGCATATTCAGCCGTGAGATCGTAGCCAGCGCTAGTATTATACATGGTAGTAATATCATAATCAGTACTCTTTGTCCAAGTGGTGTTAGCAACCTTGATGGTGAAGTCGAGCGTTCCACCCATAGCACGGACAACACACTGATACTTCTTCTTAGCGTCATTCCAAACAACGTCGAATACGATATCGTTAAAGTCGAAGTCGTCCTTTGAACCAAGGTCCTCAACCATATAACGCTTAGCAGGTGAGCAATCCTCAACCCAGCAGATCAGGTCGGTGTACACACCATCTTTGTTGCAGTCAAGCGCAACATAGGTATGGTTGTTCACAGTGAAGAGCTTACACTTCTCAAGGGTTTCATAATTATAGTCAGAATCAAACCAATCATATTCTCTACTTGCAACAAACCACTGGAAGCCTTCAACACCCTGCATGTTAGAAGTGTTGACCTGAGCATAAGAATTCATATTCCAGTTGGTACGAAGACTAGAATTAGCTACGATTGTTTCCCATTTGTTACCTACAGATTTGAAGCAGAAGGCATTATCTGTAATAGGAATTTCAACATCAAAAAAAAGATAGTTATGTCTGTAAATGTACTTAACACCCAAGAAATAAAAATTCAGCAAATCCGTTCCATGTGTATAGAATGGATGCAGATTAACCTGGGCATAGTTATAAGGCCAGTCAACAACAGGCATATCAGCACTTTCTGCCAACTGAGTAACCTGCTCGAAGTCAGTATTTACATGGTTATAATAAGTTTCCGTAAGCACTCTCTCGGGAATAGTCAGAGTTTTCCATGTGGGTGTAGGTAGCAGGTTATCCAGCAAGCCACGTGTACGCGCAGCCTGCTCTGCCATTCGATAGTTAACCTGAGAGAAGTCCCAAGTCTGGTCGGAAGCCACCTCGCCGAAGCGCTTTACGAAATTCTCTTTGTACTGCTTTTCTGCCTCAACGACTTTAGCCTGTTCAACTGCAGCCTGATTGAAAACCTCTTTGTCTGAGCAACTTACAAAAGCCGCAGAGACAGACAGCATAGCTGTCATAGTAAATAAAAATTTTTTCATTTTAATGGTTACAACTTATTAATTTAATATAATTATTTAATTTTATGGTTCTGCCGATTAAGATGTTAGTCTTCATGAAAAAGGTCATGCAAAATTACAAAGAATTGTAATAACATGCGAAAAGTTACTACAATTCTTAATATTGTTTAACATTTGTCCCCGAAAAACTCAGAGAAAACGCCTCACTTTTTCCAGAAACGTGAGGTAATATCCTCAAAGTCGCCTTCGTCGGTACGGCGATAAAGACGCTGGTTGGTAGTAGGTTTCTTCAGAGGGCCCAGATGCTTAATGAAAGGGCCGATCTTAATATAGTCGAAATTATCTTTGTTGATGAGCGCAGAGATGACGGTTCGCCCACTATACCAGGCAACGCGCATCTGAGGATACTCTTCGTGAATATACGCTGCCAGATGGTCGACACCTCTTGGATCGCCGTCGCCTCCCATAAAGGCGATGCAGGTGAGGTTGGATCCATATTTGGCAACGAAGTCGTCGATGGCATCAGTGGTCAGCGGCAGGCCGACATCCTCCCAAAGGTAATGACTATGACAACCCGGACAGTGACACGGGCAATTCGAAATGTTAATTGCCAGTGTCACTTCGTCGGGTATCTCCTGAAATACTATGCCGGTATTGACGTACTTCAGCATTACTTGTCTGCCATAGCGTAATAACGGCGGGCGGCCTCTTCCTGACGGGCCTGTGAGAAGTTCGACACGCGCTTCAGATAACCGATGATACGCGTCATGTAGTCGACATTCTTCGAATGGCAGTGCGGGCACTCCTTCAGGTAGCGCTTGTCAATATGACCGCAGTCGTTGCAGACGGTGTTGGGGATGTTGAAGGTGAAATAATTGCAGCCTTCCTGTGCAGCCACCTTTAGCAGCTTCATATACTGTTCCTTCGACAGGTGCTCCTCAAGGTTCATGTGGAGGGCGGAGCCACCAGTGAGGTGCTCGATGTAGGGCGCACCATGCAACTTAAACTTGTCGATAACCGACAGCGAGTCGTCCTCAACCACATAGAAGTAGCTGTTGTAGCAGTCGCGCGGCACGAAGTAGCCGTCCTCACGATCCCACTTGGCATGCTTCACGCCGACATTCTCAGCAGGGATCATCTCGCAGTTGAACATCACATCCTTCGTGCGATACTTCTTATTATACTGCTCAATCAGGCCGAGAATACCCTGTACAAAGTGCAGATAGTCGTCGTTGGGCGTAATCTTCAGGCCCATGAACTCAGCAGCCTCCACCAGTCCGTTGATACCGATGGTGAGGTACTGGCGTCCAATGTTGATATAGCCGGCATCAAACAGCGGCAACATACCATGCTGCTGGAGCTCTTTCAGGTTCTCGTTATAAGCCAACTGCACCTTATGGCAGAGGTCGATAATAGAACCGAGGTAGTCGAGATAATTGAGCTCGTGGTTCACAGCAAACTGGATGCAGCGATTCAGGTTGATGGTGAGCACGCTCTTTGAACCTGTGCTGACACCACCGGCACCGAGGGTGTAGCTGAAACCATTGTCGGTGATCTCGTTGCGCAGACGGCAGCAACTCGACAGCGAGTCGGCATTGTTGCTCATATAGGTGAAGAACGAGTGTCCCTCACTGTACATCTCGGCTGTGAACTGGCCCCACTCGGGATCCTTGCAGTCACCATTCTCGTCGGTAAGCAGTGCCATTGTCTCCACGGGGAAGGTCAGCAAGGTCTTCGTACGCTCCTTGTTGAACCATTTCATAAAGCGCTTCTGCAGCCAAGAAAGACCATCCCAATCGGGCTTCGAGCCGTCGGGGAAGTAGAAGTCGCCGAAGATCGACTCAAAGTAGTAGCGGTCATAGTAAGCGATGTTCCAGAACACGGCCTGATAGTTACGGGCACCTGTGGGCTGGTTCAGTGTGTAGACAATCTGCTCAAAATAGTCGGTGATGACCTTGTCGATAGAGCGCTTCTTCAGACTGAGGTCAGCCTGATCGTCTGGGCGCTTCCAATAGTCCAAGCCATACTCCTTGCCAATGAAGTAGTTCATGTACATCAGGAACTCGGGTGTTGCGCAGGCGCCACTAAGCATCGAGCTGACCATGAACACCATGTTGACGAATCCGCCAGCAAACGACTTCAGGTTGGTGGGGGCTGTAGAGTTACCGCCAATGCTGGTCGTACCACCGATAAGCCAGGGGTACATCGTGATCGATGCACAATAGTTCGCCAACGAAGTCTCATCATTTTTATAAATGAAGTGGTGAGTCAGCTTGTCAATATATTCGTCGGCCAATTCTTTGCCGTACATCTTTTTAATACGGTCGGTAAGCAGACGACGGTTCAAACGGATAAAGTTTGATTTAGGCAACTCACCAATCAGCGTCGCGATATTTTTGTGCTCTACATTGGCATTAGCGTCGTACTTTGAACCAGTAGCAGCATTCACCGACTCGGTGTATTCTGACAAAAACATCATCTTCTCGAGGGTGTCGCGGTCCTCGGTGTGTGTCTGACGGTAAAGGATGAACGACTTGGCCACATGGTAGAAGCCTTCGCGCATCAGCGCTTCCTCCACCTGATTCTGGATGTTTTCCACAGTGATGTCGTCGTGGATATCCAGATGGCTGATGATCTTCGAAATGGTTCCGAGATCGGCTGGTTCGTTTACACTGTCGAATGCCTTGACGATGGCATTCATGATCTTGTCTAAAGAGAACTGGGCTTGCGACCCATCGCGTTTCGTGATTGTAAAGTTTTTAATCTCCATCATATTGTTTGTTAATATTTTAAGCTGCTTTCTCAGGCGAAAGTTTTCCGTTTTGGGAAACTTTTTCCGCTCGATCCGAAAAAAAGTTGTCCGTTTTGGAAAATTCGAACCGAGCGCAAAGATACAAAATTTCCCTAAAACGCCAACATTTCAAATCTAAAAAAAAATTAAAATGCATCATTTCTTGTTTTGGGTGAAAAATGGGTCGCGCACATGCGATCCTTATATAATATATAAAAGCCGGAAATGTCTCGCAGATCACCCAAAAAGTAATAAATGTTAAATTAGTATAAATAATGGAGGAAATTTTTGGTTTTTATATATAAAATGTGTAATTTTGACACCGGAAAATGGAAGAAATGGATAAAACTGGTCCTAAACAATCAGAAAAGTCCAAAATCTATCAACCAAAGAATTAAAAATTTTTTCAACTTATTAATTTACACGTATATGAAAAGTATTATTAAAGGAATGACATTGTTGTTGGCAGGCGCTTCTTTCGTTGCCTGTTCCAAGGACGTAGCTTTTGACGAAAACGCTCAAAAGGAAGCTCAGATTGAACAGCAGATCGCTCAGTATGAAGCAAACTTTGTAAAGCGTTTTGGCTCTATTGCAGCAACCCAGGATTGGGGCTTTGGTGATGAAGCAAAAGGTATTATTCTAACTCGTGGTGAATCTTTTGAAGGTAGTGGAAGACCTGTTGACTGCGGTTTCGAAGTTCCTAATAGTATTACGGAACACCAGAATGGAAATTGGGCAAATGGTGCTGCAAGTCAATTTGCGAATAAAGGTTATACAGAGCTCGATGCTCTTTATGCTAACTATTGGGTTCAGCATGTTAATAAACCTGAGAAAGGAGGTAAAGCAGATTGGATTGAGGCTTGGGATTCTTCAGTTACACCAGGCAAATGGATTCGAATTGCAGGATTTGCGGATGGAAAGAACCAAAATCAGTTATATTTCCAGACCAGTTCAAAGACCCATGGTACTACTCTCATGAAGAATATGGGTGGTGCTCCTTGTAATGATAAAGATACGTATGGAGCTGCTGCAGTAGGAAAGTATTTCCGTATGAAGGATAATAGTGGTTATCATTATGATTATAAGTTCTTAAACTATGTCAAAGATGGTAATACTTATCTCCTTGTAGGTTTCCCGACCAGAAAGAATAATGGAGCGAGCGCTGGTTGGTGGGTTGTTTTGATTGAGGAAGCTACACAGAAACTTGATGTTGTAGAAGAAGGCCGTATCATGTGTGAGGACTTAGGCGATGCAGATGACTTTGATTTCAATGATGTTGTCTTTGATGCAAAACGTTTCAACAATGGTACTATTGAAGTAACACTCATTGCTGCAGGTGGTGAGCTTCCTATCACAGTTGCTGGTAAAGATGTTCATTCATTGATCGGAACAATGGTAAATACCGGTTCCAATGAAGGTACAACATATACGTTTACAACTACAGGAAGTAGTATCAAGAATATTCCTGTAGTGGTTTATCCTGAAGGAACTGGGGTTGATGCTGTAAAATATGAATTAAATGCCGAAATCGGCAAGGCTCCTCAGAAGATCTGCACACCACGCGGTAGTCATTATTCCGAAGAGAAAGTCAGAATAGATAGAGCTTATTCTGATTTCACAACTTGGGTTCAGAATGATAATCCCGCAGTATATCTGTGGACTGAAAATACAAATCTGACAGACCTTGACCTGTCAACAAAATAAGATACAATAGATGTGGGAGTTGCAATGACTCCCACATTTGGCTTTGAAATTGGTTAAAAGAAAAGCCCTCCCGCTGAAAAGCGAGAGGGCTTTTTCATATAACAAAGACTCTTTCATTATAACTGAAAATCCTTTATGATAGATTCAGAAATTAACTGGAGAAGTCTTAGAAAGTTAGTTTTTCTTCCCTTTCCGACAAAAACGTCTTAACTATTTTGGTTTTTTGTCTTAACACCCGTTAAGGAAATACTTTACCACGAACAGATTTCTTGTTAAGTGAAAATATTTTTTTAGTTAAGTGTTTTTGGATTTCTAGTTAAGAGAATTTAATTTTCTAGTTAAGTGATTTTTTTCGCCTTGTTAAAAGTTTTTTTCCTGTCGGTTCACTCTTTTTTCCTACGATGTTAAGTGTTTTTTTTGGCGGTGTTAAGTATTTTTTTACGCGTAGCAAATAATTACCGAAAAAATTGCGTATATTTGCAACCGTAATAGTTCGAAGAAAGGAGAAAGGCTGCTATGGGAATAAAAAGAAACGAAATGTCAGAGCCTCAATGGCACGAATGGAATTATGCCATCATAGACAAGGATGATTTGTTTTCCAATAAACTTTGGAAGCATACCATGGATTGGAAAGGCATACTGATGCCGATTGACAACATAAAGAATCTCAGTCAACAGATAAATGCGGATATGTATCCTTCAAGATTGTTCTCTACCTATATCGATTTGCTCGAAGCCAATATGTATATACTGGATGACATTTTCTATTACGAATCAGGGAAGAGAATAGGTAGTGAATATCATCCCCTTTCGCTACTCCCGGCCGTTTATAGTTTGAGGTTCTGGAATTTGGATTGCCACAGTTGGATAAAAATAGCATACGGAGGGATGGTAGTGGCAAAAGAACATATGCTGATGTGCCTCAAAAAGAAGCCATTATCGGAAATTGCAGATAGTGTCATTAAGAATAGCGATCATGGTATTGAATTGAACGCTTTTCCCTCTTCTCCCCGAGTCTATCGCCCTGTACATTCCTATGCGTTCGAGGCCTATAGGGAGTCGGATCCAGACAAGAATACCTTGGTAAAACAAATCGTGACTATCCTGAATATTCTGGACAATTATGAAACAATTTTCTCTTACTTTATCGATGAACGCACTTTAGGGCTTTTGGATTTTCAAAAAATGTTGTCATCTTTTCGTCAAAGTGAAAAGGGAGAGACCCTCATACAACCTTGGCGACGTGATATGGAGGGCTCACGCGATAGTCTGATTGCCAAAATGGAAAAAGACCTGGATCTGGGTCCGTGGGTGAACAGATACACACATCCCAAGGAGGACAAGAATATACTATTTCACTTGTTTTGTGATGATCATTTGCATTTGAGGGACGAAGAAGAGATGTTCAATACCGACAATTGGATTCGGATACTCACCATCGCCGCGGTCTTGGAGGAATATGATGAACGTCAGGCTGAGTCTGCCGAAGCGTCGGCCAAAGAAGAAGACACCTTGTTGCGACTGTCTTTGTATATAAAAGAAAACCTGGCAGGGAAGTTCCTGGAATCAGCCCATAAAATGAAGACCGACAAAGAAATCATCGCTTTGGTGAGACAATACTATGATAATAAAATGATTACTGGGGCATCGAAAGACCTCTGGTCTGTGCTCAACGATGCGAACTTGTACACAAAGACATACAAGAACTGGAGAGATCAGTTGAACAAATCCATAAAAAAAGAGAAGAAGAAAACAGATAAACTGGATTGAAACTAGATTATCACTGGATTATTACTGGACTGTTGAAAAACAGTCCTTTTTTCTTATTGCCATTTTTCAAAAACACCATATCTTTGCTGCCAGAATAATAAAGTATTTGCAAGTATGGAAAAGATAGTCATTAACCCCAGAGATAGGAAAGCGCTCATACAGAAATATGGTGCTGTGAATGTTTCAAAAGCCTTGTCGTATAAGGCCAACTCTCAGATGGCTAAGGAAATCCGCCATGAGGCGATGAACCTGTACGACGGTCATCTCTTTACTTTCTAATATATAATGTATAAGGCATATGGTACAAGTCAATCTGAAACGAAAATACGAGAACAACTCGTGTACGCATGGTATACTGACGATACCTGCGTACAACTTCAAGTGCCTCACGCTCGAATTGTGTGACGGCGATGGTAAGGTGTATAAGCAAGATTGCAGGATTTCCGAGGGCATGTATCCGCTTGTGCAAGGTTATGCACAGGGTTGGCCCATGTTTCCTGTATTAAAGAAAAAGCCGAAGGGTTTTGCCAAGAAGCCGGGATTCAATTTGTCGGCTGACTGTTATATGGAACTGCCTGCTGGCGATATCGCTCTGGGCACGGAAAAGCTCGACAACTTCTCTATTCGCCAGAGCGACGAACTGGCAACAGCCTTCAAGGATATCTTCCAGGATGTTTTCTTCAGGAAGGAAATCGCAGTACTCTGTGTATATAAATCTAACAATTATGTAACCGAAGACGTAGGGTTTTTCCAGACTCTGGAAAAAATGTACGACTTCATAAATGATGATGATTATGATGAGGATGAATTGGAAGACGACCGGCTCGACGGATGAGCGATATGTGTATCTCACCGTGATGCGCGACTTGAAGCAATATTGTGCAAAGGGCTATTGTGAGATAGAAATCTGTTTCTATCATTTCGTAACCCTGCCGCGGAGCTATGTCAAGCGCAGAATGAAAGAACTCGCGCCCACGCGGTTTAAAAAACATCTCACCGTAGACTGGCAGAGTAAGGATTCTGTACTTAGGTTCTGTCGGCTGTTCATAACGCTGTTATGTCAGCTTAATTCTCTCGTGTTTGATTCGAATGCTTTTGACGAAGCATTCAGTGAATTTTCCCAATACTTAACAAAAGGCAAAAATGAAAAATGATTTGACTTTCAGGCTCTTGAGACTATGGCATCTCAGGTATGCCGTCATAGGCATCGTTTACACTGATGATTGGTCCGGGCTCTATTCCCTTGAGAACAAGGAGAAGATCATCCCGGCCGGAGAATATGATGTAGAGCTCACTTATTCGAAGAAGTTCAGTTCTGAGTTTCCTTATCGGTACTTTTATTTTGTACCCCTATTAAAGAATGTCCCGAAACGAAAGGGAATAAGAATACGCATAGGCGATTATTACAGGGATTGTTCCGGTAGCATACTCCTTGGCAAATATGCTAGCATTCCAACTGAAAGCGTAGATGAATCTACCTTTGCCTACGAATCATTCATGCATTACTTACGGCGTAGAAATATTATGAAGTTTAAACTGATAATCGAAGAAAAAGACAACAGTCCATGACGAAAGAAAAGCCCTCGCGCTTCACAGCGTGAGGGCTTCTTCATACATTTTCCAATTTTATCCTAACCTTTCGGTATTTCTTAGAAGTGTGTTCCGGTCACTCATGGATTAACCATGTAATTTTTAATCACGTTGGCAAAATTAGACCATTTTGTATATAAAACCAAGAAATTATGGTTAAAATATTATAATGTGCAAAAAAAAAGTTAGGGAGTCCTCAATGAGTGGGGGGAAATGCGTATTTTTGCACAATGGAACTTCATAATAATGAATCATATCAATGACGACTGACGAGAAATATATGCGACGGTGCCTTCAGCTGGCCCAGAATGGGCGGCAGAACGCCAAACCCAACCCGATGGTGGGCGCAGTGATTGTGAGCAGCAACGGACGTATTATCGGCGAGGGTTACCACGTGCGATGCGGCAAGGCCCATGCTGAAGTAAACGCTTTTGCCTCGGTGCATCAGGAAGACGAGCCGCTATTGAAGGAGGCTACCCTTTACGTGTCGCTCGAGCCCTGCTCGCACTATGGTAAGACGCCCCCTTGTGCCGACCTGATTGTGGAGAAAGGTGTAAAGCGCGTAGTGGTGGGCTGTGTCGATACCTTCGCCGAGGTGCAAGGACGTGGCATCAGGAAGTTGCAGGAGGCCGGCATTGATGTGACGGTGGGTGTACTCGAAGCCGAGTGCCAGGCCTTGAACCGCTGTTTCTTCACCTATCACCGTGAACATCGACCTTACATCATCTTAAAGTGGGCACAGACGGCCAACGGCTTTATCGACGACAATTATAAACCCGTACAGATTTCGAATGCCTTTACGAAAATGCTCAGTCATAAGTTGCGTTCTGAGGCAGACGCCATCCTCGTGGGTCGTGTTACTGACGAACGTGACCATCCTCAACTGACCGTGCGCGACTGGAAAGGCAACAACCCCAAGCGCCTCGTAATAGACCACGCCCATCCGCTGAACATCGAAAGCCTGCACGCCCAGCATATCCAGTCGCTCATTGTGGAGGGCGGCGCTCAGACGTTGCGTTCCTTCCTGGTACAAGGATTATGGGACGAGATCCGTGTAGAGACGAACACTGTAATGACCGTCGGCGGCGGCACCCGAGCCCCGCAGATTCCCGCCAACGCCATTGTGAAGCAAAGCAACAACTACGATGGCCATCAAATCATCATTTACCAAAGGACATGAAGATATTCGCTATCGGCATGAACTATGCCGCCCATAATCAGGAGTTGCATGGCACTGTGAAACGTCCTGACGAGCCTGTGATATTTACCAAGGCCGACTCGGCTATCCTTAATCAGGGAAAGCCCTTCTTTATTCCCGACCATCTGGGCCGTATCGACTACGAGACAGAGGTGGTGGTGCGCATCTGTCGACTGGGGAAGAATATCCCGGTGCGTTTTGCCCACCGCTACTACGACGCTGTGACCGTCGGCATCGACTTCACGGCCCGCGACCTGCAGCGCAAGGCCTCGGAAGCAGGCCAACCCTGGACTATCTGCAAGGGCTTCGACGGCTCTGCGGCCATCGGCGAATGGGTGCCTAAGGAAAAGTTTCTCGATATCCAGCGCATCCACTTCCACCTCGACATCAATGGTCAGACCGTGCAGGAAGGATGCACCTCGGACATGCTCTACACGGTGGATGAAATCATCGCCTATATCTCGCAGTTCTTTACCTTGAAGACGGGCGACCTGCTCTATACGGGCACGCCAGCAGGTGTGGGTCCTGTTCATATCGACGACCATCTGGAAGGCTGGCTCGAGGAACGCAAAGTGCTCGCGTTTAACTGCAAGTAATCCCCCTCGATACAATAAATCCACGTGCGCATACGTTATTATCTTGTGAATATTCGCAAGATTGTAATGCTGAGCATGCTGCTCTTGTGCTGTCGTCTGAACGTGGGGGCACAGGGGTTTGTCGATCTGACCGCTGATGAGGTCAGGATTGATTCTTTGTTGCCCGTCTATACTTGGCAGAAACCACTGGGTCGCCACTATGCCGATTCCACTTACACCATCAGCATTGATTATCCGGAATTCGAGGAGATGACGAAGGAAGAGATTGACCGCTATCAGAAGATCAGCGGTGCCCCTCTGCCGGAGTTACCTGAGATTACGCAGAACATCGGTGTGTCGCGCAAGCAGGGCGTACTCGATGTGTCGTTCGTACCCCTCGTATTTCGTGATGGGAAGTATCAGAAACTGGTGAGTTTTAAGATAGGAGTCAAGAGTCAGGAGACAGGAGACAGGAGAAATGTGAGGAGAGCTGGAGAAAAGGAACGGTATGCAGAACACTCGGTGCTGAGGGAAGGCAGTTGGGCGAAGATCAGCATCCCTGAGAGTGGCATCTATCAACTGACAGATGCGCTGGTAAAGAAGGCGGGATTCTCCGACCCTTCGAAAGTGAAGATATACGGCTATGGCGGAGCCCTGCAACCGGAGCAGTTGACAGGCGATTATCTCGCAGAGACCGATGACTTGCAAGAGGTGCCTACCATCACGATTGGCAACCGACGGCTCTTCTATGGTGTAGGACCTGTGACCTGGGCAACAAAGGATGCTCTCACACGCACACGCAATCCTTATTCAGATGTGGGCTGTTATTTGTTGACAGAGAACGATGCCGAACCGTTAACACTCGACAGTGCGGCTTTCGTCGCTACCTACTATCCCTCGAACAACGATTATCACTCGCTCTATGAGGTAGATGATTTCGCATGGTATCATGGTGGCAGGAATCTCTACGATAAGACCCTCTATAAGGCAGGTGCCCCACAAACCTATACCCTGACAAGCAATAGTACAGGCGGTTCGCTGACGGTTGTGCTGAGTTATGACGGCAGCTTCGAAGGTACGGTGGCCGTCAACGACTCCATCATCGATAAACTGAATGTTACAATATCGCTCGATTCCTATACTGAGGGCGCAGCCCGTACGTGGACCTATCGTTTGGACAACCTGAAACAGGGCGACAATACAGTGACCATCACCCAGACCAGTGGCAAGAATCTGCGTTTGGACTATCTGGCACTGACCAGCGACAGGCCTGCGCCGATGCCTAACCTCTCGACAACGGTCTTCGCAGAGCCCTCGCTTGTGTATCGTCTGATGAATCAGGACCACCATGCAGACTCTGTGGTGGATATGGTCATCATTATCCCTACCTCGCAGAAATGGCTGAGTCAGGCGGAGCGCATCAAACAGCTACACGAACAACGCGACGGTCTATCGGTACGCATCATTCCAGCCGACGAGCTCTATCACGAGTTTAGTAGTGGCACGCCTGATGCGACGGCCTACCGCCGGTATATGAAGATGCTCTACGACCGCGCTCAGACAGACGAGGAAATGCCCCGCTACCTGTTGCTCTTTGGCGATGGTGCCTATGATAACCGGATGCGCACGGCTGATTGGAGCAGCTGTAACCCTGACGATTTCCTGCTCTGTTTCGAAAGCGAGAACTCGTTCAGTCATGTCTATTGTTACGTGAGTGACGATTTCTTTGGTCTGCTCGACGATGGAGAACGGATTGAAGAGGGCACCAGCAACAAGTCGTATCTGGGTAAGCCTGATATTGCCGTGGGACGTTTCTCTGCCCGCACGCTCGAAGAGGCGAAGGTGCTCGTTGACAAGACCATCAGCTATGCCAATAACGAATTTGCGGGTGCCTGGCAGAATACCATCTGTATGATGGGCGATGATGGCAATAACAATTCACACATGGCCACAGCCGACCGCGTGGCCAAACTCGTCGAGGACACCTATCCCGGCTATAATGTCCAGAAGATTTACTGGGATGCCTATACACGAACCACGTCGTCGACGGGAAACAGTTTCCCCGATGTGACACGACTCATCAAGCAGCAGATGGCCGACGGGGCGTTGGTGATGAACTATTCCGGACACGGTGCTGCTTACTCCATCTCACACGAATTGGTGTTGCAGACACCCGACTTCGCAGAAGCTACCTCGCTGCGTTTGCCCTTATGGTTGACGGCTTCGTGCGACATCATGCCTTTCGACGGGCAGGAGGAGAATATCGGCGAGACGGCCATGTTCAATGAAAGAGGCGGCGCCATAGCCTTCTTCGGCACCACACGAACGGTGTATGCCAACTATAACGAGGCCATGAACCTGGCTTTTATGAAATATGTCTTAGGAACCGATGATCAAGGACACCCGATGCCCATTGGTGAGGCAGTGCGCAGAGCGAAGTGCGAACTAGTCAGCCAAGGTAAAGACACCTCGCCCAACAAACTTCAATATACCCTGCTAGGCGACCCAGCCCTCGCCTTAGCGACTCCGCAGATGGGTATCACTATTGATCAGATCGGTGGTCAAAGCGTCAGTTCCGGCGAGAGCATCCGTCTTTCGGCAGGTAGTGTGGTGGAGGTATCTGGCCATATCGTCTCAGGAAATACCGTCGCCAATGATTTTACGGGTGTAGTAACTGCCACCATCCGCGATGCCGAGGAGACTGTCACCTGTCGTCTGAGCAACACCACCAGCGAGGGCGCTGATACAGCCTTTGTGTATAAGGATCGCACGAAGACGCTCTACCACGGTTCCGACAGCGTGAGAAACGGACAATTCAAGTTTACTTTCGCTGTACCCAAGGACATCAGCTATACCGAGGGTTCCGGTCTGATGACACTCTATGCCGTGAACAGCAACAAAGCATCGGAGGCACACGGTCTCTGCGACCGTTTTATCCTCAATGGCAGTAATTCAGAGGCCAACGACTCCATCGGGCCGAGCATCTATTGTTATCTGAACAGTTCATCGTTTACGAATGGAAGCAGAGTGAATGCTACACCCTATTTCGTAGCGGAGCTTTACGATGACAGTGGTATCAATGCCTCAGGTAGCAGCGTAGGACATGATTTGGAACTGGTAATCGACGGCGACATGTCGAAAACCTACAATCTGAACAGTTATTTCGCCTACGACTTCGGCGACTATCGCAGCGGACAAGTGAGTTTCAGCATACCGGAGTTATCAGAAGGCAAACACAAGTTGTTGTTCAGGGCTTGGGATGTGCTGAACAACTCGTCGACATCGGAGTTGGCATTCGAAGTCGTGAAGGGAGAGCCGGGAAGTATCACCATCGACTGTAAACGGAATCCCAGCAGCAATCTCGCCACCTTTATTATTACCCACGATCGTGTGGGTACGCAGCTGGATGTACAGTTGGATCTCTATGACACCTCAGGTCGTCAGCTCTGGCAACATCGGGAGAGTGGTGTCGCCTCGGGCAATGTTTACACGATGGACTGGGACCTGAGCATCAGTGGCGGCCGACCGTTAATGACGGGTGTCTACATCTACCGCATCACCGTGAGCAGCGATAATGGTAGCGAGGTGTCTCAGGCCAAGAAAATGATTATTACAGGCAATAAATAAATACGCGGAAACGTTATTAGAAAGTATGAACAGACTATTTTTCAGAAATACGTGGATACTTAGAGGGATGGTGATATTATTCACTATTCATTATTCACTAGTCACTGCTATTGCTCAGGACGATGACAAGGTGACAATGTTCAACCCCGTTGAGCATGCCGTTATCTCGCAGACCATTGCGCCTGACGCACGAAGTGCTGGTATGGGTGACGTGGGTGTGGCTACCGATCCTGATGTCACCTCACAATACTGGAATCCTGCCAAGTATCCGTTCTGCATCAGCAGAGCGGGTGTGGCGCTTAACTATACCCCTTGGTTGCGCCAACTCGTCAACGATATCGACTTGGCCTATCTCGCCGGTTACTATCGTATTGGCGACTATAGTGCGCTGTCGGGTTCACTGCGTTATTTCTCGCTGGGTGAGGTGTTTACCGACTATGGTGTCAGTGATATGACGGTAAAGCCTTACGAGATGTCGCTTGATGTGGCTTACTCGATGATGCTCAGCGAGAGCTTCTCGCTGGCAGCAGCTATCCGATGGATCTATAGTGACCTGCGCTACGATTATAGCGAGGACTCTAAACCCGCCTCAGCCTTTGCTGCCGACTTGGCAATGTATTATAACAAATATCTGATGCTGGGCAGTCGCGAATGTCAGTTAGGTTTAGGTATGAACATCTCCAATGTGGGTAGTAAGATTTCTTTCTTTGGTGATGAGGAGTCGCAGTTCCTGCCGGCTAATATGCGTCTTGGCTTGTCGCTGATGGTGCCCGTTGATGAATACAACCGCTTCTCCATTTCCGCCGATGCCAATAAGCTGTTAGTGCCTACCGTTCCTCGTCAGGAGGAAGGCGAGTCGAATACCGACTATCAGGACCGCGTACGTCGTGAATATGCCGATGTAAGCGCCATCAGTGGTATCTTCAAGAGTTTCAGCGATGCGCCTGGCGGCTTCAAGGAGGAACTGGAAGAGGTACAATGGAGCGTGGGTGCCGAGTATGTCTATCACGATCAGTTCTCACTGCGTGCCGGCTACCACCATCAGGCAGAGTCGAAGGGTAACCTGAAGTACTTCACCGTAGGTGGCGGTTTCCGCATGAACGTGTTCTCGCTAGATGTAGGTTATGTCATTTCCACCGCCCGCACCAATCCCCTCGATCAAACCCTTCGTTTCACCCTCGCCTTCGATATGGATGGCATAAAAGACTTGTTCAAATGAAGATACGCGTAGGAATGGGCTATGATGTCCACCAATTGGTGGAAGGCCGTGATTTATGGATGGGTGGCATCCGGATTGAGCATAGCAAAGGGCTGTTGGGCCATAGCGATGCCGATGTGCTGTTGCACGCCATCTGCGATGCATTGTTGGGTGCAGCTAACATGCGTGATATCGGCTATCATTTTCCTGATACGTCGGCAGAGACTGACGGAATGGATAGTAAGATCATACTCCGCAAGACCATCGAACTGATAGCCACTAAGGGTTATCGCTTGGGGAATATCGATGCTACTATCTGTGCAGAGCGTCCGAAGATGAATCCCCATATCCCTGCGATGAAGGCCTGTATGGCAAAGGTCATCGGTTGCGATGAAGACGATATCTCTATCAAGGCGACGACGACTGAGAAACTCGGCTTCACAGGTCGTGAAGAGGGTATCAGTGCCTATGCTGTCGTACTGATCGAAAAAGATTAACGAAAGGCTACGGGTAGGCGCGTCAGCGGGAATTCATGAGATTGGCAGGCGAACGACCAGCATCGAGTTCTGCCTTCATAAAGTCCATGTCGGTTGCAACATGGGCAAAGAATTGTTGGTAGCCTGCGCACAGGTAGTTCAGACCTGGTTCGCCGTATTTATCTTTTAGGAAACGGTTCTTGGGACATTCCCCATGACAGGCAAATAGGAATCGGCATTCCCTGCATTGACGGGGAAGGCCTGCACGCTTGTTGCGTCCGAACTGCTGTTGGCGCTCACCATAGAGCATCTCCGTGAGTGACTGCTGACGGATGTTCCCTAAACGGTATTCAGGAAACACGAAGTGATCGCAACTATAGACATCACCATTGGCCTCCATCACGGCAGCACGTCCACAAGTAGGCGACATCGAACAGATGCCTGGCGGCTCTCCGGCCCAGTTGGCAAGTGTGGCGTCGAAGAGCTGCACAAATATCTGGCCGATATCTTTTTGCTTCCATTCATCGTAGACCCCACAGAGGAAACGGCCCCATTGTTCGGGAGTGACGGAAATATCACGGACCTGTCCCCCTGATTCCACCTGTGATTCCACTCGCTCTACGACAGGGGTGAACTGGAGAAACTGACAGCCTATCTCTTTGAAGAAACGATAGAACCCCACTGGGTCATCTGCATTCAGGTGGTTCACAGTCGCCATCGCATTCCATTCGACGCTGTGCTTTTGTAAAAGCCGGATGCCCCGCATCACCTTATCGAAAGAACGGCAACGATAGGCGTCGTGATAGGTTTGAGGGCCATCGATGGAGATACCCACCAAGAAACGGTTTTCGCGCAAGAACTCACACCACTCGTCAGTGAGCAGGGTGCCGTTGGTTTGCAGACAATTGTCTATCTGTCGTCCTCGGGCATAGCGCTGTTGCAGTTCCAGCGCCTTGCGATAGAAAGAAAGTGGTTGCAGCAGAGGTTCGCCCCCATGCCAGGTGAACAAGACCTCCGGCATTGTCTGCGCCTCGATATATTGGCGGATGAAGGTTTCGAGGAGTTCTTCGCTGAGGGGCTCTTGTTCCGGATAGAGCTTCCCTTTTTCTAAATAGTAGCAATACTGGCACGCCAAATTACAGCGGGAGCCTACGGGCTTCAGCATCACATAAAGCGGACTTCCAAAGGGAATGGCGATACTCATCCTTACTCCTTCTCTCCTTACTCCTCCTCTCCTTACTCCTTCTCTCCTTCAATAGGATAGTTCTCCGATGGTTTGTGCATACGGCGCATGATCTGGTCAAACTCTTTCACCTTTTCCGGATAATCCTTTGCCAGATTGTGTTCCTCTTTTGGATCGTCGGTAATCCGATAGAGTTCCAAAGGCGCACCTTTCTTCACTGTCACACATTTCCAGTCGCCGAAGCGCAGGGCACGCTGCTTGCCGGGAAACTCCCAATAGAGATAACGATGGTCGGTATCTACCTCACCGCCAAAGAACAGCGGAGAGATATCGATGCCGTCTGTCTGAGGAACCGCCTTCTCGCTACCTGTCAGTGCTGCGAGCGTGGGCATGAAATCGGGGAAATACACCTGATTGCTGATTTGTCGGGCAGGAACGCGACCTGGCTGATTCACGATGAGCGGCACCTTAATGCCCCCTTCGTAGAGCTGCCCCTTACGGCCTTTCAATCCTGCATGACAATTGAGTTCGCTGATAGGTGCCATTACCGCAGCCCCATTGTCGGAGGCGAAGATAATCAGCGTGTTCTCGCGCAACCCTAAGTTGTCGAGGGCTCCCAACAGACGACCGATGTGATAGTCCATGTGGGTGACGAGGGCCGCATAGCGCTTCGTGTTCAGCGACCATTCACCGTGCTCGTCGTACCATGAGGTATCGTCGATGTTATAAGGCTCGTGGGGCGCATCGTAGCCGAGGAAGAGGAAGAAGGGATTGTGTCTGTTGCGATGGATAAAGGCGATGGCATCGTCGGTAGAGATCTCCGTATTGTGGCGCACATGGGCATCGTGGGCATTTTCCTCGATATGAATGAGACTGTCGTTCCAAAGACGGTAATAAGGGTAATAATAAGGCGAGTTGCTGTGGACGGTGGAGATGGTCCAGCCATAGAACTCGTCGAAGCCCCGATGGTTAGGCGCAGAGCCTGGGTCGTAGCCGTCAAGATGCCATTTGTTCACCAGACAAGTGCGATAGCCTGCGGTGCCGATGACCTTGGCGATAGTCGTATCTTGTGGCAAGAGATTGGCGCGACGCACGATGGTGGTGTCGCCCTTGGGATTAATCTTCAGACCTGTGAGGCCTCCCGCATAGCACTGGTTGTCGCGGATACGGGTATTGCCGCTATTACGGCCCGTCATCAGCGAACAGCGAGAGGGTGAACTGATACCACTGCCAGCGTAGGCCTGCGTGAAACTCGTGCCCGTAGCAGCCAGACGATCGATATTCGGCGTCTTGATATATCGGTTGCCATAACACGACAAGTCACCATAACCCATATCATCTGCCAGAATGAAGATGATATTCGGACGCTCAGGTGTCGCCTGCTGCTCCTGCTGCTCAGCTGCTGTCGCTTGCTGGGTGATCATCGCCCCAAGCGTCAACAGAATTTGTTTCGTCTCTTTACCCATGTCTTACCTTGTTTGGATTAATGGTGCAAAGATAGGACTTTTTTCTGAAATAAAAAAGAAATGCCGCAACTCTCACGAGCAGCGGCATTAAAAAAGCCTATGTTTAACTAAAAATCCTTTTCTCTAAAAGTAATTTCCAGCTCACAAGAGCTAAAAATTTGAAAGTTTAAAAGGGAGCTTCACAGCGACCTCCTGTTATCCACAGCTGAAAACTTTCTTTTACCAATAACTAAAAACCTAAAACTATAAATATTACTACTAACCTAAAACAATCTATTAACCTTTTGACACTGCAAAATTACAACGATTTTTCTTTTTTTGCAAGAAAAGTGGTATATTAAGTGTATAATTACCCTTCATTCTTGACATAAATCAAGCGGTTGTGTGCGAAAACACTAAATATATATACCATTTTCTTGGTTTTTTTGCAAACTTAATGTATCTTTGCACCATAATTATATAAATAAGGTATAGTAAGATGAAAAAACTATTGATTGTGGCGATTATTCTGCTTCTGGCTGTGCTGATGACGCAGATGGTGCCCGACAAACAGGCCCACAAAGAGGCCATGATGGAAGCGGTAACGGAGTTTGTCGATGAGGAGGCTGAGCAAAGAGGGTTCGGTGACAATGTGCTGACGAATCTTGGCAAGGGCGTGGTTCTGAAAACCATCGAGACTGCCCTTAACTCCAAGTTGAAAGTCGACAATTACTTTATTCTTAATACGACCCATGTTCGTCTGAAGGGCAAAGACCAGATTCTGTCATTAGGTATATTCGGCCATGTGTTCACCTTCGACAAGGAGATGTTGCGCGAAAAGCTTGAGGAAGCCACGAAGGTGAAGGAGGAGGCTGTCAGCGAGAAAGAAGCTGCCAAACAGAGTGCCAAGGAGCTGAAGAAACTGCAAAAGGAACAGAAGAAGCGCGAAAAGGAACTCGAAAAAGAACAGAAGCGCAAGGAAAAGGAAGCTCAGAAAGAGCAGAAGCGCAGAGAAAAAGAACTGAGAAAAGAGCAGAAGCGCAAGGAGAAAGAAGCCAAGCGACTGGCTAAAGAAAGAGCAAAGGCCGCATGAGGGTTCTGATCGTCAACACGAGTGAACGGACTGGTGGAGCAGCAGTAGCTGCCAACCGTCTGATGAAAGCGCTCAACAATAATGGCGTGAAGGCAAAGATGCTGGTGCGCGACAAGGAAACAGATGCCCTGACGGTTGTCGGACTCCCTAAGTCGGCGATGCTCCATTGGCATTTTCTTTGGGAGCGATTCGTCATCTTCTGTCAACTGCACTTCTCCCGCAAGCATCTTTTCGAAATTGATATCGCTAATTCCGGCTCCGACATCACCAAACTGCGGGAGTTCCAAGAGGCCGATGTCATCCATCTGCACTGGATCAATCAAGGCATGCTCTCACTGAACGGTATTCACAAGATTTTGCGAAGCGGAAAGCCTGTGGTATGGACCATGCACGACATCTGGCCGGCTACCGCTATTTGTCATCTTACCCTCGGATGCCGTAATTTCGCTAGCCATTGTGCCAATTGCAAGTACCTGCCTGGCGGTGGGAGCCGTCATGATCTGGCATCACGCATCTGGCAGAAGAAACAACAGATGCAAGCCAATGGAAATATCTATTATGTGGCTTGTAGCCAATGGCTGGAATCGGAGGCAAAGTCGAGCGCTCTGCTCAAAGGCCAGAAGATTGTCAACATCCCCAACCCTATCGACACACATACTTATAAGAAAGGTAATAAGCTGGAGGCTCGTCAGCGGTTGGGTCTGCCGCTCGATAAAAAGCTGATTCTCTTTGCCTCGCAACGGGTAACCAACGCTAACAAGGGTATGTCGTATCTCGTCGATGCTTGTCATCAGTTGGACAACCTTATTAAAGACCAGTGTGAAGTAATAATCCTCGGAGGACATGCTGAAGAGGTTGTAGAGCAGTTGCCGATGAAGTCACACCCACTCGGTTATGTCAATGATGAACAGCGTGTTGTCGATGTCTACAATGCCGCTGATGTATTCGTGCTGCCGTCGCTTTCAGAGAACCTACCCAATACGATTATGGAGGCGATGGCCTGTGGTGTTCCCTGTGTCGCTTTCAGGGTGGGTGGCATACCAGAGGAAATCAACCACAAAAAGAACGGCTATGTGGCAACCTATCGTGATGCTGCTGATTTAGCCAGGGGCATCGCCTGGGTATTACAGGAGGCCGATTATGAGTCGCTCAGTTCGCAGGCTGTTCATAAGGTGGCACAGTGCTATTCCCAGCAAAGCGTAGCCTTGAAATATCTCGATGTCTATCAGCAGGCGATGGCCTTTAAGCATTACGGACTATGATCAGGATCACCTACGTCACCATCACCTATCAGGCTGCGAAGGTGTTGCAGCGTACGCTCGACAGCGTGCTTGAGCAGGACTATCCTGAAATCACGCACCTGATTATCGATGGCGCCTCGACAGATGGCACCATTGAAATGGTCAACGACTATATCGAGCGTTCAAATGCGGCTGATAATGGTCATAAAGTGCTGTTGATATCAGAGCCCGATAATGGTATCTATGATGCGATGAACAAGGGTTTGCGGTCGTTAGATGGCGATTATGTCTGTTTCCTCAATGCCGGTGACTTCCTACCTGCTCCCGACATTGCCTCGCGCATCAATGGTCAGTGTTCAACATTCAACGGCCAATCCCCCGCTGTATTATACGGCGATACAGACATCGTCGATGGTGAGGGTCGTTTTCTGCATCACCGTCGTCTCGCACCGCCGGAAAACCTCACATGGAAATCGTTCCGTCACGGCATGCTCGTCTGCCATCAGGCTTTCTATGCCCGTACTGACTTTGCTATTGCCACGACTTACAATCAGAAATACCGCTATTCTGCCGATGTTGACTGGTGTATCCGCATTATGAAGGCCGCGGCCAGGGAGAATGTGCCTTTGCTGAACCTGCATATGGTGGTGGCCAATTACACCCAAGAGGGACAAACAACACTCCACCACCGCGAGTCACTCATCGAGCGCTACAAGGTGATGGAGTGTCATTACGGACGTATCAGTACTTTCCTGATGCACTGCTGGTTTGCCGTCCGCGCTGTTTTCAAAAAGAGCAACTAATCTATTTAAGTACGTGTTTCTTACCGTTAATGATGTAGACACCCTTCGGCAGGTTGTCCAGACTGCCATTGGTGCGCACCAACCGACCGTCGAGGGTGTAGACAGAAGCTGCTTTATCAACATCAGCATCGACATGGTGGATAGTTGTGGCTGTAACAATACCAAACAGTCCTTTCTCCACATAGTAGCCAGCCTGTTCAAACTTCAGGTCTGCCGTCTGAGGTGCACCTTGATTGCTGAAGATAATCATAGCGGGCTTTGTAGCAGATGAGTTCTTCTGCTTTGTACCGTCCCACGTCCATTTCCAAACTTTGTTGCCGTTGGGTGCTGTACCTATGAATTCGCAGTCTACACCGGGCCAGCTCTGTCGTTGTGAGTAGGTGAAGTTTTCTGATGGAGAGTCTGACCAAGCCCAACAACAGATGGTATTACTCCATGTTGAGGGAGCCTCGAAGAATGCACAGATTTCACCTTCGTTGACTTTGCAGAAATCGGGGATTTTTACCTCAGGCTCTTGTTCTGCTTCGATATAAGTAAAGGTGCGTGTGATGATGCCCTTGACGGTGCTACCTATGAGCAGACCCACTTTTAGCGTGGTAGTCTTGTCTATCTTGATGCTGCTGCCTGATGCAACCTGTGTTCCATTTGTGGCTGAAGGCTCCGTACCATTGGTGGTATAGACCAGTTTGGCATCAGCGGTATTTGAAACGGCTGTCAGCACCACATCGAAGGCTTCTTCAAAGTCGCCGGAGCCTTTGTTTGCCCAAGCAGTCTCCAAGCTATTGGCCAGATAGTAGGCATAGTGGTGACCGGCGAGAATCTTCGTCCATTGGTCTTCTTCCGGTGTCAGTTTTGCCGTATTGCCCACTACCACCAGCAATTTGCCGTCGATGGTGTTGGCATAATAGGCTGTCATATTCGGAGAACTATATCTTGAATAGCTGGAGGTATTGGTAATACCAGCCAACTTACGAGCCTCGATCATGGCTTTGATCTCTGGTTTATAGTCCTGCCAGTGTTTCAGGAAGACACAGGGTGTTCCTGGCATAGCCAGCAAATAGGCGTTGGCAGCAAGGGTATCCTTTTTCAGGGGACCATTCGATGAACCGTCAGGACGCACTTCAGTATCGTGATTCTCTACGAAGGTAATAGCATACTGGCGATAGTCGCCACTCTGATAATTACTGCTGACAAGAGGCCAGTTGCCATCGTTCTGCTTGTTCAGATACGACCAGTCTTGTCTGTCGGTCGCATTGCGGAGGACATACTTAAACTGGAAATCGAAGGCGCCGCTAGTCTTTTCGGTTCCGTCAATCCAATTGCTGATCTTGCTCGAACTATCCCAGTATTCGCCTACAGAGAATTGTGGCTTACTGTCTTCGTTATACAGTTTAGTATAGCCGGCACTATAGCCCTTCACCATGTCGTAGCGGAAACCTACATAGCCGAGATCTTCCAACAGGAAATGAAGATATGCCTTCACGATGCGCTGCACGTTCTCGCTCTCATGGTCGAGGTCGCGCATGCCGTCCCAGCCTTCACCACTATCATTGTTTGCACTCAGGGAATAACCGTTCTCGTTGGCCCATGTCTTAGTCTTGCCGCCATCATCGTTAGCGCAGATGTCTGTGGATAGCATCTCATAGTTCTCGCCTTTCCAACTCTCTTTGGGGAAGTCCACCCAATTGCTTACGTTACGGCGATGGTTAATCACGACATCGGCAATGGTACCAAGTCCTGCTGTCTTGAAAGTCTTGATCATCGAGCGCAACTGGGCCTCGGTGCCAAACGAACTGTTGTAGTTGTTAAACCACCACAGGTCATCGTATCCCATTGAGGTTCCGCCACAATTGCCACTTTGCGGAATCCAAATCAGATCGAAACTACTGGCCAAATCATTAGCCTGCTTCTCCAGCGTCACCCAGCGGGTGTCAGAAAAGCTGTCCCAATAAAATCCCTGTAGCATGACGCCACCATAGTTTGCGGGCCAGCCCTGAGCCATCATGCTGATGGTGGCAATAATGGCGATGAGTGTCGTGTAAAGTCTTTGCATAAGCGTTTTCTATTATTTTGATTGTTAATGTTGGTGCAAAGATAAACAAAAAAGATGTATGCTGGCGCTCCAATCGGCTATAAATATTTGAGTCACAGTGCGCAATCGATTGCATTGTTCCTTATGAATCACCGCGCAAATAATAAACATTTTGGAGGGATTGTTGGTGAATCTCAAAGAAAAGAGTTATCTTTGCAGTCAAAATCAGATTGAACAATGAAGAAACTTTTGTGGACATTGGCCATTGTCTTGGCCGTTTTCGTGATTGCCCTGATTGGCGGCAGTTTCTATATGCTCGACTATTCGCTGGCGCCCGATCCGAACCGGATGGATACCGACTCGTGCTATCGGCAGCAGTTCGAGGCCTATCCTGAGAGCAAAGCGTGGGTCGACAGTCTGCGAGCTATAGGGGCCTTGCGCGACACGTTCCTCACAATGCCCTCGGGCGAGCGCCATCATGCTTTCTTCGTCGACAGGGGCAGCACTCGTACGGCCCTCGTCATTCACGGCTGGCGCGACTGTGCCGTGGAGTTCTTCTGGCTGGCGCGTATCTACGAGCACGAGCTGGGCTACAACGTTGTGATGCCTGAATTGCATGCCTGTGGCGAGAGCGAGGGCGGGGCCATACAGATGGGCTGGAAGGACCGGCTCGATGCGCTGCATTGGCTGAAAACGTTCCAGAAAGACACGATGGTGGTGCATGGGGTTTCGATGGGTGCTGCCACCACGATGATGCTCTCGGGCGAGGAGATGCCCGCCGGCATCCGGGATCTGCGCTTCGTCGAGGACTGCGGCTACACCAGCGTCTGGGATGAGTTCGCCTGCCAGTTGAAGGAGCAGTTCGGCCTGCCAGCCTTCCCGCTGATGTACTCTACGAGCCTGCTCTGCAAGTTGCGTTACGGCTGGAGCTTCGGTGAGGCATCGGCCTTGGAACAGGTTAAGAAATGTCGCTACCCGATGTTATTTATTCATGGCAGTACCGATACATTTGTGCCTTCGCAAATGGTTCATCCTCTCTATGAGGCGAAACCAGGGGCGAAGGCACTATGGATAGCCGATGATGCTGAGCATGCCCTATCTTATCGGGAGCACAAGGCAGAATACATCAGTCGAATCACGGATTTCGTCAATTGTCTTATTCTACCTCGAAAATCCGATATTCAAAGGGCTTTAAATTGAGAGAATCTTCGAGTTTCAGGTCTTGATCGGTCATTTTGTCCTCCACATTCTGCCCTTTCCATGCATCAGGTATGTTGACAGACTTAGCCTCATTGCGCACATTCACTGCAATCAGGAAGCGTTCATCGCTATCAGAGCGTTCAAACATGAACACATCGTTGTCGGGGAAGGCGGTCAAACGACCTTTCCGGAGGGCTGGATGCTCGTTGTAGAGGCCAATCAGTTGTTTGTATTCCTGATAGATTTCCGGTTTGGCAGTCCAGTCGACGGGTACATATTTGAAGAAGTTGATAGGCTCAGGATAGCCCACTTCCTGCGAACCGTAGATCAGAGCTCCGCCGTGCGGGAAGATACTTGCCACGTAAGCCGCCATTGCCCCACGATCGTTGGTGAACTCCACGCAAGGTGTCGCCTCTGTAGAGTGGTCGTGATTGGTGGTGAAACGCAACTTGACCTTACCTGCCGGCAGGCTGTCGTATTCAGCCTTGTCGGCCTGAATCAGGTCTGATGCGGGCGCACCCTTGAACACCTTTACGAGCACGTCCTTATAGTCCCAGCCGTAGTTCATGTCGAAGCCGCCAACGGTGAAGTTGTCTACGTTCTTGCCCTCAGCCAGCATCAGGATCTTACGGTCGCCGGCGGCAGCACGCAATTGGTCGATGGCATCCTTCCAGAAGTCGGCAGGCACACCGTCTGCCACATCGCAGCGGAAGCCGTCGATGCCCACCTCGACAATCCAGAACTTCATGGCGTCTATCATAGCCTCGCGCATGTCCTTGTTGTCGTAGTTCAGGTCGGCTACGTCTTCCCAGTTCCAGGGCTGCGGACAGATGATGGTGTCGGCCTTCTCGTCGCGGGTGTACCAGTCGGGATGCTCTTTCACCCAGGGATGGTCCCACGCCGTGTGGTTAGCCACCCAGTCGAGGATGATGCCCATACCGTGCTCGTGACAGACCTTGGCGAGGTTCTTGAAGTCGTCGATGGTGCCGAACTCAGGAGCGATGGCCTTGTAGTCGCTGATGCAGTAGGGGGAGTTCTTGCCCTTTTCGATACCGATGGGGTAGATGGGCATGACCCACATGATGTTGACGCCCAGGTCGCGGATGGAGTCGATGTGGGCGGCTACGGCGTTGAGAGAGTTCTCAGGTGCAAACACGCGGGGATTGACCTGATACATGGCGATGTCGTCGACAGCAGGCAATTCAAAGGCCTCAGTCGTCTTTGCTTCCTTGGCAGGTCTGCATGCAGCCAGTAATGCCAAGATACTGAGTGATAATAGTAATTTCTTCATGTTTCTTATTATTAGTGAAAAATCAAGCGAGCCGTTGCAAATAGCGGCTCGCCTGAAGAAGTGTTTATAACATGCTTTATTGGGCAATAATTAACATAGAATTGGTGATATCGTTTAGATATACAGCATAGGTGCCTGCGGGTACCCAAATATTGCCACCACCATTTGTACCAATCTTGTTGAAGCTATCAGCCACGTTCCAATCTTTATCATTGCCGTAGCCCCAGTTTACGGACCAATCATGGTTAGCTCGATATTTCAGCTGTCCATCTGACTCTTGAGTGAACACACCATACCAGTTGTGAGGTGTAACCTGCTCTAGTTCAAAGTCGCCACTCCAACCATTGAACTCACCAATGAGTGAGATGTTCTCATACTCTGTAGGAGTTTGATTATCGAGCTTTGTCCAAGTGTAAGTCTGAGTGTTCATATCGATGGTAAAGGTGTAGAACTCAGCTGATGGAGCCGAGATGGCCTGTGCTCCGCTGTTGAGGAGGGCACCGCTCGGAGAATTGTCGCCATCAACAGCGCATCCCCATGCTGCATCCCAGTTTCCGAAATGTTCAGCATCCCAAATCTTCAGATCCCATGCACCTGTCCACTTTGTTGTATAAGAAAGAACGTTCTTTTTCTCTTCAGGTGTGAACAAACAGGTCTTCTTCGAGTCGCTCCAGCCCTGAACACCACCTACAACGTAGTACTGAGCAGCAATGTTGATGGGAGTAATCTCATAGGTGAGTTCTGCCATATTAATCGTAATACGGAAGAAATCAGCAGCAGTACCATCAATCTTGAACGAACCCTCATCGGATAGTGAACTGCGACGAGCCAGTGAACCGGACATACCACTGTTTCCATTACCTGCGGTAGTACCATAGAGCTTAGACCAGTCACCGTTATTAGCAATGGCATCACAGGCCTCATCGTCACCAATAGCAAACCAAATATCACCATCTGAGCCTTTGAGCAAATAAGTGAATGTAGGATCATCAGCTATACTTGCACTACTGTGAGAGAATTTCTGGCTCTTCGAAGCAGCTGAACCAGTCCAATCCTCAGGACCACCGACCAAATAGTATGAATCAGCCACATTGATTGGCTCAATGGTGTAGCTATACTCTAACATGTCAAGCGTGATGCGGAGTTTCTTGGCACCAGTAATGTGGAATGAGTGGTCGCCACCCAAGTTGTAGCGACGATCCATTGTTCCTGTGAGATCCTCGCTAGCACCCTTTGTGCCGAAGAGCTGAGTCCAGTCGCCAGCAGCTACTGCGTCAATAGCCGTATCGTCGCCAATAGCAAACCAGCAGTCGTCACCACCAGTGTCAACAATAATTGTGAAGATAGGATCTTCATAAACATCAGCATCGCTGTGATTGAACTTCTGCGTACGGGCACCATCGGCACTCCAGCCGCCTGCTGCACCGATGACATAGTAAGCAGGTGAAATCTGAACTTTGTTCAGCGGAGTGAACTGTACCGAACGCTCAGCAAAGAAGTTCTCGCCAGGCTTACCGACAATAGCTTCAGCTGTTCCACCAGTAACAGTATAGAGTACAGTGCGAACAAAGACCTCAACAGTAGCAGGATTGCGTGTGATCTCATTGAAATAGGCATCCTGCAAGATACTTGGATTGACACTGATTTCATTCGTATCTTCAAGGCTGTTTGCATCGAGGGCGATTGAATTGGCGAAGTCAGCATCCTTTGAGAACTCTACTTCTGCCTTCAGGATGGTATTGGCGGGCATAGCGCCTTCCTTCACAGTGACAGTACCAATGGGTATGGCCTTTGTGGTGCCAGCTTCTAAGTCAAAATATTCTGCAAGGTTGATGGCTGCTGGCATCGTGCTGGCAACAGAGACATCGCTTACCTGAAGCAGGCTCTCGGGCTCGTTGGACAGCGGGCTGAAAATCGTCTCAAAATCCTGATTACAGGACATGAGTCCGGTGCTGAGCAGAGCCATGATATATAAACCTAATTTTTTCATCTTCTTATTCATTTGATTAAACTGTTAATGCTGACGAAATTATAGAAGAACAAACTTAACGTTGTTGTTTTTCAAATCGACAGTGATATCAAGTTTTCCACCAGCGAAGCCTGGGAATGACCAAGAGCCCTTACCTGGCATACAAGGACCTGAGTGAGGCAGTGTGTATTCCTTGGCCTCATCCTTTGCCTGTTGACCAATAGAGCCTTCGGGAGCGTCATCGCTACCCCAACCGGTAAGTTTGCTGTAGAAGCGGAAGGTAAGGTCGCCTGCCGGCATCTCTATAACACCCTTGTAAAGGCCGCTGCCGATTTCGGTCTCTTCGATGAACCAGCCACCGTCAAGAAGCGTCTGCTTGTTGCTGCCTGATGGTTCGGGCCAGCCGCAGCAAGAACCGATGACAAAGAGTGTACCCTTGGTGGGAACCATACAATAGGCTGCCATATGCTTGAAAGAGACCACGTTTGACAAGATCTCCGTTCCTTCGATCAGCTGTGACGTTGTGGTCTTGATGCTCGCAGCCACACGCATGATCACCTCACGGAAGCCCATATCCATATAATCGTCTTCAGTCTTAAAACCGTCGAGCTTACAGAGAACCTTGGCAATTTCCTCGCCGCTGAGGTTCACATTGCATGCAGTAGTACCTGTTTCCAGATAATCACCCCATTTTTCTGCTCCGTTTTCTTTCAGTCCAACTTGTATCTTATAGTTAACGACGGTATTTACTCCGTAGTTAGGCTGAGTCCAAGTCAGGTTTACAGTATTATCCGGAGTCAGTTGGATATACTGGTCTGCTACAGCCGATGTGTTCACCACAAATGATGATGCGGTGTGATTCGGGCCGAGTGTAGGATTGTCGTCGCGGTCGGAATCGCATGCAGTAAACAACATGGCGACAGCTGCGAACAACAGACTACTCTTAAAATATTTTGCTTTCATAATTTTCAATTATCAATTTTCAATTATCAATTATTAATAGCCAGCGTTCTGCTCGAGATTCGTGTTAGAAATCACGTCGCTTGAAGCCAAGGGGAACAGATTGTACTTGTCAGAAACACCATGAGGTGTGCCTACATTGCTGTTCATACCCTTATGAGACCAAAGATAATCGCCAGATGTCAGGAGACCAAAGCGAACGAGGTCGGAACGACGGTGGCACTCCCATGCCAACTCACGGGCACGCTCGTCGATGATGTTGACTCTTGTAGGCTTCTCAATGGGAGCAAGACCTGCTCGAGTGCGGATCTCATTGAACTTGCTGATACCATCGCAGCTTACACCGCCAATGACTTCACATTCTGCCAGCATCAGATAGACATCACCCAGACGGAATACGGGGAAGTCGGTATCGGGGAATGAGTTGGCGCCATTGATGATTGTGCCGTCAGCTTTCAGGTTGGTGAACTTTGTGAAAGCATAACCACTTGCGAAGTCGCTGATATCGACAATCTCCTTAGACTGACCAGTAGTGAAGAAAGTGGCACGCTGGTCGCCGCCCTCGAACTTGTCGACAAACTGTGGTGTCACACGCAGGCCACCCCAACCGTTGCCGCCCAAACCATAGTCGGCATAAGACATCTTTCCACCCACCTGGGCATTGATGATATAGGTTGTACCACCATAAGCCTGAGTATTGATATGGTCCTGATAGACGCTGAAGATAATCTCGTGACCTACGCCCAGCATCTGGTCGTTGTCAGCACAGAACAGTTTCCACCAGTTGTTGGCCGACTCAAGCTTGTAGCCCAGCTCGATAATCTTCTGGCAGTACTCAGCACACTTCTGATAGTTGGCTGTACCTGTGTAAACGGCAGCGTTCAGATAGAGCTTGGCCAGAATCATATAGGCAAGACCCTTACCGGCACGATACTTCTCGGGATTGGCGGGAAGGGCTTCAGCAGCCTCTTCCATATCCTTTACCAGCCAGTTGAAAAGATCTGTACGGCTAATCTGCGTGGGGTTACCACTACCTACCTCAGATTTCTCATCAGTGAAAGGCACGTTACCAAACAGGTCGATGGCGTGCAGATAGCTCAGACCGCGGATGGCGCGAGCTTCAGCGCGATACTGCTGCAGCAGGGGATCATTACTACCCGACTTGTCAATCTGGCGAATTACCTCATTACAGATAGAAATCTGATAGAACACACGGCTGTAAGCTGCACTTACGAAAACGTCACTTGATGTCCACTGCAGGCCATGTAAGTCTTTTAGGGTCTGGTCATTCCAGCCAATCACAGCCTCATCGGTAGGCAGCTCCTGCATGTTGAACAGGGCGCGCAGATACTGACCGAAACCACCGTCGATACCTTCGATATCGGGATCTCCGCTATCACCGTCGGGTGAACTTACGGAAAGACCCGAGTAGCACTTTGCCAATATCTGGTTGTATGCCTCAGTGCTGGTCAGCACATTCTCCGGCGTGTCAAGGCTGGGATCGATAGGCGTCACGTCCAAATCACCCACGCATGCTGTCAGCGACACGGCGGTAGCAAAGGCAAAGCAGTAAAATCCGTTTTTCTTTATATTGAATTTCATATTTTTGTCCTCCTATAAATTAAAAGTTAAAGCTTGCACCCAAGATGAAATTGCGAGAGCGGGGATACATGTTGTTGTCAATACCATTGCCGACTTCAGGATCTACGCCGTCGTACTTGGTGATGGTGAAGACATTCTGAGCGGTAAAGTTCACACGTACCCAAGGTGCAATGTTGTAAGCCAGTGTCACCTTGTCGAGTTTCAGGAACGAAGCGTTCTGTACATAGTAGTCGCTCTTGTACTGAGCTTGGGCGAAGTTGCTGTAAGGAGCAGTAGACACGCGGTTGCAGATAAAGCTGTTGGTCCACATGTCTGCCTTCATCTCAGTGTTCGAAGCCACATTATTATATACATAGTTACCCAGGCTTGAGCGGAGTGATGCAGAGAGGGTCCACTTCTTGTAACTCAACTCTGTGTTAAAGCCAATATTCACATCAGCATCGGGCTTGTAATAAACGTAGCGATCGTCGTCGGTAATCTGTCCGTCGTAGTTGCGGTCTACATAGACGCCCTCAAGTGGCTTACCATCCTCACCGTAAACCTGCTGGAATACGAAGAATGAGTTGATGGGGTTGCCTACCTGCTGGATCTGAATGTTGTTACCTACACCACCAGAGATGCCACCGGTCTCCACACCCAGATAGGTGGGATCGTCGCTGGCTGTCAGCTTGGTAATCTTATTCTTGTTGTAGGCAATGTTAAAGCCAATTTCCCAACGCAGGTCCTTCTGCTCAATGGGCACAACGTTCAGTGCAGCCTCAATACCCTTGTTTTCCATGTCACCTACATTCATCAGCAGATAGTTGGTCAGGTTAGTACCAGAACCCACGGGAACCTTGTTCAACAAGTCCTTGGTCTTGCGCTTGTAAACATCGATGCTACCATTGATGCGGTTGCGGGCGAAGCCGAAGTCCAAACCGATGTTGTAAGTCGTTGTTTCTTCCCACTTGATATCAGGATCGTAACCTCTCGGAGTAATTGGGATAACGATACCGTTACCAAGCATATAGAGAGAACCATTCTGGTTTGTGTGATAAGTTGCTATAGAGGGATAGTCACCACTATTAATGTTCTGCTGACCTGTGACACCCCAGCCCAGACGGAGCTTCAGGTTCGACAGCCAGTCTGTATCTTTCAGGAACGACTCCTCGCTGATACGCCAAGCCAGAGCTGCTGATGGGAAGAGACCCCACTTGTTGTTCTGGAAGCGCGAGGTACCATCGTCACGCAGTGTGAAGGTGAGGAGGTAACGATCCAAGAGCGAATAGTTCAAACGGCCATAGAAAGATATTAGATAACTCTCAGTCTTGAGAAGTGGAGTCTTAACAGGATATTCAATGTCGCTACCATCGTTGGCAATCTTTCTGTCAGTTGTATGGTTATAGAAGTGCTGCCAGCTGTAACCAGCCATCACATCAAAGCGACTGCTGATTTCCTTCAACTCCTTAGCGTAAGCGAGATAGAATTCCAAGGTCTGGTCGCGACGCAACTGAGTGTATTTCTCCCATGCTCCAGTACCATTTTCAACCTTATTGTGGTAAGATGTCTCACTGTATTGTTCGGTAACATTCCAACCACTTGTGGTCGAGATATCGAGACCAAGGTTCAGGTTTGCGCGGAGACCGTCGAGGAACTTAAACTTATAGTCAAACTGGGCATTACCTACGAAACGGCGTACGTAAGAGTCCTTGTTCTGCTGGTTCAACTGAGCCACGGGGTTCAACGTCGACATGGTGTTAGGAGCACCATTGGTCTCCCAGCGGAAGTAGTTGCCATCCTCATTATAGACAGGCTTCAAGGGGTTAAACTGAACAGCAGAACCAATGGCGCCTTCGTCAGCATAGGAGTTATGGGTAAATACACCCTTACCATTCAGATTAATGGTCAGACGGTCGTCGAGCAGTGTAGGAGTCAGGTTGAAGCCTACTGTTCCTCGACTCATGCCTGAAGTCTTCAGGTTACCATCGTTGTTCAGAAAACCTGCACTGACACGGTAAGGCATCTTGAAGGTGTTCTCCTTAGAAACATAACCACCAGTGATGCTGGCGTTGATTTCCTCAGCAAAAGCATCCTTATAAATCTCATCCTGCCATTTGGTGCTTGCGTTACCCAAAGCAGCAACAGCATCGGCATTGTCGCCGTAGTTGGCCATGAAGAACTCGCGGAATGCATCAGCACCCAGCACGTCAACCTTCTTGGCAACGGTCTTGAATGTACCGCTCATGTCAACATTGATACGAGGCTTGGCACCTGCCTTACCCTTCTTAGTGGTAATCAGGATCACACCGTTTGATGCACGGCTACCATAAATGGCAGTTGCAGAAGCATCCTTCAGGATTGAGAAACTCTCGATGTCGTTAGGGTTGATGGTGTTCAGAACGTCACCACCTGAGATGTCTGTAGAACTGATGGGCAGACCATCGATAACGATCAGAGGGTCGTTAGAGGCAGAAAGTGACGAACCACCACGGATGCGGATCTTAGAACCTGCACCAGGAGCACCACTATTGGTGGTAATCTGCACACCAGGCGTCTTACCCTGCAACAGGTCAGCTGGTGATGTTGCAAGACCCTTGTTCAACTGGTCAGCCTCAACCGACATCACTGAACCTGTAGCATCACTCTTCTTCACAGTACCGTAACCAATGACCACAACGTCCTGAAGAATGGTCTGATCATCTTGCAATGTTACGGTGAGATTCGGTGCAGCCTTCACTGTAGCAGTCTGATAGCCGACATAAGAAATCGTGATGTCTGCACCCTGATTAGCTTTCAGCACGAAGTTACCGTCGAAATCGGTGATGGTAGCCGCCTGTGAGTTGGCTACGCGCACCGTTGCGCCGATAATGGGTTCGCCTGTAGCATCTTTCACATGGCCTTTGACTTCAATCTGAGCAAAGGCGCCTACCGATAGGAATAGGCCTAACAAAAGGCCGAGCATCCTAAGCGGAAACTGAATGTTTACCTGCTTCATCATTACATTTAATTAGAGTTAATTACTATACTTATTATCAATTAATTCGTTGTTAGTCATTCTCCGACGGTGCAAAATTAAGAATCTTTTCGCCTCATTATACTTTTTTTTGTGTAAAATCGTTATTAGAAGAGCGCAAACGTTTGCATTGATATATGTCAACTTTAGGACCAAAAAGTGACTAGTGAAAAGTGAAAAATAGTAACTTTGCATCGAAAACTAAAAACGTGATGGAAAAAAACGTTCCACTGACAATGAAGGATATCGCTCGAGAGTTTGGTATTTCCGTAGCAACGGTATCGCGTGCGCTGAAGGATTCTCCCCGCATCAGCGAGGAGCGTCGCAAGGCTATCCAAGCGTATGCGCGCGAACATAATTTTTATCCTAATGCCATCGGCGAGGCTTTGCGTCACAGTCGGGTGATGCCCCAACGGATCATCGGCGTCATTGTGCCGGAATTTACGCATTATTATTTCTCCTCCATCCTGACTGGTATCGAAGAGGCGGCTTCGGCAAGGGGCTATAATATCATGGTGGCATTGAGCGATGAGAAGTATGAGCGTGAGGCCCGAATATGTGATACGTTTCATCGTTATAAGGTCTGCGGTGTGATTGTCTCTCAGGCTAAGGACACACGCAATTACGACCATTATCAGAAACTGATAGATGCAGGTATCCCGCTGGTATTTTATGACAGGATCTGTACGGGCGTGAATGCCAGCCGTGTGGTGGTCGACGATTACATGGGAGCCTATAATGCCGTGACTCATCTGATAGAAACAGGTTGTCAGCGCATTGCCTATTATGGTGGACCGATGCAGTTAGAAATATCAAAAAACCGCTATAACGGCTATAAGGATGCTTTATTGAAGCATGGGTTGGCTGTTGACGAATCGATTGTGCGCATCTGTGACAATCGTACTGACGCTGAGACAATTACACCAGAGATCCTGGCGCTTGACCATCGGCCTGACGGTTTCTTTGCCGTCAACGATGATACGGCCATCGGTATCCTGTATACGGTGAAGCGGGCTGGTTTGAAAGTGCCTGAAGACATCAGCATCTGTGGTTTTACCAACGGTCAGCGAGCTATCGCTTGTGACCCCATGCTGACAACGGTTGAGCAGCGTGGACTCTTGGTTGGCGAAGAAGCCGCAGAAATCCTAATGGACAAGGTAGAGGGGCTCAGTCCTATCGAGAAAGTCGAGAAACGTGTTGTCCGCACCCGTCTGATTATCCGCGGAACAACCAGATAGTGAATTGTGAACAGTGAAAATAAATTGTTATGAAGCAAAAGCCTGATTTAAGTTTTTGGAATTTATGGAATCTGAGTTTCGGATTCTTTGGCGTGCAAATTGCGTATGCCCTGCAGAGTGCCAATATCTCGCGCATCTTCGCCACACTAGGTGCAGATCCGCACAACCTCAGCTATTTCTGGATTCTGCCCCCGTTGATGGGTATTCTTGTGCAACCGATTGTCGGAACGTTGAGTGATAAGACCTGGACCCGTTTCGGCCGTCGTATTCCCTATCTGTTTGTGGGTGCGGCTGTAGCTGTGCTGGTAATGTGTCTGTTGCCGAATTCAGGCTCCTTGGGACTTACTATCAGCGCTGCTATGATGTTCGGCCTTATCGCACTGATGTTCCTCGATACGAGCATCAACATGGCCATGCAGCCATTCAAGATGCTGGTGGGCGATATGGTCAACGAAAAGCAGAAGGCCAAGGCGTACAGTATCCAGTCGTTTCTTTGCAATGCAGGAAGCGTGATGGGCTATGTATTCCCATTCGTTTTCACGTTTATCGGTATCAGCAATGTGGCTGAGAAGGGCGTTGTGCCTGATTCGGTCATCTGGTCGTTCTATATCGGCGCAGCCATCTTGATTCTCTGTGTGATTTACACCACATCGAAGGTGAAGGAGTGGAATCCACAGGAATATGCGGAGTATAATGGGGCTTGTCAATCTAGTCAGGCCGGTGAGTCTAGTGGCAACTGGATTACCCTGCTTAAGAATGCGCCATCCACCTTTTGGAAAGTAGGTTTGGTGCAGTTCTTCAGCTGGGCAGCGATGCTTTATATGTGGAACTATACTACAGGTGCTATTGCCGAGGTGGTTTGGAACACCTCCGACCCAGCCAGTGAGGCTTTCCAAGAAGCTGGCAACTGGGTGGGTATCCTCTTTGCCGTTCAGGCCGTAGGCTCTGTTGTCTGGGCCGCTTTGCTCCCGCAATTTAAGAACACGAAACTGGCATATTCATTGAGTCTGGTGATTGGTGCTATCGGTTTTATGATGGTGCCTTATATCCATGATCAGTACCTGCAGTTCGTGCCCTTCCTGATGATCGGCTGTGCCTGGGCAGCGATGCTGGCTATGCCTTTCACCTTTGTGACGAATGCCCTTCAGGGTTATGGCCACATGGGAGCTTATCTGGGATTGTTCAATGGTACCATCTGTATTCCGCAGATTATTGCGGCCATCTGTGGCGGTGCCATTCTCTCGCTCATCGGCCACCACCAGTCGTCGATGATGATTGTTGCTGGCGTCAGCTTCCTTATCGCTTCCGCCTGTGTCTTTGTCATTAAGGTAAAAAAGTAAAAGGTAAACAACGTGGAACAAAGTTCGTTTTTTGAGATCTGTGGATGGCTGGCCAGTATCACGATGATTCTGGGCTATCTGCCTCAGGCCATCTATACCATCCGCACTCGCGATACTAAAGGTATTGCATTACCTACATTCCTGATGATGGGCGTTGGTGGTGCCTGTTTTATGCTTCAGGGCATCTCTCACCAGCCAGAACCCCTCTGGGCTTTGTTCATCACCAACCTCATCACCACTACTTGCTGTATCATCATTTTCGGCATCAAGATTTACAATGATTATATCAAGAAGAAATAATATGTGCAACCGATTGCATCGATTATAATAAAACAAAATATCTATGAAGTTACAATTTAACCTTGAGTATCAGACTACGTTCGGAGAAGAACTGGTCCTGAACATCCTTTCGGATAAGAAGGTAGAGCAGCACAAAATGACTACGCTCGACGGCCTTCACTGGACATGTGAGTTGACTAAGACCTTGAAGGCAAATGTCTTCACCGATTATTACTATAGTGTGTATCGCGGTGATCAAGAAACGCGCCATGAGTGGCTGACAGAACCTCACCGTTTGGAGTTTGCTGCCATCAGAGGCATCCGCTATACGATTTATGATCATTGGATTGATATTCCCGAGGACAGTTATATGTATTCGTCAGCCATTACTGAATGTGTGGCTGCTCGCAAGCGTAAGATGAGCGAGATGGAGGAATACGGAAAAACCATCCGTCTGAAGGTGCGTGCTCCGCAACTGCGTGGCAATGAGCGTCTGGCTCTCATCGGTGGCGTAGAAGCCTTAGGGAATTGGGAAGCCAAGCGCGCCCTGAACATGACTGAACACGAGCCTAACGAATGGGTCATCAGCCTCGATGCCGACAAGTTGCCGCAGACCTTTGAGTTTAAGTTCGTGGCGCTCGATGAAGAGGTGGATGTAACACCACTCTGGGAGAATGGCGCAAACCGTACAATCTGTCTGCCAGAAATCGAACTGGGCGAGGTGGTCGTCTACGAGTTGTCACAGGCATTTTTCCCCATCTACCCGTGGAAAGCAGCAGGTACGGTGATTCCCATCTTCTCGCTCCGTAGTGAGGGTAGTTTCGGCGTGGGTGACTTCGGCGATCTGAAAAAGATGATTGACTGGTGCGACAAGACGAAGCAACGTATTCTTCAGGTGCTGCCAATCACAGATACCAATATGACACATACCTGGCAGGACAGTTATCCTTATAATAGCATCAGTATCTATGCCCTCCATCCTCAGTATACCGACTTCCGTCAGTTGCCTCCTCTCAAGGATGAGACTAAACGTAAGGCTTTCGAAGCGCTGCGCCTGGAGTTGAATGCTCTGCCACAGATTGATTACGAGCGGATGTTCACAGCCAAGATGGATTACCTGCGCGAGATTTTTGCACAGGAGTGGTCGGCTGTGCAACGTCGTGAGAGTTTCAAGAAGTTCTTCGAACAGAACAAGGAGTGGCTGGTGCCTTACGCCGCCTTCTGCTACTTCCGTGATCTTTATGGCACAGCTACTTTCTCAGAATGGCCTAAGGATGCTACACTACAGAGCACAGAGAAGTCCACATTTAAGGGCAAGAAAGAATTACAGTTCTGGTATTATGTGCAATACAACCTCGATGCACAGATGCGTGAGGCTCATGCCTACGCCCGTGCCCATCGTGTAATCTTAAAAGGTGACATTCCCATCGGCATCAGTCGTGACGGTGTCGAGGCCTGGGTAGAGCCGAAGTATTTCAATTTGAACGGCCAGGCCGGTGCGCCGCCTGATGCCTTCTCTGCCGACGGCCAGAACTGGGGCTTCCCCACCTACAATTGGGATGAGATGCTCAAAGACGGCTGTTCCTGGTGGGTGCGTCGTTTCCGTAAAATGGCGGAATATTTTGATGCCTACCGTATCGACCACGTGCTTGGCTTCTTCCGTATCTGGGAGATTCCCGTACCTCATAAATCTGGTCTGATGGGGCAGTTCTCACCAGCGCTCGGATTGAGTCGTGAAGAAATCGAGGCTTATGGCGTAACGTTTAACGAAGGCCTGTTCCTGGTCGACCATAAGCGCAGCGACCGCTGGCATCCGCGCATCGCCGTGCAGTATCAGGAGGCTTACGAGCAACTCGGCGAGGATCAGAAGTATTGTTTCAACCAGCTCTACAATGATTATTTCTATCGCCGTAATAACCAGTTCTGGTACACAGAGGCGATGAAGAAGTTGCCGAAGTTGGTTCAGGCTACTCGTATGCTTGTCTGTGCAGAGGACCTGGGTATGGTGCCCGACTGCGTGCCCTGGGTAATGAACGAATTGCGCATCTTATCGCTCGAAATCCAGTCGATGCCGAAGGATCCGACTACACGTTTTGGCAAACTCTCGCATAATCCCTATCGTTCTGTGGATACGATCTCCACCCACGATATGGCTACATTGCGGCAGTGGTGGGATGAGGACGAAGAGCGCTCCCAGACCTATTACAACACAACGCTACGTCGTGGCGGTGCTGCACCCCGTCCGTTACCAGGTTGGCTGGCAAAGGATATCGTCAGTCGTCACCTTACCTCGCCCTCGATGCTTTGCCTCATCTCCTTCCAGGACTGGCTGAGCATCAACGAGAAACTGCGTCTGCCTGATGAGAATGCCGAGCGTATCAACATCCCCGCCAATCCTCGTCATTACTGGCGCTATCGTATGCACCTCACGCTCGAACAGCTTCTGGCTGCAGATGAACTGAACAACGAAATCAGTACATTAATCATACAAAGTGGAAGAAAATGAAAAGATTACTAGTTTCCCTGCTGCTAGCTATGCCGATGATGGTAAATGCAGGCAGCGTGAAGTCGCCGAATGGTAATGTTGAACTGACATTCTCTGTCAATCCCGACGGAAGGCCTGTCTATGAGATGACCTATAAAGGCAAGGCTGTGGTCAAGCCCTCGTTTCTTGGACTTGAACTCGCCAAAGACAAGCACGCCTCACTTGGGTTGCAGGAGCACGACCTCATGGCAGGATTCAAGGTCGAGAAGGAAGAGACCTCTACCTTCGATGAGACCTGGAAGCCCGTCTGGGGCGAAACGGCCACCATTCGTAATCATTACAACGAACTGGCCGTGACACTCTCGCAGCAGTGGCTCGAAAGGATGCCATCCACGCCAGAAGGACGCCGTCTGGCTCCGCGCCAACACAACCGGCAGATCATCATCCGCTTCCGCATCTATGACGATGGTATCGGGTTCCGTTACGAGTTCCCTCAGCAGCAAGATCTCAACTACTTCCTTATCAAAGAGGAACGCAGTGAGTTTGCGATGGCGGGTGACCATACTGCTTGGTGGCTACCTGGCGATTACGACACCCAAGAGCAGGAAACACAACAATGCAAGCTTTCAGAAATCCGCAACCGTATGAAAGAGGCCGTCAACTGGGGTAATTCCTCTGTGGCTGTTTTCTCTGAGACAGGTGTGCAGACCTCGCTCCAGATGAAGAGCGACGACGGGCTTTATATCAATATCCATGAGGCTGCTTGTGCCGATTATGCTACCATGCATCTCGAACTCGTTGATGTCCAGACTAAAGCCCTCACCACAAAACTCGGTGGTGGCAGCAATGCCTACACGCCTAATCCTGCCCCATCGGAGTGGCCTGTTCCAAAGCCCTTTACCTTTGTGAGTCACCTCACGCCCGATGCCACAGGTCTGAAGGGTGCCATGCAGACGCCTTGTGAAACACCTTGGCGCACGGTGATGGTGAGCGATGATGCCCGCGACATGCTCTCGTCGAACCTCATTCTCAACCTCAACGAGCCCTGCGCCCTCGACGATGTGAGTTGGATTCATCCTACGAAATACTGTGGCGTATGGTGGGAAATGATTGTCGGTCGTGGATCCTGGCATTACACGAACGATTATCCCAGTATCAAGCTTGATCAGATTGACTGGCAGAAAGTAAAACCCAACGGTACGCACAAGGCTAATAATGAGAACGTAAAGCGCTACATCGACTTCGCTGCCAAGAACGGACTCAACGAAGTGCTGGTAGAAGGCTGGAACGTAGGTTGGGAGGACTGGGCAAACATGTGGAAGCGCGACGTCTTCGACTTCGTGACGCCTTATCCAGATTTCGACATCAAGATGCTCAACGACTATGCCCATTCGAAAGGTGTGAAGTTACTGATGCACCATGAGACATCAAGCTCCAGTCAGAACTACGAGCGTCATATCAAGGAAGCCTACGAACTAATGAACAAGTATGGCTATGATGCCGTGAAGACGGGCTATGTGGGTGATATCATTCCTCGTGGCGACCACCACTACTCGCAATCGATGAACAACCACTATCTCTATGTGGTCAAGGAGGCTGCCAAGCACCATATCATGGTGAATGCTCATGAGGCAACACGCCCCACAGGTCTCTGTCGTACTTATCCGAACCTCGTGGGTAATGAGAGTGCTCGCGGCACAGAATATGAGGCTTTTGGCGGTTCACGACCCGATCATACCTGTATCCTACCCTTCACGCGTCTACAGGGCGGTCCGATGGATTATACGCCAGGTATCTTCGTCACCAAACTCTCTGAATGGAGCAACAACACATCATGGGCCCGTATCACCATCGCCGGTTCACTGGCCCTCTACCTGACGATGTACTCTCCATTACAGATGGCGGCCGATCTGCCTGAGAACTACGAGAAATTCGATGATGCCTTCCAGTTCATCCGCGATGTGGCTTGCGACTGGGACGAGAGCATCTATCTTGAGGCCGAGCCGGCTGACTATATCACTGTCGCCCGTAAGGCTAAGGGCACCGACCACTGGTTCGTGGGTGGCAAGTGCGATGAGAACGGACATACAGCTATTATAAAACTAGATTTCCTCGACAAGGGTCGCAAGTACGACTGCACTATCTACGCTGATGCAAAAGATGCTCACTACGAGACCAATCCACAGGCATATACCATTACCAAGAAGGTAGTGAAGGCCGGTCAGACGCTCAAACTCAAAGAAGCCCCTGGTGGTGGCTTCGCCATCAGTCTTATTGCGAAATAAACAGAAGCGGGACGCCCTTTGGGTGCCCCGCTTTTTTTAGGCTGCAATGATGCCTATTTACATGTTATCTTTGGGTTAAATCTTAAGGGGTAAGTGGCATAATGTTAATTTGGGTTAATTTATTTGCAGTTATTACTGTATTTATCGAGAAAATTTTCTAATTTTGCAGCATAAACCAAACCATTAATTATTAGAATTATGAAACAATTAAGACATTTAACAAGTTTTATGGCCATAGCCTGCGGGGCTATCGTCATGGTATCATGTTCGAAAACTACGGACATTTTTAACGACGCCAACTCACTGGAGAACAAGACCAAGGCCTTCAACGAGGCATTCGTAGAACAGTTCGGTGCTCCTGCAAGCAATCACGATTGGGGCTTCAGCAACTTGGCTATTGAGTCAGTTATTGAGTCTGAGGGATCATGGGCGTATACAAGTACAGTTGTCCCTAAACGTGCTGTAGCCGTTAAAGTAACCCCTGTAACCAAAAAAACATACGCCAGCAAGGAGACGTTGCTGAAAGAGACTTCAGCTACCTGCTATTTCTATCTGAAAATCGACAACAAGATTATAGCGCAGGAGACGGTTGGTGTCCAGTATAATCCAAGAGAAAGTTTTTACCCTCTTGATAGGGATTTAGGAAATGGCATAATAGACAACTGCTTTAACACCGATAATGAAGGTAAGGTGAATGTTGCCAAGTGGAAGGCGCTCGGTCTTATCGATGACAATAATGGTTTATCCTTCGCCACCATCAATAAGGCTATCCCCGAGAATATCTTTGATATGATGCCGTCATTCGATGCTATGATTAAGCACGTTCCCGATGCAGATAAGATCAAGTTGGCTGGCTCCGTAGAGAAGTTGAATTCAGACAACTACAAGATATTCTATTACGTATGCAAATATCAGGCATCAGACAAAGTCATTCACGTAGATGGTGTCCTCGTACCAAAGAATCAGATTACGGTGAATATACCTGAATACAAGAAGCGCATCATCGTTGAGGATCTGAAGGGTAACATCAATGCCACCACAAAGATTAATGAGAGCGACTTCGACTACAATGACGTAGTGTTCGATGCCATCACATGGCAAGACGTCAATAAGAAGAACCACCTGAAGGTGATTGTTCGCGCTGCCGGCGGAACGCTGCCTATCTATGTAAAGGGCAAGGAGATCCACGAGGGCATAGGTTATATGTTCAATACCAGCAACCCCGACTACGAATATGGCTATGAGTTGATCGATGATGAGATTATCGGCGAGAATGCCTCTACATTCAATTTCAACAACATCCCCGTGGAGGTCGAGGTTGACGGTACAAGGGTAGCTGCAGGTGCTAATATTGGCGAGGCTCCAGAAAAGATTGCCGTCGGTCTTGATTACAAGTGGTGCCAGGAGAAGAACAATATCAAGAATATTTATCCAAAATTCAGCCTATACGTAACAGACAAGACTATCACAGACTGGTATAAATAAACCAGAGTTAGTCTGAGTGACGATATGCCCCAAAAATGAAGCCAGAATTCATGAAATAGTAGGGTAAATTCTTTTCAAAACCAGTTAAAGAAAGCCGGAGTCTTCACAGAGTCCGGCTTCTTTGCATTGTGTTCTGATGAAATAACAATTACTAACTAACTAATTACTTTAATCTAAACTTATAATCATTTATGATGTTCTTTGATGACGTACCGATAAGGGCTTTGAATTCGCCGGGCTCAGCTATCCACTGGCCATTTTGGTCATTGTAGAAACAGAGAGCAGAGCGATCGATGGTAAGAGAAACCTGCTTCGTCTCACCTGGCTGAAGGAATACCTTACGGAAGGCTTTGAGTTCTTTAATAGGTCGTTCAACAGAAACCTCCAGGTCGCTGACGTAGAGTTGGATGGTTTCTGCACCAGCCACACTGCCCGTATTCGTGACGGGGATGGTGAAGGTAATCTTATCATTAGCTGCCATTTCCTGTTTATCGGCACTGACTTTGCCCACCTTGAAGGTGGTATAGCTCAGACCATAGCCAAAGGGGAACAACGGACTCTGTTTCTTCTGACGATCCATCCAGCGATAACCCACAAAAAGGCCCTCCTTATATTCCTCGTCGATGACTTGGCGATCTGCACGCCAAGTGCCGGGATAAGAACCTGTGGCATGAGCGCCACATTGGTCAAGGGAAGCATACCAAGTGAAGGGGAGCTTGCCCGATGGATTGACTTCACCCGTCAGGACAGAAGCAATCGCCTTGCCCGCCTCTGAGCCAATAAACCATGCCTGAACGATTGCAGGAACTTTCGCGAGCCAAGGCAGAGCAGCACCATTACCAGAGATGTTGACATATACCAAACGGGGATTGACTTTCAAGATGGCTTCAATCACCTCGTTCTGAGCATAGGGCAGATCGTAACTCTTACGGTCGTGACCCTCACAATCCTGGTGGTCGCTCTTATTGAGGCCACCAACAAAAATGACGACATCAGCCCCACGAGCCTTTTCCACAGCTTCTGCTGTGAGTTCTGCCTGAGAGCGGGTTTCATAAAGCGAACGGCCAACTGTGACACCGTTGTAACTTTGGATGGTATCACCAACATATCCACGCGCATACTCAATGGAAGATGTAAGATGTGAGAGGGAAGATGTTAGGCCATCGAGAGGAAGGATCTCGTGCTGGGCCTTGAGAGAGGAAGAACCGCCACCGACGGTCATCATCTTGATGGCATTCTCGCCAACCACAAGAATCTTCTTCATCTTCGAGAGATCGAGGGGCAGCAATGGCGCAGCCTCCTTACTCCTTCTCTCCTTCACCACATCATTCTTCAACAATACGATACCTTCCTGAGCAATCTTCAATGCTGCGTCGTAATGACTATCTGAACAAAGGAAACCAACAGGCTTGTTGCGCTTCATCGTGGTGCGATAGAACAGGCGCAGCACACGACGCACTTTCTCATCGAGTTCCTTCGTGGTATATTTCCCTTGTTGGATGGCCTGTTTGTAGGCCGCTGCCAGATAATAAGCATCGTAGGCGTTCGTCTTGCCCATCGTCAGACCGTCAGTCCACGTACCAAACTCCAAGTCGAGTCCATTGCGTACAGCCTCATCGGTATCATGGCAACCTCCCCAGTCGCTGATCACCACGCCATCGAAGCCCCAGTCCTGCTTCAGGATCTTGTTGAGCATAATTTCATTGTGGCAATTGTGCTGGTTCTTATAGAGGTTGTAGGCACCCATGATGGCCCAGGCACCACCCTCCTGCACAGCAGCCTTGAAGGCAGGCAGGTAAATCTCATGCAGAGCGCGGTCGCTGACAATAACATTTACCTGATGACGGTATTCTTCATCATTGTTCAGCGCATAGTGCTTCACACAGGCAGCGACACCCTTCGACTGCAATCCCTGAACGTATGGCACCACCATCCGTGAGGCAAGATAAGGATCTTCGCCCATATACTCGAAGTTACGGCCATTGAGCGGGGTACGGAAGATGTTCACGCCAGGACCCAGCATCACACTCTTGTTGCGATAAAGTGCCTCTTCACCCAGACTCTCGCCATAGAGGCGCGCAAGGTCAGGGTTCCAGGTGGCTGCCAGACAAGTAAGGGCTGGAAAAGCCACACACGAGTCGTTGGTCTGTCCAGCCTGTTCCCATTCATCCCAGAGCACATCAGGACGCACACCATGAGGACCATCATCTGTCCACAAATCGGGGAAGCCCAAACGCTTCACGCCAGGCGATGAGAACTTCGACTGCGCATGAATCACAGCAATCTTCTCGTCGAGGGTCATTCTTGCGAGGGCATCGTCGATGCGCTGCTCCAAGGGCTTACTCTCATCAAGGTACGTTGGCGTCTGCGCCACAGCAGTGAATAGGGAAGAATAAATAGTGAATAGTATCGCTGCCACTATCACTCTTAAAATCCATTGCTTATTATTATTTTTCACCTGATTCATATTACTAACTAATCGCTTTACTATTCACTAATCACTATACATTGTTCACTATCTCATTCCCATACTCTGGATATATTCAGTCTGAGGCTGGCAATTTTCAAAACGGCAGTTTTTGGCAAACTGCATGAGCAACTCGCGGAACTTGGCCTGATCAGGACGGGTTTCACGCCATTCCTGATAGGTATAGTGCGGAGTTTCAGCATATTTCACGACAATACTGTCCCAACCTTCTGGTCGAGTGATGCCCATCATGCAGGAGTTGTCTACCTTCTTATAAGGCCAGAAGGTATAGCCGATATTATTGTCCTTCAACACTTTTACGAAGTCACTCTGCCACTCCATAGTGTTATGGCCGAATTCTCCCATGTACATCGGACGATTAATGGAGTCGCGGAAGTTGATGTAGTGGGTGATGGCTTCTTTAGTAGCAGGACCACCGTAACGATGACAGGTGTACATCAGTTTATCATCGTAGCTGGCATCGTCGAGCATCCAGAAGAAACTATTCCAGTGGGCACCTCCAAGCAGGATGATATGGTTCTGATCCACCTCGCGGATTGCCTTCACACAACGCTGATAAAGGGGTTGCAACAAGGTGTAGAGCGAATCCTTATTAGCGAAGTAATGGGCGATGGGTTCGTTCATGAGTTCGTAGCCCAAAATCGTCGTTTCCTGACTGTAACGATTGGCAATCTCGCGCCAGATGTCACAGAATAGTTGCTGACTCTCTTTGCTCTCGAACAACCAAGGATAGCCATAACTGTCATCGATGTTGTCGCCCGTCTGTCCACCAGGACAATCGTGCATATCGAGAATCAGATACAGACCATTCGCTTTGCACCAGCTCACGATGGAGTCGATGCGCACATGACCGTCCTTCTGTCCTGTCTGACCCATATAGTCCTCATCGGTGAAGAGTTTATAGTTGAAGGGCAGACGGATAGTGTTGGCACCCTGCGAGGCAATGAAGTCGATATCAGCACGGGTGATATAGTTATCTTTGAACTGCTGCCAGAACTCTGCGGTGTAATCAGGGCCTACAGCCTCTTTGAAGAGCAGGTCGATCATCCAAGCCGAGTTGGTGCGTCCGAAACCGAACATGTAGCCTTCAGGATTCAGCCAGTTGCCGAGGTTCGTGCCTTGTATCAGCAGCTTCTCTCCATTGGGCTTAATCAGGTTGTGGCCATCGATGGTAACGAAGCCCGTTGTGACTTCCTGTTCGCCACCTGCTGTGCAGGCAGCAAACATGAAGAGAAAAGACAGGAGCGGAAAGTAGAAAGAGACGACTCTCACCGCTAATTTATGGTTCATTTTGGTAATCATCTGTAAACTGTCAACTATTTCTTCTGGAACACCCGGATGTAGTCTACTTCCATCGTGGCGGGGAGGGCGCTCTCGTCGACACCCTGGGCGCCACCCCAGTCACCACCCCAAGCGAGGTTGAAGATAACATAGAACGGATCGTCGTAGGGCCAATCGTCGCGACCTAAGCCACGATTGTCATAGCTCAGTTGTACTTTGCCATCGACATAGGTGGTGATATTCTTAGCTGTCCACAGAATAGCGTAGGTATGGAACTCGCCTTCGGCACCAGTACACTTCATCTCATGGGTGACCTGAGTGCCGTTGGAGTGTACATGGGCATTGGCATGCAGACTCGATGATACATAGTCGGGATGGTAGCCCACCTCTTCCATGATGTCAATCTCGCCGTCAGCTGGCCATGAACGGAAGTTCACGGGCATCATCCAGAAAGCAGGCCACGTACCCTTGCCCTTCGGCAGTTTGATGGATGCCTCAATATAGCCGTAGGTCCAACCGCTTTTCACCTTAGCATACACACGGCCGGAGTAAACCTTACCGTTCTCCTTGAGTGCCGTGATGCGAAGCTTGCCGTCGCGTAGTTCAGTCACTAGTCTGCCCTCGGGGGTCTTATGGTTCACGTAGTTCTGCAGCTCGTGGTTCACCCAGCCCGAGTTCTTCACTTCGTGGGTCCAGTCATTGGGGTTGAGTTCTGTCCGAGGAAGACCATTCTCGTTGGGAGCATAGCCATAGTTGCCGTCAAACTCATCGTTCCAAACCAGCGAGTATCCGTCGGGAGCATTGTAGGCTGGCTTCTCTGCTGCCGACTGCGTCACGCTGATGGTCTGGCGTGCTATGCCCGACATGACGGTGACGGTACCCGTGCGGGCACTGGTCGTCGGATTAGCAGGAACCGTGACCGTCAGCGTGCCCGTTTGGGCTACCGTATTCTTAGCTTCGACAGTGATGAATTCCTGATCAGCGTATACGCCCCATTCCTTGCCTGTGGTGCTTACGTTGATAGTATAACGACCACCCTCAACAGGCACAGCGATATTGGTCTGCGACAGCGTGATACTGACCGCTGCAGGCTCTGGGTCTTCGTTGTCGCTCCCACCGCAGCCCCAAAGGGCTACGGCAAGAGAGAGCAAAAGTGTATTAAGCATGAATCGTTTCATATTACGTTGATTATCGAATATGATGCCCCTTAGGGTATCATCGGCAGAGCCGACTTGAAGACTATTTTGCTGATCTTAACCTTGGTACCTGCGGGAGAGCCTCCGAAGTCGAAGAACAGTCGGATGGCCGTTGCATCAGTACCTTCTTTCAACGTAGCCCCCTTCAACGTGTAGACATACGGCTCGTCGGCCTTAATGTCGTGACGACCCTCGCAGAAGAAGTTGGAGTCACCAGCGTCAGTGAGCTTGATGGTCACACCGGGACAATCGTTGTCAGCCTCTATCACCAACTGGAAGTTGTAAGCTAATGCAGCCAAAGCGGTGAGTTGGGTATCGATGTGGAACTGGCCCTGCCACTGGCTGCCGCCCATGCCTTCAGGAAGAGTAATCTCGTAAGTGTCGCCATTGCGGGTAGCCACAGGCTGAGTGCCGAGTGCTGTCCAACTGTCATCAGCAAACCAGTAACCGAATTCGCTGGCCACGCTGCCGTCGTCGACACCTTTCCAGAGGTTATCGGCATCGTCGTAGTTGAGGCTGACGGCCTCCTCGAAGTAAATCTTACTGATCTTGACGTGAGTGCCTGCGGGTGAGCCACCGAAGTCGAAGAACAGGCGGATGGCCTCTGCGTCCTTACCTTCCTTCAGGGTTGCGCCTTCCAGTTTGAAGATGAACGGCTCGTCGGCCTTCACATCGTGACGTCCTTCGCAGAAGAAGTTGCTGTCGCCAGCATCGGTGAGCTTAACAGTCACACCTGGGCAGTCATTATCGGTCTCCATGACGAAATAGAAGTTGTATGCCTTATCTGCACTTGCAGTGAGCTTGGTGTCGATGTGGAACTGACCCTGCCACTGGCTACCGCCGATTCCCTCAGGAATTGTGATCTCATAGGTGTCGCCATTCTGGGTGGCCTCAGGCTGAGTGCCGAGTGCTGTCCAACTGTCGTCGGCAAACCAGTAGCCGAAGGCATCGAACAATGTGCCGTCGTCAACGGCCTTCCAGAGGTTGGCACCGCTCTCGTAGTTCCAATCCATAGTTGGCTTATCCTCACCGCCACCTTCACCACCTTCAGAAACGATGGTGCCATCATTGTTGGCATGATCCTTCAGCACGATATTGCTGACATTGATGGTGGTAGCACCTGAAGCATGACCAAAGTCGAAGACAATCTTAACGGGTGAGAGATCCTTACCTTCGATGTCGCTCTTCCAGAATACATATTCCTTACCGGCTTTCAGGCTGATGTTGTCCACATCGATGATAGCCTCATTGTCGGCCTCGTTGGTTACCTTCACGGTGACGCCATCGATATCTGCATCGGCCACGAAGATACAAGAGAAGTCATAGTGGTTGGCAGCAGAGATTTCTACACCGGTAGTATGCAGGTGCATCTGAGCCTGCCAGCGATCGAAGGCTGCATCGGGAACAGTTATGGTATAGTCATTGCCCTTGTCGTTATAGGTAGCCTGCATGTCAGCGGTACGGTCAGGAGACCAGTTCGGTGCAAAGTAGAAGGTAGCATCGGGAGTGACACCCTTCCAAAGGTTGAAGTCGCTGTTGGCATCGAAGCCCTGTTCCTCTACCAGACGCTCATCGGCAGCACTGGTCAGGATGAAGCGCCATGAGATACTGCGATCGGGAGCGTCATAAACCAGCACCATCTTGGTGGCTGTCAGTGTCTCGATACGGAACTTAGGATTCTCGTACTGAGCATTGCTGGAGATATAGGGGAACAAGGTGTTTTTACCCAACTGGATGTAAGTCTGCTTGGTCACGTTGCCTTCGGCATCTTCCCAGTCGTAGACCTCGAAACTCCAGGTAGAAGTCTGATTGCCAAGCGCCACGTCGACATCGGGCTCTGCACCTGTAGGATTAAATGATGTACCCCAGTTTACATAGGTCATACCATCTGCACCTGCATTGTAGGTGTAGGTACCCCCTTTGCGGTTGTCGGCAGTGAAGGTAATACGGTCATCGTAAACACCGAAGTCCTTCTTGTCGTTAGGCTGAGCCGACCACCACTCTGTACCAGCAGTTCCGGCAGGGCCGCAACCCATGTGGGCGACTTCTTTGTTAGCGATGCGCCACTCTTTACCGGTGATGCGGCGGAAATCGGCACTGTAGTCGACCTTGGTCTCATTGAAGGTGAAGGTCTTCGAGATCGTACCCTGACTGAAACCGTTGCGGTTGCCAATCTTCATATCGATGGTATAGGTGCCTGCCTCGGGGTTATTGTAACCCACTTCCTGCAGGGTAGAGTATGTGGTGCCGTTCAGGATCCACACCGGGTATGTACCAGGCTGTGGGGTATAGGTGGCAATCATCTGGTTTGTCTCCTGATCAACGCTGATGTTGAAGTCAACACCGCTTACTGAAGGAATACCGTTGGGGTCTGCGCCACTGAACTCATCGGGCGAGCAGGCTGTCATAGCCAAGCCTGCAAACAGAGCTCCTATTGAATATTTAAACAGATTCTTCATAATCTTTCGTTATTTCAATTTTCAATATTTCAATTTTCAATTTTAATAGTTGTTCTGCTTCAGAGTAGGATCAGCGTCGAGCTCGCTCTGTGACAGAGGAATATGCTTCTTGCTGGGTGTCCATGAGTTGGTGCGATAGCCGTAGACATCGGGCACGAGTTTTACGGTAGCCTTCTCGGTAGCACCGCTGATGCCCTCAGCACGTACCAAGTCGAAGTAACGCTTACCCTCACCGCAGAACTCCAGATGACGCTCGTTAAGGATGTCGTCGATAGTGACGTTGGAGAGTTTTTCCAGTCCTGCACGGGCACGAACTTCGTTCACATAACCTGTTGCTTCTGCAGCGCTGCCACCAGTCTGGAGCAGCAACTCAGCTGCGTTCAGGAGGGTTTCAGCATAGCGGTAGATGCGCTTGTTGTTGTTGTAATTCAGGTTCTTGGAGGTAGGACAGTCCTGATTATTGGCACTCTGTGGACGATATTTTCCGTGCCAGATGTGCGTGTCCTGATAACGCTCGGTATAGGTGTAGCCGCGCACATCCCAGCAGGTGACATCGCGACGCAGGTCGTAATCGGCATACATATTGTAAGCCTCCACACGCATGGGTAGGAATCCCCAACCATCGTTACCAGAGTCCCAGCCATCACCACCAGCCCAACTGTTGGGTGAGCAGAGTGTTGGGAATACAGTGCCACCTGCAGACATCGAAGTACCCCAGTCGCGCTGAGCGTTGTCGTCGTCGTAGGTGATTTCGAAAATGCTCTCAGCACACATCTCGCCACTCTCGTCAAACAGATCCTTGAAACTGGGATTCAGAGAGTACTTAGAGTCGCTGATAATCTGCTTCATGAAGCCCAGGGCTGCGGGATAGCGGGCAGAGTCGTTCTGATACATCACCATCTCGGCAAAGAGCATATAGGCCATAGCCTGGCTGACTCTACCTTCGTCAGAACCTTCCCAACGCATAGGCAGGACATTTGATGCGATGATCTCCTCGAGTTCAGGCAGCAGTTTGGCATAGATCTCGTCGGCACTGATCTGCGGGGCTGTGTAAGGCTCTGTCAGGTTCTCCAGATAGAAGGGAACATTGCCATAGTAGTGCCACAGGATATTATAATAGTACACGCGGAGCAGACGGGCCTGCATCTCGTATGATTTGCGGTTCTTCTCGTTGCCGCCACCCCAAGAGCAGTACTTAATCACGTCGTTACAACGCTTGATACCGCTGTAGAAATCGCCCCAGAGGGTTCCCAGTGTGTTGTTGCCGTCGCCCTCAAAGTTGAAGAGCTTGTGCCAGTGCTGGTTGTCAGAGATGCTTGCACCGCCCACCCAGAAGTCGTCGCCAAGGATCTCGGCGTCGCAAGTCAGGTCGTTATAGGCTGTGCCGTCCCAGTCGGGCCAGTGCAGTGGAGCGTATGCCGAGGTACAAGCCTCGCTCAGATGCTCATCGGTCATGTAATATTCCTCCAGAGGCTCTCCGGTAGGATTCTGTACCTCCAGGAAGTCGTCGCTACAAGCGGTCAGCGATACAGCTACCACCCCAGCGCACAATACTTTATATATCTTGGTAATCATAACTCTTAATGCTTAATTCTTAATTATTTAATTTATAAAGAAAGGTTGAAACCTACAGTAAAGATGCGGGCCTGTGGGTAGACACCGTAGTCTACACCCATAGAAGTGCTGCTGGTACCGATTTCAGGATCGAATCCCCAGTACTTGGTCCAGGTGAACAGGTTCTCTGCACGGACATATACGCGGAAGCGCTCAATATTGATCTTCTTAGTGAGGTTACGAGGCAGTGTGTAGCCCAGTGCGATGTTCTTCAGACGCAGGTAGCTGCCGTCCTGTACATAGAGATCGCTACATACCCAGTTCTTAGAGTCACCAAGTTTCAGCAGAGGAAGCTTGTTTGAGGTACCCTCGCCTGTCCAGCGCTGCAGCACCCAGGTAGGATAGTTACCCGATGCGATATCCTGACGCCATGTGGCATCGAAGATGTCGGCACCCGCCACACCCTGGAAGAACAGATTCAGGTCGAAGCCCTTCCAATCGGCGTTGAAGTTCAGACCGAAGGTCCAGTCTGGTGTCGGCTTACCGATCTTGGTACGGTCATCACTGGTAATCTTGTTATCGCCGTTGGTATCCACGAAGATCAGGTCGCCAGGATTAGAGCTGGCACCGTATTTGGCATTGTAGGCATCGGCCTCTGCCTTGTTCTGCAGCACACCTGCTGTCTGATAACCATAGAAGTAGGGGAAGGTCATGCCGTTCTCGGCACGTACGCCACCATCGCTGAACTGTGAGATACCATAGTTCAGGAAACCTGTGTCGTTACCCAGGTTCTTCAGCTTGTTCTTCAGGTAAGTAGCATTACCCTTGATGGCGAAGTGAGCATCACTGATGTTCCACTTGTAGCCCAATTCAAACTCGATACCGCTGTTCTCCATATCACCGGCATTACCCCAAGGCTTCGATTCACCTACGTATGAGGGGATGGGCATGGTAATCAGCATGCCGTTGGTCTTCTTGATATAGTAGTCAACGGTGAAGGTCAGCTTATTGTTCCAAAGTCCGAGGTCGAGACCGATATTGGTCTGCTCTGATTCCTCCCACTTCAAGTTCTCGTTAGCCAGACCGTTGGCCTTAGAACCGTAGTTCATCACAGCCTGACGACCGAAGTAGTAGTTGCTGGTGCCGCCAGTGGTGGTGAGCACGGTATAACGGAAGTCGGGCATGTTCTCGTTACCGTTCTTACCCCAGCTTGCGCGGAATTTCAGGTTCGACAGCCAGTCACGGGTATCCTTCATGAATTCTTCGTTCATGATGTTCCATCCGATAGAGAATGAGGGGAACACACCATACTTATTATTAGAACCGAAACGGCTGGATCCGTCGCGACGGACAGTAGCCTGGAACATGTAACGCTCATCGTAGTTGTAGCTGATACGGCCGAAGAGCGAAGCTAGATGGTGCTCAACGTATGGGCCAGCCCAACCGCCAACCAGACTCTTCACACCGATGATATTACCCTTTTCGTCGGTGGTGGTCTCGATGCTGCCGCCGGTGGTGTAGTCAACGTAAGGCTTGTTGACGTTGATCAGGTTCCAGTGTGATGCACCCAGATAGTCACCCTTGTACTTCAGGGCGCTCTGTCCCAGCACCACGCCGATAGAGTGCTTACCGAACTCCTTGTCGTAGGTCAGCGTGTTCTCAATCTGCCACTGTGTGCTGTTGGCCTTCTCTGATTGTGCCTGTGTGTGGTCGGAGTTGTTGTTACCAGAGAAATAGAACTTCTCGGTGATAGCCGACTCACTGCCCCAGAAACTCTGCTCTGCACTCCAGGTGAAGTGATACTTCAGGTTGTCCCACAATTGCAGGTCGATAGAGAACTTAGGCATGAACTTATGGCTCCAGCCTCTGCCTGGACGCTGCTGCATCAAAGCAATGGGGTTGTTCTGCTCCTGATAGCTGCCGATAAAGCCGGGGATGGTGTAGGGATCACCGTTGGCATCGCGATACAGATCATATGCGCTATAGCGGTCAATCATTTTCTGAGCCACATCACCCGTCAGTGTGACGGGCAGTGTGGGAGCCAAGTAGAGGGCCGAACCCAGAGGCGAGCCCCATGTAGAGTTGGCATCGATACCTGTGCTGTGTGTGCGCATATAAGAGAGGTTGGCGCTGATGTCGAGTTTGTTCAGGAAAGAGCGCTCCTTCGAGTCGTCAAACACATTGAACTGGTTGTTAGAGCGAATGGTCAGACGGTCGTAGTTCGACTTACCGTAGTTACCACCCACGATACCGTCCTGTGTATAGTAACCCAATGAGAGATAGTAGTTCACCTTTTCAGAGGCACCGCTCACCGACAGGTCGTGCTGTACCACGGGGGCGTTGTCATTGAACAGCAGCTCCTGCCAGTCAGTACCAAAACCGGTAATCTTCTGGCCGTTGGCATCGGTCAAGTTGTAGGGATCTGCATATAGCGGTGTCTGTCCACCGTTCACGTATTTCTCGTTCTGCAAGATGGCATAGTCGGTAGCGCCGGTCACGTCACGCTTCTTCCACGCGCTCTGCCAGCCATAGCTGAAGTTGTAATTAATCTGGGCCTTACCCAGCTTACCCTTCTTGGTGGTCACCAGAATCACACCGTTGGCAGCACGGGCTCCGTAGATGGCTCCCGATGCAGCATCCTTCAACACCTCGATACTCTCGATATCGTTGGGGTTCACACTCTCCAGTCCGTACTGGTCGGCGGGCATGCCGTCAATGATGTACAGTGGGTTGGTGTCGTTAATGGTACCTGTACCACGCACGCGGATCATCGACTGCGATCCGGGCTGACCAGAGGCCGATGTCACATTCACACCGGCGGCCAATCCCTTCAGGGCATCGTCGGCACGCAGACGGGTCTTACCGTCCAGATCCTCGGCGCTTACCTTAGCGATAGAGGCTGTTACCACGCTCTTCTTCTGCACACCGTAGCCGATGACGACCACGTCCTGTAGCGTCTGAGCGTCTTCTTTCATCGTGACTTTCATACCGTTGGCTGCCTTCACTTCCTGAGTAAGAAAGCCGATGTAGCTGATCACAATAGTTGTACCCTCGCTCACCTTGACGTTGAACTTTCCGTCAAAGTCGGTAATGCTACCGTTCTGAGGATTGCCTTTTTCGACGACAGAGGCTCCGATTACGGGATCTCCATTCTCGTCAATCACAGTTCCCAAGATGCCTTGGGCGTTCGTAGCCATCGACACCATCAGTGTCAATAACAACAATAAATACCTGCTTTTTTTCATACTTTGTTAGTTAAATTATTAATATGTAATAATAGTTTTGCCGCTTTGTTGATTCGACGGTGCAAAATTACGCAAAAAGCCAATACAATTTTGGAAGGTGAATTGAAAAAGTGGACGATTTTGCCACCCGTCAAAAGCTATGTGGTTAGTAATAAGATACTTGCGTTTTTGAAAGTTCTCTAAAAGAGTGGATGAAATATAGAGGTGTAATTTTTACAATTATTGCCTTTTTACAGGGTTTTTACCTTATTTTCGAACTGTTCGCGATTGCCTAAAGCGCCGTTTTTGATGCGGGCACGATAGTTGTAAATGGTGTTAACAGAATAGTGCAGGAACTCTGCGATTTTCGAAGAGTCCTCAAACCCTAATCGGATTAAGGCGAAAATGCGGATATCGGTAGTCAGCCGGTTCTCTTCCTTAGGATGAATCTGCATCTCTGGCTGTAGCAAAGCATTGAAGTCGTCGACGAAATTGGGGAAAAGGTGCAGGAATACGGTGTCAAAGTTCTCATAGAGTTCTTCCAGTTCCTTTTCTTTCAGCTCCGTCGACTTCGATATCTGGAACAACTCGTCGAGTTCCTTGTTCTTCATCTTCTTGTTCACCATCTTGCGATAGTTGTCGAGTTTGTCGATGTACTGTGCACAGAGACTCATAAAGCGGCCTATGTATTCCTCCTTCACGCGGTTACTCTCGGTTAATTGGTTATTGACCATCGACAGTTGCCCGTTCAGTGCAGCGAGTTCATCCTTCTGTGAGGCGAGCAGACTATTGGCCGATGCCAATTCGTCGTTCGAGGTCTTCAGGTCGTTACGAGCGACGTGCAACTGGGTGTTACGACTATGAACAAAGAAGAGGGCACCCAATAGCAACAGGGCTAGAATGCTGATTACTGCCAATGCTCCCCACAACTGCGAAGTGGTGCGTTCGCTCTGCGACTTGTATTCATTGGCAATATGTGTCAGCAAGGGGGCTATCTGCCAGTTGCGCTGACGGGAGCCATAGCGGTTGGCGCAGTCACTGGTATAGCTGATATAGCGCGAAGCTCGGTCCACATCACCACTAAGCATCAGTTCATTGGCCAGTTCCCACATCGAACCCTGATCCATAGCGGCATTACGGATATCGGCCAGCACCGACTCTGTCAACCAATATAACATCTGGATGGTATCGCGCTGCAATTTGTATTCGATATAGCGGTAAAGAGCCACCAAAGCGTAGGGATGACTGCCTGGCTCTACGGTCTTCATCCATTCATCGTTGATAGACATGGCTTCCTTCAGGTTACCTTCACCCTGCGCTGCCTGCTCACGGCGCAGGAAACACGACTCGCTGGTAGCCGGCAGATTGTCGAACATCAATTGTTTATAGTATTGCTCCTTCTCCTGATAGATCTTGCGCATATCATCAAGGCGGGTGTAGTAACTCAGTTCACCATATATATTGTTATAGGCCTCGTAATAAGTACCGAGCACCAGCTTGTCGAGACCGCTGCCCAGACGGATGGAATCTAAGATATTCAGTGCCTCGTCGTAGAGACCGATATTCGAACAGCGAATGGCCAGTTGCGAACGACAGCGCACCGATGATGCGTGATCGCCCTGCTGTTCGGCCAGCTCGATGCACTGACGAAGGAAATAAATAGCTGAATCGCTTACGAAAGGGCGATAGAGCTCGTACAGACGATAGCCCTCTTCATATTTCTGCTGTCCGCTGGACTGCTCAAAGGCATTACGCGCAGCTGTGATCTTGGCTTCGCGCAGGGCCACATAACGAGGCGACTCGGCAATAGCCTTGTCAATCTGCCTGTAACGTGACTCCAAGTCCACTTGCTGGGCGCAAAGAACAGTTGGAAAGAGTACCAAGAAGAGAGTTAGCAGCTGCTTAATCATCATTTTCTATTGTTTGCACTGTGCAAAGATACGAAAAATTTCTGAAAAGGGATATATATTCAACTTTTTTTTTTATCTTTGTGGCCATAATCATAAATATTCTGATGAAATGAGAAGAATCTTATTCGCAATTCTATTGGCAATGACTACAGTAATAACCCATGCTCAAGGTTTTGACTTCAACGAAGTCGTTTGTAACCCAGAAGCTACAACGTTCCAACTCTTTGCCCCCGCTACGGCCAAGCGCGTCGTTGTCCGCATCTATAACGACGGCATGGGTGGTAAACCCATCAAGACCGTGAAGATGAAGCGCACCGAACAGGCTGAGGTGTGGCAGGCAGAGATCAAGGGCAACTTCTTGGGCAAATTCTATACCTTCGACATGGGCAAGGGCGAGTGTCCGGGTGTGTTTGCCAAAGCAGTGGGTGTGAACGGCCAGCGCGGTGCCATCGTCAATCTGGTGAAGACCGATCCTGAAGACTGGTGCTGCGATGCGCATCCCGTCATCAAGTCGCCAGCCGACCTTGTGGTCTATGAGATGCACCATCGCGACTTCTCCATCGCCCGTAAGGATGCCAAATATCCGGGAAAATTCCTCGCGCTGACGGAACCCTGGGCCATCGACCACCTAAAGGCATTGGGTGTGAATGCCATTCACATCCTGCCCAGCTATGATTATGGCTCTGTGGATGAGACCCGCCTTAATACCCCACAATACAACTGGGGCTATGATCCTGTGAACTACAACGTGCCAGAGGGTGGCTATTCTACCAATCCATATGATCCCACGTGCCGTATTCGTGAGTTCAAGCAGATGGTGCAGGCTCTTCACAAGGCTGGCATCGCCATCATCCTCGATGTGGTCTACAACCATACCTACGACATCGACCACTCCAACTTCCAGCGCACCTACCCCGACTATTATTATAGAAAGGTGGATGGTAAATATTCCAACGGCTCCGGCTGTGGCAACGAGACTGCTTCCGACCAGCCGATGATGCGGAAGTTCATGATTGAATCGGTGAAGCATTGGATCAACGAATACCATATCGACGGCTTCCGCTTCGACCTGATGGGTTGTCATGATATCGAGACAATGAACGAAATCCGCAAGGCCGTCGATGCCATCGATCCCACCATCTTTATCTATGGCGAAGGTTGGAGTGCAGGTCAGTGTGCTCTGCCTACCGAACAGTTGTGTGTCAAGGCAAACATCGCCAAGATGCCGCGTATCGCAGCCTTCTCCGACGAAATCCGCGATGCCTTGCGTGGTCCTTTCGACGACGATACAAAGGGTGGCTTCCTGGCAGGCGTGCCCGACTGCGAGGAAAGCCTGAAGTTTGGTATCGCGGGGGCTATCGCTCATCCGCAAGTTGACATGTCGAAGGTTAACTATTCTAAGACACCTTGGGCCACAGAACCCACACAGATGATGTCCTACGTCAGTTGTCACGATGATATGTGTCTCGTCGACCGTCTGAAGTCCAGCATTCCTGGTATCAGCGACGATGAACTGATTCGTCTCGACCTGCTGGCACAGACTGCTGTCTTCACTTCACAGGGCGTACCCTTTATGCTCTCTGGCGAAGAGCTGCTCCGTAGCAAGAAGGGCGTACACAACAGTTTTGAGTCGCCCGACAGCATCAACCAACTCGATTGGAAGAATCAGCAGCGTTATCCGCAAGTGTTCAAATTCTATCAGGATCTCATCGCATTAAGGAAACACCATCCTGCCTTCCGCTTGGGCGATGCCCATCTGGTCAGGAAGCATTTGGAATTCCTCGATGCACCAAAGGGTGTGGTGGCTTTCCGCCTGAAGGATTATGCGGGTCGCGACGATTGGCGCAACATCGTTGTCATCCTCAATGCCAATCGCGAACAAGTTGCCGTCAGCCTACCTAAGGCCACATACACCATCGTCTGTCAGAACGGCGCGATCAACGAGGCTTCCACCGACAAACTCTCCGGCCATCGTGCTCTGATAGCCCCCCAATCGGCCATGATTCTGCACGATTGAACTGCCACAAGTGAGTGCAGGAAACCGACAAATGGAATAATTGGGAATCCGATAATTAATCAAACGGGCAACGTGAACACAAAGCGCGCCCCGTTGGTATAGTCAGTATCGAGCACGATATCGCCTCCTAAGCGGCGGGCGATGCTGCGGGCTACGGTAAGGCCGATACCGGTTCCATCGTAATAATCGTCAAGCTGTACGAACTCTTCGAAGATATGTTCTGCCTCCTTTGGGGGTACGCCGATACCCGTATCTTCGACGGTGAAGGCTATCTGCTGTTCCGTTATCTGAGAAAGCCGTAGCACCACATGGGCCTTCTCAGTCATAGCAGCGGCCCCACCGGCAGCTTCGGCAGGATGGGTGAACTTCATGGCATTATCCAGAAGGAGCGAAAGGGCACGGGTGGCCTGTTGCAGATTGGTGTGGAGCATGATCATATCGGTACCTTCAGCCATATCGAGGTCGAAAGTAAGGTGCGAGGCCAGAGTGATGCGGCTCTCATCGGCAGCCTGAGCAGCAATCTGTACAGCCAGCACGTCGTCGTTGCGCTCCAATTCGTCATTGCTTTTGGCGTCGGCCAGTTCCAACATCTTGTTCACCAGCGACGTAATGCGCTCGGTATTGTCGCCGATGCCCTTGGCCAACTCTTCTTTCGTAGCCTCATCCAGTTCCATTCCTGGCATAGTGAGCACTTGCGTGAACCCGCTCAAGATGTTGAGTGGCGTCCTGATCTCGTGCGATATCTGCTGGATGAAATAGGTCTTCATGCGCGAGGCCTCTTCTGCGCGGTGACGGGCAATGTCCAATTGCTTGTTGGTTTCCTCCAGTTCGTGGTAGGTTTCCATCAACTTGTCGTAAAGCAGGAGCGATTCCTGATAGCCCTCCGACATAATGTCGAAGTTGTGTTTCAGGGCCTCGTAGTCCTCGCGCAATCTTTGCAATTCATCGTGAAGTTGTTTTACATTGTCTTTCTCCATTCTGCTTCTTTTTTGCAAAGGTAGTGTTTTTTTTCAAATAAATGGTATTTATTAGTAATAATTGATTATCTTTGCACATAAATTAAAGATTGTCATGATGAAAAGAAAGATGTTGTTTGGCTTTATGGCCTTGATTATATCATTATCCGTTCAGGCCCAAACTACCCTGAAGAAGGTGTATAACGAAGAAATCAATCCCCTCGAACAGATTGACCAAGCTGTCGTCAAGGCCAAAGCTAACGGAAAGTTCGTCGTCTGTCAGGTGGGCGGCAACTGGTGCATTTGGTGCCTACGCTTTGCCGACTTCATTACTAACGACACAGCCATCAGCAAGGTCATCAACGACAACTTCGAGTATATCCATGTGAACTACAATCCCCGCAAATCAAGTGGTGAGGAGAAAGAAAAACAGGCTGCTGCCTTGATGAAACGACTGGATAATTGCGGTCGCTTCGGCTTCCCCGTGTTCGTCATCCTCGATGAGACAGGTCAGGTGATTCACATTCAGGATTCGAGTTTTTTGGAAGAGGGACAGGGCTACAATCAGGAGAAAGTTCTGCGATTCTTCAAAAACTGGACGCCCCAAGCCGTCAATTAACGAAATGATTCCAAATAAGTTCACTTTTTATTGAATTCCGCCCGATTAATTTGGTGGAATCGAAAATAAAATGTATCTTTGTGGCGAAAGAAATTATGTTCCACGCCGAGAAACACAAATTGCGCGTCGAAAAACTCATGTTTCAGGCCGAGAAATACAAGTTTCCCGTACGGGAACATAAAAACAAACGCATGGCGGAAACATTTGTAAGGCAGACAGGAAAGAAAAGCCGGACTGAGAGAAAAGAAAAGCAGGGCAGAAAGAAACAATAAATAGAATAGTAATCAATTCAAAATAATTAAGAAGATGGCAAATTACATTTTAAAGGAACTTCCTGGCGAGATGACAGAAGGCAGGACTGTCGTCTATCCGAAGATGCAGACCTACTCGCTGCATGATTATGAGATGGTTATCCGCGACATGCGGGTTTATGCCAACGGCATTGGTGAAGGGATTATCCGGGCTGTTTTCGATGCGCTGACGGAGGCGATGACAAGTTGGATGCCTCTGGGGCATACCATGAAGATTGACGGATTGGGAGTATTCTCCCTATCATTGGGATTCGATACGTCTACAGCTTCAGAAAAAGCCGTTTTGCAGGAACAGGCGTTCGATGAGGATGCGGATCCCAAGCTGAAATACAGACATGTGTGCATCAAGGGCATCAATTTCAAGCCCGACCCAGATTTGCTAAAAGAAATGAACAGACAGGCTACTTTCGACCGCGTTGGCGTAGACGTTGAAGTGCAAGAGAAAAGCCCGTATAGTCGCGCAGAGCGCCTGGCAAAGGCCAAAGCGATTATTCGCTCATATAGTTACATGACGCTGACCGACTATGCAGTGGCAACGGGACAGTCAAAAAGTGCAGCGTCGAGGGATCTCAAACAAATTGTGGCCGATCCCGATTCCGGCATCATGACTCGCGGAGAGCACTCGCATAAAATATGGGTAGAAAGAAAATGAAATCATCCTGAACCGTCGCAAGCGAGCGCTCGAACAAAAACAAAATCCCCGGTGCCGAAAGGCATCGGGGATGATGTTATTATGAGAATCAATGAGATTGATTATTCCTCATAACTATAATCATTATTATTGAGGAAGTCTTCAGGCATGTTTTCAATGCTCTTCTTCTCATACATCCAAGTCTTTGTCACATTCACAGCTACCATCATAGGAATCTCACCCTTTTTGGGGAAAGTAACGGGCATCGGGTAAAATGTACCATTCTGGCCATTGGTATATACTGTAACAGTAACGTTATTGTCCTCTGGATCCCAACCTGTGACAGGGAACTCAGCAAGAATCCATTCTTCAGTAGGAGGTGCTGTATTATACATCGTGGTAACGACAACATCTACTTCATTACCATCGGCATCAAGTATCTTATTATCTTTTTTCTGCCAAGATGTGCCACCAACAGTAATAATAACATCGATTGTACCACCCAAAGCACGAACATAGCACTTCTGACTGCCGTCGGCCAACTGAACAACGTCGAACACGATGTCATTGAAGTCGAAGTCACCAATTGTACCCATGTCTTCAACCATATAGCGCTTGCCCCAAGCTCTGGGTTCTTCCTTCTTAGTCCAAGTGAACTGCTGCATCAGGCAAATCAGATCAGAATAGTCGTCATTACCATTACATGAGAAACAAATGTATTGACGGCCACTTGCCACAGTGAAGATTTTGCAATATTCAACGGTCCTTTTCGTAAATGTACTTTCACCTGAAGCCTTTGCACCTACAAACCAGCGGGCATTGTCGGCATCAACCAAAGAAAGGGTGTTAATATTGCGCCAACTGTCAAAAGTTGCACTTCTGATATCAGAAGTTTTTGTACTACCAAATCCTTTATAAGTAAACCAGAAATCTTTTTTATATTGTTGACATGCTGTTACGGTCGATGGAATAACAGATGATGAAGTTGTGGTTTTTGAACCTACGGTATATTCAGCACCAAGTTCGTAAGAATCGTAGTTTGTTTGATCTTGAGCATAAGTACCATGAGAAACTACAGGATACAGGAAACCCTTAGAATAGGTATAGTCGAATTTGACGGGGTCTACCGATGCGACCTTTTGCTTGATTTCAACGATATCATCCTCAATAATTTTTTTCATTTGAGCCACCGTCATTCCATACCTTTCACTATTACCATACCATTTCTGTATCCAATCCATGCCAATACTACTTGATATACCACGGGTTCTTGCACTAGCAGTAAAACCTGTGAAGTCCCAAGACTGGTTGGGATCCACTTTACCATACTTTTGTTCGAAGGCTACTTTGTACTCATTTTTTAGATTTTCAACAGTAAACTCCTGGTTTGAGGCCTCGAAGTCTGTGTCATGTGAGCAACTTGCGAATGCAGCACACATACACAATGCTGCCATTCCCTTTACTAAATTCTTACGCATATAAAAAGCTTTTAATTTGGTTAAAATAATTGTCTATGAAAATGTTGATTAGGAGCGCTCGTCTGAATCACTCAGACTATACAAACTCCAGAATTTCACGTGCAAAAGTACTTGTTTTTTATCAGAATGGTCATTAAGCCACTTGGTATTTAGTGTAATTTAACACCATCTTCCCTAAAATACGCACAAATTGTTCTGTTTGGGAAATCTGCTAGAAAAACCAAAGAATAAAAAAACTAAAAAATTTTGTTTTCTACTCACTTATTCGTACCTTTGTCGTCGATATGAAATACGAAACACTCTGGCACAGACTAACGGGCATCTATGATACAGACGAGGCAAAGGCCATCGTCCGCTGGGCGCTGGACGTGAGGTTCGGTCTCTCGCTGACGGATATCGTCTGCGGGAAGATCGACGAAATGAGTGAAACAGAGCAGTCGGAACTGGAAGCGATGATGCAACGTTTGGAAAAGGCTGAGCCTGTGCAGTATGTGGTGGGCATAGCCGAATTCTGCGGACGGACTTTTCATGTAGAGCCAGGCGTGCTGATTCCAAGACCGGAAACGGGGGAACTATGTCGATGGATGGTTAAGGAGAGAAGAAGAGAAGGAGTAAGGAGAGAAGGAGAATACCAGGTGCTCGATGTGGGGACAGGAAGCGGGTGTATCGCGATTACGCTGGCGCTGGAGATGCCTCAAGCAAAAGTGACGGCATGGGACATATCTGATGATGCCCTCCGCATCGCAAAGAAGAATGCAGAAGCACTGGGGGCTGAGGTGACCTTCGAAAAACGGGACGCCTTGAATCACAGGTTGAATCACGGGGACAGGCACTCTGATCTCCGCTACGCTACGATCATTGAGCCTGTCCCCATGATTCATCCTGTCCCCATGATTCAGCAGTGGGACGCGATCGTGAGCAATCCGCCGTATGTGTGTCAGAAGGAGGCTGCGACGATGGAGAGACATGTGCTGGAGCACGAACCGCATCTGGCGCTGTTTGTGCCTGACGACGATCCGTTGCGCTTTTATCGCGCCATCGCCAAATATGGTCAGAAGACATTGAAGCCTAATGGCCTGCTCTATTTTGAACTGAACCCGCTCTACGCCAGCGAGACAGAGTCGATGGTTCACGAGCTGGGCTATGCTAAGACAGAAATCAAACTGGATATGTTTGGTAAACAACGATTCCTTAAAGCTAAAAAGATATGAAAAAAGAAATGACCGAACAAGAGGCTTTCCTGCAACTGGCCTCGCTGTGTGCCAATGCTGAGCATTGTCAGCACGAAATGCTCGAGAAGATGCGGAAATGGGAACTGACAGAGGCCGTACAGGCTCGTGTGATGGCACGACTCGTGAAGGAGCGCTATGTCGACGACGAACGTTATGCCCGTGCTTTTGTGAAGGACAAGATCCGCTACAACAAATGGGGTCGCAGGAAGGTACAGCAGGCCCTCTGGCTGAAACGCATCGACGACGACGTCCAACAAATGGTGCTCGACGAGATCAGCGACGAGGAATACCTGAAAGTGCTCAATCCCCTGCTAAAACAAAAAAGTAAAAGCATTAAGGCAGAAAGCGACTACGAGCGCAGCAAGAAACTGGTTCGCTTCGCCCTCGGGCGCGGCTTTACCTTCGACCTCATCCGTCAGTGTGTGAATACCAGCAACATTAACGAAGACGAGTTCGAAGCAGATGAAGATTAGTTTCTGGAGTCGTCTGCTCGACTTGATATCGCCTCGACTGTGTGTTGTCTGCGGCGAACGACTTGCCGTGACTGAGGAAACACTATGCAGCAAATGCTATCTGCATATGCCGCGCACAGACTTCGGCCGTGACCTCTATGAGAACGTGATGGCCAAATTGTTCTGGGGACAAATCGCCATCGAGAAGGCCACCGCCCTATTCTACTACGAGCCGCATGCCGAAACAGCCAATATTCTCTATGAACTGAAATACAAGAACCATCCTGAGATTGGTGAGGTAATGGGGCGCATGATGGCCAAGGAACTGATGCGCAACGGCTTGTTTGACGACATCGATGCCCTTGTGCCCGTGCCGTTAGCGAAGAAACGCGAACGCGAACGTGGGTACAACCAGAGTATGATGCTGGCGAAAGGTGTGAGTGAAGTGACAAGTCTGCCTATCGCTAACCGAGTTGTCAGACGCACGCGATTTGCAGGAAGTCAGACGCGACGGGGCCGCTGGGAGCGTAATGAAAACGTGGAGGATGTGTTCGAACTTCAGGACGCTGACAGCATCAGCGGAAAGCATCTGCTACTGATCGACGATGTGGTGACTACAGGTGCTACCATCATCGCCTGTGCCAAAGAAATGCAGAAGGCGAGCAACGTCAGAATCAGCGTGCTCGCCCTCGGTTTCGCAAAGTCGTAAAGAGGAAACTCTCTTACTTCTTGAGTTCCTCTGCAATGATTTGTGCCATGCGGCGTGCACCCTTATCATCGGGGTGTATACCGTCGGCCAGCATCTTGTCGCCATCGTTGGCATAGAGGGTATGGAGGTCGATAATCTTCAAGCCGTACTTCGCAGCCACCTCTTTCTGAATAGGGATAATGCCGTTGACAATCACAGAATCGTTGATGTTCCATGTAGACTTGAAAGCAGGAATAGGTGTGCAGAGATAGATCTGTGGCTTCACAGGCTCAGCAGCCTGACCTTTTTTAGCTTTCTTGCCCTTCTTGGCGGGCTGAGCCAGTGAAGGACAGAGGGTGGTAATCATCTGCTCAAGGTCCTGACGGAACTCAGCATTGTATTGCCAGTTCTCTGGCTTGGAGTCATTGGTACCAAGCTTGATAATGACGATATCAGGTTTGAAGGCAAGGGCATCGCGCCAAGCCTGCTCGTTCATATAGGGATAGTCGCCCTTGTTGAGCATGGTACGTGCGCTCACACCGAAGTTCTTCACGCAATAGTCATTGCCTAGAAGTCGCTGTAGCTGAGCAGGATAGCCGTTGCGCGGTGCGAGGTCGATACCGTGACCGTCGGTAATGCTGTTGCCGATGCAAGCCACACGGATAGCATCCTGCTTGGGTGCCTTCAGCTGATCGAGCCATTTGCCGAGTGTAGCGAGCATCTCATTATGATACGGAAACCAAGTGCCGAAGCCATAGCCGTGACCGCCAGTAGGATAGAGCAACAGCATGCAGTCGTTGCCGGCATTGCGCATGGCGGTATAATACGTCAAACCATTAGTGAGTGGGGGTACGAGATTGTCGTCGCCCGACATGATGATACAAGCAGGCGGTGTGATGTGACGACGCACAGCATTGTTGGTAGAGAACTCACGCACCATCTTCGGGTCCTTCTGATCCTCGCCAAGGAAGTTGCGGCACGACCATACATGCGACACCTTCTCGTCCATTGAGATAACGGGATAAAAGAGGATGGAGAAGTCGGGGCGCACATCATATTCGGAATGGGTGGAGATGACCGATGCCAAGTGACCACCAGCTGAGAAACCCATAATACCCACATCGCGAGGATTGATGCCCCAGACTGCTGCGGAGTCGCGTACGATGCGGAATCCCTGCCACACATCACTCATCGGAATCATACGGTCACCATTGGGCAGACGATAGTTCACCACGAAATAGGCGATGCCCTTCTGGTTGAGCCAGTCGGCAGCCATCGTGCCCTCGTGGGTGTTCGACAACATGGAATAGCCACCGCCAGGGATGCCGACAATGGCCTTGCCAGAGGGTTTCGTGGGGAGGAAACACACCATCTGCGCCTTCCCGTCTTCCGTCAGATTGAGTGTGAACTTCCGCGCGGTCTGGTCGGTCTTTCCAGGCTCTGCCGTCCGCATCATTTGCGGTCTCTGCGCCTGCACCATCAGTACTGCACAGAACAACGTTGTTAGAAACAAAATCCTTTTCATAATTGCAAATAATAAGTTATGGTTATCTATATCTGGATGCAAAGATACAAAAAGTTTATAGTTTATAGTCGATTGTTGATAGTTTTTTTGTACCTTTGCACGCAAAATAAACAATTTATTATGGAAATCAAGCATCAATTAGCCAAGAAACTGATGGATATCAAAGCCATCAAGTTGCAGCCGAACGACCCGTTTACTTGGGCTTCTGGCTGGAAGTCACCCATCTATACCGACAATCGCAAAACTTTATCGTTTACTGATGTGCGTTCGTTTGTGAAACTTGAGCTCTGTCACGCCATTCAGGAGAACTTCCCTGAGGCTGAGGCTGTGGCTGGTGTCGCCACTGGCGCCATCGCACAAGGAGCTCTCGTGGCCGATCAGTTGGGATTGCCATTCAGCTATGTCCGTCCGAAGCCGAAGGATCATGGTATGGGCAATCAGATTGAAGGTGAAATTGAAAAAGGTGCCAAAGTCGTGGTGGTAGAAGATCTGATTTCTACCGGCGGTTCTTCGCTGAAGGCTGTTGCTGCGCTTCGCGAGTACGGTGTTGAGGTAATTGGCATGGTGGCATCGTTCACCTATGGTTTCCCTGTAGCTGAGAAGGCTTTCGAAGAGGCTGGTGTGAAACTTATTACGCTAAGCAACTACGATGCTGTGGTCGAAGAGGCTGCAAAGACCGGTTATATCAAGGAAGAAGACAAGGCTGTGCTTGCCGAATGGCGCAAGAGTCCAGAGACGTGGAAACAATAAAATAAAGGCATTATGGGATTATTCGGAAGTGAAAGCAAGTTCGAGAGTAGCGTGAAGCAGATCCCCTACCCTCAGCAGGCTGTTTATGACAACATCAGCGACCTGCGCAACCTGAATAAAGTGCAGGACCGTGTGCCAGAAGACAAGGTCAATGACTTCAAGTTCGACGAGGATACCGTCAGCCTCAACGTCGCTCCCGTGGGTGAACTGAAACTGCGTATCTGCGACCGCGAGGAGCCGAAGTGTGTGAAATTTGAGACAGTACAATCTCCAGTGCCTTTCAACCTTTGGATTCAGGTTCTGCCCGTTGATGAGCAGAACTCAAAGATGAAATTGACACTAAAGGCTGAGCTTCCCCCCTTTATCAAAGGAATGGTAGAGAAACCCTTGCAGGACGGTATCGAAAAGATCGCCGACGCCCTGGCGCAAGTGCATTACGTCTAATTATAATCTATAATCTAAAGTCAAAAATAACTAAAGTCAAGATGAAACTTTGGGAGAAGAACTTTGAAATTAATAAGGAGATAGAACGGTTTACTGTGGGCAGAGACCGTGAGATGGATCTCTATTTGGCTAAATACGACGTGCTAGGTTCGATGGCTCACATCACCATGTTGGAGAGCATTGGTCTGTTGGAGAAAGACGAACTGACGGCTCTGTTGGCCGAATTGAAGAATATCTATCACCTGGCTGAACGCGGTGAGTTTGTAATCGAGGATGATGTGGAAGATGTCCACTCTCAAGTGGAGATGCTGCTCACCCGCAAACTCGGCGATATGGGTAAGAAGATCCACTCCGGCCGTTCGCGCAATGATCAGGTACTCGTCGATCTCAAGCTCTTCACCCGTCATGAGTTGATGGAGATTGCCGATGAGGTGAAAATCCTTTTCGACGAACTCATCCAGAAGAGCAATCAATATAAGGATGTACTGATGCCCGGCTACACCCATCTGCAGATTGCGATGCCGTCGAGCTTCGGTCTGTGGTTCGGTGCCTATGCCGAGAGCCTGACCGACGATATGCTGTTCCTGCAAGCCGCCTATAAGATGACCAACCGCAATCCGCTTGGTTCCGCTGCCGGCTATGGGTCGTCGTTCCCCCTGAACCGTACGATGACAACGGAATTGTTGGGCTTCGACTCGATGGACTACAATGTGGTGTATGCCCAGATGGGACGCGGCAAGATGGAGCGCAACGTGGGCTTCGCCATCGCCACCATCGCTGGCACCATCGCCAAGATGGCCTTCGACGCCTGTCTGTTCAACTCGCAGAACTTCTCGTTTGTGAAGCTGCCGAAGGAGTGTACCACGGGCTCATCGATCATGCCTCATAAGAAGAATCCCGATGTGTTCGAACTGATTCGTGCCAAGTGTAATAAACTACAGAGTCTGCCACAGCAGGTGACGCTGATTATGAACAATCTGCCTGTAGGCTACTTCCGCGACCTGCAGATTATCAAGGAAGTATTCCTGCCTGCCTTCGGTGAACTGAAGGACTGCTTGCAGATGGCCGCCTACATTATTAATAAGATAGAGGTGAACGCGCATATCCTCGACAATCCGATGTATGATCCGATGTTCTCGGTAGAGGAGGTGAATCGTCTCGCTGCTAACGGTATGCCCTTCCGTGATGCCTACAAGAAGGTGGGTCTCGATATCGAAGCCGGCACGTTCAAGGCTAGTCACGATATTCACCACACCCACGAAGGTTCCATCGGTAATCTCTGCAACGACCAGATCCAGGCTCTGATGCAGCAGACACTCGATGGTTTCCATTTCGAGCACATGACAGAAGCCGAGAAAAAACTCATCGGATGAAACGGCTGCTGATTTTGTTGCTGGGGGTATGGTTGATAGCCTGCGAAGCCGAGGCACCTGTGAGCCGGAAATATGTCTGCCGCTTCGTCTTCAGCTATAAGGACCACGCCACGAGCCTGCTCTTTGCTGCTGCACAGAATCCTGGTACTTATGTGTATGTGACCACTAAGGGCGATGGTAAAAACAGCGTTCGCCACGTTTATGTGAATAGCAACGACGAGAAGACACCTCAGGAAGACAACATCATCAGCACCGACCTCGAAAACTATTCCAGCTATGTGCTTGGTGCCAGCAATAGCATCGGACTCTTTATCGGTACCACCAACTTCAACGGCCTTTGGGCTTATGATCGTGCTTGTCCGAATTGCACCAACCTGCAGGCGATGAATTGGACAGGCAACCGTCAGCAGGTGAACTGTTCCCGTTGCAAGCGTACATATGAACTGGAAACAGGGGCAATTATCAGTGGCGATGAGGGTTCGTCGCTGATGCGCTACTTCTGTTCTTTCGATGGTTCCATCCTTCGCGCTTGGAACTGAATTAACTCAAATCATTAATCGAGTTAATTCAAACGATGAAATGAGTTAACTCAAAGTTTTTTGTAATAACGGAGTGGGGCAAGATGGTCCAGCTCCGGATGGAGAATACGGATGAAGTCGTTGAGCAACCAGTCAGGATGAAAGGGTGTCTCCTCATAGAACAGACTCTGTTCAACATTACAAGCGTAGACCTGCTGATTACGGAAAGCCTTGAACTGGTTATAGCCATGATGCTCACTGCGCAGTTCATCATAGGTGATTTGATGGTCGCTGCTGTAACGGAAGAGCCAGATGTCTGCCTCACCGGCTTTCTCCAAGACGCTCTCGAAAGGAAGGGATACGGAGCCGTTGTGGTCATCGTCAGCCCAGGGATAGCTGCCGCCGGCATCTTGAATCATCTGGCCGATGGTGCTTTTGCCACCAGGAACATACCAGACGCTGCCCGTGACATTGTCGAGCAGGACGGTAGGTGATGGGTGTTGGGTGTTAGGTGTTGGGGGATGGGTGGCAAGGGTCTTCAGATGATTGTAGTTCTTGTCGATGGTGTCAAAGAGACTATCAGCCTTCTGTTCGCAACCAAAGAGTAAACCATAGAAACGCAGCCACTCAGCACGACCCAAAGGCGATGATTCCATATATTCCGCACACTCCACGATGGGGATATCGATATCTTCGAGTTTGCCATAGCCGCCACTGTTTTCGAAGGGTGAGAGAAACAAGGCATCAGGCCGCTGGTCGATGATCTTCTCAACGACAGGACTCAAGCCGTCGCCCACATCACTGATCCGGCCTTCTTTCACCTGTTGTTGAATCCAAGGAATCTTAATGTATTTCAAATCCGCCACCCCCGCGATGCAGTCTTGCTTGCCAAAGTCCATCAGCATGGCACAGTGGACGGTAGAAAATATCATCGAACGGCTGAGTGGGGTACGTACAATGGTAGTGCCATGAGGGATACCGGCAGGTATCTTAGCTGCACTGGCAGGCACCAGCACATATTGGTGGAGAACCATACCCTCCTTCCAAGGATTTTTCAGTGTAGCAATTGTATAGCCGTCGTAGCGCACAACACTGAGCTGCGTGGCATATTTGAAACGGACAGTGTCGCCCTCTGCCTGCGAAGCCTTCGTTTGATGACCTCCGCAGGCAGTGAGCAACGCCACTATCGTTGTAAGAAATAAAAATCTAACGGTTCTCATCGATTACTTCTCGATGACGATGTCATCAATACAGATGTAAGTTGGTGTGGTAACACCCCAGTCATTCTTCTTTGTGCCATCGAAAGCGAACGAGAGACTCTTGATGTTCTTGAAGGCATCAACATCGCTCAGGTCACAGTACTTCCACTCCTTCACATAGTCACCGTCCTTAGCCAGATCGATCTCAAAGCGAGCACCACCAACGCCTTCTACAGGTGTAGGAGAAATAATGCACTTGAACCAGTCCTCAGCCCCAAAGTTACCAGGCGTCATCTTATCGCCATTGAGGATAGCGTCGACCACCCAAGCAGAGTTAGTGTACCAGAAGCCTTTCACTGTAACAGCCTGACCAAAGTCGATGGTCTCACCATAGGTCTGAACCACGAGGAAGTTCTGACCAGAAACGGCCTTACCAGTGCAGTTGTTGTACTGGTCGGGAGTCATGGTTTCTTTGTTGAAAGTAGTGGCTGTACGGTTAGAGATAGCAAAACCAGACCAGCTGGCCCATGACGGTGTGTAGTTCACAGGGAAGGTCACGCCAGCCTCTGTGTAAGAACAGGCATAAGCGTCTGATCCATAGTTATCGAACTTTGTGCCGTTTTCGTCACCACACCAGTAACCATCAGCATTGAGGTTTGCACTCTCAAAAGAAATGGTGGTAGTAGGTTTCACATAGACAGGAATGTCGTTAGTGCTACAAGATGTCAGCGACATCACGAAGCCACATACAATGGCTCCCATCAGAAATAACTTGTTTGTTTTCATAATGCTTTTTGTTTTAAAATGAAACATGTTTATTGAATGATTATTTTCTTTCCTTTTTGAATATAAAGGCCCTTGCGATTGGGCAAGACCTTACGACCTTGCAGATCGAAGGTCTCATTTACCTCACAAGGTGTCTGACACTTTGTGAGGTTTCGGATGCCTGTAGCCTGACGGATGGCATCGAGCGAGGCTTCCAAGTGGATATCCTCTGCACCCGCAAACTCGGTGGATGTCTCTCCCCACCATTCCGGCTGCGGACATTTCTGGTTCAAGCCGGTATAGACCCTCACGAAATCCACAAAGTCGAGATGAACAGGCTGGCGGTTCTCATCCACAGCCCAGGAGATATCAATGCCACAGCCTTCATAGTTGTAAGAGGTAGCATCTGCATCGTCAGTGAAATTGGGCAGATTGTCGGCATAGCCATAGGCAAAGCCCACCAGCACATAATAATAAGGACTGAAACTTCCCTCCACTTTGTCGGAGAGATTCCACATATTGTCAGGCAGACGTGTACCTTTGAAGGTCAGGTTATCAGGCAACCACTGGGGATAGTATTCCTGCTCGTGATAGTGATTACGGTCGATGGTGCCACGATTGCCACGATTATCCACCCAGGGGATGTCACCCATCGGATTCTGGCTGTAAGTTATTTCATAGCCGTAGTCCACCTTCCCGATACTGTCCTTGTCGCAGCTGCCGCTGATCTCATACCAGGGGTCGTCTGGCTTTCCGTTACCGTTGACATCCTTCGACACCATCACAACACCAGCCTCGTTCATACCACCGAAGACCAGATTCTTCATCTCCTGATAGGCGTTGCCCCAGACCGCAAAGTCTCGCTGTCCTTGGAGGTTGGCAATGGAGTGGTCGAAATGGAAGGTGATATAGCCTCCCCAACCACCGAGTGCTATCAGATGCGATTGTATGGGACCCTGTCCAGCCACATTCTCGTTGCACTTACGTATCATATCAGCCTCCGTGTCGCCCTCTTCATATTCTGGGACATCATTGACATACTGACCTGGAGCAGGACGGTATTCATCGACGGCCTGGATATATTTCGAGTGCTCTATTACATCGTCCATCCGCTGAGCCTTAACAGTGAATAGTGAACAGTGAATGGTAAATAGCACTGTCAATACTCTCACCATCATTCCTGTATTTTTATTTCCTTGCTCGGTAATCATAACTCTTAATCCTTCACTTTTCATTTTTAATTCTATATCTAAAAACTGCGTGAGCAGGGATATCTCCCGTCTTGACCTTCCAGTCAAAAGTGCCGTCAGGCAGGAAGTGCAACAGTTCACCACTGGAAACATAGTTCTTTGCATCCATCAGATAAAAATCGCGATGGATGGGATTCACGATGATGCCGTAGGGCATACGGATCTTACTGATCTCTGGCGCATCGGAAAGCGAAGTGCTGACAATCTCATGGGTTCTGACATTGATAATGCCGTAGGTGACGGTGTTCTTCATCGTCACCTCACTCCACTGACTACCATAGAAATAGAGTGAGTCGCCCACAATACAGAGGTCACTGACGGACTGATTCAGATGTCCGCCCACCGTCATCCTGCCTTTCGCATCCTTCACCAACCAATAGATGGTTGATGACTCATCCATATAATTGCCTCTGGCTGTCACCCACAACTGACCATACCGGTCTGCTCTGAGACGATGCAGATTCGGGGCCACTTCTATTCTGTCCGTTTCCTGCATGGTCTTCAGATCCACCACGCTCACCGTACTCTCATAACCCTGTCCCGTCATTCCCTGATAACCACCACTGTTGGCCACAAAGAGTTGGTCGCCGATAATAGCCACCTCCTCTGGCTGATAACCCACGGTACAGGAGTCGGTCTTCTGCAACGTGAGGGTATCCACCTTGTAGATGCTGCCCAACGGACTTCTGTTGACTCCTGTCTCCTGACTCTTGACTCCATAAACCGAGCCCACGTATGAAGACACATAGGCATAGCCATCCTTGAATGCCACATAACGACAATTGGGTATGTCGACCTTTCCTATCCTCACAGCATCCTCGGCTCGCGCCACTTCCACCTTGTTGGAACAGTTGATGACCAGCCAGAGACGGGAACCATAGATCTGACAGTCGTTGCCCACATCGCCCAAAGACATCACCGCACTGGGATTACGCTCAGAATAGATATTACGCAGATAGTGGACGGTGGAGTCGCTGGCAGAGAGGTCGAGGTAGTCGAGGGTGGACTTGTTGGAACCCATATTACCCTCATTCAGCAGATACATACCCACAATCTCGCTCTTCACCGTCTTGCCGCCCGTATTGATATCCTCCATCGGCACCACCATCACATCATTGCGACAAGCGGTGAACATCAGCAGGGGCCATATGTAAAGCAACCATCTTCTCATATCTCAACGCTTAAAGTGAGGGCATAGTTTCGGCCAGGCATGGGGTAGTTGACAATAACTTCATAATCCTGATCCAACACATTGTTGACATCGGCTTGAACGATGCACTTCGTATGGTGAAGCAAGAACTGATAGCGCAGCGAGAGGTCGCTGGTGTACCAAGGTTCCATGTGATTATAAATGATATTCTCCTGCTCGTCGTAGCGCTCACCTGCATAGATAAACGAATAGTTCAAATCCCAGTTCTTATAGCTCAGGCCTACGATAGCAGAACCGGAGTGCCAGGGGATATAGGGTATCTGGTGTTTGTAATAAGAGTCGTCAGGATCCGTCACGTCGCGGGCATCCTGGTAGGTATACTGGGCGCGTGCTGTCGCCACTAGATCCTTGCCTATCTGGAAATCAGCCTCAGCCTCTACGTCGATACCTTTGATATGCACTTTGCCCAGGTTGAGCATCGTCCAACGAAACTGCTGACCTTTGGGATAAGCCACAATCTTATCGTGCACCGTATTATAATAGGCATCGAAATGCATCTCAGCATGACGGACGATACCATGCTCGAAGTGCTTGTTCAATGCAAAGCCGGCATCGTATTGCAAGGCACTCTCTGGCACCAGATTAGCATTGCCCATATCCGTATAATAAAGATCGTTGAAAGTTGGCATACGGAAACTCTTCTTCACATAAGCCCTCAGAGAGAAGAACGTACCCCGAAAGGGATAGATATTGACGAAAAGCGCTGGTGTGAATTTCGTGAGAGAATTATTAGAGTCCATACCGGCGAACTCGCCACGACGATGCGTCTTGTCGTTGATAAAGGTGACCAGGATGGAACCTTGCGCCTTCAGATGCTTGTAATCGATAGCTGTGGCTAGGCTCACAAGATTCGAGATGCGCGTGGGGAAAGCGAAATTATAGGTGTCGGCATTGAGCTTGTTCCATTTGAAATCATAACTTAGCGAGGCACTCCAGTTAGGGAGTAGTTCGAGTACATTAGCCGTAGAGAGATACACTTCCTGCTGCTTATAGCGATTGTCTACAGGCAACTGCGTCGTGTCTTTGTTCACATAATGGGTGTTGTAGTAGGCATATTTCGCCAACCACCGTGTACTGAAACCGTCGCCGATGTTCTTGTCGAAAGCCGCCTGCACGAAGGTATTCAAATCCTGTTGGCGCTCACCCCGTCGCCACACATTATTGACGATAGCCCCAGGAATACCTCGAGCGGAGTTATAAAGATAGCCTTTTACCTGCCAACTGCCTTGATAGAGTCGCCCAAAGAGATTCGCCTCAATGCGCTCAGCGTGGATATCACCGTTCTGTCGGACGGCCGTCGTGTCCCAAGCGGTCTCGCCATTGGGGTAACGACGTTCGTAACGGAACTTATACTTACCGCTGGCCGTTAGGAAGCCTGCACTGACTGACGAGCTCAGCGTCTCAGACAATTTCTGTTCCCATAGCGTCGAAAAGCGGAACATGTCGCTGCTCCCATATTGTGTCTTGAACTTTAAGTGGGTATTCTCAGGCTCCTTCGTACGAATATAGATGGCCCCTGCATGACCAAAGTCACTGGCGGGCTGGAAGATGGCACTCTTCTGTCCGTTATACAGAGTGATTTCCTCCACATTGTCGAGCGAGAACTGTCCGAGGTCTATCTGACCGTTCTGGGCATTACCCAATTGGATACCGTCGTAGCTGATACCCAGGTGATGGGTACCCATAGAACGGATATTGACGGTCTTGATACCTCCCACACCACCATAGTCCTTCAACTGAATTCCTGAGAAATAGCGCAAAGCATCGGCCACAGAATGTGTGTTCAGTTTTTCCAGCATCTCACCATTGAGTTTCTGGCTGGGCACCACCTCTCGCATGGCCGGTTTCGACACCACCACAATCTCCCGTACATGTTGCACAGAATCTATGTTACCCTGAGCCATTACAGACTGGTTAAGGCAACAGTTAATGGTAGCCAGTACGGCAAGAAATCTTATTATCTTCACGCTTCTCTTACACCTCTCTCGTTGTCTCCTAATCCCAGAGGCAGACAAACGACTATTGCTCATCGGCAGGTCTTCTGACTTGTCGTCTGGCAGCAAACGTCTTCCCGAAAATCTCAGTGACACTATGTTTGCTCCGTAAAGGACGACTCACAGCAGCGGGTCTGTTCAGGTTTTTCACCTGATTCCCTCTTTCCTCACCCAAAGGGTGAACCGATTGCGGGTGCAAAGTTAGCAATAAATTTTAAATTCTTTGCATGATTGCTGAAAAAATAGTAATTTTGCAGCCATAAGTGCTATGATGCAGATGAAGTTACGTTGGATTGCCTTTCTGTTTTTCACTCTGGTTATCATTGGTGTCCATGCCCAGCAACGGCATAGCGACGGCCTCGACGATGTGCTGCAATATGTGCCTTATGCCTCTGTGCTGACCTTGAAGGCCTGTGGCGTGGAGAGTCGCGACGAGTGGCCGCAGCTGTTGGTGGCGACAGCGGGCTCTTGGGTGGTCTCGGCAGGTGTTGCCTATACCCTGAAGCATTCCATCCACGAGTGGCGTCCTGACAACAGCGACAACCGCTCGTTTCCTTCCGGACATACCACCTTCGCCTTTGCGGGGGCTACCGTACTGCATAAGGAATTCGGACATCTGTCGCCTTGGATTTCTGTTGCGGGTTATAGCGTCGCCACTTTGACCGCTGTCGATCGCGTGTGTCGTGATCGCCATCATTGGTACGATGCCTGTGCGGGGGCGGCCATCGGCTTCCTCTCCACAGAACTTACTTACTACGTCACCGACCGTCTCTTCCCCAAACGCAACGCCACACTTGCTCTAACCACAAATTCCATCGGCCTGCACCTGACTTGGTAATTCAAACCTTGGTATGTCGAAGGGATGAGTAGAAGGATGAATATACCCTGTTTTTGTTAAAAAAGCACATCGGTACACAAGTTTGTGGTCTACAAACTTGTGTACCGATGTGCTTTCTATCTGGCTCAGATGCCTGTGATGATGTTGAAATCGTGTACTAATGTCCATTTCCGGACACCATGAGTGTCCGAAAATGGACACTTTGTTTTATGCCCTTGTTGATTATCAATGAGTTACGGTTTTGGCACAGTTTTAGCACGTAATAAGGCAGATAATTTTCGTAAATGATATGAGATATTTCAGACAGGCCCTCGCCCTGATGCGCGAGGAAAAACTCTACTCAGCAATGTATATCGCTGGCACGGCACTGGCCGTGGCCTTCGTGATGCTCATTGCCGAAGTGTATTATGTAAAGGTGGCCGACATTGCACCGGAGGTACACCGCAGCACAACATACTATCTGGACGACATGACGCTGCTGAACAACGAAGACAACATTGAGAACATCCATTATGAGACGTACCGCGACCTGTTCCAGAAGATGCAGACGCCGGAGTTCATGGCCGCAGAGATGGAGATGTGGTCGAACACCCTGTTCGGCATCACGCTGGCCGACAGCGTGCATAAGTATTCCGTGAAGGGGAAACTGACGGACACGGGGTTCTTTCATCTCTACCAGTTTCACTTCATCGAGGGAGGGCCCTTCACACAGGACGACTTCGACAATGGGCGAAACAATGTGGTCATCACGGAGAATTTGCGCGACCATCTCTTCGGGCACGGACAGAAGGGCGTAGGACGGACGCTGACCCTCGACTACCACATCTACCGCATCTGTGGCGTGGTGGAGACACCCAGCGCACTGACGGAGAAATGCGTGGCCGACATCTGGATGCCATTCACCATTGAGGATCCGCTGAGAGACCGGGGCGTTCATGGTATAGAAATGCCCATACGCCTCGCCTTCAGCGTGCCCGCCGACAAGCGCGATGCCTTCCTGCAAGAACTGAAAGACATAGAGGCACGCTACAACGCCCTGCATAAAGACGCCCCTGTTACCATAACCGACCGTCTGCAGTCGCACTACGAGCAAATATGGCATGACATCGGCTACATCTTCAATGCCTTTGACGTAAGCCTCTTCTGGTACGTCGTCCCCGCTATCCTGCTTCTCCTCTTAGTGCCCGCGCTGAACCTCAGCGGGATGGTGGCCAGTCGCATGGAACGGCGACTGCCAGAGATGGCCATTCGCAAGGCGTTCGGCGCGAAGCGGAGGACGCTGCTCGGTGAGGTTATCATGGAGAACCTTGTGTTGACGATTATCGGAGGCATCGTAGGACTCTGCCTCGCGTGGACAGCGCTGTATGGCTGGCGCGACTGGGTCTTTTACGTCTTCTCCGAAAGTGACACCCTCTACGGCACGGTGCCACTGCTGATGGCGGCAACGCTTCCCGCCTGGCTCAGCCTTAGGAAACCAATCGTTGAATCAATGATGATTAAGAAATGAAACAGCTGAAAGAAATATTCGGACGCAAGACGTCCATCTGGCTCTCCCTCGAACTCGTGCTCGTCACCTTCGCCTGCTGGTGGGCCTTTGATCCCGTCATCGTCACGTCCTACGTCACAAACCTGCCGTTAGGCTATGACCCCGACCGTCTGGTGCGCTTCGAGGTGGCCAGCACCCTCCCCACGCAGCAGTTATTTACCACCCAAATACCCATCGGACTCGAGGAGGAAAGTCTGCTGCATAAGGTGCAGGAGATGGACGGTGTGGAGATGGCCTACCGCGCCTTCAACAACCCCATTGGTTCTGGCATAACAAGCATGGCCTATCATCTTATCCGCGACAACGACACCCTTAGAGTCACAAATTACGGATTCGGACGGGACGACAAGATGTTCGAGGTCTTCGGCATCCAGTCGCTGACACCCGAGGTGCCTACCGCCGAACTGACCCGCGACGCTGTGTTTGAGCAGACCGTCATTCTCACACGCTCCACCGCCATGGCGCTCTATGGTACTACCGATGTGGCAGGGCGCACAGTAAAGGCGCATTACTATGGCTATAACCCAGACAAGATGGACTATGAGTGGATGGTTAAAGACCTGCCCATCCGCGCCGTGGTGGAGGATGTGCGCTATGGGGTTTACGACCGCGACTATACCATCTTGTTCGTTTGCCAAGGTGCACCGGGCATCAATGTTCCCATCATTGCCCGACTGCGCGAGGGTGTTGATGCCCAGCGCTTCATGGAGGAGCACCAGCATGAGGTGCAGCACGACCTGATGACGGAGCACTGTTATGTCAGCCAGATGCAGACAGTTCGCGAGGGGGCGAAAGCGTATACCGACCGTTACGGCACCAGCCGCATGACGCACCGCAACCTGCTCATTGCCGCCTTCTTTGCTATCAACCTCGCCTTTGGTGTCTTTGGCACGTTGCTCATGTACACCCGCCAGCGCCGCGAGGAGACCGGTGTGCGTCGCGCCTTCGGTGCTACCAAGTGGAGCGTCTTCTGGGGCTTCATCCGCGAGGCGTGGCTGTTGACCACGATCAGTGTCGTCCTCGGCTGCATCGTCTATTTCCAGTTCGCCGCTGCCCATGGTCTCTTCAAAGGTTTCGAGGGCAGTAATCCCGCCGTCCACTACTGGTTCGACGACTTCGGCACCCACTTCCTTGTGGTGTCCGTCATCGTGTACCTTATTATATTATGTGCCGTGCTCATCGCCACCGCCATCCCCGCATGGCGCATCTGCAGGAGCGAGATAACCGTAGCATTAAAAGATGAATGATATGAGATATTTCAGACAGGCCCTCGCCCTGATTCGCGAGGAGAAACTCTACTCAGCAATGTACATCGCTGGCACGGCGCTGGCCGTGGCCTTCGTGATGCTCATTGCCGAAGTGTATTACGTGAAGGTGGCCGACATTGCGCCGGAGGTACACCGCAGCACGACGTACAAACTGACACACTTTGCTTATCAGAAACAGACAGGCAACACGGTAGGCATTGATTACCAGATGTTCCGCGACCTGTTCCAGACCATGAAGGCACCGGAGTGTGTGATGGCTGTGGACGAGACATACGGCGTAAAAGGGTATGTAAAACTGCCCGATGCCCTGCACGACCGCGAGGTGCGGCTCAAGAATACCGAGCCGGGGTTCTTCCGCTTCTATCAGTTCCACTTCATCGAGGGAGCACCTTTTACGCAGGATGATTTCGACAACGAGCGCCGTGTGGCAGTCATCACGAAGGAAATCAGCGATTTGCTCTTCGGCAAGGATGCGAAGGCCTTAGGGCAGACCGTCCGTTTCAACAACTTGGACTTCCGCATCTGCGGCGTGGTGGAAACGCCCAGCGCACTGACCGAGGTGTGTCTGGCCGACATCTATCTGTATTTATCAGCAGACGGGATGATGAAAGAGTGGTTGTCGCTCAATGCCTGGAGAAGTGTGCCGCTTCATCTTTACTTCAGCGTGCCTGCCGACCGGCTCGATGCCTTTATGCAAGAACTGAAGTCGGTTGAAGCCAGATACAATGCAACACATAAGGATGATCCTGCCGATGTGTTGACTCCTCTGGTGAGTTACTACTCGGAGGTGTGGAGTGAATTTAGCCATATGTTCTACGCCAATGTCAACGACAACCGTCTGTGGTTCCTCACGCCCGCCGCCATCCTGTTGCTCCTGCTCTTTGTGCCTGCCCTGAATCTGAGCGGCATGGTGGCCAGCCGCATGGAGCGACGGCTACCAGAGATGGCCATCCGCAAAGCCTTCGGCGCCAAGCGGAGGACGCTGCTCGGACAGGTCATCATGGAAAACCTCATACTCACGCTCATTGGTGCTCTCGTTGGACTGTGCCTTGCATGGACGGCACTCTACGCCTGGCGCGACTGGGTCTTTTATGTATTCTCCGAAAACACGAAGACCTTCGGCCGAGTGCCCATCATCGAGGGCGAGATGCTTTTCGGCCCCGCCATCTTCCTCATTGCCCTGCTCTTTTGCAGCCTCCTCAATGTCTTAGCGGCCACACTCCCCGCATGGCTCAGCCTCCGTAAACCGATCGTAGAATCCATGATGATTAAGAAATGAAACAGTTGAAAGATATCTTCGGACGCAAGACGTCCATCTGGCTCGCCATCGAACTCGTACTTGTCACCTGCGCCTGCTGGTGGGCCTTCGACCCTGTCATTATCACATCCTATGTCACCCACCTGCCCATGAACTGCGACATTGACCGCATCGTGAAGATGGAAATAGCCAGTTCGCTGACCGATAATGAGCGTGCTATGGCAGGCATAAGTTTCTACGACGGGCCGCGTCGTCTCATGCAGAAGGTGCAGGAGATGGACGAGGTGGAAGTGGGCTGCCTCTCATACGACGAAAACGTGATAGGATTCGGTGAGAGTTTCCTCTTCGGCTCCTACTACCACGACGGCGACACAATACTATGCCACTATCTGGACTTCGAGAAAGACTCCAAGATTTTCGAAGCCTATGGCATCCAGTCGCTGACACCCGAGGTGCCTACCGCCGAACTGACACACGGCTGTGAGAATAACAATACCATCATCATCACCCGCTCCGTGGCGATGGCATTCTTCGGAACCATCGACGTGGCAGGAAAAATCATCTACACGGACAATATAGGGCTTAACCCCGAAAGCGGACAATGGGAGCCTGTACGCCGCGACTGGCACATCCGTGCCGTGGTGGAGGACTTCCGGCGCGAGGTTTACGACCGTGACATGGCCAACGTATTTGTCCTCAGCCCTGGGGCAAGGGCAAGAGCGAATATCATCGTCCGTCTGCGGGATGGCATCGATGCCCGCCGCTTCGTGCAGGAACAGGAGCGCAATGTGCAGCACAACATCGTGACAGAGCACAACTATATCCGAAAGATGCAGACTGCCCGTGAAGCCAGCGAATTAGATCTCAATAGCAGTTGGATGGGCAAGCAGACGCGTCGCAACCTGCTCATCGCCGCGTTCTTCGCCATCAACCTCGCGTTCGGCGTGTTCGGCACGCTGCTGATGTACACCCGTCAGCGTCGCGAGGAGGCTGGCGTGCGTAGGGCATTCGGCGCGACGAAGTGGAGTGTCTTCTGGGGCTTCATCCGCGAGGCGTGGCTGCTCACCACCCTCAGCGTTGTCGCCGGCTGCGCCATCTACTTCCAGTATGCCACCGCCCATGGTCTCTACAGCGATTTTGGGAGCCTTAATCCCGCCGTCCACTTCTGGTTCGATGACTTCGGCACCCACTTCCTCGTGGTCTCCGTCATCGTGTACCTTATTATATTATGTGCCGTGCTCATCGCCACCGCCATCCCCGCGTTGCGCATCTGCCGGAGCGAAATTACCGAAGCATTAAAAGATGAATAAACAAATAACAATAAAAACAAAAGAACAATGGAAACAGTGATTAAATTAACAGGGATCAACAAGATCTACCGTACCGACGAAGTGGAGACACAGGCGTTGGAGAATGTAAACATCGAAGTGAAGAAGGGCGAGTTCCTGAGCATCATGGGACCGTCAGGCTGCGGCAAATCTACGCTGCTGAACATCATGGGACTGCTCGACGAACCGACGAGTGGACAGATTGAACTGTGCGGACAGGTGATTAACCCGAAGATGAGCGACAACCGACTTGCCGAACTGCGCAACAAGACGTTAGGCTTCGTCTTCCAGTCGTTCCACCTCATACCGACGCTCAACGTGATTGACAACGTGCAGCTGCCGCTCATCTACCGTGGCGTGCGCAGCGGCGAGCGCATCCGTCTGGCCAAGGAGGTCATCGAGCGCGTCGGCCTCAGCCACCGCATGAAGCACCGCCCCACGCAGCTCTCCGGCGGACAGTGCCAGCGCGTAGCCATCGCCCGCGCCATCATCGGCAACCCCGAAATCCTGCTGGCCGACGAGCCCACCGGCAACCTCGACTCGAAGATGGGTGCCGAGATTATGGAACTGCTGCACAAACTGAACAAGGAGGACGGCCGCACCATCGTCATGGTAACCCACAACGAGAAGCAGGCCGCCCAGACAGACAGGATTATCAAATTCCTCGACGGGCGGCAGATTATGTGAAACAACGAATTACGCGAATTTCACGAATATATTTTGACCACAGATTAAACGAATAACACGGATGATTAAGATCATACGACACGCTCTTGCGCTCATTCGCGAGGACAAACTGTTCTCCGCCATCTACGTCGCGGGCACGGCGGTGGCCATCGCCTCGGCGATGGTTATTGCCATCTTCCTGAACATTAAACTGGCAGACATCCCACCAGAGTCGAATCGAAGCCGCACGCTCTATCCCCTCTTCGGCTTCTACACCAAGTCGCTGGCCGAGAGTGGCCGCAGTTTCGACATGCGCTACTCCACGGCCGCCCTCGACTCTTGTTTCCGACAGCTGAAGTGCGTGGAGTCCGCCACGGGCGTCACGGAAGCCTTCCTGATTGTCGACGACGAGGCACAGCAGCATAAAACAGCCGCTTATGCCCTGCGTACCGACCCCAGTTTCTTCCGTTTATACGACCTCGATTTCCTCAGCGGGCGCCCCTTCTCTGAGAAGGAGTTCCGCCAAGGCGAGCGCGTATGCGTCATCACTGACAAGGTGGCCGAGCTGCTCGGCGAAGCCACGCATGTGAGTATCGACGACAGCAGCGGCTCCCACTCTTTCCGCGTTGTCGGCGTGGTCAAAACGGTGAGTTCGCTGATGGAGAATGCCACAGCCGACATCTACGTACCCTATTCAGTGAAAGTCGGCGATTATTCAGATCCAGACCATTGTATCGACCAAGTCAGTTACTCCGGCCAGCTCAACGTGCGCCTGCTGCTACGCGAGGGCTACAGCCGCCAGGACTTCCTCGATGAGATAGAGCCGCTGCGTCGACAGTACAATGCCGTGATGAATGCGCGGCTGGGCAAGGACTGGGGCGAGTGGCGGATAGATGCCGATACGCACTTCTTCAAAACGTTGAACTTCTTCAACCACAGCGATGGCCAGGACCTTGCCATGAAGGCTAAGGAACTGACACCGCCCGCGCTGCTGATGCTGCTGTTCCTGTTGCTGCCCGCCATCAACCTGAGTGGACTGATGAGCAATCGCATGGAAGCCCGCCGCGCCGAGATGGGCATCCGCAAGGCCTTTGGCGCCAAGCAGCGCACACTGCTCAACGAGGTCATCCACGAGAACCTTGTGCTCACGCTCCTCGGCGGCATCGCCGGCTGGCTGCTGTCATGGCTCTTCATCACCGCCATCAGCGAGACCGAGTTTGTTCATAGTATGTTCCATGGCCTCAGTCGGGTGAGCATCGACATGGGCCTCGACTTCCGGATGTTCTTCACTCCGACGCTCTTCCTCGTGGCCTTCGCGTGCTGCGTCGTGCTTAACCTCATGGCCGCCCTGCTGCCCGCTTGGCACTCACTCCGCAAACCTATCGTCGAATCGCTAAATCAGAAAAGATGAACCAGACAATAAAAAACTTTTGGGCTCACCGCAAGCAGAACGCGTGGATAGTAGTGGAGATAGCCCTCGTCGCCCTGCTCAGTTTCTTCTTCCTCGACGCTATCATCGTCACGGCCTACGACACCTACCTATGCCGCCCCGCCGGCGACTTCGAGCGCGACCATCTACTGGTGGGAGCGGTGGGGTTCTCCAACAACGCCAAACCCATTGACCTGCCTGCATCCCTTCCCAATGGCTTGACGGAAGCCGACACCGCCCGCCTTACCCCCGACGAGCGCATTGCCCTCCAGTACATCGCCAACCTCTACGCCCTCCGCGACCGCGCCCGCGACCTCCATGAGGTACAGTCCGCCGGTTTCATCGACAACTTCGGCGGCTACCGCCTCTCCTCCTACTGTGCTGATGCCGACACCACCCGCTTCTGCGGTGCTTACAAGAACGATTTCATCCTCGGTGAGCAGTTCTTTGAGACCCTCGGCCTTACGCCCGTCGAGGGCAGCCCCGCCGCCGATGTTCTCAGCAAAGACTGCCCAGAGGACGGTGCCGTCATCACCCGCTCTATGGCTCTTGCCCTCTTCGGCACTGACCAGGCCGTAGGCCGCCGCCTCGTGGAGTATGACTACAGCGACCCCGCCTTGGCCCAAGGCCGAAAAGTCGTTGCCCACCATACCGTCGCAGGTGTTGTCGAGGACTTTCGCCTGCGCCCCCATGAGCGCTACAGCTACATCATCCTCACCCCCCGCACCGCCCTGTCCACTACCAATGAGCGGATGCTCATCCGCTTGCGTCCCGAGGCCGATGTCGCTACTTTCATTGCCCGAATAAGCCAGAAGGACGCGCAGTTGGAACTCCAGACTGGCAATTACGGCCTTGCACTTGTCGGCTCCTACGCCGACTATGCCAGTGATCTCTACTCGCGCGACATAGGTATTGAACTTTCCGTCATTGGCACTTTCATCGCCCTGCTCCTGCTCAACGTCATACTCGGCACACATCGGACAAATCATCTGGCTCCAGTTCGCCATGAACGTTGGCCTCGCTCACGGCTTCACTATGAGCGGCACTGGTCAGGAAACGGACTGGGTAAACACCTTCTGGCTGCACTTCCTCATCGTCTGCGCCATCCAGTACCTCCTGCTCCTCGCCATCGTCACCCTCGGCATGGTCGTCCCCACGTTCCGCGCCATGTACAAACGACCAGTAGAAGCATTGCGACACGAATAAACAAGACTATGTCAGAAAATATAGAATACGTTGTACCTTTTAGTCCGACGGGAACGGACTCGCAGTCCGACGAGAACGGACTAATAGTCCGTAGCCTTCGGACTATTATCTCCCTCCTAATCACCATGCTCCCCGTGGGTGTATCAGCTCAGACAGACACGCTTCGCCTTACCCTCGACGACTGCATCGTGATGGCGCGTCGCCAGAGCATCGATGCTGCCGTGGCCCTGGGCGAACTGCGGTCGGCCTATTGGCAGTGGCGCAGCTACCGCGCCGACCTGCTGCCGGAGGTGTCGCTACAGGGCACCGCTCCGTCGTGGAACAAGCGCTACAGTTCGTACCAGCAGGCCGACGGCTCGCTGTCGTTCGTGCGCAACGACTACCTCGGACTCGACGGGGCAGTGAACATCAAGCAGAAGCTGTGGCCCACGGGCGGTACTCAGTTCATGTCGCTGCCCGTGGCCGTCACCCTCTCGCAGCCACTCTTCAGCGTGAACCACCTGAAGTGGAACCGCCGCATAGAGCCGCTGCGCTACCGTGAGGCGCAGGCACGCTTTCTCACCGAGACGGAGCAGGTAGCCATGCAGGCCATCAGCCTCTACTTCTCGCTGCTGCTGGCCGGCGAACAGGTGAACATCGCCCGGCAGAACCTGCAGACCGCCAAGAAACTCTACGAGGTGGCACAGGCCAAGCGCCGCATGGGCACCATCAGCGAGAACGACGTGCTGCAACTGCGCCTCGACGTGCTCACCGCCCGCAGTGCCCTGACCAACAGCGAGAGTACCCGCCAGGCCCGCCAGTTCGCCCTCCGATCGTTCCTCGACGTGGAAGCCCCCATCGCCGCCACCGTTCCCGAAGCGTCGGCCTTGGGTATCCATCTCGACTACGAGGACGTCCTTGCCCACGCCCTCCAGAACAACGCGCTCGCCACCACCATGCGCCGCCGCCAGATGGAGGCCGACTATGCCGTGGCCTCGGCCCGCGCCAACCGCCAGAGCATCAACCTCTACGCCCAGCTCGGCTATACCGGCACGGGCGAGAACATGAGCAGCGCCTATCGCCATCTGCTGAGCAACGAGGTCGTGCAGGTCGGCATCACCATCCCACTCCTCGACTGGGGCAAGCGCAAGGGGCAGCGTCGCCTCGCCGAGAGCAACCGCGACATCATCCAGGGCCAGCTGCGCCAGCAGTCGCAGGACTTCCGCCAGGACATCTTTATCCTGACCGAGCAGTTCAACAACCAGGCCGAACAGCTGCGCATCGCCTGCGAGGCCGACACCATCGCCCGACGCCGCTATCACACCAACGTCGAGACGTTCAAAATCGGCAGTATCTCGACCCTCGAACTCTCCAGCGCCCAGACCGCCAAGGACCAGGCCCGCCAGAACCGCATCCAGCAACTCTTCAACTACTGGTACTATTACTATCAGCTCCGCAGCATCGCCCTCTGGGACTTCGAGCGCGGCTGCGAACTCACGGCAGACGTAGAACGTCTCATTGAACATTGACTATTGAACATTAGATATATGAAGAACGATAATCAGACGATGGACAGGGCGATACCTGTCAGTGAACAACGCCGGCGCAAACTCCGTCGCATCGCCGTGGCCGTTGTCATCGCGGTAGCGGTGCTCGGCGCAGGTGCCTGGCTCGGCACGCAGATGATTCCGGCCCTCGACCGCAAGGCACTCATCATCTCCGAGGTGGACCGCGGCACCATCGACGTCAGCGTCTCGGCCACGGGGCGCATCGTGCCCGCCTTCGAGGAAA